>CAZLBC010000124.1:0-12877 GCA_964557575.1 uncultured Planctomycetaceae bacterium
GATATCCTCCTTTACCACCCGGTAGGTGGCATGCTCGACCGAAAACGGCGAAACGATGCCTTCCGCGCCGTTCATGCCACCTATGAAAATGTATTCTCCCTTTTCGACCTTGAAATCATACTCGTATTGTTCCTTTTCAAATATAGTCTTTTTTTTCCTTGCACCCTCTTCGCCACCTGACACCATCAGGGCGATGCCACACAGCGTTGGGATTATTATGCTAATTCGCATCTTGTGTTCCTTTCTTTATATAAAATCACTACTGCAACGGTTTAACCTTCGGCTTGTTTTCATCTTCTGCTATCAAGTCCAGTGCGTGTTTGGAAAGGCGTTTACTGACTTTTTCTTCTAATGAACCCTCAAGTACCAACAGCGATTGCTGCTGAATACCCCCGCCGATGGAATAGTGAAATCTGGGCCAATACGAAGCAGTGGTTGTCGGGTCGCTCGCATCCTCAACCGGATACACATCATTATCGATCGTGTAGGGACCAATAGTAAGTTTAATTGAAGCCACCGCCTTCAAATCCACGCTTATGCCAACACCAAACGGTTCAACTGAAACCGATATACCATCAAAACCAATTTTTCCTTTATAATCAGTATGATCATTTCCCGTGGTAACTTCAATGGCGTGCCACCCTGGGTGCCCAGGATTAAACGAATCGCATTTATACTTGTAAAAAGCTAGCGCAGTGGCTCTTTTTTTGAAATGGTCATTGCACCAACTCGCAGCTCTTTTGGCAAATATTTTTACATCCTTTTTCGCCTCATTAACCCATCGTTTACATAGATTCTTGGCTTTTTTTATAACTTTATTTGCCAATTGTTCTATTATATTTGATTTATATACATTCCATTGTTTAATCGCCTCTCCCACCAAGGGAAGCCCAACCCCCAAACTCGCTGCAAAGGCCTTTTTAATTGAACTTTCTTTCTTCTCAAATGCTATTTCTGCGGCTTGTCTGATATCATCTTCATCGGCAACCGATGGGGTATCATTAGTCAATGACCCGAAGTCTAATTTGCTGAGAATATCATCCGCCGTAATTTCCGGAGTCAACTCGATGCTACCATCTTCATCTTCGTCCGGACTTGTCCATTCATACGTATGATGCCATGTGTCGACCGCGACAGTGATTGAATCCATACACTCCTTGCATTCGGCATCCCACACTGAAACTGTGTATGTATCTTCTTTGCTCTTTTTCGGGTAGATGAAGTATTTTTCTCCGTCCGACCGCCCCTTCAAATCGCCCGACGACCACTCGACAGTTCCCGACGTATGGCTTTCCTCCGTCAAGCATAAAACATGTACCGGCAGGCCTCCACAGATCTTTATATCCCCCGTGTATTCCTCACCCTCGCCGGTTACAAGGCCGACGATCTCCAGGAAAAGCAACCCGAATTCCACTCCTTCGGATAACGACGTGTGCAATTTGTCTTCGTCAAAATAAATGTCCGCCGTCACGGTATCCGCGTAATCACCCTTTTCCTTGACAGTCTTCGCGAGTGTCACTGTTGCGGTGGTCTCGCTGTCGTCAAGCTCCATTTTCGTTCCGTCTTTCAAAGACCACTTGATGTCGAATGAATCGGGGTTTTCATTCTCCTGCCGTTCGGCCTCCTTGCACAGCGTAATACTTACATTTGCCTTGCAATTTTCAGGATGATCAACGCATGCATACTGATTATCGTAACTCACGTTCATCACGCATGTGCCGTCGGCAAATGCCACGCCACCGCCGGTAAACAAAAAAACCGCCAACACTACACCAGCCGTCCATCTCATTGTTGTTCTCCTTTTACTGATACGTTCGTTACCCGCTTTTCCCCGTCCTTCGCGATACCGGGAAAGGGCACCTGGGGATACTTGTGCGGCCCTGCATGCTCTTTGATGGTCTTACTGTTCCACTTTTTGAAGTTCTCCCAGGATTGGTTCATGACGTGCATGAACTCGATCCTGTCTTTTTGGTTCCATATATGCAGGTGCCATCGCCATGCCTTCAACACCGGAGGCGGCCCGTCGTCCGCCACCGCGGCCCGAAACGCGATCCTGCCGAGGGCTTCGTTCGGGATTATGTTGTCTCCGGGAACCATCGCCGTATTCCAGAGGTCGACTGCCGCCCCGATCCGTCCGTTGCATTGTTCGACCGCTTTGCGCCATGCCGGCGGACCATACGAAATCGATCCCCATATGCCCCCGGGTGTCGCCATTGATCGCCGGTTTTTTGAACCATCGCGCAACGTTGACGATATCCTGTCAATGAAAACACCCGACAGGATCGTGTTGAAACTGTAATTTCTTTTCTGGTGAACGATGTACATGGCCGGCCCGTTGAGAAGAAAGTTCTTGTAGACGCCGCCCCTGAAATCATGAACTCGCGCACGCGCCAGGCACGGGTTAAAATACGGCTTTACCGGCAGGTCCCTGGCCGCACGGTAACTGGAAACAAACGTGTTCTTGCCCAGCCTTCTGCTGGTCCAGGTGGGGAAGTACTGCTTACCCGGCTCCTCATTGAACGATTTTATGTCTATGATGTAATCGCGGTGGCGATTGTTACCGCGGTGTCCGTCCTTGTTGAAAAAGTACAGGCCGAGGCGGTGAAGACCGGGACCGATTTGTATTTTGACCAGGTTGTCCGGCCCCTCGTACGTCCACGGGTACGTCTCCCCGTGATCGTCCCACGACGCCTGGCGACGAACGCCGATCTGCGAATCGTAGAGGGTCCTCCCATCGTCGGTGCTCAGCCAGTGAATCCAGTTGCGAAGCGAATCCCCCTTCCGCCGGTGCGGGCCGATACACTCGGTAATATCATACTCTTTTCTCGATATGCCGTTATCGTTCGAACAGAAGTCATAATCGTGGGGGGACTGGACCGCGCACAGCGTGCCGCAGGTCCGCCCGTAACGGCCGACCCAGTCTCCCCGGGTGATCCAGTCGTCACCAAGGTATTCGGCACTACCCCGTGCGAGAAGACGCTTTCTGAATCTGCGGGCCAATTCACTGAGCGTTTCCTCCTCGGGCACACCGGCGGGAGAAGGAAACGGCACACCATCCCGGGCTTCTGTCAGTTCGTCGACCGCAATCTTCTTTGTTCGCGGGGAAGGCACGGGGGCCTTCTCGACCGTCACCCCACCCGGGTACCAGCCGACCGCGGCCTTTCCGGGTCCGAGCGGCCGAATAGTCTTAACGAAAAACCGCCCGTTCCACGCGGGGACACCCTTTTTTTCAACCCGCCCGGGATCGAAGGCCTCGACAATGACTCCGCGGGAAACATCCATGACCTCGTACCCCTTCTGCCAGTGGCCGATCCACAGCAACCCGCCGTCGTCGAGCGCAAGGGAGGTTATCCTGTCTTCCAGAAGCAATTTTTCTTTGTCATATTTTTTTACGAGTCCCTGCAGTCTCTTCCGCTTTTTCATAATAGATGGAATAGGGGGAACATACATGTTTTTGATCTTTTCGAGGTAGTCCTTTCCCCGGCAATACCGCCAATGGGTTCCCGAAACATTTCCGATCGCCAGTCCGCTGTTGGTCCCGACGAATATTCTCCCCTTCGGCGAGATGACGATGTCGTTTACCTGGTCGGATGGCAGCCCTTGTCCACGCGGCTCAACCGGCACCTCGTTTCCGGCGCTTACTCGTCTCCATCTGACCGCCCCGGCGGAGATACGACCCACGTTGATACCGGAACAATCAGTCCCCGCACACACCGTCTTTCCCGAGGGGCCAAACGCCAGGCACGTTACCTGATCGGAAGATAAGCCGTCGAGACGGGTATAGTGCACCCACGCATCTTCCTGCAGGCGGTAGCGTGTGATACCGATACTGGTTGCTATCCACATATCGCCGGTAACGGGCTGGCGTGCCAGGTCAAACACCCGCTCCCCGAGGGGCCCTTTATACACACTGTAATTTCTCCATTGTCGCCCGTTATAGACAGACACCCCGTGGTTTAAGTGCCCCGCCCAGACGCGCCCTTTTCCGTCAAGGGTAAGCGCATAGATACAATCGTCCCCCAAACCTTCATCACATCCAAAACAGCGGTGCTTTTCGACCTGTCCGTCTACCCGGAACACGCCGTTTTCCTCGGTCCCGACCCACAAGCCCCCCCTTCGATCAAGCGTCACGCTGGTAATGAAATACCGGGACAATCCATCGACCTTCTCCATCGAGTGCGGAAACAGTGCCGCTTCTTCAGTCAGCGCGGGTGACACTATTGCCGGGACCAGACACAGCGAAACAAACAGACGCGCCCCTTTTGTTATGCACATAGTAAAATGATCTCCTTTTATTCAAAAAACCCGTATCATCGATGCCGGCAACCCGTCTTCACCTGAAGTCTCCGTCGTGGCATAACCGCCGCTGTTACTCGCGGGTACCCTTTCACAACCCGGGTCAGGCCCCAAACTCAAATGCAGCAAAAGAAAGGTACCGAACAGCAGCGCGGCTGTCAAGCCGGCTCTTCCAACCCCGAAATGGTTACATAGATTACCGCCACGAAAAAATATCAGCAAATTACAGCAATGTTCTCTGTTGATCCACCATGAGCAGGTAACCTTGACACCGGTAACCCATCGGGATGAAAAACGCCCCCCCTACAACCCGGTCTCCTCCCCGATCCGTTCCCACTCGTCCATCGCCGCCCGCAGGTCCTCCTCCACGCGGCGGTACTCCTCCCCGCGGGCGGTGACGCGATCGACGTCGCCGGCCTCACCGGCCGCGGAGATCTCCTCCTGCAGGGATGCGAGCCGCTTCTCCAGCTCCCCGATCCGCTCCTCGAGTTCGCCGGCCCGGCGGCGGAGCTTCTTGAGCCGGTTGGCCTCCTGCCGCGCCCGGCGGTAGTCGCGGTCCTTTTCGGACACGGCGCCGGCCGCCGGCGCCGTTTCGCCGCCGCCCGCACCGCCCCGGCGGGCCTTCCACGCCAGGTATCCCTCCCAGCCGCCGCCGACGCAGGCAACGGTCCCGCCGTCGACCACCCAGGCGTCGGTGGCCGCCGCCTCCACCAGGCACCGGTCGTGCGTGACCATCAGCACCGTGCCGGCGTACTGCTCGAGGGCCTCCTGGAGTATCTCGATCGAGGCGATGTCGAGGTGGTTCGTCGGCTCGTCCAGGGCCAGCAGGTTCGGCCGGGCGGCCGCCAGCCGGGCCAAAACCACGCGGCTCCGCTGCCCGCCGGAGAGAGTGCCCAGGGGCCGCTCGGCGTCGTCCCCGGAGATCAGCACGGCGCCCAGGGCGTCGCGGGCCTCCTGGCGCCCGCACCCGGTCTGCCGCCGGACGACCTCCAGGGCGGTTGCCGCCGGGTCGAGTTCCTCCCGCAGTTGCGAGAGGCGCCCCGCCCGGACCTTCGGCCCCCGCGTGACCTCCCCGTCCAGGGGCGACAGGTCCCCGAGCAGAACCCGCAGGAGCGTGGTCTTCCCCGCGCCGTTGGGGCCGATGACGGCGACCGTCCGGCCCTTCAGCAGGCGGAGGGAATCGACGGCCAGTACCGGCGCGGCCGCGTCGTACCCGGCCGACAGGCCGCGGGCCTCGATCACCGTCTCCCCGCTCGCGGACGCCGGCTTGAACCGCACGTGAATCTCCCCCGGGATCTCCGGCCGCGCGACCCCCTCGTCCCGTATGAACCGCTCCAGGCGCTTCTGCCGCCCCTTCGCCTCCTTCGTCCGCTGCCCGGCGATGTTGCGGTCGATGAACGCGCGGGTCCGGGCGATGTGCGCCTGCTGCGACTGCCACCGCTGGAGCCGCTCGGTCATGCGGGCCTTCTTTTTCGGCAGCGACGCGTGGTATCCCCCGCGGTAGACGTCCAGGCGCCTGCCGGCGATGTCCCAAGTCTTCCCGGTCGCCGCGTCGAGAAAGTGCCGGTCGTGGGAGACGGCGACAACGGCCCCGCCGAAGGAGGCCAGCCACCCCTCCAGCCACGCGATCGCGTCGAGGTCCAGATGGTTCGTCGGCTCGTCGAGCAGCAGGAGGTCCGGCGCGCCGAGGAGGGCGGCCGCCAGGCGGCCCCGGCGGCGCTGCCCGCCGGAGAGGTTCTCGACGGGCCGGTCCCACGTCGCGGGGGCGAATCCCAGGCCGGTCAGTACCTCCTCTACCCGCCGCCGGAAGTCGTAGCCGCCCCGCGCGGCGAAATCGTGCTGGAGGGCGTCGTACCGCCGCAGCGCGGCCGGGTCGCCGTCGGCGACCGCCGCGCCGGCGGCCTCGAGGCGCCGCTCCATCGCGACCAGGTCGTCGAACACGCCGAGCATGACGCCCCGCAGCGTCCCGCCTTCCACCGGCGGCGGCTCCTGGCGGAGACAGGCGATCCGGAGCCCCCCCCGGCGGCGGATCGTCCCGGACAGCGGCTCGATGTTTCCGGTAAGCACTTCCAGGAGCGTCGTCTTGCCCCCGCCGTTGGGGCCGACCAGGCCGATCCGGTCGCCCGCATCAACGTGGAACGTCGCGCCGCGGACGATCTCGAGCGTCCCCCGGGCGACCGTAATGCCCTCAGCCGCGACGATCGACATCGCCGTCCTCCCGGCCGGTCCGCAGCCTGACTATCCGCGTGCTTACGTGATGCGACAGCATTCTTTCCATATCAACTCGATTCCCTCGCGGTATAATATCCTCCATGGCACAATGAATACACGATGAATCTTTCCGAATACATATCGGTCGATCCAAACGTGTGCCACGGCACGGCGTGCATCAAGGGAACCCGTGTTATGGTCTCCGTGATCCTCGACAACCTGGCCGCCGGGGCAACGCCGGAAGAGATACAAGAGGATTATCCCACAGTATCCCCCGAAGCCGTTCACGCGGCAATCGCTTACGCGGCCGAACTGTCACACGAGCGCGTCCTGACCATACCTGACTGCATTCGGGTCAGGCAATAGACGCGGCGGGAAACCGCCGCACGCCCCCTCATCCCCGCCAGGGGCGGTCGCGTTTCTTGATCCGGGAGAGCAGGCCGCGGGCGATGCGGGCGTCGTCGGCGACCTGGAAGTCGAACATCCCCGCGCAGATGAAATCGGCCCCGCCGGTGAAGGCGTACTTGAACCCGTCGGTCGGGCTGATGGCCCCCGCCGCCATGACCTTGAAGGCGATCCATGGCTTCTGAACCTTCTGCATGAACGCGATCGTCTTCTCCGGGGTCTCCGACCAGTAGTTGTCGCGGCGGGGCTTAAGCCCGCGGGACCAGTACCGGCCGTGGTGGAGGGTTTTCATGTAGAAGTCGGCGTCGATCCCCGCCTTCTCGCAGGCGACCGGCACGTCGAGGAGGTGGGCGCCGATGCCCGCGATGACGCCCTTGCCCTTCCAGTGCTCCACGAACTTCCCCAGCAGGTCGACCCGGCCCTCCTTGAGGAACCGGTCCCCGATCCCGCCCTGGACGTAGACGGCGGCGGCGCCGTTGTCGACCGCCCTGGCGGCGTTCGTATGCAGGTCGTTCGGCTTGGGATAGACCTGGGCGATCCACTGCATCCTGCCGCCCTCTTTTTTCCGGTAGTCGTTCAGGATCCGCACCACGTGGTCGTCGCAGCGGAGGTTCGCGGTGTTCACGCCGTTTTCCTCGCAGAGGTGGAGGGTCCGGAAGACCTTCCCGTCGGTGAAGTAGTTCTTCAGGAGCTGCGAGACGTAGACCAGGTCCCGGCTGTGGGCGAACCCGCTGATCAGGTTGCCGCCGCAGATCACCCGCCCGATGTCGAGGTCGCCGATCCGCCCGCGGGGCAGTTCCCGGGACGGGTCGCCGCCGGGCGCCCCGACGGTCTCCTTTCCGAGCAGGATCCGCTCCTCGCGGCTCAGGGACGCGGCCGCCCCGGCCGCCGGGAGTGCCGTCTTCAGAAAGGTCCGCCTGTCGATGTCCGTCGGTGCCATGACATTGCTCCTCGATAGGTGCTGCCAAGTAACCATACACCGTCCCGGGCACAAAAAATGATCATGTGCCGGTGGCGCGGCCCTGGCGGGCTTCGAGCCATTTTTTAAACGAACTCTGACTTTCACCAGAGGGCTTGCCCGCGAGGAGACCCTCAACGCTGATATCTTCGTCGAAATCTTCCCCGTGTATACCCTGTCCCCCGCCGATCAGCCGCCACCTGCCGCGCTCTTCGGCCGTGCCGTGCACAAGGCGGGGGAACCATTCCAGGGGCACGGCAATTGTCCGCCCATCGCTCAAATCGACACTCAGCGTATCTTCCGTAACCGAAACGTCGCGCGCGTCAGGTATGTCCAGTTCAACCGCGGAAATAGTCATTCCCTGCCTCCAGCAATTCGACACTGCTTTCTTCGATTATCCTGTGCATCGTGCCAATTTCTTTCCGGCTGAAACCGCCGCTACGGTGGAGTCGCACGGGATCAAGCCAGAATTTCGCAACGTTATCATCCCGCTCCACGTGCACATGGGGCGGTTGATCACGATCGCCCGCGTAGAAAAAGAACCGATACGGACACCCCTTTTCTTTATCGTCGGCATTTTTTTGGTTTCCGTTTCAGTAAAGCGGTCGCGTCCGGTTACCGATTCCACTATCACATCAAGAGGGCTCTATTTCATGAGCCCTCGCCGCACTGAACCAACAATCTGCAGTCGGAAAATATGCTTCTCACCATTGTACCAGCAAACCGGCAAGGGAAAAGGGCCGAGGAAAACCGCAAACGCCGTCCGCATCGCCCGATGAGGAAGAACGGGGAATACCCTTTTTTCCGGCCGGCGAAGCGGTAATAATGACGGCATGAGAACACACCTATCCTCCGTCCTGTTTTCAATAACGCTCATATCGCTGTACTGCCTGACCGCCCTCGCCGGCTGCGCCGCGGGCCCGCCCGCATTCCCCGGTCTCCGGACATCGCCGGGCGGAACCTGCACGATCCTCGCCGACCGGCGGCTGGAACAACCCGCCGCGACCCTGGTCGACGCCTGCGCCGACCGGTACGGGGCGGACATGAAGATGACGCTCGCGGACGCGGCGGACATCGAGCGGTGGGCCTTCACGGGAACGGCCGCGGCGGACGCGTTCGTGTCGCTGCCACCGGGCACAAAGACGGCGGGACGCATCGTCTCGATCCCGAACGCGCGGCAGGTGGCCTGGACGCATCCGAAGGGGGTCCCGGTCGTGGCCGCGGCGCTGACGGATCATCCCGACGCCGCCGGATTCGTCCGCTTCGCCGGCAGCTTCGAGGCCCACCGGATCTGGCCCCGGTTCAACTTCCGGATCTCCACCGGCGAGACGTCCGCCGAGGCGTACGAGTGGGTGGTTCAGCACCGGACAAAACACACCTACCCCATGACGGCGGTGCGGATACTGCGCGAATGCGGTAAGCGCGAGGGCCTCTGCATCGATATCGGGTGCGGCTCCGGGCTGCTGGATATCGAGCTGGCCAAAAGGTCCGACCTGAAGATCATCGGCCTCGACATCGACCCGAACGTCAAGCCGCTCTTCGAGCGGCACGTCCGGGACGCGGGCCTCCGGGATCGGCTTTCGATCGTGATCGGCGACGCCCGGGCGATGCCCTTCGCGGACAACACCGCCGACATGATCGTCAGCCGCGGCACGCTGACGTTCCTCCCCGACATCGGCACGTGCCTGAGGGAGGTCCGGCGGGTGCTGAAACCGACCGGCACGGCCTTTCTCGGGGGCCGGTACCTGTTCACCCCGCAGCAGTACCGGATGTCCGACGAGGAGTTCCGGGCGGTCGTCGCACAGTCGGGCGTCGCGGACGCGACGGTCGACTGCACCATGGGACAGTGGGTCCGGATCGCCGGGCCGCGGGCGACCGCACCACGGAAACAGGGAACCGGTCCGCACATGCTCGTCGGCCGCACCGTCGCCGCCTGCGGCATCACCACCGGCGACCTGCTCCTGGTCGGCCGATCCGACGGCCGTATCGAGAAGGCCCTGCAGGACGGGGCGCGGGAATTCGTCCCCGGCATGACGGTCACGGCCCTGTATGCCCGGAAGGGCGCCGCGGCGGCGGCCGCACAGCGGCTGAAGGCGGAAGGTCGCGCCGGCCGGGTCGCGTGCCGGCAGGGAACGCTGGAGTCCCTCCCCTTCGACGACAGATCCTTCGACCTGGTCGTGGGCGCCGATCCGATGCTGGTCTTTGCCGACCGGCCGAAGGCGATCGCCGAGATCCACCGCGTCCTCCGCCCCGGCGGCGTCGCGCTGGTCGGGGGGGAATTTTACGGCATGCCCGCCGGCCGCCGGGTCTCGGCCGAACAATTCCGCCGGTCGGCCCGGGAGGCGGGCGTCGCGGCGTTCCGCGTCGTCGAAGAGGGCGGCCAGTGGGTGGAGATCAGGAAGAAATGAAAAAAGACTCCCGTCCCCTTTTTTTCGTCCTCACCTTCGTCACCACCGCGGCGTCGGCGGGCGAACCCGTCCGCCTCTGCGACTTCGAATCCGAAAGGGATCTGAAGGCCTGGGACTACGTGGCCGGCAGGCCCGCCCTGGTCAAGGAGGGGGCCACCCACGGGAAACGGGCCCTGGCAATCACGTTCGACCCGAAGGGGAAGTACCACCCGGCGTATATCTACTGGCGGCGGGTCCGGAAGGACTGGTCGGGCTACGACGCGCTCGTCCTCGACGTGACTAACCCCGGCGACCGGCCCCTGCCCGGCTACCTGCTCGTCGGCGACGCGGCCTGGGCCGCGAAGGGCTCGACCTACTGGAACCGCCACAACGCCGCGACCACCTTTCCCCCGGGGCGGACGCGGTGGGTCATCCCCACCGGCGGGCTCTACCGCGGCGAGGCGGGCAGCCGCAACAACGACATCAAGCGGAACATCGACGTCGACGCCGTGGTGCGGGTCGACTTCGGCTTCGGAAAGAAAGGCGCGACCGGCCGGGTGATCATCGACAACCTGCGGCTGGTCAGATCCCGCCGGCCGGCCGGGGTCCGGGCCTTCGACTTCGGCCCCCCGGACCAGGGGGTCATGCTCGGCTGGACCGGCGTCTCCCACCGGACCGCCTACACCCCCGCGCGCGGTTACGGCTGGGGCCCCGCCGGCGGGCATCCCTGGAACGGGGCGGCCCGGGACACCACGTTCGGGCCCCCGCTGATCCGCGACTTCTGCGCGGCCGGCGGCTACCGGTTCCGCGTCGACGTTCCGGCCGGGGCCTGCCGCGTGATGGTCATCTACGAGAACGCCGGCTACTGGGGCGGCGAGCAGGCCCGCCACGCGACCCGGACGATCACCGCCGGCGGGAAAGAGCTCTGGTCGGACCGCCGGAAGGACGGCGCGGCCCACGCCCTGTGGCGGTTCGAGGATATCGAGCCGGTGGGCCGCGATATCTGGGAGACCTACCTGGCGCCGGAACTGGCCCGGCCGGTCTTCTTCGACGCGGCGGCCGGCAGCGACGGCCTGACGCTGCACTTCGCAACCGACAAAACCTGGGGATCGAAGATCGCCGCGCTGGCCGTCTGCCCCGCGGACGACGCGGCCGGAAACGCGTGGCTCCGCGGCCAGATCGAGACCCTCGCCGACACGTTCCGCGGGCAGGCCGTGTGCCTCGACGAACCGGCCGGCGACGCCCCGCTCCCCGCCGCGTGGGCCGCCAAAGACCTCGCCGCCTGGGCGGTGACCATCGAGCAGACCGTCACCCCCCACGCGCTCCCGCCGGCGGACATCCCGCCGCCCGCCGCGCTGCGGATCGAGCGGACGGCGGTCCGCGGGGAAACCGAGACCGCCTGCCTGGCCGTCCGGCCCGCGCGAGACCTGCCGGAGCTGGACCTGGCCTTCCGCTGGACCGGCGGCCCGGGGCCCCTGCCCGCCGCCGTCAACCGGGCCTGGTATAACACCAGCCGCGGCTTCGGCACCCTCGCCTACCATATCAGGCCCCACACGCTGCGGCCGGCGAATACACTGGCGCCCCGGAAGGGCGTCACCCGCCAGGTTGTCGTCCGGGTGACGGTCCCGGCGGACGCGAAACCGGGACGGTACACCGGGCGGCTCTCGGCGACCCCCGCCGGGGCGCGGGAACCGCTCTTCGCGGCGGCGGTCGTCATCGACGTCCGCCCGGTCACGCTGGACCGGGAGACCGATTTCCGGATGGGATTTTTCGGCCTCATGCCCCCGAACCTCGTCCCCGAAGCGGACCGGCCCCGCATCCTCGAGGAGACCCTGGCGATGCTGCGGGCCTACGGGATGAACATCGTCTCCGGCGGCCCGGGCTGGCGGCTGGAGGGCTGGAAAGACGGGAAACCGGTCATCGACTTCGCGGCCGCCGACCGGTTCTTCGCCCTGCTGAAAAAGCACGGGTTCACCGGGGCGCACAACGGGTACGGCGGGTGCCGCTTCGCCGGCCTCCACGGCGGCTACGAGAAGGGGCCGCAGGCCGCGCAGGTCGAGAAGCAGAGCGGGCTGCCCTACGCGGAGGCCCTGGTGCGGGCCTGGCGGGCGGTTCACCGGCACGCCCGGCAGCAGCGGTGGCCGACGATATGGTACGCCATGTGCGACGAGACCCGCGTCCGCGACGCCGCCGAGCGGCAACTGGCCTTCATGAAGCTGATGGCCCGCGTCTCGGCGGCCTTCCCGGAGACGGTTCGCACCGCCGGCAGCTACAGCGTGCACTTCCGCGACCGGCCGGCGGACCGCGACAGCATGCTCTACTGGCACCAGCGGTTCTTCGCGGTCCTCGACATCAGCGACCTGAACATCCACGACGATTCCGTCATGCAGGAGGCCCGGAAGCGGGACAAAGAGATCCACATCTACAACCAGGGCCGCAGCCGCTGGTCGTTCGGCCCCTACCAGTTCAGCGAGTACCGCAAGGGCATACGGGCCCGGACCCAGTGGCACCTGAACATTCTCCACGGCTACCAGTTCTTCGACCTCGACGGCCGGGAGCCGGACACGGCGATGATCTGCTACGGCCGCAACGCGATCTACCCGACCGTCCACTTCGAGCG
>CAZLBC010000125.1:0-12617 GCA_964557575.1 uncultured Planctomycetaceae bacterium
GCAAATTAGACTTGTTGCCTAAATTTACGACCCATTAAAATTGACGAAGAGCCCATTTTTCCGTGGGGGGGTAAGGGGGCGGTTTGAAGTGATGGGCACAAAAAACAGAAAATTGAGTCCAAAATTATGGTTTATGCGCAAATGGCTGCGGTAAAATGTTTCAGTGAGCTAATGGTGAATAATCCCGGTTCAGTGAGCTAATGGTGAATAATCCCGGTTCAATGGACCTTCCCCTGTTCCCCCATAAAATGAGGTATAAATATAGAACGGCTGTAACTTAGGCTGCCGCAGATCTTTTCTGCTGCGACCTTTTCCTCTCTTGTTGTATTCGAATGCCGGCCATCTTCCATAAATTGTGTGACAGAATACTGAGGGATAGATGAATCTTCCGGTGTTTAATACCTTTTTGCCACATCGGGTTCGCCGTGAACCTTTTGAGAATCGCTATCCTCCCTTAAGTTTGTGCCCGGCGATTCTGATGCCCGCAGAATAGTTCATCTCTCAACTGTGATTCCATTTTTGGAACACGCCGTGACGCAACGGCATTGTACGTGTCCATGGCTTCAAGTGTGTTCCGCACAGCGGGACTGTCAAAACCACGATCACCGGCAATAACGTTGGGAGTAATGCCCAATTCTGTTTCAGCTCGGCCAATGCTATCGCACAACAATGCCGGATCGCCGGGCGAGGCATCCTCACACAAATGGTAATCAACAATAATGCCGTCTTCCTGTTCGGCGATGTACAACGCGTTGCCGAATTCCACTTCCGACCCGGCTTTGCCACGCACAATGACGTGAACATGATCTTCATACACGCTGAGGATCTTCCGCTGATTCGGAACCCGCTGTTCGCCGATGATCCGTTCGTGCGCCTGGTGTATCACGCGATCTACCTGAGCCAGAATAGCGTCAACACGTTTTAATACCCGACTGCCCTCAAGCCAGGTATGCCCGCTGTGCTCCCAGGTATCCAGCAGTACATCCGCGTGTGCGCGGGCATGGGCGACTACTTTTTTGACGTGTTTCTTCATCCGGCGAAGAATACGCTTTCGGTGTTTTTTTGCGCCCTTTTTGCGACGGCATTGCGACATCTCGATCGAAAGCTTGTTCATCTCGGTAATAAACACGTGCGGCTCGTACGGCATGCGATTACGCAAGCCATGCCGGCGTGCCCAGGCCACCGCCAGCATGAGCGTGCGGACAATATCGGCCAGGAGGACCCAATCGACCGGAAAGTGGATGTTGGCCAGCAGGCACGTCGTGTCAACATACCAGCCCTCCAATGTCACCGGGGCATCAAACCCGATGGTGTTCAGGCCCCCCGACGGTTCAACGTCACTCGCCCCGGCGGTCAGAAGCTTGGCATGCATACTTCGCAATAATTTGTCCGGCAGCAGGTTCTCAAAGTCTCCCAAAGCACTCTTGCTGAAAATCTTGGCTTCAACGAAACGATTGATCCCGCAGAACCATTGGCGAAGGGCACTCTCGGCTACGATCCGGCAAAAAACACGAAGGCTCTCCCCGGTCTGCTTGCGGAGTATTGATGCCCTGAACAACGTTCGGGCAGTGTCGCGTTGGCCGGCCTTCTCTTGAGCGGTAAATGGCTTCGGCCGCTTCCCCTGTGATCTCAGTCTTTGATCCCGTTCCGATTGCTTATAATCAAGGTAAAATTCAATAACCGACTGCTCTATGTTCGAAGAGGTGATGATGTTGTCAATCACCAGGAGCCGATCAAGGAATTGCTCGTACTCATGATTGCCGGAAACCTGTGGAATTGGGGTGTCAATTTTGCGCTGATAATGTATACTGCTCATGGGCGTATCATCCTTGATTTTTGCCGAAGGGCGGCAACCCTGCCGCCTCTTTTCAAGATTATACGCCCACTTTTTTGCCATTTAAACCAAAAATTGATGGTTATAAATTTGCCCGGCGTAAATATGACGCGGGGATCATAGACTGATTCAGATTTGGACAGGCCCTAATTAATAACCGCAGAATGTCAAGTGTGGAACAAGCAATATTGTTTCAAACTGCGTCCCCATCCATTGAATACGTCTCCACGTTGTTGAACAATTTTCTCCTCTTTACATGACAGCATTACTCCTCTTCCGCTTTTCCTCCCGTCGTGTGCTTTGCGTAAAAAAGCCTATGAAACAACCGTCTCCCCGCGCAGGGAATCGCCATTATTCGTGAATACATACACGGGGAGGAGAGGAGGCGATCATGACTGGGAATCACAGAACGCTGCGGATGATCCTGCCGGCAATCTTTGCCCTGGCCCCGCTGTTCGGGGGCTGCGACATCCGGGAAATCTCGTTCAACAGCGGGCGGCGGCAGGACGGCATGGTGATGGTCTTTACCGGCATCGACGGCCGGCAGCCCCATAACGAGGAACTGTGCCGGGGCATCGTCGGCGCCGGCGTGGCCGCGGAAGTCGTGCTGGCGGACTGGACGGCCCCCCTGGGGATGCTCTTCAACCAGACGGCCGTCGACCGGAACCGACAGCAAGCTGCGGCGGCGGCCGGGAGGATCGAAGACTACATGCGGCAGCACCCCGGCAGCCCGGTGTACCTCGTCGGCCACAGCGGCGGCACGGCAATCGCCGTGTGGGCCGCCGAACTCCTGCCCGCCGACCGGCCGGTCGACGGAATCGTGCTGATGGCATCGAGCCTGTCGCCGGGCTACGATCTGGCACGGGCTCTGGCCCGGTCGCGGCAGGGCGTCGTCAGCGTTTATTCACGAAGAGACCAGGCGCTGCTGCAGACCGGCACCACCCTGTTCGGGACGATGGACGGTGTCAACGCACCCGCGGCGGGCTTCGCCGGGTTTGACGGCGATTATGCCCGCGCCGGCGGGCGGCTTATCCAGGTTCAATGGCACGAACGTATGGCGGCCGCGGGCTATGACGGCGGACACTTCTCGGTTTGCAGCCGGGATTTTGTCCGGCGCCACATCGCCTCGCTGTTTCGGCTTCCGCGGTGGAACGACGCCGCGGTCGCCACAGTGGCTTCGAGCGATGAGCAACTGGTGGCCACGCGGTGATGAAATACAGAATCAGTGACAACGGGCACATGTCCGGAAAGGATCGGTTTTATGAAATGGATACATGAAATGCTGTCCGCGCCGGATGGTCCGAGGGCGAACCTGCACGGCGCGGTATGCCGGTGCGTGACCTTTCTGCCCCTCCTGGCCTTTATAAGCACGGATGGTTGCGGCCCGACGCGGGGTCAGCTCGTGCGGGGTGAACTCGTCATGGCGCTGATCGGCTGGGGAACGGGTGCCGGGCTCTGCGGCCTGGGATACCTGGTGGCGAAAAAGACCGCCAGGCGGATCTCGATGTCCATCGGCATCGCCCTGGCCTTCACGGCGCTGCTGTTTATCCTGTCGTCGATCCGGTGCCTGCTCTGGTATGAACACCCGTCCGAGGTCGTCTGCTACGAATGGATGTCGGGGTACGCCTCTCTGATGGCCTTCTTCGGCATGGGCCGCTGCCCGGCGACGGGGATGCTGTTCGCCTTTATCAACTGGCACACGGTCATGGAGATGGTTCGGTGGTGTGGTGGAGATGGGCTCGAAGCGATGTTCGGGTCCGCCCTGTTCATGGCTGCCGGCTACATCGCCGTCTTTATATTCTCATTTCTGTTTCTACTGGCGGGAGTGCGATGGCGCACCAATGCCCAGTGGATTCCGTTCTGGTGGATGATTGTCAATGTGATTCAGACCCTGCTGTGGTTTGGGTGAGAATCGAGGCGCTGTATGAATGGTATGCGTGTTATACGAATGTCGCCGGCGGCCGTGATCCTGGCGGTCCTCGCCGGCGGATGCAGCAGCCTGACGGTCGAGCGCTGTTCGACCGGCGAACTGTGCACCGCGGTCGAAAAGGCGGTCTTGTCCGAAACCGAGATTGCAATCGACCTCGCTGTCGGCCGGGAGGTCGAGGCACAAAAGGTCGTGTTGCTCGGCAGGATCTACCTGTGGTGCGCGGTGCGCGACGATGGTGAGGGGCGTGCGACCGCGCTGCTGCGCTGCAGCAGGATGGACTATCCCGTGCTGCTTGCGATAAGGGATATCGAGCAGGAGAAGAGGATCCTTCAGCAGGCAACACTGCGCGTCATGCAGGGGGGAGGGCGGATTGTCGGCGGCACCTTCGCCCGTCTTGAGAAACTTGACAGGATCGCCCCGGTCGACGACGGGATACACAGCCGGTGCACGGTGTATAATATTTCTGCCGAAAAAGCCCTCATGGCGATCCGGTCAGCCGAAATAACGGACCTCGCGTGGGGAGGGGGATACCTGGGCAGCGAGGTGCTGCGCAACGGCCGCCGTGTTGAAACCAACACGGTACTTCTCGGCTCCGGCGAGCATCAGCGGACGTATCGCATCGTCCTCGAGCCGCGGGACGGCGGTGTCGTGGTCGTGGTTTCCGGGCACCGAAGCGTCGACGGGGGGCTTTTCTTCTCGTCACGGCGCCCGCTCAGCACCGCCGCGCGGGATCGGTGCCTCAAAAAGGTCGTCACGTGGCTCCTCGAGAAATTTCCCGGCGCCCGGCTCGCACGGGAAGAGTAATTCCGGACATTCCCTCGGGTAGCGACAAAACAGCGCGGCGCACCACACCGTTAATCTCGCTCTTATGGTATCAGGCTGGCCTTTCCTTCGGGGGGATTCTCACGGCTGCCCCGGGTCCAGAGTATCACCTTTCCCGGCTCGCCCCACCCGCCGCTGAGAAGCGCGCCGCCGTCGGGGGAATAGTCGAGGGCGCTTACCATGAAACTATGCTGAGCGGGCAGCGTCTGCCGTACCGTGCCGGTTGAAACATCGACCAGGGCTATCCGGCATTCTGCGTTTTCCAGCTTCTTCACGACGGAGAGAATGTGTCCTACGTCATCGTGTTTTTGTATCACCGCATCTTTTCTGTTCACCACGCCCAGGGCGATCGTTTCTCCGGAGGGACACAGCGCCGCCGCCGTGATCGTCCCGGCCTCGTGGGAGAATACGGTCGTTGTGTCGCCTCTTTGCGTGTCGAAACAGAGCACCGTGTTCCCGCTGCATGCATACAGGTTACCGCCGTCGGGTGAAAAGCAGAGCCGGGTTACGGGGTCGTCCAGCGGCCCGAGTTCCCGCACCTGCTTGCCGTCGGCGGCATTCCACAGCCTGATGCTGCCGCCGGCGGAAGCGGAGGCGATACGGATGCCCTTCGGCGAGAAGACGACGTCAAGGCAGGGATGCATGTGCGGACATTCCCTGAGTTGTCTGCCCGTGTCCGGGTCCCAGATACGAACGGTTTTGTCCAGGCCGGCGGAGGCCAGGAGCCTGCCGACCGGGGCGAATGCCACGGCGGTGACGGTGCCCTTGTGTTTAAGCGGTTTGTCTTTATTAATCTTCGTACCGGTCCTGGCGTCCCAAACGCTGATCTCGTATTTCGCGGTTGAGGCAAGAAGAGTTCCCCCTGAGGAATATGCCATGTCCCAGACCCACTCTTTTTTATTCTCTAATTTTACCGGATTGGCTGCAGCGTTGTTGTGCAGATAGAGCGGCGTATCGTTACCGAGGCTGCCCGTAGCGAACCCCGCCCCGGCGGGGTTAAACGCAATCGCACCGATTCTGTCCGTGTCCGTGTCGTGGGTCAGTTTCTTGTGCTCCGTGAACGCGGCGCCCGCGTCTGTTTTTCTGATCGCGACAGCGGCATTCAGGTACGCCTTCCCGCCCGCTATCGTATTCTTGGCCCGTTCCGCGATCACCTCCAGGGCGGCAACCTTTTGCAGTTCGGTTTTGCGGTGGTTTCTTGTCCACTGGTCCATCCTGCGTTCTGCTTCCCGGTACTTCTTTTCACAGCGGGCGCAGAACGCGGCCTGCACTTCTCGCAGTTCTCCGGCCGCGTCGCGCCACTGTTTATTGGCCGCGGGATAGTCGGCCGCCTCGAAGAGCTTATCGGCCGCGGCTGCTGATTCCCGCGCTGCGCGGTATGCTTCGGGTGCATCGTCCGCCGCGCCGACATCGGTTATCCGCTTTTGTTCCTTCTTGAATGCATCCTTCGCGTCGAGCGCGGCGTGAGCCTGTTTTGCCCGGTTTTCGGCGTTACCGTACGTTGCGGCCGCCGCTTCCCATTGTTCGGCGGCCTTGTTGTATTCCCCGTTGTCATACGCATCCTGGGCACGATAGAATTGCTCTTCCCCACTCTTGAGGGGCTGATCGGCATAGGTGACTGCGCCACGGTCTTTTGCCTGTTCTTTCGCCGTGGCGGCCGCCTTTTTTTTCTTCACGGCCAGTTCCGCCTGTTCGGCGATCTTCTTCGCAGCCGTGAAGTACCGTTCCGCTTCCTTCCACGCTCCGCGGGCCTTTTCGTATTCTCTGTCGTCAAAAAAGCTCGCGGCGATTTCAGTCTGTGTTACGCCATTTTTCCAGTCTTTGGGGGCATGGGTCTCGACAGTGGGGCTTCGCGCCGCGGTCTCGGCCGCCTCGGCACTTGTTCGGGCCGCAATGGCATCTCCGGCCTTTGTTATAATGACGGCGGTTTCTTCAAAACGGTCCTTCGCCTCGACCCATGTTCCCTCGGCCTGTTCGTAGTCGCCGGAGTCGAAGTGATCGGCGCCCGACTCCATTGCCTGTCGGCCTTCTTTCCACGAATCGTCGGCGAAACGCTCTGCTGCGGCGGTATCGACCGCGTCTCTTGCCGTCTCCGCCGCCTTTCGGGCCAGCGCCGCCTTCTTGGCTTTTTCGTCTTTTTCGCGTGCCCCCCGGCGGGCCCCGGTATATGATTCACGCGCCTCATCCCACTTTGTAACTGCGGTACTAAACCCCGATCGTGCCTGTTTCAATTCGTCTTTGCCGAGGTGCTCCTCACCTCCGCCGAACGCGGCAGTGCCTTCATCCCGAGTCTTATCAGCCGCTTCCAGGATCGACTTTTCGTATTTCGCCGCGCCGTCATCCTCCGCAGCTTTGCGTGCCTTCTCCGCGGTTTTTCGAGCATCGTCGGCCGCCGCAGCGATCGCCCGGGTGTACAATCGTTCCGCTTCGCGCAGCCGTTGGAAGGCCTTGGTATATTCATCGGTCCGGTTTGGTCCGTTTGTGAGAATTTTCTCACCTGCCGTGTAGGCCGACCCGGCCGTGGCCCACAAGTCCCGGGCACACCCGTCGGCACCGAACTTCTTGGCCTCGATGTGGGCCGCGTCGGCGTCTTTCAATGCATCCTCGGCTTTTTCATGGGCTTCGTCGGTTTCTTCGATAATGCGTGCCGACGCGTCGTATTTACCCTTCGCCTTTTTCCAAGCCTTTTTTGCCGCCAGGTATTTCTCCGAGCCGAACGCCCGTTCAGCGTTTTCGCACAGGGTGACGCCCCGCTCATAGACCGTAAGTGCCTCCGGGCAGTCGGCGACATTGTCGTCATCCGCGCGTGTCCTCGCCTTGCGCACGGTCTCCCGTGACTCTACCGCTTGAATCCGGTGCATTGCCTGAAGGAAGAATCTCTCCGATACGTCCCACTGTTCCCTGGCCGACTCGTACTGTTCCCGCGTGAAAAGGGATTCCGCGTTATCAAATCGGTTCTCTGCCTGTCGCCACAGGGATGGGGCAATTTGTTCGGCTTCGATCTTTTCGGCATCGTGCTGCGCGGACAAGGCCCGCTCTTGGGCTTTCAGAGCTTCTCCCCGCCGGTAAGCGGGCCTGATGACAAATAACCACAGGCATGCCGCAGCCGCCAGGCCCAGCAAGGCGGCTGCAGCGGCAACGGCGCCCGTCTTTCGCGTTTTTTTCATTTTTTTGCGGAGGATGTAGACGCGCGGGAACCGCGCGATTTCAATGACCGCCGCCAACGGATCACCATTGCGGTAATTGTGGATATCCGCGGCGAGGTGCCCCGGCGTGTCGTATCGTTTGTCCGGGTCCAGGGCGAGGGCCTTGAGCAGCAGCAGCTCCAGTGCCCGGTCTATACGCGGGTCCGCCTCCCGCGGGGGGATAATCTTTCCCGCTGCTATCAGGCGGAGTACGTCCTCGCCGCTCCACCAGTCTACCGGCAGCCGGCCGGTCAGCAGTTTGTAGAAGACGATGCCGAGTTCGTAGACGTCGGTTCGCTCGTCGAGTTCAGAGATGCGGCCGGCCGCCATTTTCGGCGTCATGTAGGGCAGGGCACCCATAACCGCACCATCCCGGTCGATCTCCGTGTCGGCGGATACGACGGCGACGCCGCCGTGTGCCTCCCTCGTTTCGGTGTCCTGGTCCGCGCCTTTCCTCAGGGCCATCGCCAGGCCGAAATCGATGACGTAGGGCTTGCCGTTCCTGTCGACGATGATATTGTTGGGCTTGATGTCCCGGTGTATCATGCCCATCCCGTGGGCATACTGGACGGCTCCGCAGATTGTTCGCATCAACGCGAGTATCTCGTCCCGGGGAAGGTCCTGTTCCTCGACGTACGTGTCCACGTGAACGCCGTCGATATAATCCATCGTGTAATAATAGCGGTCACCGTCTTTGCCGTAATGGTATACGCGGGCGATATTGTCGTGTTTCAGGCGGGCGGCCTGCCCGATCTCCCTGAAAAAGAGCCTCCTGAGCTCGTCTGAATCGATCTTGTCCTTCCGCAGGACCTTCAAGGCCACCTCCTGTTCCACCTTGAGGTCGTCCTGCACGTCTTTACCGAGATATATGGCACGCCAGACCTCACCCATCCCTCCCCGGGCGATGAAACCCGTTATGCGGTACCCTTCTATCTCCGGGACCTCGGTGATTTCATCGCTTCGGTCGTCGGTGGCGCTGACCGTGGGGAGTTCATCGGCCGGGATTTCGTCGCCGACGAGGCGATATTCGACGTCGTCGTGATGAGTCGAATCGTCCCGCTTCAGCCGTATCCCGCGGCCGTCCTTGCCGGCAAGTACGTCCTCGGGGTCCCTTTTCGTCGTGTCTACTCGCCATCGGCCGACGAGTCGTCCTCCCTTGTAGATTTCAAGGTATGCCATAATTCCTGTCCTTGCGGTTAATCGCCGGCCTTCTTGTCCCTCGGCGGCCCGAATGTAACATATTCAACCACCGGCAACAAGGCGGTGTTTGCCGTGACGGCGGTGTTTTCGGGCCGCGATCAGCGTGTGGTAGTGCCACCGGTCGGCGCGGACCGCCTCCACGGCGAATCCCCGCGCCGCGATCCACCGGCGCACCTGTTCCAGCGGCCGGACGGTGATCGTCATCGGGCCGTCGAAGCCGGGGAATACGTCGTTGACCATGTCGACGTCGACGTGGCCCGTCTGCACCGTGAACAGGAACAGGCCGCCGGGCGCGAGGTGCGCGGCCACCAGGTCCATCGATTGCTCCACCGGCCCGTCGCCCAGCCACTCGTACATGCCCGCGGCGATAACGACGTCGGGACGGCGGGTCAGTGCGCGGAACGAGGCGTGCTGCAGCGAATCGCGGTTTTGAAAATGGACGTTGCCGAGCCCCCGGCGGCGGGCCGCTGCCCGTCCCTCGCGGAGCCAGGCGTCCTCGATGTCCCAGCAGAACGCCGTCAGCGCTTCGCCGGGAAACGCGGCCGCCGCCTCCAGCAGGTATGACGCCTGGCCGGCGGCGACGTCCAGGACCAGCAGGTCGCCGCCGGCGGCGAGACCGCGGCGAAAGGCGGCGACGAGTTCCTCGCGGAGGTGCTGCTTCCGGCGGCGCACCGCCTGCCACCCCTCGTTGGCGAGAAACAGCCGGTCGATGAACCGCCCCACCGCGTTTTTGCCGGCGGGGCGGTTTCGGCACGCGTAATCGACGATCTTCCCCGAGGTGAAGCCGTGGTCAAGCGCTATGCGGATACCGTCGCTCCACCGGCCCACCGTGTGGACCAGCAGCTTCAGCGCCGCCTTTTTTGCCGCGTTCATGTTCACCAATCTCCTTTCCGGCAGCGCGGGCCAGTGTGTGCACCCGCCGCGCCATGTCGGCCGCCGCGCCCCGGCGGCGGGACCGGCGACCGCTGCCGGTATACCGGACGGCCCGCCCCGGCAGTACGACCACCGGCCCGGGGGCGGGGAACCCCCGTCCCCGGGGGCAGCAGGCGAATGTCCCGGCGATACCCACCGGCAGCACCGGTGCGCCGCTCCTGCCGGCGAGGAGGCCGGCGCCGGGCTTGAAGGGCCCGATTGTCCCGTCGCGGCTGCGGGTGCCCTCCGGGAAGACGACGATCGTCGCCCCGCGGGCGAGCTGCTTCAGGCAGAAGCGCAGGGCGGACCGGTCGTTTCCGTCCCGGTCGATCAGGACGGTATTCAGAAACAGGAACCCCAGCCACTTCAACAGCGGGTGATCGCGGAAGTAGTCGCCGGCGCAGAGGAAGTAGACCCGGTTTACCGCGTTGAGGGGCAGCGCGCACATGATCGCCGCGGCGTCGAGGTGGCTGGCGTGATTGGCCACGATAATATGCCCGCGCCGGTCGCCCACCCGGTGCCGCGGGCGGCCCGGTGCCGCGTGAAAGAGGCGCAGGTAGCCGCGCAGCAGCAGGTTGAGCGCCGGCCGGAGGGTGCGGGTCAGCAGGTTGTTGCGCATCGCCTGCACGGGCAGTGCCCGTGGCCGGCGGAACGGCCCCGCCGGCGGGCGCGTGTTGTGCGGTTGATGTCTCACAGTAAGGGCGCCAGGTAGTAGAAGGCCGGGGCGGCGAGAAACAGGCTGTCGCAGCGGTCCAGGAATCCGCCGTGTCCGGGAATCGCGTCGCCCATGTCCTTTACGTGCAGGTTTCTCTTTATCGACGAAACCACGAGGTCGCCGAGGATGCCGAGTACGGCCGTGACGGCCGCGACCGCGGCCATCGCCGGCACTGCGCCGTGCTGCCGGAGAAACCCGTCGAGGAGCAGGGCGATACCGGTAACCGTTACGAGGGCCATGGCCGCACCCTCCACCGTCTTGCGGGGGCTGATGACGGGGCTGAGCCGGTGACGGCCCAGCCACCGGCCCCAGAGGTACCCGAGGGCGTCGTTGCAGGAGACGAGGGCGAAGAGAATAAACGCCAGGCGGATGCCGCCCGCGTGATTCCTGAGACCCGCCAGGTGCGACAGGAACCAGCCGAAATACAGCACCGCCAGTATCGACAGGGAGACGTTCCGCAGCATCTCTTCGCCGCGTCCCCGGATAATCGGGACCGCCACCAGCGCGCCGATCACCACCAGCGGCGCCGCCCGGGAGAGTTCCTCCCGGCCCAGGAAGACCGGCGCGTAGACCGCGGCGGTCAGCAGGTAGCAGGCCCCGGCCACCCAGCGGTCCCGCGACAGGCCGGCGGCGCGCAGAAATTCCCGGATGCACTGCAGGGAAACCAGCAAGATCACCGCCTGGAAGACGACGCGGCTGAAGACCAGCGGCACGACGAAGACCGGGGCGATCAGGAACCAGGCGCAGTACTTTTTCAGGAGCGGCCCCGGGCTGACCCCGCGGCGGTGCAGCACCAGCGCGGCGGCCGCGACGATGAGCCCGAAACCGTCCAGCACGGCGAGGGTCAGCAGGAGCACGCGGCTGTCGACGGTCGTCGGCATGTTTCGGCCTCCATTATCAGGGCGAGTCTTCTGCCGAACAGGTATGCCCGCAGCAGGTCTTCCCCGTTCGGGTGGTTACGGAAGGTCCCGAATTTCGCGTGACGGCCCCTGCAGCGGAACGCTGCCCGCGGCCGCCGCCCCAGGATGTCCCGGATCCACGCCGCCGCCCGGCGCACCGAGAGCGGTCCCCACAGCGGGGCCCCGTAGGTGAAAAAGACGGCGTAGTGTTCCGGGGTCCGGTGCCTTTTCAGGTACGCCTGCAGCGCGGGCTCGGGGTACCCCCTGATGGAGGGACTGCCGTACACCACCAGGTCATAGCCGCCCGGGTCACCGGCCGTGTCGACCGGTTGCAGGTCGGCCCCGAGGGCCGCGGCGATCTCCCGGGCCGCTTTTTCGGTATTGCCCGTCCGGGACGCGTATACGACGAGGCACCGCCACGCGGGATCTCCGGGTCTCTTCCGGGGCCATTCCAGGCGGTTGATTTCGCGTACTATCCCGCGGACGCGGTTGTAGACGGTCGCCTGCCCCAGCAGCACGTACAGGACCATGCAGGCCTCCAGGGGAGTCAGTGCAATACCGGCGACGGTACATAGGGTGCCGTCCCCGACCACGTATTGAATAAGTGAGAAGACCATGACCAGCAGCAGCCGCTCGACCTTCCCCAGCGGCCCCTGGTGCTGCCACCGGACGCCGACCGCCTTCCCGAGCATGCCGGTATAGCTGACCAGGAACATGCTTGCCAGGCCGGCGGCGCCCCACCCGACCGCGCAGTACGAAGAAAGACCGATACCGATCACGAAAAACACGTCCGCGTAGCGGTCGGGCAGGGCGTTGACGATTTCGCCGTGCAGCCACGTGTCGTACCCGCCGCGGATCGCGACGACGCCGTCCAGCGTGTTCAGCGTCATCCGCAGCACCGTCAGGCCGACGGCGAGAAGCAGCAGCCAAGGCAGAACCCCCGCCTGCCAGAAACAGATCCCCGCAAGCAGCCCCGCGGCCGCCCCCGCGTAGCTCAGGATGTCGGGGTGGACGCCCCCGAGCAGGCCGGCCGCCGGCAGCAGCACCTTCCGGTACGGGTATTTCATGGGTGCTCGCTCGATATGCTGTAGATTAATTTAGAGCCGGCGTACCATAACGG
>CAZLBC010000126.1:0-11906 GCA_964557575.1 uncultured Planctomycetaceae bacterium
AAGAAAAGGTCCCTTACCCATCGGCGTTGCGAGAAGAAAAGGTACCTGACCCCTTTTCGTCTTCTGGGGGAACTACAGGCTGCTATTGAATGCCCCGTCAGCACATGACCGACGGAGCGAGTGGTCGCCGGGCGGTAGGCCGGCCGCCTGCAGACCGGCGCGCTGTGACGAGCCACTATGCCTGCTGCACAGGGCGACGGGTGACAATACCCGTTGTTTCATCGCGGTTGCGGCGGGAAGAAAAGCTACCTGACCCTCTCCAGTGTGCCCGCCGATGCCCTCCCCTTACCGCACCCGGCCCATCGCCCGCCGGTTGGGCAACAGCAGAACACCCATGGCCAGCAGGATTTCCAGGCCCGGAACGAGCAGGTATGAAAATCTGAATGCGAGGAATTTTCCCATGAGGCTCGCGGAGCCGATATCGAAAATAAGGACGAGGATGAGTTGCGCAAGGTAAAAACCCGTCATTTGTATGAAGAAAAGACCCGGTACCCCCCAGTAGCGACAGGAAAAAATTACCAGCAGAAACGGAAGAAGGGTAACGGCCAGGATATCGTCCCAGGTCGCATGTGCCCACCGCGCGATCAGTCCCACCGCCGCCAGTTGCACTGCCGCCAGCAGCACCAGCGCAGCCGCCCCGTACAGCCACCTCACCATTTTTCTGCGCGTCAGTCTGACTTTTTTACGCGGCCGGGTCAGGTAGTTTTCCGCGGGTGACTTTTCGTTGAGTCCTATGCCGTAAATCGTAATCCGGTTCTGTCCGTACCAGGATGCTATTTCCTTCCACCAGCTGTGCTTGATCCCGGGAAACACGTCGTGGAGTTGTGCAACCAGCGCCGAGTAGGCATCCATATCCTCGTTCACTTCCATGTACTCCCTGCCGTTCCCGAAGCGTATCCCGAGACAGAGCAGGTCATCACCGCTGTCCAGGGGACGACGGTACCCGACTATTTCCCGCACCATCGCCCATTCGACACACTGTTTATCACCGTGAATGCGAAAGGAAAAGCCGTTTTCGTGAAATGTCAAATCGACGGGATTGTAGGTGTTGAACATGCTTTCGACCAGGATACGAGGCAATGAGTATCGACGAAGATTACAGACACAATTATCGGACAATCCATGTCCTGCGCACAGATAAAGATCCGGTTTTTCTCCCGGCGTCTCAATGCCGCCGCACGCGCGATCGTGCTGAAATCCCCGAAAAGGACTTCGTAGAAACGAACGACGTGGCTACAATAGATCCCGTGAACATACGACACGCGCACACTGCCGACGCCGCCGCTATCTGCGACCTGGTGAACTTCTACGCGGAGCAGGACATGATGTTGCACCGTTCCATGGAAAGCGTTTACGAGAACCTGCGCGAATTCATCGTGGCGGTTGATCGCGACGTGCTGCTCGGCTGCACAGCCGTCGATATCTACTGGGGCGACCAGGCGGAGATCCGTTCCCTGGCCGTGTCGGAAGAGGCCCGGGGACGCGGTGTCGGCGCCGCGCTGATCGGCGCCTGCATAGAAGACGCCCGCAGGCTGGGCATCGAAAAGCTGTTCGCAATGACCTACGTGAAACCGTTTTTCGAAAAATTCGGCTTTACCGAGGTAGATATCATGTCCGTGCCCGAAAAAGTCTGGCGGGAATGCCTCGACTGGTACGCGCGGGGACACCGGCACGAAACGGCGATGCTTCTGGAGATACGGCCGGAAACCGCCGGGAAGAAGGAATAATGCCCGAGAACGACAACGCGCACATCCTGTTTACGCTCGATGACGTCACCAAGTCGTTCAACGGCGGCCCGCCGGTGCTGGACGGAATCAGCATCGACATAGCCCAAAACCGCACGACGGTCATCATCGGACCGAGCGGATGCGGCAAGAGCGTCCTGCTTAAAAACATGGTGGGTCTTATTCGGCCCGAGAAGGGTAGAATAGTGTTCGAGGGGCACGATATAACGGCCATGAAGGAACGGGAACTGGTCTCCTTCCGCCGGCAGATGGGGTTCCTGTTCCAGGGGGGCGCCCTGTTCGATTCGATGACGGTCGAGGACAACATAGTGTTCCCCATGAAAGAGCACGGGATCGGCAACGAGGAAGCCAGGAAGGCGCGGTGCCGTGAAGTGCTGGGCCTTATCGGGCTTGACGGCATGGAACAGCGATACCCCGCCGAACTCTCCGGGGGGCAGAAAAAGCGGATCGCCCTGGCGCGGGCTATCGTACTCGATCCCGAGGTTATTTTTTACGACGAACCAACCACGGGTCTCGACCCTGTCCGTGCCGATTTAATTAACGAGTTGATCATCATGCTGAAAGTGACTCTCGGGAACACGGCCATGGTCGTCACCCACGACATAGCATCCGCAAAGAAGATCGGCGATCGTATTTTGATGCTCCACGAGGGAAAGTTTATACTCGACGTTCCGCCGGAAAAGCTGGAAAATGCCGACAATGAAATTGTCACCAGGTTCGTCAACGGGCAGGCCGGTCCCGACGAACTCGCGAAGCTGCGCAGCGGCCGGGAACGCATAACATGACAGACAGAGGAAGAAATATTTTCACCGGGCTCATGGTCATCGTAAGCTTCGGTATACTCGCCTGGCTTATCATGGCGTTTACCAAGCTGCCGCAGATTTTTCACACCGGCCATATTCTCAAGATCAACACACCGGACACCCACGGCCTGAAATCGGGAGACTACGTATTCATTCGCGGACAACGGGTCGGCATCATCGACACGATCGACTTCAGAAACGGGGATCCGAACAAGGGCATCACGATCACCGCGAAAGTCGATCCCGACATACGCCTGAAAACAAACCTGAAGGCGATAATATCAAGCTCCGGCTTCATCGGGAGCAAGAAACATCTGAACCTCGCATTCGATGGGCCTCTGAAAACCGATCCGGTCAGCGGCGAAACGGTGGAGTACTTCCGTCCCGAAGAGATAATCATCCTGTCGGGCGAATACCAATCCACCCCCGCTTTCACGCTGCCCGACAAACTGACGGGGGCGCTGGACAACTTCGGAAAACTCGCCGACAGCCTCAACAATCTCGTTTCGCCGGGCCCCGGCAGCAGGCCGGCCTCCCGGCCGGCAAGTCGTCCGGGGGATATTCCCGCCGGGTTGCGGGGAACGGTCGCCCGGATGAACCGCACGCTCGACTCGATTCACGCCGTCACCGGAGACGAGAACATCCGGGAGAATCTCTCGGCGGCAATCGAGAATCTCAAGGAGGTTTCCGACGAGGCGGGCACGCTGACCAGACAGCTCATAACCTCGGCGGAAAAGCTGGACGCCTTCATGGTCAAGGCTACCGAAGCCATGGATAAAATAGAATCCGGTGACGGCTCGGCCGGCAAACTACTCAATGACCCGGAACTCTACCACAACCTCGTCAAGTCAACCGAGCAGATGGAAGAACTCATCAAGGATCTCAGGCAGCTGGTGGCAACCTGGAAGGCCGAGGGCGTCAAGATCAAGTTCAAGTAACCCTACAGAGACCGGAGCCGCTATCATCCCCGCATACCTATCCCGTTTAATATTTCGTCACAAATGGCTGGTTGTCGCGGCATGGCTGTCTGCCTCCGCGCTCATTTTCATCATTCCCGGACCGGACGAAAACGCGGCAAATGACATAAAGAGCTTCCTGCCGGCGGACGCGCCCTACCGGCAGGCCATCGCAAAGCTGAAGCAGTATTTCCCCCACGAATGTGATCTCAGCCAGTGCTCGATCATCTTCGAGCGTCCCGGCGAACCGCTGCGCAAAGAGGACAACAAGTACATCGAGCAGATCGCGCTGCGTATCCGGCAGCCGCTCGACGGCGACCTTACTCCCGATCGGCTCGAACGCCTGACCATCCGCTCGCCGGGACTGGTGGAAACGGCTGAAAATGCCGGAAAAATCTGGGACCTGCTATCGGGCAAATCCTCCGCGAACAGCACCCGCCGGCATACCGCGTCGTACAATCCCCTCAGGTCACGGGTTACGGAACGTGGCCAGGCGGCCCTGGTACGCGTCAATATCCCGGCCAACTTCATCACCAAGCAATCGGCGTCGGTTGTCGAGCACATCCGCGCAATACTCGCGCGGGCGAACGAACCCGGCGGGCTTCTGCAGGCCGGCCACGAAACCGAAACACGGCCGGCCGTCATACAGAAACCGGAAGGACTGAAAACGGCCGTGAGCGGAAACGCCGGGTACGGCTATGATTACGCCGGTTTCATCGAAAACAGCTATTACGACACGCGGCTGGTAACCGTCGTTGCCATTATACTCATCCTGATCATCGTTTACCGGGCGCCGCTGGGAGCGCTGATACCGCTTCTTTCGATCGGCACCGCCGTCGTTATCGTCGTCAAGGGTATGGAACTCGCCCAGGGGTGCGGTGTGCAGATCGGCATGGCGGAAAAAATATTCGTGTTCGTTCTAATGTTCGGCGCGGGTATCGATTATTCGCTCCTGCTGGTTACCCGGTACAAAGAGCACTTGATAGCGGGGCGCGCGCCCGGTATAGCGATCCGCAGGGCGCATGCCGCGACGTTTCCCGCGATCCTCGCCTCGGGAACCACCGACGCGCTCGGCCTCTTCATGTTGTTCTTCTCCGAGTTTCTCATCTTCAGAACAACCGGTCCGGCCGTGACGATCTCGCTGGCCCTCGCCATGCTGGCTTCGATAACGCTGGTACCGGCGATCATCGGGATATGCGGCAAACGGACATTCTGGCCCGTCAATATTAAGAGCCTGAAGGCGGAAAGAAAGATCCACCGGGCCTGGGGCCGCCTCGGCGGCGCCGTGGTCAAGCGCCCCCTGCTGATCATGATCGTGGTCCTCGCGGTCTTTGCCCTGCCGATCATCCATTCGACCGAGATCGAGTGGATGTACGATGCCCTGACGGGCATGAAGGCCTCGTGGACAGACGGCCGCGGGAAGGAGACCGCGCCGGAAGACGGCGTCGGAAACGCCGTCGCGGGCGCGTCGATCGCCCTCGACAAGGGATACTGGTCCACCGGCGAACTGTCACCGATCACCCTGATGATCGAAAATCTCAACGGGACGGACAAGCCGGTCCCCCGGCAGACCTGGACCCGCATTTCAAAGGCATTCGAGAAGCTCGCCGAACGCGATGACGTCACGAACATCCGGGCCCTCACCTGTCCCCTGGGACTCTTCAACAGCATTGACAGCCCAACCGTCATGGAATTCGCGGGCAACAGTTATTTGTCGGGCCCCAATGCCATGCGGCTCGAAATCGTACTGGCATACAAACCGATGAGCAACGAGGCGATGGCATCGCTGGAGCAGCTCCGCGCCGCCGCACGCGAAATTGTTTCGCGCTACCGCTCGGACAACACGACCGATGAGCCGGAATTCGCACTCTATCTCGCCGGTTCCACCGCGCAGATGAAGGATATCCGGCGCATTACCCAGGGGGATTTCCATCGCGTGGTCGTTCTTGTCATCTCGGTGGTGTTCGTGGTCATTCTGCTATTACTCAGGGATCTTCCACTCGTGCTGTTTATGATCGCCGCCATCTTTCTGAGTTACCTGTCGACACTGGGTATCTGCGGCTGGATATACGGGGATTCGCTCGACTGGAAAGTCGAAATGTTTTTATTCGTGGTCATCGCCGCCGTCGGTGTCGACTACAATATTTTCCTCGCGGCGCGGCTGTCGGAGGAAGCGCGGCAACACCCGCCGGCGAAGGCGGTACAACTGGCCGTGATGCACACGGGCCCCGTTATCAGTTCCTGCGGACTGATCATGGCCGCGACGCTGGGAAGCCTGATGGCCGGCGAACTGCCGCTGCTCCGGCAGCTCGGAACGGCCTTCGCCATCGGCATGATAATCGATACGTTCATAACGCGCCCCCTGCTGCTGCCCGCCTTCGCGACGCTGTTCAAGCGAACCGGCAGGACGGGAAGTATGGTATAGTGGTCTATGAGCGACGTACGCGGAACAATACGGCGCGTTCCCGCAGATAAGAGCCTCCCCTGACTACGGTACGGAGAGTCACATGCGTATACCACAGAACACGTCCTGCCGGTCGCCGGTTACCCGATTCCCCGCGGCGCTGCTGCTGGCGATGATCGCAACGCTGCCCGCCTGTAAGCCCGGTACCATTAACCGCGGCACGACGCGCTCCGGCGAGAACACCCCTCCGCCGCCGGACCGGCGGCCGCCCATCTCCGCGCGCGATGCTGAGACGCCGAAATCTCCCCCCAAATCCACGCCGGAATCAACGGGGCGCGCCCTGGCGACGGTGAACGGGGTCACCATTCCGATGTCCCGGCTGCACGAGATACTGGTTGAAGACTTCGGCCTGACCCCCGCGCGAAACCTCATCGCGGATGAAGTTATTCTGCAGGAACTCAATCGCCGGGACCTGCGGGAAGACGTAACCACGAGCGAACTCTGGGACGAGTCGGTCCTGGCGCTCCGGCAGGTGTTCCGCTTTGTCACGCTTCCGCCGAAGGCCAAGTTGGCGGAGATGCTGGACCAGTTCATTGCCACGCAAACCAACCTCACCCGCCGGGGATGGAACGCGGCAATGACCAGGAACGTCAGGCTCGGCAGGCTGGCAAAAAAACGCATCGAGGACATACGGGAATCCGAAATTCGCAAGGCGTATTTCTACCATTACGACGGCGCCGTGCGCGTGCGTATCATTCAACTCCCGAACTATTCCGAGGCGATAGCCGCACACAAGCGGTTGCGCGAGGGCGCCGGTTTCAAAGCAATGGCACAGAAGTACTCCACGCACCCGTCAAAGGCCAACGGGGGGCTGATACCTCCCGTCGGCATGAAAAGCAAGCCCGAATCGATCCCCCCCCTCCTGGCGCGGGTGGCCAGAGAAGAACTGAAAAAACCCGGCGACATATCCGAGCCGGTGGTATGCGGCAGCCATATCTACCTGATGAAGATCGAGGAGATTATTCCCCCCAAGGATGTCAAGTACAGCGAAGTGAAAGATCAACTGCTCGTTTATTTAAGGGACATCAAGAAATTTCGATCACGGCAGGAGGTCATGAAAAGACTTATCGGCAAGGCACAGATCGAGTACGTCAATCCGATCATCAGGGCCGCCGTCAACAAGAGCGAGAAACGCGATACGGCACATCCTACCGGTAATGATGGCAATAATCGATAAGCCGGGATATCTCGTCCCGTAACCGGTGCCGGTGCACAATGAGATCGACGAATCCCTTGTCCAGCAGGAATTCCGCGCGCTGGAACCCCTCGGGAAGATCGCTCTTGATGGTATTCTTGATAACCCGGGGGCCGGCGAACCCTATCAATGCCTTCGGTTCGGCGATGATGACGTCTCCCAGCATGGCAAAGCTCGCGGTGGTTCCCCCGGTGGTAGGGTCGGTCAGGACTGAAATGTAGAGCCCTCCCCGATCATCAAACCGGGACAGCGCGGCGGACGTCTTCGCCATCTGCATCAGGCTCAAGGCACCCTCGTGCATCCGCGCACCGCCCGAGATGGAAACGATGACCAGCGGCAGCCCCTTTTCGGTTGCGTGCTCGATCAGCAGGGCGAGCTTTTCACCCATGACCGATCCCATCGATCCCATCAGAAAATCACCCACCAGGATTCCCAGGGCGGTCCGGCGACCCTTGATATACCCGACGCCGGTCAAAACCGCCTCGTCGAAACCGCTTTTGCCGCCTTCCTTCGCCAGCCGATCGCGATAGGTCTTGTCGCCCCACTCGAAATCCAGGGGATCGGCCGGAAGTATATCATCGAACAGTTCCTCGAAGGTATCGGTATCGAGCAGTTGCCGCAGGCGGTCCGCCCCGCCCATGCGAAAGTGGTGATTGCACTCCGGGCAGACCTCGTCGTTCTGCTTCACGACCTTGCGGTAGAGCATGCTCTCGCATGCGGTGCACCGCATCCACAACCCGTCGGGCACCTCCCGCTTTTTCCGCTGGCTCGGACCGGGAAGATTGGACGGCGCGAAAGGATGGTCGCCGTCCTCTGCCACGTTATTTTCCACCATCATCCACAATCTCCTTCAGAATCATCCGTTTCCCCTCAAAGGCGATCGACACCCGGCTCCATACGGGCTCGTCGTGAACATAGTCCCAGATATCGTCGAGCGGCGCATCGCACATCCGGCAGCGCAGCAATCCCAGCACCAGCGGCCGCATCACCAAAACGGGCACGTCGTTCTTGTGCTTTTTAACGATCGATTCGACGGCATGCCACACGCGGTCCTGTGCATCGAGAAGCGTTTCGCCCCCGGGGGGCCTGACACCGCTCGGGGCCTCCAGCCACTGTTTTCGGAGACGGGGCTGGCGGCGCTTTATCTCCTCGATCGTCAGGCCCTGCCACAACCCATAGTCGATTTCACTCAACCCGTTGTCGGCCTGCGTCCTGATCGACGACTTTTTCGCTATCATGTCCGCCGCCTGCTTCTCGGCCTGGCCGTCAGGAGAGAACACGATGGTCGCCCCCTTCGGGCACAACTCGTCCGCGATCGCGCCGGCTGCCTTCGATGATTCCGTGCAAAGAGGCGACCCGGCCAGGGAGTCGAAGCGGTCATCCTCTTCCCACAGCGTCTTGCCGGCCTGTACCAGGAAACATTCGCTCATAAGGAAATATCGTAACAGGTATACACCCGTTTAAAAGGCGGATACGCGAACAAACCCGCGTTTTTTCGATGGGGTAACAGGTCACGATGAAGACATGACCCGCCTGAGCGTCCGCACGGCCGCGGCGGGATCTTCGGCGGCGAAGATATCGCTGCCGGCCACGAACACGTCGGCCCCCGCGTTTCTACACTGCGGCAGGGTGATTTTCGAGATGCCCCCGTCGACCTCGATCCGCTGCCAGTCTTCGAGCATACCCCGGATCTGTTCTATCTTCGGCAGCATCTCGTGCATGAATGACTGCCCTCCGAATCCCGGCTCGACGGTCATGACCAGGACCATGTCGACCACGCCGACGACGGGAGCGACCGCCGCGGCCGGTGTTGCGGGCCTGACCGTCGCGGCCGTCCCGAGACCGCGATCCCTGATGCGCTCCACCAGCACCGCCGGATCGGTAACCACCTCGACGTGAAAGTTCAGGCTGTCGGCCCCGGCATCGGCAAAGGGCTCGATAAACGCGGCGGGATCCGTCACCATCAGGTGGACGTCGAGGGCGGCATCGGTATAATCCCGGACCGACGCAACCACGGGGGGACCCATCGAAAGGTTGGGCACGAAGTGCCCGTCCATGATATCCACGTGCAGCAGATCCGCCCCCGCGCCCATGGCCCGGTCGATTCCCTCTCCGACCCGCGCGAAATCGATCGCGAGAAGCGAGGGGGCCAGCAGCGGCCCCGCGGTTTCAAGCGGTAACTGCGTCCATGGATTGCCGCGTTTCATTTACCTGGCGTCCAGTACCTCGATGGGCGGCATCGGCTTGCCTTCGAGATAGGTAAGGCTCGCGCCGCCGCCGGTGCTCACGTGGGTCATTCTGTCGGACAACCCCATCTGTTCAACCGCCGCCGCCGAATCGCCGCCGCCGATGACGGATATCGCGCCGCCGTCCGTGGCTTCGGCGACGGCCTCCGCGACGGCCTTCGTGCCGGCCGCGTATGCCGGCCGCTCGAACACGCCCATCGGCCCGTTCCAGACAACCGTACCGGCGCCCTGAATCACGCCGGCAAACGATTCGATGGTCGCGTGGCCGATGTCCATTCCCATGAGGCCTTCGGGAATATCCGCCGACGCGACGCGCTGCGCGTCGTCGCTGTCGAACTGCGCCGCGCAAACATGGTCGGCGGGCAGCAGGATTTTATCCCCGGCCTCCTGCAGCAACGCCTTCATCGGCTCGACCTGGCCCTCTTCGACAAGGCTGTCGCCCACGGCGACGCCGCGTGCCTTCAGCAGCGTGTATGCCATGGCCCCGCCGATAATGATGCGGTCGACCTTGGCCAGCAGGCTGTGTATCAACTTGATCTTGTCGGAAACCTTCGCGCCGCCCAGGACGGCCACGAACGGCCGTCGCGGATCGTCCAGCGCCTCGGAAAGGTACCGGATCTCCTTTTCAACGAGATACCCGGCGACCGCCTCCCCGCCCTTCTCCCTGATTTTCTGCGGCGCGGCCCACATGCTCGCATGCTTTCGGTGACAGGTCCCGAACGCGTCGTTGACGTACACGTCCCCGAGTTCGGCGAGTTCGCCGCCAAGTGCCATGACCTGAGATTCGTCCTTGCTGTCCTCGCGGGAATCGAATCGCAGGTTTTCAAGCAGCAGCACGTCTCCGGCTTCCAGAGCGGCCGCGCGCCGCGCCGTCTCGGGGCCCGTTATCTCCGGGGGACCGAGGGCGACCTCCCTGTTCAGGTACTCTCCCAGCTTCGCGGCTGCCGGGGCAAGGCTCAGGCCGTCGACCACCTCCCCCTTCGGTCTGCCGAGATGGCTCATCGCCACCAGCATGCCGCCGGATTCCAACACCTTTTTAATTGAGGGAAGTGCGGCTACAATCCGCTTGTCGTCGGTTATATCGCCGTTTTCGAGGGGAACATTGAAGTCCACTCTCATCAATACTTTTTTGCCTGCCAGTTCGATATCAGCAATTGTTTTGGTCGCCATCGGCACGGTCCTTTTCACTGTTGTCGGTTCAATTCATGACGATACACACGTGGAGCCGGATATCTTCCCAGAAAAGATGATTATTTCAACCCCTTTACGGCCGGCTGTACCACGTATAGAATTCAGTTCAAACCATTCAGGAGATTGAGAGTGATCACAGCACATGCCCGCGCCGGATCGAAAAAAACCAAAGACCGTTTCGGTTTCGTCGCTACAGTCGCCCTGGCACTGTCTGCCCCCGGCCAGCCCGTCGGCCGGTGTGCCGAAAAGGCCGAGGACACGAGTATCGAGTTGCCCGAGTTTCGGATTCCCGAACTCCCGGACGTGACGGCAAAGGTCAAGGGGCGCGAGATCCCCGGTAAGGAAATAAAGCTCGAGACCGTCAAATGGCTCGAGAGACAGAAATCCTCGATGGTTGCCCGGCTCAAACAGTTGTCCGGAAAGCGCCGCCGGGCGACGGCCCGCAAGATGATTCTGGAAACCCAGAAAAAGCTCGAACGGATACCCTGGCTGATCCTCAAAAGCAAAATCGAGGGACTATTGACCGAGGAATATATCACGAGCAACAATATCCGCCCGACGGACACCGACATCGTCGGCGTCGAGCGCGATATGGCGGCACAGGCGAAAAAGCAGGGAATCTCCCCTGAGAAATTCAAGGAAAGGTACGATTTCGACGACGACAAGGTGCGCACTATTGCCGCCTCCCGGCGACTCAATGCCGAGGCGACTTCGACAAAGAAGATCGACGCCCTGATCGCTGCGCACCCCGACTATTTCAACGGAACGTCCGTCACCGCGTCGCACATACTGATCAAGTGCGATCCGGTCGCGGGAACCCGTACGCAGCTCGACTGCCTGCGGCGGCTCCAGGATATCGCCCGCGAGATAAAGAGCGGCAAAAGTAAATTCGGAAAAACGGCAAAGGAGGTTTCCGACTGCCCGAGCGGGAAACGGGGCGGCCTCCTCGGTGATTTTACGTTTTCCAAGATGGTGCCGCCGTTTTCCGTCGCGGCGTTTTCCGCCAAACCCGGCGACATAACCGGCCCGATCAAAACCGGCTTCGGCTATCACCTGATAAAAGTGATTACCCGGAAGGAGGGAACCGATGAAATCGACCCCTCCGACGCAAAAGTAAGAAATACCGCCGCCAAGATCCTCCAGTCACAACTCAAGATGAAAATATACCGGCAGGTGTTCTACAACTGCCCGATCGAGGTGTATATTAAGACCGGCGAATGATCCGAAGGAGCGGCACAGGGTCAGAGACGCAAGGGGTCAGGTACCTTTTCTTCTCGCAACGCCGATGGGTAAGGGACCTTTTCTT
>CAZLBC010000127.1:0-11409 GCA_964557575.1 uncultured Planctomycetaceae bacterium
CCACAATTCGGCGGCACAGACCGGCCGCCTACCCGTACGCGGCCGCGACGGCCGCGACCAGCGCGACCGCGGCGGTCTCCACCCGCAGGACGGTCGCGCCGATCCGCACCGGCCGGCCGCCGTTTCGGGCCAGCGCTCCCCGCTCCCCGTCCGTGAGGCCGCCCTCGGGTCCCACGACCACGGTGATGCCGGCCGGCGGCCGGTCCCCGCCCAGCGCCTCCCGCAGCGGAACGGCGTCGCCGGCCGTGTCGCCGAACAGGAGCGGGCCGGCATCCGCCCGCGCCGCCAGTTCACCCGCAAGAAGCGGCGCGCGGAGTTCCGGCAGGCGGTCCAGCCCGCACTGCTTGGCCGCGGCGATGAATCGCTTCAGGCACCGCGCGCGCCGGCCGGCCGAAAAACCGCCGCCCCCGGCGACGCCCCGCTCGAATCGCACCGCCCTGAACGATCGGACCCCGAGTTCCGCGGCCTTCTCGGCCAGCCAGTCCATCCGCTTCGCCTTGGGCACGGCGGTCGCGAGGTGTATCCCGACCGGCGGGAGCGGCGCCGTGGCGACCGCGTCCACCGCGACGGTGACCGCGCCGCGACCGGTGTCGGCAATCGCGCCCGCCGCGGAACCGCCGCGGCCGTCGAAGAGGACGACCCGGTCCCCGGCCGCCAGGCGGAGGGACTTGAGCGCGTGGCGGGCCTCATCGGGCGGCAGCGCGACGGTTCCCGCCGCCAGGTCCGGACAGTAAAAACGGCGCTGTGGCTCGTCTGCCATGGTGTGTTCCCGGGCTACTCGTCCCCGTCGACCGCTGCCAGGCACCGGTCGATCCGCGCCAGCGTGCGCTCCCGGCCCAGGATCACCAACGTATCGAAGAGCGAGGGGCTGACGGTGCCGCCGGTGACGGCGACCCGCAGCGGCTGGGCGACCTTCCCCATGCCCAGGTCGTTCGTCTCGCAGTAATCTTTCAACCAGGACTCGAGGCTTTCGGCGTCCCACGCCGTTTCTTCCAGCATCGGGCGGACGGCGCGGAGGACGGCGAGACCGGCCCCCTCGTTTTTCAGCAGCACCTTCTTGACCGCCTTCGGCTCGTACGCGATCGCCTCGTCGTCGACGAAGAGAGGGCCGCACTTGGCCGCCACGTCCGCGAAGGTCCTGAACCCCGCCGAAAGTGCCAGCAGTTTCCGCAGAAGCCGGTCGTCGCGGGGTATCGGCGTCTCGGCCGCGGCCAGGTACTCCTTGAAGCGGGCGAGGAGAGTCTCCTCATCGGCCGCCGCGGCGGCGTCGCGGTTGAAGGCGAGCAGTTTCTCCCGGTCGAACCGGGCGTTGCTCTTGCCGAGGTCGCCGACGTCGAAACGGTCGATCAATTCGTCGAGGGTATACTTCTCGCGGTCACCCTCCGGGTGCCAGCCGAGCAGGGCGATGAAATTCACGAGGGCCTCCGGGAGGTACCCCCCCCGCCGGAACTGGTCGACCTCGACGGCGCCGTCCCGTTTCGCGAGCTTCTTGCCCTCCATGTCCATGATCAGCGGCAGGTGGGCGTAGGACGGCTCCGGGAACCCCAGGGCCTCCCTGAGGAGTACCTGCCGCCAGGTCTGCCCGAGAAACTCCTGGCCGCGGCAGACGAAATCGACTTCCATCAGCCCGTCGTCGACCACGTTCGCGAGGTGGTAGGTCGGATTCCCGTCGTCCTTGACGATAATGAAGTCGTCGAGCTGGGCGGCCCCGATCGTCACCGCCCCGAAGACGCGGTCCTGAATCGTAACGTCCCGGTCGGGACAGAGAAAGCGGACCACCGCGGGACGGCCCGCCGCGCGGGCCGCCGCGGCCTCGTCGCGGCCCGGCAGCGTATCCGGCCGCGGGTAGCGGAAATCCCGCTTCGCGGCCCGCGCGGCCTCCCGCAGCTCGTCGAGTTCCTCCTTGGTCTCGAAGGCGTAGTAGGCGCGGCCGTCGTCGAGGAGCCGGTCGACGTACGCGCGGTAGACCTCCAGCCTGAGGCTCTGGCGATAGGGCCCGGTGTCCCCGCCGGCGTCGAATCCCTCGTCCCACGCGATCCCCAGCCACCGCAGGTCGCGGCAGATCTGCTCGACGGCCTCCTCCCGGTGCCGCGCGGCGTCGGTGTCTTCGATCCGCAGGAGAAACCGCCCGCCGTGCTTGCGGGCGAGCAGGTAGTTGTACAGCGCCGTCCTCGCCCCGCCCACGTGCAGCGAGCCGGTGGGCGAGGGGGCGAATCGGGTCCGGGTAATCGTCATGGCGTTCTCGGTACCCCCCGTCAGTTCTGTTGTTGTTTTTTTTGTATTTTTGCCCACGTGTCGCGGAGGGAGATCGTCCGGTTGAAGACGAGCTTCCCGCCCGTCGCGTCCGGGTCGACGCAGAAATAGCCCTTCCGCTCGAACTGCACCACCGTGCCCGGCCGGGCCCCCGCCAGCGACGGCTCAACCATGCAGTCGGCAATGATCTCCAGCGAGTCGGGGTTGAGATTGGACGTGAAATCCGCTCCCTCTTCGCAGTCGTCGGGGGCCGCGACGGAAAACAGCCGGTCGTAGAGACGGACCTCGGCGGCGCGGGCGCGGGGGGCGGACACCCAGTGCAGGGTCCCCTTGACCTTCCGGCCGTCGGGCGCGTCGCCGCCGCGGGTCGCCGGGTCGTAGGTGCAGCGCAGTTCCGCGACGGTGCCGTCGTCGTCCCTGACGATCTCCCGGCAGGTGATAAAAAAGGCGTAGCGGAGCCGGACTTCCCTGCCGGGGGCGAGCCGGAAGAACTTCTTCGGCGGATCCTCCATGAAGTCGTCCCGCTCTATATACAGATCGCGGGTGAAGGGGACCCGCCGCGTGCCCGCGGCGGGATCCTCGGGGTTGTTTATCGCCTCCAGGTAATCGACCTCCCCCTCGGGGAAGTTCTCGATCACCACCTTCAGCGGCCTGAGCACGCCCATCACGCGGGGGGCGGTGCGGTTGAGGCGATCGCGCAGGCAGTGCTCCAGTAAGGCCGTGTCGACGGTGCTGTTGTACTTGTTGACGCCCACCCGCCCGAGGAAATCACGAATCGCCGCCGGCGGGCACCCACGCCGGCGCAGCCCGGAGAGGGTCGGCAGCCGCGGATCGTCCCAGCCGCGGACGTGGCCGCCGGCGACCAGCAGGTTGAGCTTCCGCTTGCTCATCACGGTGTAGGTCATGTTGAGCCGGGCGAACTCGATCTGCCGGGGATGGTAGACCCCGAGCTGCTCGAGGTACCAGTCGTACAGGGGACGGTGGTTCTCGAACTCGAGGGTGCAGAGGGAGTGGGTCACCCGCTCGATCGAATCCTCGAGGCCGTGGGCCCAGTCGTAGGTCGGATAGATGCACCACGCGTCGCCCTGCCGGGGATGCGTGGCGTGGAGGATGCGGTACATAACCGGATCCCGCAGGTTGATGTTCGGCGACGCCATGTCGATTTTGGCCCGCAGCACCCGGAACCCGTCCGGGAACGCCCCGGCCTTCATCCGCCGGAAGAGATCAAGGTTCTCCTCCGGGGCCCGGTTCCGGAAGGGACTCGCGGTGCCCGGCTCGCGGAGGGTCCCCCGGGTCCGGCGTATCTCGTCGGCGGACTGGTCGTCGACATAGGCCTTGCCCCCCAGGATCAGTTGCTCGGCGTAGTCGTACATCTGCTCAAAGTAATCCGAGGCGAAGTAGAGCCGGTCGCCCCAGTCGTACCCCATCCAGCGGATATCCTCGATAATGGCCGCGACGTACGCCGATTCCTCCCGGGTCGGATTGGTATCGTCCATCCTGAGGTTGCAGTGCCCGCCGAATTCCCGGGCGACGTCGAAATCCAGGCAGAACGCCTTGGCGTGGCCGATATGGAGATAGCCGTTCGGCTCGGGGGGAAAGCGGGTCACCACGCGGCCGTCCCAGGCGCCGGCGTTCATGTCCTCCGCGACGATCTCGCGCACGAAGTCGCTGTTGTCGTGTTCTTCTCTTGCCTTCGGATCGGCCACCGATATCTCCCGGCTGCTGATCGAAACGCGCCCGCGCGGTCAGGACACTTCGTCGACCGTGGTGTAGAACTTCACGTAGTCGTGCTTCCCGTTTTCCTCCGGCAGGTTCATCTGGGCCATCGCCGAGCGGGGGTGCTGGTTCAGGGCCCCGGTGATCATGTAGGGAACGTGGTAGCCCCACTCGATATCCTGCTTGAGGGGAATGATGTACCGCCCGATGACGTCCAGGATCGGCAGGATGTCGTGGGCGGGGTTCTTGACGAACCCCATCAGCAACTCGGTGCAGCAGTTGCCGGCGGCGCGCCCGAAACCGTTCAGGGTGGAATCCGCCCACGTGCAGTCCTTGATGATACCGTCGATGGTGTTGGCGAACGCCAGTTGCTGGTGGTTGTGGAAGTGGACGCCGATCTCCTTGGTCTGGAGGTGCATCTGGTACTTGGAGATCAGGAAGTGAAGCTGGTCCTGGTAGAGTGCCCCGAAGCTGTCGACGATGTACACGGCCTTCGCCGCGGTCTCGGCCTCCAGCCGGTCGAGTGCCTCCTCCAGATCGTTGGTGTATGCGTGGGAAATCGCCATGATGTTGATCGTCGTTTCGTACCCGAGTTCATCGGCGTGCCGGGCGGTATGAATCGCCTTGTTCAGGTCCTTCAGGTAGGTCGCGACGCGGACCATGTCGATCACCGATTCCTCGGCGGGAATGAGGTCTGCCGGATCGCTCTTGTGGGCGTCCATCATCACCGCGACCTTGGCGCCCTTCCGGTCGACACCCTCGGTGACGGCGACCATGTCATCTTCGTCGCAGAAGCGCCACGGGCCGTTTGCCTCGACGTCGAACATCTTCTTTGAATTGCGGTATCCCAGCTCGACGTAATCGATACCCGCATCGCAGCAGGCCTTGAACACGGCCCTGACCAGCTCGTTGTCGAATCGGTGGTCGTTGTTCAGACCGCCGTCGCGTATCGTACAGTCAACGATTTTCAGATCTTCGATATTCATAACACAACTCCATATAGAACAATAACGCTCTCGTGCAACGCACCCCGATTCACCGGGCGACAGGCCCACAGTGCACGGGCGGATACTGTACACCTGTTCGGCCGAAATGGCAACACGTCATACCGGTATTGCCGCTGCAATTATTCTATGCTCGACATCGCGTGTTTTTCGACACCGGTCCGGTACTTTCGCGAAATTGCCCCCCGCATTAGCGCCGGTCCGGATAATCTCTCGTCGGCCCGAGACCGAGCGCTGTACCCCCCCGGGAAAGGAGGGCGAAGCAGGCAGCCCGACGCCGCATACGGCCGCTACAGCCGGCCGAAACCGGAGGATTATTCAGGACAGGCGCTTACCCTGCGACGTGGACGAGGGCGTGAACGGCGCGACCCGGGAGTTTCTCCCTGCCGCCGAGGAACGCCAGTTCCACCACGAACGCGCAGCCGGCCACCGTACCGCCGATCTCCTCGATCAGGCGGCACGCCGCCGCCATGGTGCCGCCGGTCGCCAGCAGGTCGTCGACGACCAGGACCCGGTGTCCTTCGCGCACGGCGTCGACGTGCACCTCGATCGAATCGGTCCCGTATTCGAGTTCGAAGGTCGCGCCGGCCGTCTTCCGCGGCAGCTTGCCCGGCTTGCGAATCGGTATCATCCCCGCCCCGAGCCGCTCGGCAACCATCGAGGCGAATATCCACCCCCGGGCCTCGATCCCGGCCACGTAATCCACTCCGGCGTCCGCGTACGGCGCCGCGAGGAGATCGGCCGTCCGCGTCAGTCCCGCGGCGTCGCCGAGGAGCGGCGTGATGTCCTTGAAGATGATACCCTCCTTCGGAAAATCGGGTACGTCGACGATGAGGCGGGTGATGTCTTCCATCTGCGGATCCTTTCAACAGGCGTCAGTGTAAGCCGAACAGGCGGGGAAGCAGCAGCGATATGTCGGGAATATACGTGATCAGGAGCAGCGCGATTATCATGACGGCGAACAGCGGCAGCAGGCTTTTGATCACCTCGTGTATCGTGCCGTCGCCGACACCGATACCCACGAACAGCACGGTGCCGACCGGCGGGGTGCAGAGGCCGATGCAGAGGTTGGCGATCATGATCATACCGAAGTGCACGAGGTCGATCCCCAGGTGCTCGACGATGGGCAGAAAGATCGGCGTGAATATCAGCACCGCCGGCGTCATGTCCATGAAGGTGCCGACCAGCAGCAGCAGGACGTTTATCATCAGCAGCAACACGAACGGACTGTCCGATACCGACGTCAGGGCGGCGCTGATCAGCGAGGGGATGTCGTGGTACGCGAAAAAGAAGGACATGCCCATCGACGCGCCGATCAGGAGCATGACGACCGACGTGGTGATACCGCACTGCAGGAGGATCCCCGGAAGCTGCCGCGGCCTGACCTCCCGGTAGACCACGACCGAGAGGACGAAGGCGTAGACCACGGCGATCGACGAAGCCTCGGTGGGCGTGAAGATCCCGCTCAGGATGCCCCCGAGGACAACGATGATCAGCAGGAGGCCGGGCAGCGCCCGAAACAGCCGGACGACCGTTTCGCGCGGGCCGATCCGGTCACCGGAACCGTACCCCCGCCGGTGGCTGATGACCGCGCTGGCGGCGATCAGAAACAACCCCACCAGGACACCGGGCAGTATCCCCGCCATGAACAGGGCCGCCACGGAGACCGACCCGGTCACCAGCGAGTAGACGATCATGACGTTGCTCGGCGGAATCAGCAGCCCGGTGGTCGCCGCGCACGCCGAGAGGGCGATGTTGAAATTCTTGTCGTATCCCTTCCGGTTCATCTCCGGGATCATGACCCCCCCGATCGAGGACACCGCCGCCGTCGACGACCCGGAAATGGCCCCGAAGAACATGCACGCCAGCGTGTTGACGAACGCCAGGCCCCCGGGGAACCGCCCCACCGCCGCCTCGGCGAAGTCGATCAGCCGCCGGGCGATCCCCCCCCGCCCCATCAGGAGCCCCATGAGGATGAAAAAGGGAATGCAAAGCAGGGGGAAACTGTCGATCCCCGTCGCCAGTTCGGGCGCGACGACGTTGAGGGCCTTATCGTAATCGAACCCGACGGTCGCCAGGAGGGCGAAAAAGGTCGCCAGCGCGATGGAGACGGCGATGGGAACGTTCATGGCCAGCATCAGGAGAAAGGCCGCCACCAGTACAATGATCGCGGGGTCCATCGCTCATGCCCCCCCCGGGCGAGCGGCGCTGCCCGCGAGCCCGGCCAGATCGCGCAGGAAAAACTCGATACAGTAGGTCACAAAGAAAAAGCCGCTGATCGGCAGGCACAGGTCGAGATACCCGACGGCCACGGGCATCCCGGTGAAGGGGTTCTTCATGGTCGGCGACAACTGGCCGCTGGCAAAGGCGTTCCGGGCGTACCCGATCCCGCCGATGCACAGTACCTGCACGGCGAAATAGGCCACGAGCAGGTTGATCAGCAGGTCGAGCGCCGCCCGCAGCCGCGGACGCGGGTTCAGCAGGGAGGCGAAATACTCCATGCCGACGTGGGCCTTGCGGCCGTAGGCGCAGGCCGCCCCGATCAGGCCGCACCACATCAGCAGGTAGGTCGACAGCTCCTCGGTCCAGGTCGCCGAAAAGTCTATCATCCGGGCGATCACCTGCCACAGGACCACGACGGTCATCACCGCCACCAGCAGGACGACCAGCGCGCCCAGCACGGCGCTGCGGACGGCGGCCGCCGCCTTCAGGACGCGCGGTATGTGACCCCGGACATTCATTCCGTCCCCGGCGCGGACGGCCCGCCACCCGCTTCACCGCATGCCTGTATCTTCCGGATCAGGGGGCCGATGACGTCATCCTGCAAATACTTCTCGTACATCGGCCGGACCGCCTTTCGGAAGGGCTCGATTTCCGGGCGGATGATGGTCACCCCCTCGGATTCCAGCAGGGCGAAATTGCTCTTCACTTCCTCTTCCCAGATCGCGCGCTGGGCGGCGACGGATTCCCGGAACGCTTCCCCGACCAGCCGCCGCTGGTCCGCCGAGAGGGCCTCCCAGGTCTTCCGGTTGGCGACCACGACATCCATCGGCGACGAGTGGCGGTCGAGGGAATAGTACTTGCACACCTCGTAGTGGCGGGCGGAGACGACGGAGGGGGGATTGTTTTCCGCGCCGTCGACGACCCCGCGCTCCAGGGCGGTGTACAACTCGCCCCAGCTTATGGGCTTCGGCGATGCCCCCATGGCCTTGAGCAGTTCGTCGGCCATCGGGCTCTTGATCACCCTGATCTTCATGCCGGCCAGGTCGCCCGGCTTCTCGATCGCCCTGTCGATCGTGTAAAAGCTCCGTTCCCCCGCCTCGTAATAGCCGATCCCGACCAGGCCCATCCGTTCGCACGCGTCGAGAATCTGCTTGCCGACATCCGAACCGAGCACCCGCCACTTGTGCGCGGTGTCCCGGAACAGGTAGGGGACGCCGAAGACCTTCATCTCGGGGACAAAACTCTCCAGCGCGGCCGAGGAGACCTTCGTGAAGTCGATGACCCCGTCGCGGCACTTTTCGATCAGTTCCTTTTCCTGCCCGAACTGCCCGCTCTCGTAGATCTTCAGCTTCAGCGTTCCCCCCGATTTCTCGGCGAGTATCTCCGACCACTTGACCATTCCCTTGTGAACGGGGTGCCGGGCCGGCAGGCAGTGGCCGAGCTTCATCGTCCCCTTCTGATCCTTCCTGTTACACGAACCCGCCGGCAAACAGAGCAAAACACACGTCAATGCGAGGCCCGTCACACGAATCGTCCCGGTCTTTCCAGTCATGGCCGTTCCTTCCCGTTCGCTATCCGCGAAAAAGCGCGCCGGTGCGCGATAGCGCACCGATCAGGAGGGGAATGTTACGCCATGATGCGGGCAAAATCAACGGGACGGGGCAAATCGTTCATGAGATGCCCGGGGTGCATTGCATTCCCGCGGCATTCACTCCGCCGGCACGCGGGCCGCCACCGTGGTGCCCCCCGCATCCGCGGTGATCTCCAGCCGTCCCGCCAGCGCCGTCACCCGCTCCTTCATGGTCTGCAGCCCGAGCCCCCTGCCGGCGGCCTCCTCCGGGTCGAATCCGCACCCGTCGTCCGCGATCGCCAGGCGGATCTCGTCGTCGTCCCGCGAAACCGACAGCCGGATATGCCGGGGCGCCGCGTGCCGCATCGCGTTCGTGACCGCCTCCTGGGCGACGCGAAAGAGCGCTATCTCCAGCTCGGGGGAAAACCGGGCGGTGACGGGACCGCAGTCCCAGTCGACCCGGACGTCGATCTTGACCGTGTCGCTGATCAGGGCGAAGGACTGGAGGGCCCGGTACAGCCCCAGGTTCTTGAGCATCGGGGGGTAGAGGCCGTGGGACACCCGCCTGACGTGCTCGACCAGCCGCGAGCAGCGGTCCGCGGCCGTGCCGAGTTGCGTCGCCAGGTCCGCCGGCAGATCGTCGGCCGCGGCGACGTTCTTGAGCATGAGCTGCAGGGCGACCAGTTCCTGGGCGAAATGGTCGTGAAGTTCGGTGGCGAGCTGCTTCCGCTCGTTTTCCTGCGCGCCAAGCAGTTTCACGTGGGCCCGCCGCAGTTCCGCGGTCCGGTCCTCGATGATCCGCTCGAGTTCGTCGCGTGTCTTTACCATACCCTCACCGGCCACTGCGCATACCCGCATAAACATGTTTGCGGGATATTGTATTATAGGCGCCGCGGCGGGATGTTCAACACGGGGATATACCTGCACCGCGGGTATACAAATCCGCAAGAGTCGTATGCCCATATGCCATTAAATTCACGGACGGGTCGGGTACAACACATACCGTGGCGATTGCCGTTTTCCGCGGCGGGACATACTACCTGCCGTACTCCGGCAGCGGCGCATCGACCCTCGACTACGCCGTGGGGTACGCCGTCGCCGACAGCCCCCTCGGGCCGTTCAGGAAGCACCCGGGCAACCCGATCGTCCACCGCGGCAACGGCGTCTTCGGCCCCGGCCACGGCAGCGTGGTCGCCGACGCCGCCGGCCGGCTGTGGCACGTCTACCACCAGCAGAAGGACGGGACCCGGAAGTGGAACCGCTTTATCTGCATCGACCCCCTGTGGTTCGACCAGCACGGCGTCCTCCACGGCAGGGCCACCCGGGGCACCCCCCACCCCGCCCCCGCGGAGTGAGGGGGGGTACCGCGCCGACAGGGGGCCAGGTATGTGCGATCACCTGCCGGAAAGTGAACTGGCATGTTCACGCCAAATGTGGTACAGTGCCGCAGAGGTGATAGAAGATGAACACGATTGACCGCATCACGTTCGACCCCGAGGTGATGGGGGGAAAACCGTGCATACGCGGGATGCGCGTGACGGTAGGCACGATTGTAGGGCTGGTTGCGGCCGGCCGTACCCGAGAGGATATCCTCGGCCGGTACCCCTACCTGGAGGAAGAGGACATCCACCAAGCGCTCACCTACGCGGCATGGCGGGCTGAAGAGATCGAGGTCCCCCTCGCCCCCGCATGAGACTCGTGATAGACATGAATCTGTCCCCCGCCTGGGCCCCGGTTCTCGAACGCGCCGGGCACAATGCGACCCACTGGACGACCGTGGGTGCCCCCAACGCGCATGACCGGGAAATCCTGCAGTGGGCCAAGGCACACGACCGCGTTCTGTTCACGCACGATCTGGATTTCGGGGCCATTCTCGCAGCCACCGGGACAGACGCGCCCGGCGTGCTCCAGATCCGGACCGAAGACCCAACACCCGATCACTGTGCACAGTTGGTACTGTCTGTCCTTCGCCGTCATGCCGAGGCGCTGTCTGCAGGTGCCTTGGTCTCCGTGAATGAAGCGCGGGCGAGAGTTCGGATCCTGCCTCTCAGCAGTACAGAAGACTGAACAGAACAGGACAGGGATACAGAACGAGCCGGCCGAAAGAATAGCTTTCCTCCACGGCACGGCCACCCGGGGCACCCCCCAACCAGCCCCCGCGGAGTGAGGGGGGGTATCAGCGCAGCGGGTACGGCGTCCGCGCGGGACTGCCTGTTCGAATTATGTGTCTTCGAATTCCCAAAACCGAGACGGGGAGATGATCGGAATATCCAACACCCTCTTCATATCGAGCAGGTCGCTGTCGCCCGTAACGATGCAGTCACACAATCCGACGACTGCTGTATCAATGATTGTATCGTCATCCGGGTCGCGACAAAGGGACTCACTGAGTCCATGAGGTGTAACGACTGCACAGCGAGACTTCAAAAGGCGAAGTGCCCGATTCGTGTCTCGAGCGGTGAACGTGAACTTCTCCTGAAGCTTCTCTTTGAATTCATCCATGATGAAAGGAGAGAGAACAATTTCATGGTTCAGGGCACAGTGCTCATGGAGTTCATTGCACACACCGTGCGCAATGAACGCTGCAATGAGAACATTGGTATCCAGGACAACCCTCATGAGACTTTGTCAAACACATCTTGA
>CAZLBC010000128.1:0-11363 GCA_964557575.1 uncultured Planctomycetaceae bacterium
CGTTTGCCGCCTGACCTTTTTTGCCGGGTGGAACGCGCCGCGGGTGTGCGCGGTTTGAGGGGAAGGGTCCCGTTCTCGGCGATTGTTTCATGACGTTGTCCGGCGGGGGGTATGCGGCCGATCGTCTGCGCACCGGGTCGTCAAATCTTAACAATCTTTAAATAAAGGAGTTGAGATTCTCTTTCGATCGGATATAATTGAAAATGGATGTGTAGAACTACAGACAGAAGCGAGGGTTGTTTATGCGCAGGCGAGGAGTAGGTACCCGACGGGTTCGGGAATTACGGGGGTTGTGGTAAAATATTTTTTGATATACAGTTACGGAAATAGATGAATGTTCATATAGACGGAGGACCACGTCATGCCGGATCCTAATTCCCGGGCGGTCAAGATGCTTCGGAGGTTGTATCGATCGATCCTTTCCCGGCAGCGGATAGCCGCATTGTTCGCCGCCGTCGCCAAACGGCGAAAACACCGTTTGCGCCCGGTCCCTGCGCGGGCCGAGGCCCTCGAGCCGCGGCTCTTCCTCGACGCCGCCCCGGACGTCTACGCGGTGGACGTGGGGGAGACCGTGAACGTCGATGCCGCCGCCGGCATACTCGCCAACGACACCGACGTCGGTGCCATCCTCTCCAACACCGATCCGTACCGCGGTGCCCTGACGCTGTACACGGACGGGTCGTTCAGCTACGACCCGCGCGGGGATTTCAGTTCGGGGACAGACCACTTCACCTATACCCTCTCCGACGGCCTCGGCGGGACCAGCACGGCAACGGTGACGCTGACGATGCAGGGGAGCGTCCTGCGGGAGTGGTGGACGGGGATCGGCGGTACGGCGGTGAGCGATCTCACTTCAAATCCGGATTACCCCGACAGCCCCGACGGGATCGATTACCTCGGGGACTTCCTGATCGACACGAACATGGACGACTTCGGCCAGCGCGTCAGCGGCTGGCTCTTCCCCGAGCAGACCGGCGACTACACCTTCTGGATCGTCACCGACGACGAGAGCGAGCTGTGGCTGAGCACCGACGGCGACCCGGCCAATGCGCAGCTCGTCTCCCGGGTGACCGACTGGGCCAACCTGAACGACTGGAACGACCCGGACGTCGACTCCTCCGCCGACCTCGGGTTGACGATCACGCTGGAGGCCGGCGAGGCATACTACATCGAGGCCCTCCACAAGGAAGACGGTGGCGGCGACCACCTGCAGGTCGGCTGGGACGGCCCGGGCATCGCGGGGCCGGTCACCATCGGCGGCGATTTCCTCGCCCCCGCCGGGAACCTCCCCCCCACGGCGGCCGACGACGTGGCCGTGACCGACGCGGATACGCCGGTGACCGTCGACGTTATCGTCAACGATACCGACCCGTACTCGCCCGCCGGCGACACGCTCACGGTCACCGCCGACGACCCCCTCTACGGGACAGTCGTCGAAAACGGCGACGGCACGGTGACCTTCACTCCCGCCGGTGTAGATGCCCCCTTCCCCGCCGTCTACGCGTTCGACGGCACCGGCGGCGGTACGACGAATTCGCTGAGCGACCTGCCGGGCGGTTCCGGCGACTATTCGGCGAGCTGGGAGCTGTGGTTCCGGCCTGCGGCCGACGCCGACCGCGACATCCTCTTCGAGACCGGCGGCAACGGCCAAGGCATGGCCCTGGAATACGACGGGGCGGCCAACGAGGTGCTGTTCACGATCGACGACGGCGACAACCAGGTGCAGGTCGCCGGGGGCGACACCCTCCTGGACGCAACCGATTTCCACCAGGTCTTCGCCGTGTATTCCAGGAATTCCCCCGGCAACACCGACGTGGTCCAGCTTTACATCGACGGCCAGCTCGTGGCGGAGGACGCTACGCACACCGACATCAACGACTGGACCGGGGGAAATGGCTCGGGGCTGGGGGCGATCAACGGAAATACCGGCGAGCAGATCACGGGCGGCAACTACGAGGGCCTGATTACCACCTTTCGGTTTTACCGGCACCCGATGACCGCATCGGATGTCATGGACTACTACCTCGCCGGCGGCAAGCCCCTCGCGGTGCCCCCGCCGTACGCGGAGCGGACGATCGGCGAGACGGGGACAATCGCCGCCCTGACGGACACGGAACAGACGATTACGCTGAACAACGATTACGTCGACCCGGTGGTCATCGTCCAGCCGCCGTCGTACAACGACGGCCGGGTCTGTGTGTCCCGGCTCACGGCGGTCATCAACAACACCGGCTCAAACGACCAGTTCACCGTCTACATCGATGAGGAGCCTAACGGGGACGGCGCGCACCCGGCCGAGACCGTCCACTACGTGGTCCTGGAGGCGGGGGTCTGGGATATCGGCGGCGCGATCCTGGAGGTCGGGACGCTGGACACCTCGAACACGGTCAACGGCGGTGGCAGCCCGGGGCCGTTCGAATATGTTACCTTCGATGCCCCGTTCGATGCCCGGCCCGCCATTCTCAGCCAGGTCCAGACGGGCAACGACCTCGACTTCCTCAAGACCCGCCAGCGCAACGACAGCGCTGCCGGCTTCGAGGTGGTCCTCGAGGAGGCGGAGTTCGAGGACGGCGTCCACGCGACCGAGACGGTCGGCTACGTCGCGATCGCCGAAAATGCGGGAACCTGGAACGGTATCGCCTACGAGGCGGGTGTGTTTACGGATATCGACCAGAACTTCTCGACGCATACGTTCACGCAGACATTCGCGGCGGCGCCGAATTTCGTGGCGTCCATGCGGAACTATGCCGGCTCCGACCCGGCGGGCGGCAGGTACCAGAACCTCACGGCGGCATCCGTGGACCTTAAGAGCGAGGAGGACACGAACGAAGCGGAGACCGGCCACGCTGCCGAGGACTTCGCCTTCCTGGCGATCGAGACGGACGGCGACCTGACCGGGCGGGACTTGTCGGGTTCGGTCGTCGAGTACGAACTCGCCTACGACGCAACGGTCTACGCCAACGACGAATCATGGGGAAATACCACTCGCGTCGAGAATTTCGACTGGGACATGGGCGCCGCCGACCACCGCAAGGCCACCACGTTCACGTATACCATTGCCGACGCCGGCGGCAGGACCGGCACCGCGGAGGTCACCGTCCACGTCCACCCGGTCGACACGCCCGCCGACGACGCGCCCGTCGCCGTCGACGATTTCTACGACGTGGCCGGCGCCCCCTCCGTGACCGGCAACGTCCTCGACAACGACACGGATTTCGAGGGAGATCCGCTGAGCGTCGCCCTCCTGTCCGGTTGGGGCCCGTCCCACGGAATAGTGAACGAGTTGAATGCGGACGGCTCGTTCACCTATACACCCGGTCCCGATTACAGCGGCCGGGACACGTTCAGTTACCGGGTCTCCGACGGCAGCGGCGGCACCGACACGGCCACGGTCACCTTCACCGACCAGGGCGGCGTCCTGCGGGAAGTCTGGCGGAACATCGGGGGCTCCGACGTCGCGGACCTCACCGGCAGCGCGGGCTACCCGGAGGAGCCCAACCATGTCGAGTCCCTGTACGGCTTCGATGCGAACATGCGTGTCGCCGACGGGATCATTCTCCGCGAGGCCGAGGATTTCGACGCGAATATTCCCGACGGGTCGCATTCATGGGAGCTGCGGAACTACGACGACGCCAACGGCGGGGCGGTCATGGCGGCCCTGCCCAACAGCGATACCGGCGGCGACGAGCCGGAACTGCAGTACCAGATCGACTTCCCCGAGGCGGGTACCTACTACGTCTGGGTTCGCGGGGCGGTCTGGGAGTCCGGCGACACCGGCAAGAGCGACAGCGTTCACGTGGGGCTCGACGGCGTCCTCCCGGCGTCGTCCGACAAGATCAGCGACTTCAACCGGGACTTCGGATGGACAAACGACACGATGGACTCCGGGCGGGCGACGATCGACGTCGCGACGGCGGGCGTCCACACGGTCAACGCCTGGATGCGGGAGGACGGGTTCCGGTTCGACCGGATCCTCCTGACCGACGACCCGGATTTCGACCCCGAGGACCGGGACAACAACTACGGCCAGCGGATCAGCGGCTACCTCGCGCCGCCGGCCGACGGCGACTACACCTTCCACATGCACAGCGACGACGAGAGCCGGCTCTTCCTCAGCACCGACGACGACCCGGCCAACCGCGTCGAGATCGCCGGCGCGCGAACGGGATGGGGGACCAGCCTGCCGGTGACCCTCCAGGCCGGGCAGACCTACTACATCGAGGCCCTCATGAAGGAAGGCGGCGCCGACTATCTCGAGGTGGAGTGGGAGAGCGCGGACGCGGCGATGACCCGCCGGGTCATCGACGGCCGGTACCTCACGCCCGCCGGCGCGCAGCCGGTTGCCGACCGGGATTTCGCCACCGTCTTCGAGAACGGCGCCGTCGATATCTCCCCCCTCCTCAACGACGCGGTGCCCGGCGGCGGGCTCCTGGCCCTGGACGCCTTCACCCAGCCGGCCCACGGGACCGTCACGGACGCCGGCGGCGGCATCCTGACGTACACCCCGGACGTCGACTACGGCGGCGCCGACAGCTTCACCTACACGATCTCTGCGGCCGGCGGCACGTCGACGGGGACGGTGGACATCGACGTCCTGAAGCGGGGCGCTTGGATCGGCCGCGACGTGGGCGACGGAAACCTCGACGGCGCCGACACGGCGGCCGGCGGGATCTACACCGTCACCGGCTCCGGCAGCAACATCTGGAACGACGCCGACGGCGTCCGCTTCGTCTACCAGCCGATGACCGGCGACGGGGAGATCATCGCCCGCGTGATTTCCATGCAGGACGGCGACGGCGACGGGGCCCTCGAGGACTGGGCCAAGGCCGGCGTGATGGTGCGGGAGAGCCTCGATCCGGGCAGCAGGATGGCCTCCACGATCATCAGCGCAAACGACAACAGCCGGTTCTACACCCGCGCGAATGACGGCGGGAACAGCATGAACAGCGGTGAGTTGAATAATCTGGGCAAACCGTACTGGGTCAGGCTCGTCAGGTCCGGCAGCACCTTCACGGCCTCTGTGTCTTCCGACGGGGAGGCCTGGACCGAGATCGGGTCGCAGGACGTGGTCATGGGCGGAACGATCTACGCCGGACTGGCCGTCACCGCCCGCGACGTCAACGCCCTCTGCACCGCGGCATTCGACAACGTGGTGATCGCCGAGGCCGACGAGCAGGTCGCCACCGACGAGGATACGCCGGTCACGTTCGACATCCTGTCCAACAACCAGGGCGGCGACGACGGGGACGACGTCCTGACGGTGGGGAATATCATGAATCCCGCCCACGGCACGGTGGTCGACAACGGCGACGGCACGGTCACCTACACGCCGGGGCCCGATTACTTCGGTACCGACGCCTTCATCTACACGCTGGAAAACCACGACGGCGGGATCGTCCACGCCGAGCCCTACCGGGTCGCGATCACGGTGAACCCGGTCAACGACGAGCCCGTGGCCCTGGACGACGTCGATTATACCACGGTCTGCGATTCGATCATCGACGCCGTCGGGCCGCTGGTGTACGCATTCGACGCCGGGGCCCTGAATTCCTACGGCGGCCAGGACGACAACCCGACGCTCGTCGCGGTCGAAGATCTCGACGCGACGCTGCACCTGGAGGGGAATACCTGGAAGTGGGCGCCCCACGACTACACCGTGTCGCCGACCACCGTCCTGGAATTCGACTTCCTCAGCAACAGCGAGGGTGAGGTGCACGCGATCTGCTTCGATAACAACAACGACATCTCCGAGAGCACCTCGTTCCAGTTGTACGGCACCCAGGACTGGGGCGGCAGCGGCGCGATTACCGACTACTACGACTACGCCGGTTCCGCCGGGATCTGGAAGCACTACCGGATCCCCGTGGGCGAGTACTTCACCGGCGCGTTCGACCGCCTGGTGTTCGTCAATGATGACGACGTCGCGACGCCGACGGGCCAGGGCTATTTCCGCAACGTCAAGGTCTACGAGCTTGCGGACCTGCCGACCGAGACCCTGAAGAACACCGCGGTCTACGACGCGACGAACGGGGGGGTGCGCCTGACGGCGGCGGCCGGCAGCGTCAACGGCCAGGTGGAATGGGCGGTCAACCCCGGCGAGCACTTCACCGCCGATTTCGAGTTCTGGACCGGCGGCGGCAGCGGGGCCGACGCAGCCTACCTCTACGCCTACCACACCGCCACGCCCGGCAACGAGGACGCCGCGACCGGCGGTTACACCGTCGCCTACGACGAGTTTCAGGACCAGATCCAGCTGAAGTGGAACGGGGGGAACCTGGCGACCGCGGCCGATAACAGCCTCGACGATGCGGCGTGGCACGACGCGCGGGTGGTGGTCGACGGGCGGAATATCCGCGTCTACCTCGACGGGGCCCTCCGGATCGATTACACGGACGTCGCCCGCGACACCTCCGGCGGGCTCTTCGGCCTCGGCGCGCGGACCGGCGGGTCAACCAACGAGCACCGGGTGCGGAACCTCCACGTCTACCGCGACCTGGTCGTCCGCGACGGCTTGGTCTCGTACTGGGGATTCGAGGACGGGACGGGCGCGCCGGCGGCCGCCAACGCCGTCGACGGGTCCCCGGGCGCGGCGCTGATGAACATGGACCCGGCGACCGACTGGGTGGCCGGATACGCCGGCGGCGGACTCGACTTCGACGGCACGGACGATTTCCTCGACGTCTACCAGGACATCTCCGAGACCGCCAACACGATGTCGCTCTGGTTCCACACCACCGCCGACGGCGGCATCCTCTCCGTCCACGAGGGAGTACAGGGCGGTCCCAACGACCGGAACATCTACATCCAGGGCGGCGACGTCTACAGCCGCATTTATAATACCGAGGTCATCTCCACGTCCGGTACCGACTACGCCGACGGGAACTGGCACCACCTCGTCCGCAGCTACGGTAGGGAGGGTGCCCACCGGCTCTACATCGACGGCGCCCTGGTTGCCTCCGGCACCATGACGGCCTCGGACTTTGACTGGCAGGACCGGATCGAGATCGGCTGGTCGAACTACGAGGGTTATTTCACCGGCCGGATCGACGAGGTGGGGATCTGGGACGCGGAACTCAGCGAGGTCGAGATAACCGCCCTCTACAACGGCACCGCGCCGATGGACGTGGGGCCGAATGTCCTGGACAACGACTGCGATGTCGACGGCGATTCGTTGACCGCGACACTCCTCGCCGGCCCGTCGCACGCGGCGGATTTCAGCCTCGATCCCACCGGTGATTTCGATTATATTGCCGAGGCCGGGTTCACCGGCATCGACAGCTTCACCTACCAAGTATCCGACGGCAACGGCGGCACCGACACGGCGACCGCCTACATCGATATCCCGCCCGCCGCGGGATCGACCGAGGCGCGGGACGACTTCTGGTTCGTCGAGGAGGGCGATTCTATCGACGCCGCCGCGATGATCGTCGACGAGGACATGACCGCCGCCCCGGCGGGGACGCTCATCGACCAGGCGACCTACGAGGGGACGTACGTGCGGCTTACCGACGCCGCGAACAACATCGACGGGCAGCTCGAATACAGTCTCCTGAATCCGGGGGATTCGTTCTCTGCGGAGTTCGAGTTCTGGACGGGCGGGGGCAGCGGCGCCGACGCCGTCTACTTCTACGCCTACAACACCGAGACGCCCGAAAACGAGAACCAGGATGCCGGCGGCTACGTCGTCGCCTTCGACGAGTATAACGACCAGATCCAGCTCAAGTGGGACGGGACGACGCTGGCCACCGACGCCCAGGCCGCCCTCGATGATTCCGCCTGGCACGACGCGAAGGTGGTCGTCGCCGGCCGGGCAGTGGAGGTCTGGTTCGACGGGACCCTGGTGATCGACTACACCGACGTCGCGCGGGACACGTCCGGCGCCCTGTTCGGCTGGGGCGCCCGGACCGGCGGGGCCACCAACGAGCACCGCGTGCGGGACCTGCACATCGATACCGGTATCCTGGGCAACGACGCCGATCCGGACGGCGACACGTTGACGCCGACCCTGGTTTCCGGTCCCGCCCACGCGGCGAGTTTCGCGCTCAATCCCGACGGGACATTCGATTACGCGCCCGCCCCCGGTTTCAACGGCGTGGACACGTTCCTCTACACCGTCTCCGACGGCAACGGCAACCAGGACGGCGCCGTAGTCTCCATCGCCGTGGGGACGATCGACGGGGAGGGTGCCGTCCTCCGGCAGTGGTGGACGGGCATCAACGGCACGGGCGTCGGCAACCTCACCGGGCAGGCGGCGTATCCCGACGACCCGGACGGCGGCGAGCTGCTTTCGGCGTTCGACGGCCCCGACGGCTGGGCCGACAACTACGGCACGCGGGTGACCGGCTACCTCCATCCGCCGGTGACGGGACAGTACACCTTCTGGATCACCAGCGACGACAACAGCGAGCTGTGGCTGAGCACCGACGACGGCCGGGCCAACCGGCAGTTGATCGCCGGCGTCCCCGGTCATTCCGGCGCCGACGAGTGGGACAAGTATCCCGAACAGCAGTCGGTGCCCGTGACGCTCCAGGCGGGCCGGCGGTACTACATTGAGGCCGTCCACAAGGAGGGCGGCGGCGGTGACCGGCTGCGTGTCGCCTGGGCCGGCCCGTCGATAGACGGCCCGCTCGTCATAGACGGCGCGTACCTGTCGCCGGTGAAGGCCCCCGTGGCCGTCGACGAGAACCCCCGCGTCGACGAGGACGCTCCGGGCAGTTTCAACGTTCTGGTCAACGATATCGACCCGGACGGCGACGCGATAGCGATCGACACGTACGACGATGCCGGCATCGTCGACGGCACGCTGACGTACAACGGCGACGGGAGCTTCACCTACGATCCCGCCGGCGCGTACGAGTACCTCGGGGCCGGCGAGACGGCCACCGAGACCTTCACCTACCGTCTCACCGACGGCAACGGGATGCCACTGCCCGAGAAGATGCAGATACACCTGCCCGGCGACACCGCGGCGGGGGGGATAACCCCCGACATCTCCGGCGCCGGCAACGATGGTTCCCTCGGCGGCCAGGCCCGCGTCGTCCCCGGCATGATCGGCGGCGCGATCCGGTTCGACGGCGACGACGACTACCTTGACTTCGGCGACGTGGACGCCCTGGACGACCCCGGCCAGTTCGCCGTTTCCACCTGGTTCAGGCGGGACGCGGACGTCGACGACGACACGAACCACGGCGTCAGCAACGTGCTCCTCGCGCAGTCCGACGACAACAACAACGACAATTTCGAACTCGGTTCCGACGGCGACTTCCTGGAGATCTACCTCGATACCGCGAACGGTTACAACGGGACGGTCACGGTCGATGTCGGCCCCTACGGCGGTATCACCGACGGGACCTGGCACCACGTGGCCCTCAGCTACGACGGCGACGCGGACGACAGGCTGACCGTCTACTTCGACAACATGGCAGTCGCGAGCTTCACCGAGTTCGGCGGCAACCTCAGCAGCAGCGAGGGCTCCCACCTGTCGGCCGGTCTCGCCCGGCCGGAGGTGGGCAGCGACCGGTGGGGCGATTTCGAGGGACTGATCGACGACCTGGTCGTCTGGACGCGGACGATCACCCCCCAGGAGGTCGACGCCCTCTACACCCGCGGCCTCGCGGGCGGCGCGTACCGGAACATCGGGGAGGGTACGGTCACGATCACGATCGACGGCGTCAACGACGCCCCCGTCGCCGGCGACGACGACTACGGGGTCGTTGCCGACGAGGACGCGATCCTGACCGTGGACGCCCCGGGCGTTCTCGACCACCTCGACGGCGCGGAGACCGTCGACGATAGCGACGTCGACTTTTATTATATCGACGATTTCAACCCGGTGCCGCCGTCGAGTACACCTCGCCCGGCGCTGATTTTCGATGCCGCACAGGACGACGACGGGAACGGGACCTGGGAAGACGCCCCGGGCGGAACCGAATACGACTGGGAATACGACTGGGTTCTCGACGGATCCGTATCGCGCATTTTCCTCGGAAGCGACACGCCGGTCGGCATCACCCATGCCTACGCGTTCACCGGCGCCGGCGGGGGGACGATGAATGTGAACAGCAAGGGGCTCTGGGATCTCGATTTCGGCAGTGCCAATTACTCGGCGAGCTGGGAACTGTGGTTCGATCCGGACGCCGATCTCGACCGTGACATCCTCTTCGAGACCGGCGGCGGCGGGACGGGCATGGCCGTGGAGTACGACGGCGCGGCCAACGAGGTCATCGTGACCCTCGACGACGACGGCGTGCAGGTGCAGGTCGCCGGCGGCGGGGCCCTGGTGGACACCGGCGGTTTCAACCACGTCGTCGGCGCCTATGCGAAGGACATCGACGCGGCGGGCACCGACCGGATCGACCTGTACATCAACGGCGTCCTCGTGGCATCCGACGCCTCGTCGACGGCCATCGACGCATGGGACGGCGGCGACAACGCCGGCCTGGGCATGAAAGACAACGGTCTGGCGGAGCAGGCCTCCGGCGGCAACTACGAGGGCCTGATCGCCGGCTTCAACTTCTACGCGTTTTCGCTGACGGCCGACCAGGCGGCGGATCGTTACGCCGCCGCGACCGATCCGGGTTTTCCCGTTCCCCCGACGGCGATTCTCGACTACGACGCCGGCGACGACGACGGCCTCGACGCCACGTGGGAGAGTACGGGTGGCGTCGGCGGTGTCGACTGGACCCTCGACCCGGGCGTCGCGTACATTGACCCCGCCGGCAGCATCTATGACGACATCACGGCCGCCTATCGTTTCGACGGTACGGGCGGCGGGACGATGGGCAATTTCCAGGATATCGGGGGCGCGGACCTGACACAGTCGGACGCCAGTTTCGAGATGTGGTTTCGCCCCGACGACCTGGCCGACAACGACGTTTTGATCGAGGCCGGCGGCGGGACCGACGGCATGTCCCTCGCCCTCCTGGGCAGTAACCTGACGCTGACGGTCAACGACAACCACGCGCCCGACCCGGCCGAGGGACCCTCCGTCGACGTCAGCGGCATGCTGAATCGCGGCGCGTTCAACCAGGTTGTCGGCGTTTTCGATCTCGACGATACGAGCAGCGATGCCGTCCTGTCGCTCTATCTCAACGGCCGGTTGATCGGCAGCCGGACGGTCGCCGGTATCGAGGACTGGGCCGGCACCGACGACAGCGGCCTGGGGGTCGTCGGACACGCCCTCAACAACGTCTCCGGCGGCCCCGGCGCGTTCGAGGGCGACATCGCCATACTCAGGGTCTACGACTTCGCCCTCGGGGATAGCGCGGTTCAGAATGCGTACACGGCCGTCTCAAACCGCGTGCCGCCTCCCCTCGATTCGGCGTTGCCGGCCTTGGTATACGACGCGGGGGCGGACGCCGACG
>CAZLBC010000129.1:0-11169 GCA_964557575.1 uncultured Planctomycetaceae bacterium
CCAGGCCAAAGACACGCTGTTTATAAAGGCCTGGGATAGAAGTGGCGCTTTGCGCCGTAGACCGTTTGCAGGAAAAACCCGAGCGAAACCCGAGACATCGCGAGAACCCGGCCAACCGCAACGTGCGGTGACCGGGCGTTTGTGTACGGGAGACGCCGGGTGCCCGATATCGTTCGCTGGGCCAAATCGCTTCTGGGCACCGCCCCGTCCGGTGGCGGCGAAGGGTCCCCCCGAAAGGCCGACAAGACGGGCCTGAAGCGGGTCTGCGCCTTTTTCCACAACCGCGTCAAGGCCGGCGAGAAATGGCCGACCGACGAATGGCGCGAGTCGCTGGAAACCTACACGGGCCCGAGGGATAAGGCGCGGCGGGGACGGGCCAACCTGTACCGCACCAAACTGGATACCCAATCGGCGTTCCTCTCGCGCGACCCCCTCCAGGTGCAGTTCTCCCCCCAGGACGGATACGAGCACGACGCGTTTGCCAAGGCCCTGGCCGACTGTGAGGAGGACGTGTACCGTTACCTCTTCCGCGAGCAGGGCTTTGGGCGGACCATTGCCAGGATGCGGTGGTCTGTGGGCGTTCGCAACATCGGGGCCGTCTGGCACACTGTGGACAAGCGGAAGATGCTGCCGGGGTTGCGGTATCTCAATCCCAAGACCCAGTTAGCCGTCGACCCTGACGCCGGCGGCGACTTGTCGCAGGCTGCGTGGGTGGCGGTTGCGGAGTTCATCGCCCCGTCGGTGTTGTCGCGCATGCCGTCGGTGAAGCAGGCCGGCATCAAACGGGCCGACCTCGACAAGGCGGCCCAGGCGCAGGCCGACCTCCTGGAGGCCGAGAACGGGACGCAGGCGGCGGTCGAGCGCCTTGACGCGATGGAGGCGGTGGCCCCGGCGGACCGAAAGTGCAAGGTGTGGCACGTCTACGCCCGGAACCACGTGGCGCTGCACGATGCGGCGCCGGAGGAGGCCGAGAATCCGAAAGAGGGTGCGCCGCACCTCGAACGATTCCGCGACGAACGGGGCATGCGGGAACCGCGCCGATACGTCATGTTCGTGGAAAACTACCGCGAGCGGGTCGTCATCGACAACGATTTCTGGCCGGAGCCGGTGGACTACGATTACAACGAGTGGCCCGTGACCCTGCTGCGGTACAACGAGGATGACGAGACGGTGGCGGGGTTCACCGACGTGCGCCATGAGCAGGTGCTCCTGGACGACCACGAGACGAGCCTGAAAGACCTGAACACGCGAGATCGCGTGCGGAACCCGCCGAAGTTTCTCAAGTCGTCCGGCTGCAGCCTGAGCGATGCGCGTATCCGGGAACTGCTGGAAAGCGATGACGTGGAGTGTTTCCCGGACGGCCTCACGGCCGACGGCAAGGTCGCCCTGCAGATGGTCGACTGGGGCACGTTGGCCGAGGCCGACATGAAGCGGCCGGAGCAACTGCGCGACTTGTACTACATGGTCTCGATGGTGCCGGAGGTGATGCGCGGCGAAGAGATGGAGACGAAGCGGACCGCGACGGAAGTCCAACAGGTAACCGACGCCGCCACCGCGAAGTTGGAGGCCCGTCTGAAAGCCTACCAAGAGGCCCAGGCGGAGATTGCCCGAAAGGTCATCCAGACCGCCCACGCCATTTTGCCGAAACATTCCCGCATTGAAGTGATGGAGCCTGTAACGGTCCAGGTGCAGGACGAGATGGGGCAACCGCTCTTCGACGAGATGACCGGCGAACCCGTGAGGGAGGTGGTGGCGATGGAGCCGCGGCTGTACGGCGAGCCGCCGATGCCGCCGTTGCCGTGGGTCGGCGACGAGATGACGCCCGGCGCCCGCGACCTTCTGAAACAGCCGGGGGCGGAACTGGTGTATCTCGGCGTCGATGCGATGGTGGGCGACGAGAAGGCCCAGGCGTGGGAAGACGAGTTGCCTTTGGAAATCGTGCGCCGAAGCGTCAAGGTCAGCGTCGAGCAGGGTAGCACGAACGCGCGGCAGGCGGCCGAGAAGATTGGGCAGTTTGCGGAGATCTGGCAGAACTTCCTCGGCCCGGTCATCCAGCAGTTGGAGCAGGCGGGCCTGTTCGGGAAGACGCTGGAGTTGAAGGCCCAGGCCGCCCGGAAGGCGATGGAGTTGATGCGGCTTGACGAGTTTGAGGAACTGGTGCCGGACGATCAGCAGATTCAGGAGTTGGCCGCGCAGGCCATGGCCCAGCAGCAGCAGGCGGCGGAAGCCGAGATGCAAGCGGCGATGGGCGGAGGACCCCCACGATGATTATCCCACGGTGCGCCAAATGCGGGCGGTGGCACAGGGCGGTTGTCGATTGCGATGCGTATTTGCGGGAAGCGGATGCCCGGATGCGGGACATGGCTGAGCGAGGCGCGCCCTCTGCGATTCGCACGGACGATAACAACCCGCTCAAGAACTCGAAGCGGTGCTGGGGCGTGGACTTTTCAACGCGCCAAGCCATCAAGGACCGGGAGGCGGAGGGCATCGTCGTGGCCAACGAGCGGGACGATGAGTGTGCCCGGCGGGTGCACAAGACTGCCCCGACCGAGATGCTGCAAGAGGAACTGCGCCGAGAGGAGCAGCGCCTGTCCGTGTCGATATGACAACTGAATAGCCCCGGCGGCGGCCGCTGACGGGCGGTCGTAGTCGAGACGACTCTTGAGGACCCGACTCTGCTAGCGGGGAGCCGGGTCCTTTTTGCGCGCCGGGGCACGGAGACAAGGCATGCCGACGGCGCAACTCAAGGCCTTGGCTCGGCAGCACGGCGTATCGCTGGCAACGGCGGAACGGTACTGGGCCGAGTGCAAGGAGTCTGCGGGCGACGATTACGCCCGCGTCGTCGGCTGCGTCAAGGCACGTATGCAAAATCACGCGAAGGGGCGCGCGTCGCCCAAGAACCGCCGATAACCGCCCGCCCCGCGGACCGGCAGCAAGGAGCACCCTATGCCCGCCGACAAGCCATTGAGCACCGGCGATGCGCCCGACCCGGCCGAGACGACACCCGTCCCGCCCGTGTGGGGCGCCGAGGACCTGGCCCCGCCCGAGGACCCGGACGAGGAACCGGACAACCAACCGCAGGGCCAGGAGACGCAGCCGCCGCCGGAAGAACCCGTCAGCGACCCGGACGCCGAGCCGGCACAACCGGCCGCCGACGAGGAACCTCCGCCGGAGACGACCGCCCCGCCCGCCCAACCGGCGGGGGACGAGGGCGGGCCGTCGTGGACGTTCGACCCCGGCCGGTACGGGTTGACCGATAAGCACGTGGTCAGCCAGAGGCTCGCCGGATGTGGAACGGCACAAGAGGCGTTTGACGTGCTGGCCCGCGAACACGCCAATCTGCAAAGCGTGTTCGGCCGGCAGAGCGAGGAACTGGGACAACTGCGGCAATCGCGGACAAGCCCGAGTTCGCAAGGAGCACCCGCGACCGCCCCTCAGACCTCGCCCGATGCCGGAGGCCAGACGCCGACGCCACAACAGGCGAATGGGCCGTTCGACGGTCTCTCGCCGGACGAACTCCAGGAACGTATCGAGACCGACCCGCTGGGCGTGCTGCAGGAGCACGGGGATTACGTGCGACAGCAGACCCTCGCCCAAGTGGACCAGCACCTCAACCAGCGCCTGAGCGCCGCCGAAAACAACCTGCAAACCAACGTAACGTTGCAGCAGGAGTTCAGCGCGTTCACCACGCAGCATCCCGATTGGCGGCAATACTGGGGCGAGATGGAGGAGGTGGCAAACGATCTCGGTTTCTTCCCGGCCTACGAGGACACCATGCAGGCGGCGGTCCTGCGTCAGCAAGACCAGGCGGCCTACAACGATGTCCTCGGTCTCATGGCGGGCGGCCTTCCGTTCGACCAGGCCAAGGAGTTCCACGACCTGCGTCAGCAAAAGGCGCAACTCAGCAGAAACACGCAGGACCAGGCCCGCGCCAATGCGGCACAGCGCCACGAGCGCGCCGCGACCGGCGCCGGCGACCCATCCGCCCGCGGTACGGCGACTCCCGCCGAGTCCGAGGACGCCTGGGGCGTCGAGGAGATGGACCCGATGGGGCTGGTCCGGTAACGATCCCAAACGTGAAGGAGTAACATCATGGCGACCTCCGCCGAAACCATGCGCACCCAGGCAATGCTGCCCCGGTACGCCAAAGCGATTGAGAACGGGCTCAGCCTCGTCAGCCCGCTCTTGAACTTCATTCTCGTCGGACCCACCCGTTCCGCCCGCAAACTCCAACTGTTCTCCAACAAGTGGACGAACGTGAAGTGGGGCGGGGTGAGCGGGGATGGCGACTACAAGTGGCTCATCGTGACCGAAGAGGGCACGGCGACCGTCAACCGCGGCCAACTGCGGACGCGCGACTTCGACGAGCCGAACATCCTCGATACCGCCACTGTCAACGACTACAACATCGAGCACACGGCGGCCATCGGCAGCGGTGACAAGGAACGGAACAAGCGGGACAAAACGCAGTTGGCCCGCATCTTCCACGAGCGGGTGATGTACGCCCAGAACGCCATCCGCAAGAAACTGGCCTCCTGGGTCTGGAACACCAGCGAAACCAACCAGAACGCGGGATTCGGTTACGTGGCCGACCCGGACAACGCAGACAGCAACTACGCCGGCATCGCCCTGTCGGACACTGAGGGCACGCGCGATTACTGGCGTCCCCGCCACTGGGACTACGGCTCTGCCTACACCCTGGAGGCCGACTGGCCCACCATCGTCAGCGAGATGGTGCGCAAGTTGACGTTCAGCAGCACGCCCGGCGGCGGCGGGCCGGAACTCCGGCCGAACTTCGCCGTGTCTCACGAGGACGCGTGGCCGAAGATCATGGGCTGGTACAACGCGAAGGCCGCCTGGAACATCAACGGCGGCAACCACCCCACCAACGCCAACCTCATGGAGGACGGGTTCGACAACATCGTCGCCAACGGCGTGACGTACTTCGTCGACGACAATTACCCCTCCGCCGGCCTGAAGGGCGGCACGTCGGACGAAGTGATTTTCGGCACGACCAAGGTCTGCCACTTCGCCACGCACGCATCCAGGAAACAGGGCTTCATCCAGTCCCAGACCATGAACGAAAGCCCTCTCGTCAGCGGTGACCTGGCCGTGTTCAAGACCGGCCAGATGGTCTTCCGCATCGCCCTCCCCTGCCGCTGCGGCCTGGCCTACACCTGAGCCGACCGGGCAGTACAAGTTAAGGAGTCAATCATGATTACCGTCAGCGAATACACCCGCATGCGGGACATCTCCGACACCGACGAGCATGGGGTCGGGACCGTGTGGCGGTTCAAGAACAGCACGTGGGGTTACGGCATCGCCGTCTGGTGCAAGTGCCCCGACAACCTGGCGGTGCAAGGGGCTCCGGCCTCTTTCTACGCCTCCGCCGGGACGCCCGACGGCAACGTCAAATACGACGTCAGCGGCGGTGTCGACGAACAGACGAGCGTGCTCGGCGCGTTTGCCTACAACGGCACCGTCGACTTCTCGTCCTCGGCCAGTTACCCCAACGACGGCTACTGTTGGGTCCAACTGGCCGGGCTGTCCTCGGCATCGGTCAGCATGTACGGGGCCGGTACGAGCGCCGCCGACGACGTGGCGGCCGGGGCCGGCCTCTGGCCGAGCGGGACGGCCGGCCGATGGTGGGCCTACGGCGAAGCGGCCGGCGAGTACCGCAACAACGCGACGGAAAACAGCGCGACGCTGTACGTGTTCAACTTCCCGCCGCTCGGCATCGCGTTGGATGACGATACCTCCGCGGCCACCGGCGTCCTCGCCGCAGGGAAGGTGATGTTCCATTCCTTGTGGGCATCGTTCGCCGGTTTCTAAGGAGCACAGCATGGCGCGCAAACACGGGGGCTTGGCGGAGATCATCGCGTCTCGCCGGGCCCCCGGTGCGCGCGTTCCTCGCGGCGGCATCCCGACGCAGCGTATTCAGGAGATGCGCGTGCCGGGCGTTCCCCGGCCTCCGGGCGGGTTCCGGTCCGCCGCCGAGGTGGACGCCGCCTCAAAGGCCGCCGGCGTACCCGCCGCGCCCGAAACCGGCTTCTGCAAACGCGTGAACGAGAGCCTGCGCGAAGGCGACGTATCTGCCGATACGAGGACCGACCGATGAGCACGACCCTGGCGCAGCACCGGGCGTACATCCTCAAGCAGGGCTGGCACGACACGACCGAGGCCCAGCAGGATTTCTTCATCAACGATACCCGGTGGCAACTCGCCGACCATTACGATTGGCCGTTCTACCGCAAGACGCACTACTTCAACCTGACCGCCCCGTACACGACCGGCACCGTGAACGTGGCCGAGGGCAGCACGACGGTTACGGGGGCAGGCTCGGCCGACTTCTCCGCAGGCATGGCGGGCCAACTGTTCTACACCGGCAGCGACGGCGGCCGGGCGTACCAGATCGCCAGCGTCGCCGCCAGCGCCAACACCCTGACGCTCCAATCCGCCTACCTGGGCGACGATGCCGATGGGGTGACCTACGCCATCCGGTACGTCAAATACAGCCTGCCCACGCGGCACCGGCGGACGACCTGGATGCGCCTCGAAGATGACAATGATTTCCGGTTGCACGACGGGCTCGACGGGTGGCAGCACGAGGTGATGACCACGCGGGTGACGACGAGCACCCCCGTGGACTGCTGGATTGAGACCGAATCCGACGCCGCCGGGTACTACATCGCGGACGCGCCGTCGGAGGCCAAACAGGTGCGGGCCGTCTACTACGTACAGCCGGTCGAACTGACCGACGCTTCAAGCGGCGAGGATACCGACGACTGGCCGGATAAGTACCGTTACCTGCTCCACTATGCCCTGCGCTGGCGACAGAATCACGACCTGGCAAGCGTCGCAGGAATGGCCGAGGCCGACCGCCAGTGGAAAGAAATGCTGGCCACGGCGATGGCGGCCTCGCGGCCGACCGACGCGCCGATTCGGGCGAACCCGGCGGGCCGGGCGAAAATGACACCGAGTGAGGCCACGAGTTGTATTAACATCATTACATCGTGACGGACCGATTATGGCCACCACGCAAAGCCTGGAGCAGTCGCACTGGCTCGATCACCCGCAGACCGGACAGGAGACGGGCGCGGGGCACGAGATTCAGCGCGTCTTCACGGTGCCCACATCCTCGTACAGCACGCTCGCCCCGACGGTGGCGAGTGATACCGCCTACGATGATACGGATTACGTCGTGACGGATGTCCAGCGAGGTCGGCGGCGGGGCGTCTTGCAGGAGATGGTTGTCACGTACCTGAAACGCACGGAAGGGGCGAGTCCGATCTGATGGGTATTCCCTCCACATGGACGCGGGCCTGGGGCCGCAGCGGCGTCCGCGACGACGCCCGCCGCGGCGCGTTCGTCATTTTGGCGTACCATGCCCCCGCAGGCACGACCGATACCGACGCCGAACGCGCCGTGCCGGATTACACTCGCGCGCCTGGCAAGAGCGGGGTCTTTGCGCCCGTGTGCAAAACGCGCGACGTGGACCCCGACCAGGCGGACGGGACGGTGCTCGTCGCGATTCATTACGAAGCGCCGTCAATGGACAGCGTACTCGAACGGAACGTCGGGAAAGCGATGCTATTCGCCGAGACGCGGGACGAACAGCGGTTGCTCCGGGTCGCGCCGCAGTACACTACCGTGAAGGACAACAACGGCAAAGGCGGCGTGTGGGCGGATGCGCATAGCCAGCATGCGGGGAAGGACTACCATTTGCGGTGGCGCACCATTCGGGGCGACCCGTACCTGCCAATCGGCCACATCCGGTATCGCCTGCGATTCGCCCAGGGCCTGACGTATTTCCGCACCCTGCGCTCCTACCGCAACACCATCAACAGCAACGTGGTCTTCGGCATCCCGGCGCTGCATTTGCTGTGGAAGGGTTACCGGATGCAGCACGTGCTCGGCAAAGCAAATCAGACCCTCTACGAGGTGGAGTTTGAGGAATGCCCCGATGAGACCACCTGGGACAAGTACACAAAGGTCGAGCGGTCCCATGCGCACGTGTCCAAGGAGCAAGTTCACGACGACGACGGGAATGCAGTCGACGGCGAATACGAATACGTCGGCGGGTGGACGGCCCACGACACCTACACGGTCGACAAGTGGTACGGCCGGCATAAGAGTTGGGACATCGCAAGCATGGCGCTCATATGAATCGGCAAGCGCAAGACCTGGTATCGACGCCGTTTGCCAATCCCCCGCGGGAGGCCGAGCGGCACGTGCGCATGTTCCTGGAGGAACAGCAGGCGAATCTTGAGCGGATGCGGCAGGCCGTGTTGTTGCTGTCGGGCGAAACCGCATCCAAGGCCGCGACGCCTCAGCCGCTTTTGCCGGACGACCTGCCGCCGTTGCTTCTGGCGATGCGACCGGGAACCGCGGTGTACGACAGGAATTGCGGTATCGGTTGCACGGACAGCCACGGCCGGTACTGCGGCTATTACGAGTGGACCGGAGAGGGTTCGGGCGACTCGTCAGTGTACGTATGGCACTCACCGTGGAACGTCCGGGGGCTTCTCGGGGAAACCGTCGGCACCGAGAGCACAGCGGGGGAGTTGGGGATTTAGGCCATGAACGCGCCGATGCCGGGCAATACGCTCATCATGCTGCCTGCCTACCGCGGCGAGATGCCGTGTCGGCCGCTGCTCCAGTGGCTGCGCGCCTTGGCGGTTGCCGGCTGGCGCTGGATGCCCGGCCCGTCCGAGGCCCGGCCCGTGCCCGTGTGCCGCAACCAGATGGTCCGGTGGTTTCTGGACGATTACCGATGGGCGGAATATCTGGTGCAGGTCAACCCGGCCCTCGTCCCGCTTCCGTCCCAAACCGTGCAGGTGCTTCGGACGCCGGGCGAGGTCGTCTATGCCCGCGTGCCCGGTCGGCAAGCGTTGGGCGGGCATCGCGGCGGGTTCGATACGGCCTGTTTCCGCGTCCACCGGTCTGTTTACGAGGCCATGACGCCGCCGTGGTTTGGCTTCAAGTACAGCGACGACGGCGTTGTGCGTACCGCGTGCGAATGCACGTGGTTCCACAACCATCTACCCGATGGCGTCGTGCCAAGAGCAGCCGGTGCCATCGGTCGGCGGGTTGAGCGCGTGGCGGCGTTTGCAGGCGACAGGGAGGCGGTGCGCCTGCTCGTGCCGGAAGACCTGCCCGAGGGCCAAATCTAAGCGGGAGACTGCCGATGGCAACTTACAGTTGGTATGGCAATACGACCGACAGCGAGGGCGAGTTCGAGGAAGTTGCCAACTGGCGGGATGCCGTCGGGGCGGCGTCCGCCGAATACCCCGGCGAGAATCAGGCCGATGACATTATCTTCGACGGCCAGGCCGCCGTGGACCTGTCCGCGGAAGGCAACGGCGCGACCGCTCAGGCGGATATGGACCAGACAGGTTCGTCGAGCAAGAACGGTATCACCGACCTGACGGTCAAGGACGGATTCACCTACGGAATCGGCGGCCCGCGATGCCCGCTCATCCTGGAGGTGGAAGCGACGCCCGCGTGGCGTTTCAACAGCAACGACCACAGCGACATCTACATCGTGAGCGTGGGCGGGACGGTGGCCTCCTTCGAGGTGCTCAAGACGAACTCGAACGATGACGCGCTGCATTTGGCATTCGCCGACAACGCCGCGACGGCCGGCCGCATCGTCAGCGGCAACGTCACATTTGATGCCGAACTGGGGGGGCAAACGGCGTCCGGCATCGGCACGCTCATCGTGGACGGCGACGACGCGAATCCCGACCCGGTCGTCATCATCGACTGCGCCGTCAGCACGAATCTCATCGTCCGCAGCGGCACGGTGTACTGGCGGAAGGGCACGTTGACGCAACTGGAAGTGTACGGCGGCGAGTTCTCCGCCCGGCGTTCGACCACCGGCCCGACGCTCACGGACGCGCTGGTCTACGGCGGGACGGCCGACCTGCGCACGAGCGGGGCGGACCTGACGATCACGAACGCCATCGAGTATTTCGGCGGCACGGTGAAGTGGAATCCCGGCCAGACAATCGATTTCACGTAGGAGCAGAGTTATGCCAAGTTACCCGGCAGTGGACATCAGCCGCCAGAACCGTTTGCGTCGCAAGCGCGCCGAGCAGGCCCGGTCGATAACGGACAAACGGAAGATTGCACTTCAGCGGCCCGGCGGCATGGCGGCGGCCGGCGAGCAGGCGCGCCTGAATGTCGGCCGTGCTGCAGCGAACCTGAACCCGGCCGTCGCATCGCCAACGCCGAGCGGGCCCGCGACCCCTTGGCAGCCCGAGCGGATGCAGAGCATCGTCGAACGCGGCGCCGGCCGGCCCGGCACGATAGGCATGCAGTACGATGATGCCGGCAAGCCCGTGATGGTACCCACGGGAGAAGGCGCTGTTCCGGCGGACCCAACCAGCCAATACGGCCGCGCAAAGGAGGCGGGCAGCCTTGCGCCGGGCGGCACGGTCACGGAGCGCGGCACCTACGTCGGCCCCGGAAGCACGGGGGACCCGAACTACGGGGCCGGTTTACCGTGGTATCAGCGGCAGCCCGAAGGCGGCGGCCCGTCGTATGCCGGTCAAGCCCACATGCTCCGTAACCGGGCCGAACTTGGCCAAGGGCGGCAGGCGGTGGCCCAGGGCATGCCGAGCCCCGACGCCTTCCTTCGGCAGGGCATGGGGCGGCAGCAAATGGGCGCTCAGGCCGAAGCGCTGCCGGGCCAGTTGGAGGCCGAGCAGCGTCGGACCGAGGCCGAGACGGGACGCATGGAAGCCGAGACGGGGGCGCGCGAGGCACAGACCGAATTCGTGCGGGGATTGATGAACCAGCCCCCGGCCCAGCAGGCGGCGAATCTGGGCAAGATGATTGAACAGTTTGAGGGCTACCCCGAGATTCAACAGTTTTTGGCGCAGGCGGCCAAGAACATTCTGGGCGTGCGCGAGAACCCCGGATTCTGGGACTACATGAACGCACTCGGGATGTGGATGGCCGACCAAATGGGGGTAGGCGACACGCTTCGGGAATGGGAAAAATCGGCCCGCGGCGCTGCGGGTCAGCAGGGGCAATAAATGGGCCTGATGACGCGCAACCCGCCGCTCCCGCCGCCGCTCCCGAAGCGGAGCGCGGAGCCTCCGCCCCCGCCGCCGCGGGCGTCGGGCGGCCTGCCTCTGCCGCCCATGCCGGGCCACTCGCCGA
>CAZLBC010000130.1:0-11151 GCA_964557575.1 uncultured Planctomycetaceae bacterium
AAGACGTCGCTCTGTCCGGTCGCGGCGCGGGATTCGTTTGACCCGGCGTTTGCGCCGGCGGTATAATAACCCCGTTGGTGGGGGCGTCACGGCGCGGGCGGTTGCACCGCGGCCGGACACGTCGCGGATCCGTATGCGAGCGATAATCACGTTCAAAGGAAAAGGAGAACACGAATGCCAATGCTGAAACGACGCCGATTCATGGCCGCCGCCGGTGCCGCGACGTTTGTCGCGCCCCGCTTCAACATCCTCAGGGCGGGCGGTTCGCCGAACGAGAAACCCGCTATCGCCATGGTGGGCAACGGCGGCATCGCCGGGATGGCCTACAAGGGCCTCAAAAACGGCGGTCAGCACAACATCGTGGCCGTCTGCGACGTGGACGAGGGCCGCCGGAAAAAGGGCGGAAAACAGGCAAAGAAGTTTTCCGACTTCCGGGTGATGTACGACAAGATGGGCAAACAGATCGACGGCGTCTGCGTCAACACCCCCGACCACACGCATTTCGCCGCCACAATCATCGCGATGCAGCTCGGTATCCACGTCTGCACTCAGAAGCCGCTGACGCACAACGTCTGGCAGGCCCGCACCCTCCTGAAGGCGGCTGAAAAGTACCCGAAGGTGATCACCAACATGGGCAACCAGGGGCACGCCTGGGACGGCATCCGGGAGATGCACGAACTCTATGACACCGGCCTGCTCGGCCAGGTCACGGAAGTCCACAGCGGCTTTCCCGGCCCCGGCTGGAACTCCCGCTACTTCCACAAGCCCGAGAAGATGCCCATGCCCGCACAGCAGGTCCCCGGCAACCTGCACTGGAACCTGTGGATCGGACCGGCGACGAAGACCGCCTACAACAAGTCCTACCATCCCCTGAAGTGGCGGAGTTTCTGGAACTACGGGACCGGCATGCTCGGAGACTGGTTCTGTCACATCGGCGACGGCCCGGTCTGGGTCCTCGATCTCTTCGACCCGACGACGATCGAGCGGGTCCGGTGCGACGAGACCCTCCCGGGCGTCATTCCCAACAGTTGCACCGTCAAGTGGCAGTTCCCCCGGCGCGGCGACAAGGACCCCTGCACGCTGATCTGGCAGGACGGTATGGGCAACGGCGGCCCGCCGCTGAAGAAGCCGGACGACTGGGCCTACGGGAAGCACGCCCAGAAGGGCTCGTACTGGTACGGCACGAAGAACAACGCCTATCTCAACGAGCGGTCCGACCGGCCCCGCATCTCATCCCGGGAGGGCATGGCCGCGTGGCAGGAGGCCAAGAAGAGCGGGAAGGTGAAAAACAGGCAGCCGAAATCGTCCTGCCGGCATCCCCACGGGGAGTGGCTCAAGGCCATCGCGGGCGGGCCGAAGCCGGGGTCCCGTTTCGAGTATTCCGCCCGGCTGTCGGAGACCTGCCTGCTCGGCGTCCTCGCCCAGCGGGCCGGCGGCAGAATCGAGTGGGACGCCGCGAACCTGAAGGTCACCAACCGGCCGGAACTGAATCGGCTGGTCAAGGAGCCCGTGCAGAGCGGATGGGAAGACTACGGCGCGGATCTCTGGTAGGCGTTTCGCCGAGCGGCGAGGGCTCTCAGTCGGTTATTTCACCGGAGGAGTCTGCGCCTTTTTCGCGATCTCGGCGGGTTTCAGGGGCCGGTGGTAGATCTTCACGTCGGCGATCCTGCCGGTGACCTGGTACGGGGGGCCGGGGGCCCCGCTGTACTGGCCGATAAAGAGCCCCTTGCCCCACGTGCCGGTCTGCCGCGGGCCGGCGGTCGTCGCGACCTGCCTGCCGTCCTGGTAGAGGCGCATGTGCCCGTCCTCGAGCGTTGCCGCGAGGTGGACCCACTTCCCGGCGACTGCCGTGCCGCCGTCGCAACTGACCCCGTCGGCGTGCCAGCGCCACCGCCCGGAGATCGCCTGGAGAAACCACCCGACCCGCGCGTAGCGGCCCGCGCTGAGCAGGACCGGCATCTGGTCCTTCCTGTCCAGGTTGACCCAGCACTCCACGGCGAAGAAACGGGCCAGTTCGCATTCCCGCCGGTGGGCGATGGTCGCGTGCCCGCCCCGCCGGAAGTCGAGGACGGCGCCCTGCACCGCGGCTTTCCCGTGCGTCTTTCCCGTAAAGGGTACGTCGTCGTCGATAGAGAACACCGGCGTCTCGGTCTTTTTCGCGGCGGCCGACGCCGTGTTAGACGGTTCGCTCTCGGCGCCCCGCCGGTCGACGGCCCGCACCCGGTAGGCCCGGGTGACCCCCGGTTCGGCGGTCGTATCGGTGAATGACCGGGCGCCGACCGGCTCGGCGGTGATCTTCTCGAAGGGCCCGTCGCCCCGGCCGCGGTAGACGTGGTAGGTCAGCGGCTTTGATGACCCCGCCTCCCACGCCAGGGAGATGTAGTAGGAGCCGGGCGTGGCGGCCAGTTTCACCGGCGCGGCCGGCGGCGGGGTTTCGGGGACGTCGGCGGCCGCGCAGGCGGGCGCGCTGCGCTCGTCGCCGTCGGTGAGGATCACCGCGTAGTGGTGTGTGCCCGGGGGCGCCTTCAGGTCGCGGTAGTGGAACAGGGTCGTCTCCGCGATGCGCGTGTCGGCCGACGGCGTGAAGTTCTTCGTTTCGGCGCGGTGGACCTCCGCGGACAGGCCGATCGTCGCGGCGGACCGCCGCCACGAGACGCGCACCACGGCCGATTCGTCCACGGTCGCCTCCACCCCGGGCGTCCCGGCGGGGACCGGCGGCGGGATGAACATGCGGGACTTCCCGGCGATCACCGCCGCCCCGGGCATGTCGACCCGCGGCTTTGCCAACACCCGCCGCCGGCCGTCCCGGATGACGGCGCGCATCGCCCGGTAGTGGGGGTCGGCGGTCGACGCGAACGTGATTGCCGGTGTGCCGCCTTTTTTTATCGGGGGGACCGGCTGCTTGGCGAAGGCCTTCAGGGGCTTGACGGCGTGGGCGTACCCGTTGCGCAGCAGGCGGAGCCTCCGGCGGCGGGGGTCCATCGGGTGGTCCCGGCACAGCGCCGCGCCGTGTCCGGTCCCGCCCTTGGCCAGGGGCGCCCGCAGGATGCGGCTGTATGCCGGGTTCTCGAGGTTGATCCAGTCGCCGGCGAACGTCTTCTTGTGGCACCGGCTGCAGCCGGCCTTCGCCATCTCGGCGGTCAGGCGCTTGCGGATCCCGTCCCAGTCGGCGAGGCCGTAGCCGTGGGCGGTGTAGTCCCAGTTGCCGTAGTAGAGCCCGTTGCTGTCGATCCAGGCCATCACCAGGTCCCGCTCGGTGTCGGTCATGTTCCTGATCCTGCCCTTGTGGCCCGAGGCGACGACCTCCGCGAGCGGGGCGATCGCCGAGCCGTGGCCGCGGGGGGGGAAGATCCGGCACGACCAGTGGGCGGTGCCGTTCATGCAGTCGATGCCCGCGATCAGGTGCGCGATCAACTGCGTCTCCCGCCGGTCGGCGAGGTTCTCGTAGCTGTTGTTGAAGTGCTTCGTCCAGCCGCCGGTCAGGTCCAGCCGTGCGGCGAATCCCTTCTCGCCCCCGTGGCACGACACGCAGTGGCGGTCCCAGATCGGCTGGATCATGCTCGGGTAGTCCAGGTAGCCGGTCCCCCACGACTCGGGCCGGGGGCGTTCCGGCTCCCGCTTCAGTGCGCGGGCGCTGAGGGTCGGGGCGTTGCGGTCCGGGGCGTTGGACTTTTTCTCGTGGCACCCGATACAGGCCCGGGTCCGGCCCGGGACCGCCTGGAAAAAGGTCCGCATGCTCTGTACCAGCCGCTTGTCCTCGTCGAGGGCCTGGAAGTAGAGCGCCCGGCCCGCGGGGGCCTCGAAGTAGACCGACCCGTCCTCGTTGACCGGGACCATCCCGTGGTAGATCTTGGCCGCGAAGGCCAGGGCGGCGCTGACCAGGAAGGTCTGGTTGAACGGGTTGCGGGTCCCGGGGCTCCTGCTGACACGGGAGGTCTCCTCGATGATCCGCAGCCACGTGACCTCGCCCTTCTCGACCCCGTCGAGGCCGTCGTAGATGTTCTGCACGAAGAACCGCCCGGTCCGCTTGTCGCGATCGGCGAGGTCGGGGCGGACCGGCGGGGCCGCGCGGGGCTTGATGAGCATCGGCGCGTGCAGGCAGATGGCCGGATCGGAGAGGACGGTGATGCGGCGGCCGGCCCGGTCCATGATCCGGATCGCGTTGCGCTTCGCGCCCTTCGGCCTCCCGCTGAAGAGCACGGTGTCGGCGTCGAGGGGCCACGGCTCGCAGGAGTCGCCCCGGTCGTAGGTCGGGTTGTCGGGGTGCTCGAAATTGAACAGCGCTGCGGGCGCGTTTTTGCCCTTGAGCGGATCGAGGTAGGCGATCGACCCGCGGGGGGTGGAGTTGTGCTTCGCGAGGGTCAGGGCGATCAGGCTCGTGCCGGGCACCGGCCGCCCGTCGAGCGTCGCCTCGGGGAAGACCATGTTGTTGGCGTACATGGCCGTCTCCTCGGACCCGTCGGGGTTGATCGTCCAGAGCGACTGGACCGTCAGGGCGTTTTTGTCGACGTACTCCCACCGCCCGAACAGGATCCGGCCGTCCGGCAGCATCGTCGGGTCGAACTCGTTCTCGGAGTTCACCGAGATCGGCCGCAGGTCCGTCCCGTCGGCGTTCATCACGTGCATGATCGCCACGCCCGTGTTGTTGCAGGGGACCAGCCCGCCGGCGCGGGTGGACAGGAAGACGATCCGCCCGTCGGGCAGGTAGGCCGGGGAAATATCGTGGTGGCCGCCGCCGCGCCCGCGGTAGCGCGAGACGCAGGGCGCCGGGTCGGTGACCTGCCGCAGCCCCGTCCCGTCGATGTTGATCTCGTAGATCTTCGTGCAGCCCTTCGGCTCGCCCTTGTAGCAGAACAGCAGTTTCCGCGCGTCCCGCGAGATGTCCGGGTCGGTGTAGACGCCCGTTCCCAGCGAGTTCGGGCTGCGCTCGTCGATCACCGTCCGGATCTTCCAGTCCTCGCGTGAGTCCCGGGGGTTTTCCAGGACGTAGATCCCGCCGCCGCCCGGCGGCCACTTGTAGAATATGTCGTAGATGTGGATGCCCTTGTACGAGTGTCGCTTCGTAAACAGCAGGGGGGCGTCGAGCTTCGCCAACAACTGCTTCCCGGTCGCCGCGTCGCCGGCAGGGGCGGCACCGACGGCGACTGCCAGAACCAGGGATGCGCGTATCATGCCGGACCTCCGCAATGGTGGCGGGTTGTCGTTCGCTTGTAACGGTATACGCCGAACCGGCCGCCGCTTTCCATCTCTTTAATGATAACCGCATATGTGATTTTTGATACGGGTGAAGAGAAGATTGTTACCGGTGGATACGGGGAAGAGCATCGTTATTTTGATCGTGTGATGACGGCCGGTTATACTCATAGGATGAAACGGTTTTATTGCGCCGGCGTATAACCGGGCCTGGAGCATTATCAAATGCCGCGCCGGTTGGAGAAGTGCCCATGCGAAAACGTATGATAGCGGTGTTGATCGTTTCCCTCGCGGCGTCCCCCGCGCTTGCCGCGCCCGATCCGGGCGGGAAGGATGCCCGGGCGGCGCTGAGGAAGGCGGCGCGATTCTTCGTCGAGGAGGTCGCCGTCGAGGGCGGGTACCTGTGGCGCTACAGCGCCGACCTCGCCAGGCGCGAGGGGGAAGGGAAGGCCGGGCCGACGACCGCCTGGGTCCAGCCCCCCGGCACGCCGGCGGTGGGCGGGGCCCTGCTGCGGGCCTACGAGCTGACCGGCGAGGAGATCTGCCTGGCCGGCGCGGTCGCCGCCGCCCGGGCCCTGGTCCGCGGCCAGCTCCGTTCCGGCGGGTGGACCTACCGTATCGAGTTCGCGAAAGACCGCCGCCGGCGGTACGCCTACCGGGTCGATCCCCCGCCCGGCCGGAAGGCCCGCGACGTCACCACGCTCGACGACAATACCACCCAGTCCGCCCTCTCGTTCCTGATGCGGATGGACCGCGCTTTGGGATTCAAGGACGAGGAGATCCACGAGGCGGCCCGGTACGCCTTGGCGGCGATCCTGAAATACCAGTTCGGTTCCGGCGGCTGGCCGCAGGGTTTCACGGATACCGTCGACCCGAAAAGCTGCCCGCGGCGGCGGGCGAGCTTCCCGGACTCCTGGCCGCGGACCTACCCCGGCCACCGCAGCTACCGGTACCGGCCCACGATCAACGACAACCTCATGGCGGACATGATCAGCACCCTCTTCGCGGCCGCGGAGATCTACCGGGACGACGCCTGCCGCGCGGCGGCCCTGCGCGGCGGCGAGTTCCTGCTGCTCGCCCAGCTCCCCGAGCCCCAGCCGGGCTGGGCCCAGCAGTACGACTACGACATGCAGCCGATGTGGGCGCGGAAGTTCGAGCCGCCCGCGATCACCGGCGGGGAGGCCCGCGGCGTCCTGGAGACGCTGATGGACCTCTACCGCCGGACCGGCGACAAAAAGTGGATCGAGCCGATTCCCCGGGCCCTGGCATACTACCGGCGCAGCCGCCTGCCGGACGGCAGGCTCGCGCGGTTCTACGAGCTGAAGACCAACCGCCCGCTGTACTTCACCAGGGACTACAAGCTCACCGGCGACGACGCGGACGTGCCGACCCATTACGCGTTCAAGATCGGCGACTGGACGGGATCGATCGAGAAGAAGCTGGCGAATCTGAAGCCATCCCGCCCCGGGCAATCCCGCCGCCGCGTCCCGGCCGGCCGCGCGCGGGCCCTGGTCGCGGCCCTGGACGACCGCGGCGCCTGGGTCGAGGAGGGGCGGCTGAAGTACTACCCCGAGACCGATCCGACCCGGCGGATCATCTCCTGCCGCACTTTCGCCGACAACCTGGTCGCCCTCGCGGCGTACATCGCCGGTGCGGGAAAGTGAGAGAACAACCATGATAATAAACAGATTATCGGTCGCCGTCGCATTCTTTCTCCTGTCGGCCGTCGCGGTGCCGGCCGACCGGCCGCGCCTGCGGGCGGCGGGATTCGCCGCCGACCGCGGGGGCCGCGGCGGAAAGATCATCCGCGTGACGAATCTCGACCCGGCGGGTCCCGGCTCGCTGCGGGCCGCGGTGGCGGCCGCGGGGCCGCGGATCGTCGTCTTCGAGGTCGGCGGTGTCCTGGACCTCGCCATGAAATCGCTGGTCATCGACGAACCCCGGATCACGATCGCGGGGCAGACCGCGCCCTCCCCGGGCATTACGATCATCCGCGGCCCGGTGTACATCAAAACCCACGACGTCGTTATCCGGCACATCAGGGTGCGGCCGGGCGACGCGGGTCGGCCGAAGCGCAGCGGGTGGGAGCCCGACGGCATTTCGACCGGCGGCGGCGATGCGCACGACATCGTCATCGACCACTGTTCGATCAGTTGGGCGACCGATGAAAATCTCAGCGCCTCCGGCCCGCGGCTGGAAGGCCCCGACGCCACCTCCCGCCGGGTCACCTTCAGCAACTGCATTATCGCCGAGTGCCTCAGCGATGCCACGCACCACAAGGGCCCGCACTCAAAGGGCTCCCTGATACACGATTTCTGCCGGGACATCGCGATCGTCGGCAACCTCTACGCCCACAACGTCCGCCGGAATCCCTACTTCAAGGCCTGCACCACGGGCGTGATCGTCAACAACGTGATCTACAACCCCGGCCGCGCCGCCGTGCAGCTCGGCTATTCGGCGGGCGAGTGGCGGGACGCGCAGCGCAAGCCGAAGAACTGCCGGGTCGCCGTGGTGGGCAACGTTCTGATTCACGGACCCGACACCCGAAAGAACCTGGCCCTCGTCGGCCGGCGGGGCGACGCGTACCTCCGCGACAACCGCGCCCGCCGGCGGGACGGTACGCCGGCGCCGCTGGTATCGGGCGACATCGTGAAGCTGGCGGAAAAGCCGGTCTGGCCGGACGGGCTGGAACCGCTGCCGTCGTCGGCGGTGGTCGATTACGTGGTCACCCGCGCCGGCGCGCGGCCGCGGGACCGGGACGGCGTCGACGCGCGTATCATCGCGGACTTCCTGGCGCGCAAGGGGAAGGTGATCGATTCACAGGAACAGGTCGGCGGCTATCCCCGGCACGAAACGGTCGCCCGGAAACTCGGCATTCCGTCCGACGATGTCGACGCATGGTTGGCGAAACTGGCGGCGAAACTGGAATAGGACCGGTTCCGGACATTCACCCCGCCGGCCCGCGCGGGGCGGGCGAATCGCTGCGGTTGCATCAGGCGGCGGCCTTTGCGTCGGCCCCGGTTTTACACCGTGTCAACCGAAGCCACTATGATCGGCCGCCCGACACGCCCGATTTCACAAAACAGGTCTATTTTGTAAAATAAATTTGACAAAATGGACTCATTTTGGTAAATAAAGGGTCATGAAACGCGATATTGAACCGACACTCCGCGGTATGCTCACAGACAGGCGGCGCCGCGAGGTGATCCTCGTGGAAGGTGCCCGCCAGGTCGGCAAATCCTACCTGGTTGAGCGGGTATTGGACTCCCTGGATCGCCCGTGCGCGAAAATCGACCTGGAAAAGGACCGCACCACCGCCCGGCTGATCGACAGGACCGCAGATTTCGAGGACTTCAGGATCCTGGCGCGGGATCGGCTGGGCGTAATCGAAAACGTCGGTATTCTGTTTATCGACGAAGCGCAGGAGTGCCCGGTACTCGCCCGCTACGTCAAGTCGTTCAAGGAGGACTGGGACAGCGTGCGCGTCGTCCTTACCGGGTCCTCGATGAATCGCCTGTTCACGGCGGACACCCGCATACCGGTCGGCAGGACCATGAGCCTGTGCGTTTTTCCGTTCAACTTTTCCGAGTTCCTGCGGTGCCGGGGGTACGCGGAACTGGCCGACTTCGTAAACGCCGCGCCGTCGGCAGTCCCCCCCTCCCGCCATGAACATCTCACGGGGCTCTACGATCAGTATCTGCACGCGGGCGGCTACCCGGAAGCCGTCAAGTCCCTGGCGGCCGGTGAAACGGCTGCGCCGGTTATCGATGAAATCACGGGGACGCTGGAAGACGACTTCGCGCGAAAAGAGAATTACGATCCCCTGCTGTTCGAAGAGACCCTGCGCGCGGTAGCGGGACACGTGGGCAGCCCGTCGAAATACACGCACGTCGACGCGACCAAGTACTACGCCCGAAAGGTGATTGCCGCCATGAAGGCCTGGCACCTGGTCCTGGAAGTCCGCCCCCAGGCCATCGATCCGCAGCATTCCGACTTTCTTCCCAAGCGGTACCTGCATGACCTCGGGGTCTTGAATCGCGTGCGGACCCTGGCCGTTCCGTCCCTGTCCCTGATGGGAACGCTCGATCCGTCTCTCCGCACGCCGCTGGGGGGGCTTTTCGAAAACGCGGTTCTGCTGAGCCTCCTGGAGGGAGCGTCGGCCAAGAAGCGAGTTGGTACGTGGCGAAAGGACGCTCGCAGCATGCTGGAGGTCGATTTCGTCGTGGATGCCCCCGATCGCGGTATAAAAATACCGGTGGAGTGCAAGGCAGCACTCACCGCCCGACCGCGGCACGTGCGGAGTATCACCGAATACCTGAAGTTGACCGGCCAGCCGTTCGGTGTTCTGGTGACGGCCGCACCACCGGGCATCGTCTGCAGGACCGCGGCATACTGCATACTCAATGTCCCGGCCTTTCTGGCCACCAGGGCCAATATCCTCCGCTACGCGGAGACCCATGCGCTTTGAATATTCCGCCGTCCCCGCCGTAGCGGGCTGAAACGTCTCGGGCGCGGCCGGCTCAGTTCCGTGAGACCGCCGCGGATTCGACGGGGGGCGTTTCCCGCTGTTCGAGCCGGTGCTGCGCCGGGTTGTAGACGATGTCGGGGAAGAGGCCCGGCACGGAGCAGGCGAGCACGGTGATATTGTGGTAGTTGTTTCTCAGGAGGGTACACGGGCCGATCCGGCCCATTCCCACGGCCTTGGCGATCTGGATGATGTGAAACGGGCCGACCTCCCCGTCCCGGGTCGTCACGAACCAACCGGCCGGCTCACCGCCGCCCGCCGTCTCCCGGCGGGGGCGCTCTGTCCTGATCGGCGCGCCGGTTCGCGGCTGCGGCCGCATCATCTGCGGGAGGATATACCGTTGCGGTTCGGGCAGGGCCCCGGGGGCGGTGATCACCGGCGGCAGCGCCATCGGTTCGGGGACGGCGTTGGGCAGCGAGACGGCCTCGTAATGCCAGGTGAATTCCTGCACCCGCGCGACCGTCACGGGGGATTGGGTCGTGTAATGGTCCGCTGAAGCCGGCACGACGTCAGCCGCCCCGTCTTCGTCCGCGGCCGCGGCCTCCGGCAGCCGGGCGGCGAAGTCAGCGTCGCACAACGGGCACCGTACCCTCTGGCCGAGAAGCGCCTTTGCGGCCTGCAGGTCCCGCTCGCAGTGTGGACAGGTGATGATCATGGCGGAACACCCGCGATATTATAAATGCATACTCATATGACATTATAGACCCGCGCCGCCGGCCGCGGTTAGCCGGCTGTTGAAAAATGCCGCCCGCCGGTACACAGTCAGTGGGTCACCGGCGGATTCAGGCCGGGGTGATGATCCCGTTCCACTCCTTCAGCAACTGCCGGTGCGCCGCCAGCACGTCGGCCAGGCGCGGGTCCCGGTAGCGGTTTTCCTTCTCCCAGGGGTCCGCCTTCATATCGAAGAGCTGCTCGACCGGATCGCCCGCGAAGTGCACGTACTTGTACCGTTCCGTGCGCACCATCCGGCCCTTCAGCCGGAATTCCGACACCACGAACGACCGCCACGGGACGTCCTTGTTCTCCAGCAGGGGTCTCAGCGAGCGCCCCCGCACGTCCTTCGGGGGCGCGATGCCCGCGTAATCGCACATCGTGCTGATGATATCCAGGCTGCTGACCAGGTGCGTCCGGTCGCAGCGGTCCTCCGCGACCTGTCCCGGCCAGGCGAAGACCAGCGGGACCTTCACCGCCTCCTCGTACGGATACCACTTGCTGACGTGCTGGTGCCGGCCGCGCCCGTCGCCGTGGTCCGCGGTGAAAATGACGACCGTATTGTCCGCCTGGCCCGATGCCTCCAGGGCGTCGAGGATCCGGCCGACGTCGGCATCGAGCATCTCGACCATCCGGGCGTAGATGTACAGGTAATACCGCCACTGCTCGTCGTTCGTGAAACGCGTGAACCGTATCCGGTCCAGGCCGGCCGGCGCCGCGGG
>CAZLBC010000131.1:0-10872 GCA_964557575.1 uncultured Planctomycetaceae bacterium
GCGTTGTAGTGTTCGAGGGCGGCTTTGACTTGATCTTCAGGGAGGTTCTCAAAAATGAGTCTCCAGGCGGGCAGAACGTAGACGTATCCAATCATACCTGAACCTTTACCTGGCCGTTTACTCGTCAAGCCCTGGGCCCGTTTTTCATGCAGGATCTTTGCTTCCACAATGAGCTCGTCGCGCAGTTTGCTGTTGTCCTTTTCATCCCAGTACTGGGCGAACGCCCGGTTAACCTCTTTCCTTTTCTTCACGGGCATTCTCATGCTGTATTTTCTGATTTGCGCGCCCAAGTACTCGAGACGCTTGGTCTTCCCAATGATTGATCTGATCTTGTGCGGCTTGAGCTCCCCAGGCGCTTCGGGCGGCGCGAATTTTGCCTTTTGCCTGGCAATGAAGTTTTCGTCGAGGCCATATTCCTCGTATTTGTCCATTTCGCCTTGAATGCGCTCGATCTCTTTCATCGTCTTGGCGAAGACCTCGTCGCTTTCGAGGTTTTCGCGAAGCAGGCCGCCCCACTTACGTTGGCTCTTCATCGCCATTTCCTGCAAGGTGCGGGCCTCTTCGTCGGTGAGAACGAAGGAGTCTTCTTTCACTCGGTCCTTCAGGTCCTCGTAAACCTTTTGATGCTCGGCATTGTCCGAACTTCCCAGTTCCATGAATTGCCCCCTGCGCATTCCGGCCAAGGGCAATTCGCGCACGGGATTACCGACCGGGTCTTCGCCGGTCAGGAGGTACGCAAAATTGATCGCGCTGATGTGATTGGAGAACACGCTGGGGTGTCCGTCGCCGATGAAAAAGCCCACCCGGGCGAATTGCGGTTTGCTCCACAGTTCGGTAACGGCCTCGCCGCCGAAGGAAATCTTTTCGATGCCGGCGTTTTTCGCAGCCCAAATATGGAGCAGATAATTCAGGCGATAGCCCTCGGGATAGCGGCCGACCCATCCTTTGCGTTTCGGACGCAGGTACTTGTCATAGAGAATGACGCGGGCGCCGGCGTCGCGAATCAAATGCGCCATATCGGGGAGAATCTCTGTGCAGAGTCTCTTTTGCTGCTCGGGTGTTAGACCGAGCCACCCGATGGTCTGGATTATGACGTAGTCATAGTTGCCGGCCTTGATTTTCGGGATGACTCGGTCACGCCATTCCTCGTACATACCCGGATAAGCAAAGAATTTATCGAGGCGAACTCCTGCCCCGTCTACTCTTGGAGCGCAGATGAGTTGGTATCTGCCGGAGGCTTCGACGATGCTCCGCGTATTCTCGATCAGGTCATAACTGAACGAACTGCTACCCACACGAAGAACCTTGATCCGTTCGGGAGGGTTGCCTTCGGCGGCCTGTGCGTGAATCGAAAACGATCCGCCCAGCAGCAAAGCTGCCCCACAGGCAAACGAACATAGAAGTTTGCGTACGTTGTGCATTGTATCTCTCCTTGGCGTTGAGTTCTGGCGCGTTTGTCTCGAGTGACATATACCGCCAGATAGGCAATGGTATTGCGTGATCTGGCGAATCCGTGGCCAGCAGCACCGTGTGGTTATACACAGGGTCAGGACCCGGCATATTATACGGCTATTGTGCCAAAGATTCCTTTCGTTTCGCAGGTCAAGGCCGTTATTCTGCGGCTCCGATACGGATGATCTGACCGTCCTCCAAAGCCACGATGATGCTGCCATCGGCGGCCACGGCGAGGCCGTTGCCGATGGCGTTTGTCGGCAGCTCCTGTTCCCAGAGAACCGTGCCGTCGACTCGCTTGTAGGCGGTGAGCTTGGGGGCTCCTCGTTGATGACTGGTCAGCACCAGTGCGGCGTTCCGGGTGAGCGCCCTGGTGTGGGGATTGGTGTGCCTACCACCCACTTTTGTGCTCCAGCCGCCGAGTTCTTCCACCTGCTCGAGAACATTGACACCCTTGTGAAAACCACCCTTTCCCTTGTCCGGGAGCTGGGCGGACATGAACTCCAAGAGCCGCGCTTTCGGAACCATGACCACCACCTTCGGGCTGTGTCTGCCGGTTTCGAAGGTCAGCAGAACATCCGTGTCATCCCAGCTCGGCATGCCGCCACCCGTACCCAACAGCGGCATGCGGCCTCGGCCGTCTTTCTCCTGATGCAGCAACACGCCTCCGCGAACGATCCAGTCGGGAGCGATCTTCCCGATCGGCCCGCTGCTCCTGCCAACCGCTCTTCCAAATCCAATTCTATTGTTACTACTCAAAATGTCCGCGAGGCGCCCCCGTGCAAAGGCGGCACGCGGAGATCCGCTCTCGACGGAAAACCGTACTGGCATTCCCCCCTCCGGATTGAATACCGCTTCTCCCTGCCCGGCGTCCCAGCAAAGCTGCCCAACCCCCGAGGCGCCTGATATGCGCCCCTGGCTGAAGGCCTCGCCCTCGGGGTCTCGCCATGCTCCATGTTCCCACTGCAATTCCCCCGTCACCGCGTCCGCAGCCACGGCATGGAGCCCGTCGATGGCCTCCAGATTGCCCGCCACTGCGACCATCTTCCCATCGGCAATCAGGGGAGAGCCGAACACCGGCCAGCGGCTGCCGAGCTGATCATAGAGCGTCATGCGGCCCGCTTCCGGCGCGACGCGCAAGCGCCACAGCTCGCGGCCGTCGGCCAGGGCGAAGGCATACACATGGCCATCCGTGCTGCCGACGAAGACCCGGTCCTTCCAGATCGTGGGACTGCTTTCGATGCGCCCGCCGGTGTGCGTTCGCCACCGTTGGTCGCCGGTCTCCAGGTCCAGGGCTTGAACAGCACCTTCGTTGTCGGCGGTAATGACCAGCTTCCCGGCAGTCACCGGCGGCACGGGGGCGATCCTCGGGCCGATCAGCGCAATACCACCCAACTGCGTCGGATGCCGGGACGGCACGCTCCAGCGCAGGGTGACCGTGTCGGCAACGGTGACGGCGGCCGAAGATGATCGGGTCGCATCGCCGCGGTGGCTCGTCCAGCCCACGGCCTGTGCATCGGTCACGCCCGGCGACGGGTCGACGGAGCGGACCAGCCTGGGGCCGGGGGCCGGAAGATCCTGTTCAACCGCTCCGCGCACGATGTGCCCGGGCCAGGGCCCCTTATTCTTGACAACCGGTAAGCGCCAGTTCAGTCCGTTGGCAACGAATGACGATGCAGCGCACTGCGACTTGTACAAAGGACTCCCCACCCTTTGCCCTGTGACAGCATTCCAGGTGAGGCCATCCTGACCGACAATGCCCTGGGGGGCCGCCGTGAGATGTCCACATCCTCCAACGCCCCCACTGTATTTCATTTCCACTTCCCCGCTCACCGGATCCACGCCGCTTCCACTTTTGCTCCCGCCAAAGAGAAGATCCTTGTAGTACAGGTAGTTATAAACTCCGTGACTCCTCCTCTGCGGCTCGCTTCGCACCTGCTGCCCGTCTTCCTGCAAGAGCATCACCACGAGATCATCCTCAACAGCGGAGATGATGTAGATTCCGCCCATCGCCCACCCGGCCACCGGATGACGAAGGATCGTGTCTCCTGCGAAGCCCAGTACGGTCCGCCGACGCTTGATGTCCGTTTCCTGCTCCCACTGCAGCGCTCCATCGGAGAGCCGGTAGGCTTCTGCTCTGATGCCGGTGGTGAAGAGCTGGGACGTGTCGAGCTTTTGTTTTTTGATCGCTCCTTTGCTCACGTATTCCTTATTGTCACCCGCGGTGGTGATGAAGAGCCGGCCATTGTCGATGGCGGCGGAGCGTGGGTCGAACTCATCCGTCCCATCCGCACGTCGGATTTCCCAGCGGGTTTCCAGGCTCTCACCATCCAGCACGGTCAGCAGGCGCCCCAGGATACGCCGATCATTTTGCGGATTCCTACGCATCCGTTCCGGAAAGCGGTCGATCGTGGGCCCGCTCAAGACGGCGATGGTTCCGTCGGCGACGGCCATCCACTTGATCTCCTCGTAGTCTTCGATCACCCGGCTCCGGCGTTCTTCGCCGGTGGCCTGGTCGAGCACCCGCAGGGTGTTGCCGTCGGCGACCAGCAAACGGTCACCATCGGCGACAACCACCGAACGCTGGTGCTGCATCCACATCATCGGCGACATCCGCCGGGTCCAGAGCTGAACGCCCGAACCGGTGGCGCGGACCTCAAGCAACGGCCCGCGGACGTTCATCAGGTTCGATCCCGCATCCTTGCTGACTCGTGCATCCAGACCGGCCGTCGCCCAGCCGTGGGTGCGCAGTTCGACTTCTTCTCCGGGCAGCACCGGATCCCCCGGGGAACTATAACAGCCCGCCACGTGGGCGTTCCAGAGCATGAACAGACGACCGTTGGCGACGATCGGAAGATCGGATTTCGATACCCTGAGCGGCGTTCCCGTCCACTGGATGGTTTCGGGGTACGAGTAGGCTGTATCGGTGGAAACCGGGTTGTTGTCGGGGCCGTGCCAGAAATGGCTCCAGTTGTCGGCGCCCGGCAACGCCGGTTTCTCCACCCGCAGCAGTACCCCGGGGAAGGCCGTAGCCAGTGCGGCCTCCTCTTGCCGACTGACGAGCGTTGCGGTGAGCCCCAGGCCATCAAACTCGGCGGCCCAGCGGGCCATGGCTGCCGGCGGCACCTCGCCGGCGAGCAGCGCCACCCCGTACCAGGAGTGGAGCACCCGGGTGATCTCCCCGGCCAGGGCGGGGCTGAGATCGGCGGCGGTCAGCCCGCTCATCACGATCAGATCCGAACTGTTTCCAACCGGCAGCAGGCGGCTCACATCCCCGTGGTCGAACCAGGCCCGTCGGCCGGCAACGCCCTGCTCATCGGCTTGTCGCCGCGCGGCCTGGACCTGCGCGTAGTCGGTATCCTGACCGTGGACCCGGAGCGTCTCATCGGCCGCCAACAGGGCCAGACCCAGGGCGCCATCCCCGCAGCGGGGCAAATGGACCAGACCGACCCGACGGCCCAGCGATTCCAGGATGGCCTCGGCCCGGGCATCGTGATCGTCCGCGCCGACCGCGGGAGAACCCGCGGTCAGAATCATCAGGGTCAAAAAAGTTATAAATAATTTCATGTTATGATTCCTGTCTACTGTTATTTTGAATGTGCCTTACTGAAAGATCCAATCCGTGTGTCTCAGTGTCTCAGAGAAAGCGGTTTTCTAAGAGGAACTATTCCTTAAACAAGCGATAAATAGTGACCTTTATTTCACAAATGGATCGATTAACTTAGGGAACAAATCCCTTATCCGCTCTTGAAGCGTTTTAAATCCATACTCAATTTTGTGTATGTCATAGGCTGAGGTTATCTTGTCTTTTAAATGTTTTTAACGGTACCGGGACATCCTTATCCCGGCTTCATGCCGGAACGGTCAACATCTCAACGGTCGCGAAACTCCGTTTATAAATCGTATAAATTTATCTTGCATTGTATTCCAGCCAATTATCCTATAAACCAATTTCCGACCTTGCTTGATAATTTGACATGGGATACGCATGAAATAATTAGAGCTGGTTTCATAACTTCAATTTGGACTACAAGCGGCTCTTTTGCCGTCTGGCGGCGTCACGAAAACTCGACATATTTCCTTAATATGTCGTCGTTTCCGTTCCTTGCCAGATCGACAAAATACCTCGCTTTCGCTACCAAAGCAAGTTATGAAACCAGCTCTAACAAATGTTCGAAACTCCATACCCAGCATTCTTCTCTTTTCAGCTACATGTTTTGTTTTCCATCTACCGTCAACCGGCATCAGTAAGGCCATCCATGCTTTTAATGTCCAGGCGAGTCCGCAGAACACCATGTACGCCCAGTTGCTTTCCAAGCTATCAAGGGGCATCTTCATTGCAGGAATACCATTGCTCAATTGAGCATTGAGATTTTCCTGGTTACACCTTTTGTTGGCATGCTCAACAATTTCCTCTTTCGTTGCATATCGGTCATTGCTGATATAGAAAAAATACCGGATATCATCAAACAAGCGAGCCTCTCCACGTTCCACAGAGATGTTTTTTCGCACGACCACAACCCGGTAGTTACGGTCGCATGCCCCGGGTTGGTATTCGAATTCGGCGACATGCTCACTTTTCAATCGCAAATTCTTATACCCATTCTCCCGCACAATCCGTTTCTTGACATTTGTCGGTCGGCTTCTCCCTGACGTCTTGATCTCGTATTTCGCCTTTCGATCAAGGGCCTCCCATGAGCTTTCTGCAAGGCCTTCAGCACGGTGTACCAGGTTTCGCCGCGCATCCATGCCGAATACGAATGTGACCCCGCGATCATCCCACCCGTCAAGGTGAGTGGTCTGACTGAAGTCCGTATCGCCCCGAAGCCGTACCTTCTTAAACCCCGCCCTGGTGCATAAATCGATGCTCTTATTCAACAGCGTGGCTGCCCCTTCATGACTGGGACGGTTGCCCGATCGGTTAAGTAAAAACAAATGCTCATTCGTGTTGGCCAGAGATACTACCAGAGGATGGTAGCCCCATGTGCCATTATATGACAAACCCATCCCCTCTTTACACTCACCCGTTGTTTCTACGATCACGCCGTCGGCATCAATAACCGCCTCTTGGAAGAACTCCTCACGCTGCTGGTTCCACACCACCAACCGTGTTTCGTTGACGATATCCTGAAAACGCATAATGCTTTCAATCGAAAAACGGCGGCAAAAATCGCCTGCCGTGGTGGGATCGGGGATCTTGGTTGCCCCCAATGCGTCAAGGTAATTAATGTCATTGCGAAGAAGTTCCAAATCCTCCAGGCAACAATTGCCCATAAGACAATTGAACGCCATGTTCAGAATATGATCGGATTCATGATAGGGGCGATGGCATTGCAGTATGGGTAGATGGGCATCGATGTTTTGAGCGAGACCTATTTTATTGACGAGTTGCATTATGGCACCTATGCCACCAAAGCCAATCCCGCCAACACGCTCTGACAATTCATAATGAATGTTTGAAGCGGTGAAGACGGGTGCGCCGCTGTCCCCGGTCTCAGCCTTTTGAAGCCGATTCTGAATTTTCTTCTTGCGTTTCTCATGTTGTTTGTGTTTAATCTTACTCACTCGAAATACCTCCATGTATTTAAGGACAGTTTGCCAAACAAAGCAGTATTATACTTAAATCATAGGGTATTTCGAGTTTTTTTATGAAAACATCACTTAATGATCGCTGGTTTAAGGACTATTGTTAACCGCCCGTTATAGTTGTCAAGCGGTTTTTACTATCCGTTGGACGGCGAAGACATCCGTTGGTCCATATTCTGTTCCGTTGGAGGCGGATTTCTGAATTAGAAAAATCAGCCATGTCAGAGACCTTGCGCCACAGGGGATCCGCCCGCTCCAATACGGATGATCCGACCGTCCGCCAAAACGACGATGATGCTGCCATCGGCGGCCACGGCGAGGCCGTTGCCGATGGCGTTTGTCGGCAGCTCCTGTTCCCAGAGAACCGTGCCGTCGACTCGCTTGTAGGCGGTGAGCTTGGAGGGTCGACTGCTCAGTACCAGTGCGGCGTTCCGGGTGAGCGCCCTGGTGTGGGGATTAATCATCTTATGATCCAGTTCCGTGCTCCAGCCGCCGAGTTCTTCCACCTGCTTGAGAACATTGACGTCCTTTTCAAAACCACCCTGTCCCTCATCCGGCATTTGGGCGGACATGAACTCCAAGAGCCGCGCTTTGGGAACCATGACCACCACCTTCAGGCTGTGTCTGCCGGTTGCAAAGGCCAGCAGAACACCCGTGTCATCCCAACTCGGTGACGGTCATATCGGATGCTGGAGCTTGCGTGAGCGACACCATGAAATCGGCCGTGCCGCCTTCGTTGACCGTCAGGTTCGGGGTCGACACCGCAATCTACGGATCAGGCGTTCCCGATCCCGCGTCATAGGCATCACTGATCTCCTGCGCGCTCAAGACCTGGTCGTAGATGCCGACCTCGTACAGGGTGCCGACCCATTTTCGCTTGCCATCGGCCTCGGCGCCGAGCACCAGGGGGTAACTGGGGTTCCAGTTGGCCAAGCCGCCCGGGCCGGTGTCGGAAGCGATCAAGTTGCCATTGCGGTAGATGCGCGCCACCGAACCGTCGAAGGTGATCACCAGATGCTGACGATCCGAGACGAAGGTATCGTCGATATCGACTCCCGGCGTGCCGTTGGCGCTGGTGTTGGTGGCGCGTACGCGCAGCTCCAGATGGTTGTTGGCGTTCTTGTGGTTGCCGTGACCGACGGTGAGGTTCCGATCTCCCCTATCGGGCGAGAGAGTGAGGATGCGAGCCGGGCCTCCCTGCTGAAGCTGCCCGGGCTCAAGCCAGAGTGCGACGGAGAACGTGCCGGCGTAGCGGATATCTTGATTGATCTTGTCGGCGTTGTCGGCCTGGAGACGTCCGTTGCCGGTAAAGCGCACGCCGTCGGAGACCCATTCCACATTGCCGTTGACCGCGAGGTTGGCTTGCCCGCCCTGGCCGCTGCTGTCATGGGCGGTGGAGCCGCTCCCTTCGTTGAAGGTGTACTGGGCAATCAAGCCGACGGTTGCCGCCTGGACGCTGATCGAGCGTGCGGATGAGTTCGCCGACAGGGTAAACACCGCGCTGCCGTTGACCGTATCGGCGTCGCTGGCGGCGGCCAAAGTCACCGTCTGCGCCACGTTCCAGTTGCCGGGGGTAAAGGTCAGGCTGGCACCGGAACTGACACTCAGGTCACTGTCGCCACTGCTGCGCGCCACCGTGACAGTCACATCGGAGGTTGGAGCCTGCGTGAGCGATACCGTGAAATCGGCCGTGCCGCCTTGCGTGACCGTCAGGCTCGGCTTCGTGAAAGGAGCCGTGGTGCCTTGCTTGACCGTCAGGCTCGACACCGACACCTCGATCTGCGGAACAGACGCTACCGCCGGGATGTGCATCATCAGGGCATCAACCTCCGCCCTGACGATGTCGCGCGCGCTCGAGCTCTGAAATCCCGCAAAGCGCTGGGTGCCATGTGGATCAAACTCCCAAGTATGGCCGCCCTTACTATTCGGATCGATGCTGATCCGACCCGGATCCGAAAGCTTAAAGTGCCCCGAGGGGTTATCGAGTTCACGGACCGCGTACAGTGCGGCTAATTGGTCCGAGCTCCAATGCGGGATTTTCCCGAAAATTTGGTAGGCTCGGCGTACTGGATTGGTGGTCGGCAGATCGAGGATATTGGCGCCGGTCTTGACGTATCCCTTCTGCTTTATGGAGAACACGACTTCGGTTGGCCACTGGTCAGTGGCTTCTTGTGAGGCTGGGGAGTCAAGACCGAAATTACGCGAACTGTCAGCACCACCCGGTAATCTGCCGCCCATGGGAACCCATACCTTGACCTTCTGCTGGACCAGGTCGCGGCCGTTCAGGCTGCTGTGTTCGTCCGCGCCGCTCGCCAGCAGGTCGCGCAGATTGTTCAGGTAGCCGACCGAAACGATCACCACACTGTTGTCGGGCTGAGCGGCGAGGATCTCCCGGTAGACCTTGATCGCATCGGGGACATCGTTGGCGCTCGCCAACGTACCCGGAAATTCCTCGGCTATCTCTTGAGCGTATTTCGAACCCCTGCTTCCGCCACCTGGTCCCTTGTGCTGTCCGAGCGGCAGGCTATGGCGTCCGAAGTAGGTATTGATGCGGTCGGCGCAGAGTGCGCTCCAGTCGTGTTTCGAGGAGACCGTGACGCCGAGCAGGTCGACTTCTCCACGATCAGCCAGCGCATGGAGCACGGTCAGGCCAGCAACGTCATCGACGTCGGAGTCCATGTCGGTGTCGTAGATGAGGGGAATAGGCTGCGTCACCGTCGTGTCGTTCTCGGTTGCCGTCACCTTCACATCGTCCAGACCCGTCGCCGACAGGGTGAACACCGCACTGCTGGCGCTGCGAAGTTCGGCCTCTTCTCCGGGCGGCACCGGATCCCCCCCGCTATAACACCCTGCCACGTGGGCGTTCCAGAGCATGAACAGACGACCGTTGGCCACGATCGGAAGATCGGTTTTCGACGTTTTGAGCGGCGTTCCCGTCCACTGGATGGTCTCGGGGTACGAGTAGGCCGTGTCAGTCGAAACAGGGTTATTGCTGGGACCGTGCCAGAAGTGGCTCCAATTGTCTGCGCCCGGCATCGCGGGTTTCTCCACCCGCAACAGCACACCGGGGAAGGCCGCGGCCAATGCTTCATTGTCCACCCGGACCGTGCGGTTGTCGATGACCCGAGCCGAAAGCCCGAGACCCTCGAATAGAGCGCTCCATCGGGTCATGGCCTCGCGCGCCCTTCGGTCCATGACCTCGTGCGTTACAGGACCTCCAAGCAGAGCCACCCCGTACCACGGGTGCAGCACCCGCGCGATCTCGCGGGCCAGTTCAGGGGTCAGGTCTGCCTCGACCAGATCGCTCATCACGATCAGATCCGAACTGTTTCCCACCGGCAGCAGGCGGCTCACATCCCCGTAGTCGAACCAGGCCCGTCGGCCGGCAACGCCCTGCTCATCGGCTTGTCGCCGCGCGGCCTGGACCTGCGCGTAGTCGGTATCCTGACCGTGGACCCGGAGCGTCTCATCGGCCGCCAACAGGGCCAGACCCAGGGCGCCATCCCCGCAGCGGGGCAGGTGGACCAGGCCCACCCGACGGCCCAGGGATTCCAGAATGGCCTCGGCCTGACGGGCGTGGTCCTCCGCGCCCACCACAGCGGAAACGACCGCAAACATCAAAAACACGCAAAGCATTCTAACGGACATGGTAAGTGTGGACATAATGACTTCCTTTATTGACAAAGATGGGCAACCGCGAAGGGTGCCCCTGTACTTGATATATTAACACATATACTATACTCAACAGTGACGAGTTCTCAGCCGTCTGATTCATCTACAAACAGGCTTTTTCTTTAAGTAATTTCATATTCAAAATAGTCATCTCTTCAACAA
>CAZLBC010000132.1:0-10662 GCA_964557575.1 uncultured Planctomycetaceae bacterium
GCCAGGTCCATGACACCGAGTTTGCCGGCCAGGGCTTCTTCGTGCGTCAACTGGTCGTATTTCCTGGCGTCGGGATTGGTTTCGGGGTCCCCGTCGTACACGCCGTCGACCTTGGTTGCCTTGAGGATAATGTCGGCACCGATTTCATTGGCTCGTATGGCGGCACACATGTCCGTGGTGACTCCCGGATGCCCGGTACCTCCCGCGAAAATGACCACAACGCCGTCATCGAGGTACCGCATGACTGACGGACGATAGTACTCCTCGGTCACCGTGGGGAGCGGCATCGCGCTGACGACGCGGGCCGGTACGCCGCGTTCCTCTATCGCATCCCGGAGGGCCAGGGCGTTCATCGTTGTGGCAAGCATGCCCATGTAGTCGGCCGTCGTCCGCCGTATTACGGTATTGCCGGCATAATCGACGCCCCTGATGAAGTTCCCCGCGCCTGTTACAATACCGATCTGCGTGCCGGTCGCGCGGGCTTCTTTGAGGCGAGACGCCAGGCCGTCGAGTTTCTCCGGGTCGATACCCTTGGATCCGGGAAGTGAAAGCGCCTCGCCCGAGAGCTTCAGTATTACCCGTTTATGACCGACCGGTTGCATGGCGACTCTCCCGTCCGGGTCCTATCCTTCGCCGATGCCAAACCGCGCGAATTCCACGACAGAGGCATCGCCAATGACCTCCCGAACTTTTTTCTTGTCGTCCTTCACGTAGTCCTGCTCCAGCAGCGCCAGCCCCGCAATATACTTCTTTATCTTTCCTTCTACTATCTTTTCGACGATATCGGCGGGTTTGCCCGTGTCCAGCGCTTCCTGGCGGGCAAACTGGCGTTCTTTTTCCACTACATCGGCCGGAATGTCGTCGGGGGTGATCCCGAGAGGATTGCTGAAGGCGATGTGCTGGCAGAGCCCCTTCAGGGTTTCGTCGTCCAGCGCCCCGTCGATGCCTACCAGTACGCCGACCTTGCTGTTGTGATGCAGGTAGCCGCCGACGTGTGCGGCCTCGATCTTTATGCCGCGGGCATAGGACATATTTTCGCCGATCTTGGCAAGGGTATCCTGAAGCGCATTCTGCATAGCATCATCGGGGTCGACCGGACCGGTCGAAGCATCGAACGCCGCAGAGACGAGGGATTCGACCATGTCCTTGAATTCCTGGTTGCGGGCGCAAAAGTCGGTCTCACACTGTATTTCCACCATTGCCCCGGCGGTGCCGTCTTCCGCGATCTTCAATCCGATAAGGCCTTCCTTTGTTTCCCGGCCGGCTTTCTTTTCGGCAATGGCCAGCCCCTTGGAACGCAGGATATCCTTTGCCGCGTCGATATCGCCGTCGGCTTCATCGAGCGCCTTCTTGCAGTCCATCATTCCGAGACCTGTCAGGTCTCGGAGTTCTTTAACCCGTGCTGCCGTAATGTCTGCCATGGTTGCAATCTCCGATATGAAAATGGCATGTCGCCGTAGATAACGTCTGCGATCTATACGTCGGTTTACCGAAGGTTATTGCCCCCCGGTTTCCTCTGACGTCGCTTTTTCAACCGCCTCTTCGCCGGTGGCAGTGTCTTCGGCCGGCACCGCGTCGCCCGTTTCGGCGGGAATCGCGTCCGCGGCATCTTGCCCCGCAGGCGGCGCGTCGGGTTCGCCGGCAGGTGCCTCTTCCGGTGCCGGGGCCGGTGCCGGGGCCGGGGCTTCGTTGCCGCCGGCGGGTTCGGGTTCCTCGGCGGGGGGGGCTTCGGCTTGTGCCGGCGATTCGGCGTTTTCGTCGTCTCCTTCGGGGGGCGCGGATGCGGGAGGGGATGCCCCGGGCGCCGGGCCGGCGGGTGCCGATTCCTCCGCGGCGGGCGTCGCGTCCGCGGAGACGGGCGCGGCATCCGTTTTGTACGGTACCTCTTCGGGAATTTCATCGGCCCGTGCCGTGGTGGGTCGTATGCTGCGCCGCCGTTCGGGCTTTTCCTCTTCGCCGGTTACTTGCCGGGTTCCTCTGCCTTTCATCCCCATCTCGACGGCGGACGCAAGCTCTTCGACAACAATTTCTATCGCGCGCATGGCATCGTCGTTTCCCGGAATCGGGATGTCGACGAGGGTCGGGTCGGCTTCGGTGTCGATCAACGCTATGACCGGAATATTGACCTTCTGCGCCTCGCGCACGGCGATATTTTCACGGGTGGGATCGATGACGACCACCGCGCCGGGAAATTTCGTCATATTTCTGATACCGCCGAGATTGCGCCTGACCTTACGGAGTTCCCTGCGAAGTCGTGAGCCTTCTTTCTTCGAATAGACATCCATCGTTCCGTCGGTTTCCATCTGTTCGAGCTCATCGAGGCGGCGCACCCGTTTTCGTATTTCACGGAAATTCGTCAGGGTTCCGCCGATCCATCTATCGATAACCCAGTGCATCTCCAACTGCTCGGCAGTCGACTTGATGCATTTCTGGGCCTGGCGTTTGGTTCCCACCAGAACGATGTCATTTCCTTCCTGGACCGTCTGGTAGAGAAACTTCTTGGCGAGCAGGAGGCCCCGGATGGTTTCTTTTATATCTATGATATGCAGCGAGTTACGTTTTCCGTAAATATACTTTTTCATCTTGGGATTCCACCGGCCGGTATGGTGGCCGTAGTGGATACCCGCATTCAGCAGTTCCTTGACATCGAGTGAGTCACCCATTGCATTTCCTTTCCTTCCCGAATCCATCGGGGCGCCCTTGTTGCAGGTGCGCCTGGATCGAGAGCTAACTGTATTAAATACCTGTTGATACCGCCGCACGTGACGAAACCAGGAGCGTCATCTCGTTCCGAGCGGGGTAGCGTACGACCAAAACTCTTTTTGGTCAAGGATCAAGGTGAAAAAAAGACCCCGCTCGGGGGGATACGTCGCGCCGGGCACGGAGGGCCCCTGAATCGAACTCATTTCACGGGGAGCAGGGGGGTTATCCCATGCGATCGGTGTCCAGGGACTGGAGAAAAGCCTCGTTCGTCTCGTGCTTTTCAAGGGCCCGCAGGAGCTGGGGCATCTCTTCCTGGACATTCAGGGTCGACAGGGTTCGTCGAAGCGCGTGAAGTTTCGGCAATGCCCAGGGTTGCACGAGCAGTTCTTCCTTGCGGGTTCCCGACTTGGGTATGTCGAGGGCGGGCCAGATTCTCTTTTCGGCGAGTTTGCGATCAAGCTGGAGTTCCATGTTGCCGGTGCCCTTGAATTCCTCGAATATCAGATCATCCATCCGGCTTCCGGTTTCGATCAGTGCCGTCGCCAGAATCGTCAGGCTGCCGCCGTTTTCAATCTTTCTGGCGGCGCCGAACTGACGCTTGGGGGTTTCCAGCGCCCGAATGTCGACACCGCCGGTCATGGTTCTGCCGCTGCCGTGTACGGACCGGTTATACGCGCGCCCCAGCCGGGTCAGGCTGTCGAGCAGTATCACCACGTCCTGGTTGAATTCCGCCATACGTATTGCCCTGGCCAGCGTGAACTCGGCCACCCGCGTATGATTTTGAAGCGGCATATCATTGCAGGATGCGACGACTTCCGCGTCGGGGCATTTGCGCTTGAAGTCGGTCACTTCTTCGGGGCGCTCATCGACCAGGAGGATCAGTATGTAACACTCGGGGTTATTTTTCGCGACGGCGTTTGCTATTTCCTGGAGGAGAATTGTTTTTCCGCTGCGCGGCGGCGCCACCAGCACGCCGCGCTGTCCCTTTCCGATGGGGCAGACGAGGTCGAGAACCCGCATCTCTATAGGTCCGCCCGGGGTTTCAAGCTGCAGTTGCGGATGAGGATCCACGACTATCTGCTCGTTAAACGGGATGATATCCTTGTATTCCTCCGCCGGCTTGTGGTTTATCATGAGGATTTCATCCATTTTCGGACCTCCCTTTTTCTTGTTGGGAGGCAGGACCTTGCCTTCGATGTGAAGACCGGTCTTGAGGTTGTTCTGCCGTATGAAATCCTTGCCGACAAACGTGTCCCCGGGGGTGGGTTTGTAGTTGTTTTCCAGGCTTCGCAGAAATCCATACCCTTTTTCTGTGACATCGAGTATGCCGGAAGATATCTCCTTTTCGTCTTTGCTCTTTTCTTCTTCCTGCGTTTCTTCCTCTGTTACCGCTTCTTCTGTCTCTTCAACGTCAACATCTTTCTTGTCGCCGTTTTCCATGTCGGAGTATATCATCATCGTTCACTTTCCCTCCCCTGTTGTTTCTACCAACTTTTAACTGGGGGTAATAAAGATTTTCCAAAGCTCCGTAAAGGGAATATCAGAGTCTTCCCGCCCTTAAGTACAGCGTATTAATATCATATCATTTCGCAATATTCAAAACAAATTTGTCGAAAAAACAAAATACCTTTTCGGGTATTCTTACCTACCGACCTCTCCGGCGGTTCGCAGCGCTGCGTCCAATCGAACCGTCCCTTCGTACAGGGCCGTGCCCAGTATAGCGCCGCCGCAGCCGCACGCGGCAGCCTGGGCGATATCTTCGAGACTGTTGATGCCCCCCGATGCTATCACGGGGACATCGGTTGAGGCCGCGACGTCGGCGGTTTCCTCGACGTTCATCCCGCTCAGGGTGCCGTCACGGGATATGTCGGTATACACGATCGCGCCGAGCCCGCTTCCGCGAACCCTGGCCGCGATGTCCGTCGCCGGGGTGTCCAACTGTTCGGTCCATCCCTCCGCCGCCACCCGCCCCTCGCGTGCATCGAGGCCCAGTGCCAGCCGGTGATTCGGGACGTCCGTTGTTTCGAGAATGGTTTCAAACCAATCCCAGTCTTTCAGGGCGGCGGAGCCGATGACCAGCCGATCGATTCCCACCGCCAGCAGCAGGTCGATCCGCTCGCGGTTTCGTATGCCGCCGCCGTTTTGAATCCTGACGCCGGCGCCGCTGGCGGCCCCGTGAATCTTACGCAGGGCGGCGGTGTTCACCAGGTCGCCGGTCAGGGCGGCATCCAGGTCGACAACGTGGATCCAGCGCGTTCCCGCTTCGATGAAGGCGCCGGCGGCGGCGACAGGATCGGTGTTGTACACGGTCTGGCGGTCGTAGTCTCCCTTTTCAAGGCGTACGACTGCGCCCTCTCTCAGGTCAATGGCGGGATATATATCCATGTCGGTTACCGGCGGCCGGGGGCGCCGTGTGCTGCGAACACGGTTCTCTGTTTGAGTTCCCGGGTCCGGGGTATGCTCAGCGGCTCTTGATAACGTATATTTCCACTCGCCGGTTCCGCTTTTTGCCGGACGCGGAACTGTTCGACGCCACGAAGTTCGTCGCACCCATGGCGATCGTTTCGATATCGGCGGCACTGATTCCCCGGCTGCTGAGATACCTCGTTACCGACATCGCCCGGTTGGCCGAGAGGTCCAGGTTGTCGTTCCACAGGTGCTTGGTTTTGCGTATCGGATCGCTGTCGGTATAGCCGTACACGCGCACCGGCATGCCGGCGTACCGCCCCTTGAGGTCGGCGGCGATCTGGTTGAGTGTGCGCTTGCCGGCGGCGGTCAGGGTTGCGCTGCCGGACGGGAACAGCAGATCGCTTCCGATCGAAACCCGGTCCCCGAATTTACCCCGCTCCCAGCCGTCGGCGGTATCGGTGTCGGCCGGTTTCGTCTTCATGGTCTGGAGCCGTTGTATTTCCATGTCTTTTCCGGCCAGTTCTCTGTTTTTCTGCGCAACGTCCGTCTTCAGGGTGGTATTCTCGTTCTGGAGGGCGCTCAGGCGATCCTCCAGCCGGCTGTTTTCGGCGGTTAACTGCTCGTTCTGCTTGGTGAGCGCCTCTATCTGTTCTTCGTAATTATTGCATCCGGCAAGAGACGCAAGACATGATACCATTACCAGTCCGAACAGCGTGGTTCTCTTTTTCAGCATAATTCTCTCCTGGATTGTTCCTAAATAAAGACTTAAATCCCAGATCGAAAGGTCAATCCTTGCATAAAATCAGCGAGATTCAACTGTTTTTTTCGCGGGGAACACTGTTTTTTTAAGCGGGCCGGGGCGCGTTCGCCACACAGCCGAGACGGTTCGCCTTTCAGGTTCTTCCGCCGTCGAAGTCTTTTTGTTCGTTCACGTCGGCGGGTTGTTTTGCCGGGCGGTTCTCCTTTTGCCGTTGTTTCCGCCCGCGGTAGATTCTCCAGCTGTTTTTGCCGAATATACGGAGCATCTTCCAGGTGATAACTCCGACACCGGCCGACACGAGCATGATCAGGCCCACGCTCTGGCCGTTGAGGGTCGTCCAGTAGAAGTGGAGGTTCTCGCACGTGTTCCCGGCATTATTGACAAAGAGAATGACGATCGCCAGGAGGAAGAGTCCGCTGATGACAACCATGAAGTAGTGTTTCGCCATGTCGTGTGCTCCTTGAAAAGTATTGCCCGTTTCATTCTCGTAACCGGCGGTGTTCGCCTTGCTGCCGGTTCCGCCCATCAGCGGAGGCCGACGAATCTGCAGTAGGCGTCGAACAGGCCGGCGAAATCGTCGTAAAACACCAGGGCTGTGATCGACGCGACCGACAGCCACGGGCCGTAGGGCAGTTCCCGCTGTCCCTTGCGCAGGGCCAGGAACAGCGCCCACGCCAGTCCGAAGAGCGGGGCGATGAAGAACGCCATTGACGGCACCGCCCACCCGGCCACGGCGCCCACCGCGCTCATGATATGGACATCGCCGAGACCCATTGCCTCTTTCCCGAACATGATCGTCCCGATAATCCTCGTGCCCCATATCCAGAGGCCGCCGATCAGAAACCCGTACAGGCTTGCGAGAAATCCGTGTATATACGGCCCCGCCGTACTCGACGCCAGCAGGTTTCGCCAGGCGGATTCAATGACGTCGATGTCGCCGGCCAGGAACAGCGCCGCCAGGGCCCCGAAAAGAGCCGGGGACAGGAATACCAGTTCCCGCAGGACCTCCACCCGGGGGTTGACGCCGTCCGCCTTCGTGAAGGCCACGCTCTTACTTTCATCGCGAGTGTCCTCTTCCTTCTGGGGGGCGGCGTCGATGAAGCTCGGCTGTATCATGCCCCGATGCTGCATGATGTTGGCGACGACCAGTCCGATGCCGGCGCCGACGGCCATCGCGCCGGTTGCGGGAGACACGTGCGGGATCCACGCGGGATCGTGAATGACCGAGGCGGCGACCGCCCCGACCAGGGAAACCGCCCAGCAGATCTCCAGCGGTACCTGCCAGTATTCGATGTCGATGATCGAGCACGCCAGCAGGCCGCAGAGGAGGATCCCGTGGAGGCAGAACACCGGCCACGATACGAAAAAACTGCCGGCCGCGGCTCGCAGGTCGAAAATGAAATACGCCGCGTACAGGCCGAGCAGGAGCAGGCCGGACAGGGCCTCGATGACCGGATAGCGGATTGAGATCGATTCGCGGCAGTAGCGGCACCGCGCCTTCAGCAGCAGCCAACTGAGGATCGGGATGTTGTCGTACCACTTGATGGCCCTGCCGCACTTCGGGCACCGGCTGCCGGGAAACACGATGCTTTCGCCGCGGGGCATGCGCCAGGCGACCACGTTGAGGAAACTGCCGACGCAGGCGCCGAACATGAAAACGAATATGGGCAGAATGATCGTCATTTCATTTACAGCGCGCCGGTCAGGCCTTGCCCCTCCCTTTCATCTGGAGGCCGTAGAGGCGGATAAATCCGGACGCATCGGCGGGAGTGTATTCATCGCCCATCGTAAAGCTGGCGAGGTTTTTCGAATACAGGCTCTTTTTCGATTCTATCGAGGACACGGCCGCACGGCCGCGGTAACACCTGATCTTCACGGTCCCGGTCACGGTCGCCTGGGTTTTCCTGACGAAGGCGTCCAGGGCGGTCCGCAGGGGCGTGTACCACTTGCCGTTGTATATCAGGTCGGCGTATTCGAGGGCTACCTTCTGCTTGTAATGCAGCGTGTCCTTGTCGAGGGTGACCGATTCGAGGGCCTCGTGCGCCCGGTGCAGGATAGTGCCGCCGGGGGTCTCGTAGACCCCGCGGCTCTTGATGCCCACCAGCCGGTTCTCGACGATATCCGCCTGCCCGATCGCGTGACGTCCCCCGATGTCGTTGAGCCGCTCCAGCAGGATGTCGCCGTCCAGCCGCACGCCGTCGACGCCCGTGGGGATGCCCTTCGTGAAGTCCACGGTGACGTACTCGGCTTTCGCGGGGGTCTTTGCGAGGGGCCGGCTGATCGTGTAGATCCGGTCGCGGGGCTCGTTGGCGGGGTCTTCCAGTTCGCCGCCCTCGTGGCTGATGTGCCAGAGGTTCCGGTCACGCGAGTAAATCTTTTTGCGGTTCTGCTGTATCGGAATGTTGTGCCGCTTCGCGTACGCGACGGCGGCCTCGCGGCCGGTCAGTTCAAACGAAGGGTCTTTCCACGGGGCGATGACGGCGAGTTTCGGGTTCAGCGCCATGTACGTCAGTTCGAACCGCACCTGGTCGTTGCCCTTGCCGGTCGCCCCGTGGGCGACGGCATTTGCGCGGTATTTCCGCGCGCACTGCACCTGGCCCCGCGCGATCAGCGGCCGGGCGATGCTCGTTCCCAGCAGGTAGTGACCCTCGTAGACGGCCCCGGCCGCGAGCATGTTGAAACAGAAGTCCTCGGCGAACTCCTTCTTGAGGTTTTCGATCTCGCACGCCGACGCGCCCGAGGCCATCGCCTTTTCCTCGATACCCTCGAGTTCTTTGTCTCCCTGGCCGAGGTCGGCGACGTACGCGATGACCTCGCAGCCGTACTTTTCCTTCAGCCACGGCAGGATCACTGAGGTGTCGAGCCCGCCGGAGTACGCCAGTACGATCTTTTTCACGTCTTTCTTCATCACTTCGGTTCCTCGTATCGAACCCGCTTATCAACACAACACCGCGATACCTGTTTCGGGGAGAGGGATTGTATCGGCAACCGCGAATAATCGCCAGCAGAAAGGGGAAATTGCCGGGTTTCTCAGGAACCGCCGGTCAGGCGAGCGAGTACCACGTCCCGCATCAGGTCCCAAGGCGGCGTATTACCGGTCCATTCCCGGTACTGGGCGGCCGCCTGATTGACGAACATGTCCACCCCCGATACCGTGACCCGCCCCGCCGCGGCGGCGTCCCCGAGCAGCCGGGTCTCGACCGGGTTGTAGACGGTGTCGAACACCACCGCAATCGACGGGGGGATGGTGGGCAGGGGGGTTGTTTCGGTATTCGGGTGCATGCCCAGCGCGGTGCAGTTGATCACGATTTCCGCGTCCGTGGCTCCCGCCCTGTCGATCGGTTCGGCCCCGCAGCCGAACGCGCCGGCCAGGGTCTCCGCGCGGGAGAACGTCCGGTTGTAAATCGTGATGTCGGCCCCGCAGTGGGTCAGCCCGGCCACCACGGCCCGTGCGACGCCGCCGGCCCCGAGGACGGCCACCCGGCGGCCCGCGAGGTCCGCGCGGCTGATATTCATCGATTCGGTCAGCGCGTCGATCGCCGCGGCATAATCGGTGTTGCCGCCCCGCAGCGAGCCGTCCGGCTCGATGGTAATCGTGTTGACCGCGCCGATCCGAACGGCCAGTTCGTCGCAGCGGTCTTGCCCGACGAAGGCCAGGGCGTTCTGCTTGTGCGGGATCGTGACACTCAGCCCCCGCCACCCCGACCCGGGCCGGCAGACGCCGGCCGCCATGAATCGCTCGAAATGCTCCTTCCCGGGCTGCACGAGCAGGGGCACGTAGACGCCGTCGAACCCGGTCGCATCGAATGCCGCGTTGTGTATCGCCGGGCTCATCGAGTGGCCCACCGGGCAGCCGACGACGCCGAACAGCCGTGTTTCCTTCCCGACCGTCCCGTGCCGGTACCGTTCGCGGAACGCCTCAAGCGTGGGCTGCCCCGGCGCGGATTCCCGCCCCGCGGCAAGGGCGGCGAACGTCCCCCAGGCCCCGTGCCGGGCGGCCAGGATGCGGCTTGCCACGCCCGCCTCGCCCATCGCCAGGGCGATCGCCGGCTTCGTGCAGCGGCCGACGAGTTCCAGGGCCAGCAGGGCGTCTTCGGGGCCGCCCGCGGCGAAGGCTATCTTCGCGATGTCCCCGTCGCCGCCGTCGAGCGCTGCGACGATATTCTCGATGTTTTCCGGGACGCCGTCGAAGAAGTGGGTGCTGCGGATGACCGTGCCCGCCGGCCGCTCTGCGTCCGGCACGTCGGCTTCGAGGTCGACGATCGCCCCGCAATCTGATGCACGCCGCAGCAGGTCGAGACGCGCAACCTCGTCCCCCGTGTATCGCCCGCCCTCGCGGGCCGGCCGGCAGGTGACGATCGCCGGCAGGGGGGCGGCGCCGACCATTTCTTCTATCACTTCGGGACCCGGCAGGTTCTCCAGGAAGTCGACGCGGAACTCAGCCATGTCCGCGCCCTCTTCGGCCGCGGCCGCGGCGGCGGCCTTCATCTCCGCGACCGTTGCGCAGGTCAGGGGGCAGATGAGCTTCGTTGTGTTGATTTCTTCTGCGGCGGTCACGTGCCGAATGATAGCCCAGATGCCCGACCGGAAAAAGGGGTCAGGTACGGAAAAAGGGGTCAGGTACCTTTTTTCTGCACCGTGACCGGAAAAAGGAAAAAGGGAAAGGGACCGGAAAAAGGGGTCAGGTACAATCCTGTTCGGCGCTCGTATTGCTATCACTTATAATAACGGGAGTTCCGCACCGTGACGGTGCCGACAAACCATACCGGGAGAAAAAGGTACCTGACCCC
>CAZLBC010000133.1:0-10317 GCA_964557575.1 uncultured Planctomycetaceae bacterium
GCCGGGAAATGACGGGAGTATAATCGTCCCCGGACACAGGGGGACAATAACAACTGTATTGTGCCCTGTGGACCGTCCCTGCTTTTTCGCTCTGCATGTAGAGTAGCAATATCAAAAGCGGTTCAACCGCCCGCGCACACGCCGCCCCGTGTCAACGAGTTGCGCGATTGTCGGTGCGCGAGAGGATCGCGGCGAAGGTGGCGGCGAGGCGGTCGACGGCCCCGTCGTCGGGGAGCGTGACGGTCAGTTGCTTTCGGCCGTCATCGCCGGTATCGACGCACGCGGCAAGATGCCGCTTGATTTCGGCGACCTTCCCGTCTTGCGGCCGTTCATCGGCGGGCATCATTTCGCCGAGGAACTCCAGCGCCGCCGACAGGAGCCGGCCGCCGGCCGCGGCGACCTTTTCGCGCCGGACGCCGCCGCCGTCGCCCCGGAGTTCGGACTCGGCCTCCGCCACCGCCTCCGGCCGCGCACCGAGCAGGACCTCCAGGCGGGCCTTCAATCCGTCGATGCCGCTGACGAGGTCCACCGCGTCGATATCGCTGTCGCGGTCCAGCGCGGCCGCGGCCAGGTCGTACTTCCCCGACAGGGTGGCCATGATGTTTTCCTCGATGGTCTCCGTGGTCACCAGGACGAATACCTGCACCGGGCGTCGCTGGCCCATCCGGTGGATGCGGGCGATGCGCTGCTCGAGAACGGCGGGATTCCAGGGGAGGTCCAGGTTGATGAGGGTATCGGCGGACTGGAGGTTCAACCCGGTCGCGCCGGCGTTCGTGGTGAGGAAGACCGTGCACTCGGCATCGGCGTTGAAGCGGTCTATGATGGCCTTGCGTTTCTGCTGCGGGACCGAACCGTCCAGGCGGACGGACCGGATGCTGCTGCGCGCCATGAGCGGTGCCACGAGATCGAGCATCCCCGTCCATTCCGAGAACATCACGATCTTGCGGCCTTCCTCCGCGTGCAGTTCCTCCAGGAGACGCGCCAATTCGTCGAGTTTCGTGGACGCGTGGCCGTGTTTCTCGTCGACCAGAGCGGCGCTGTCGGCCGCGCGCCGCGCCATCAGCAGCGCCGACCGCAGGCGGAGAAGGTCTATTTCGCTGATCCACTGCTTGGCGGCGATCGTGGCGACGGTCTGCATGTAGGAGTCGTTGAGATTCTTCTGGACTTTGGACGGTGTGATCCTGACGACCTCCGTGCTCCGGGGCGGCAGCTCGGTGAGCACGGCCTTTCTCGTCCGCCGCAGGAGCACGGGCGCGAGGTGTTCGCGCAGCACGTCGAGGTTGCGGTAGCCGATCACCCGCCCTTTCTCGTTGGTGACCCGGTGGCGGTTGTAAAACCGGAAGGCCGGTCCGAGGCGCCGGTCGTCGATGAATTCCACGATGGAATACAGGTCGTCGAGACGGTTCTCAAGCGGGGTCCCGGTCAGGACCAGCGCGAAGGGCGACCGGACGGACTTGACCGCCCTGGCCGTCTTCGTATCCCAGTTCTTTATCCGCTGCCCCTCGTCGAGGATCACCAGGTCCCAGTCGACCCGGTCCACCGTCCGGGCATCGCGCATGACCTGCTCGTAATTGCACACGGTGAAGAACGCCCCGGTATCGTACTGGGCGGCCCGCTGACGGGCGCTGCCGAGGACGACGTGGCAGTCGCGATCGGCGAAGCGGACGATTTCGCCGCGCCACTGCGCCTTGAGCGTGGCGGGGGATATGACCAGCACCCGCTCGATCCCCGCCTCCCGGGCGAGGAGTTCGGCGACGCCGATACCCTGGATCGTCTTCCCGAGCCCCATGTCGTCGGCGAGTATCGCCCGCCCCGCGCCGACGGCGAAGGCGATGCCATCGAGCTGGTACCCGAGCACATCGGCGTTGAGGAGTTCCGTCCGCAAGGGGTGAGCCGCCGGGTCGCGGCGGATATCAGCGACCAGGGCCGCGATGTGCTCTTCGTAGAGCAGGCGGCGGATATGTTCTTCGGCGTCGGGGTAGATGACCGTCTCGCAACCGAGGGATTCGAGCCGGTCGATCCGCCCGAGCAGGTCGTGGATGTCGTCGACGGGCGCATCGGTCAGCGGCGCGACGAGCTTCGCCGCCGCCGGATCGAGGTCCGGCGGCACCTGGACCCGCAATTGCAGGTCCGTGCCGTAGGCGAGATACACCGCGACGGTGTCGGGACGGTAGGGCCGGTTGCGCACGGCGGCGGAAAATTTCCGCTTGACCTTCCGCTGGACGTTCATGATGTGCTTGCACGTCCCCAGCGTATTCTTTCGGTAATCCGGACAGGTGCAGTACGATTCCCCCGGCTGCCAGCCCCGCAGGGCGACACGGTACCGCTTTCCCGACGCGGCGCTGGTGACGTAATAATCGGTCCACACTGTCTGCGGATCGGCGGCCCGGATTCGCATCTTCTCCTCCGCGGCGCGCGCCGCCCGCTGCCGGAGTTCCATCTCGACCAGCTCGTCGTCGTCGAGTTGATCGACGGGTACCCGCTCCGGGGGGATTTCCGCGAGCCCCAGGTACGTCTTCTCTTCCAGGATGACGGAGAATGCCGCCCCGACGTGCTCGCAGGCCCCGCTGCATTGCGTACAGTTCCAGCGCAGCCGGCCCTTCGCCTCAGCCATTGTCGTAATCGTCACCACGCAGCCGGGCAGGGACAAGCGAAAGAGGTCGTCGCCGAGATACACGTGGGTATCGAGATTGACGCCGTATTGACCTCCCGCCCGGATGAGCCGGCGGCCGTCGGGGCCGAGGAGTTTCTCGGCCCTCTGCGGGGAGAGCCGGGACAGGAGGTCCTTGAGGGTAAGGTCTTCGGCCTTCTTCGTTATGACGGACGGCATCGCGATTCTCCTCGTGGAAAAAAGGTCGGGTTGATTGTACACGCATTGCCTTTATCTTTCTTTTGAAACGATCGGCGAACGGAATATACTCGCAATCATCATGGTACCCTTAGTCCCCGTTGACAGGCAATCTCCCGCCCGAAGGAAAATCCGGTTGTTCCGGTCACTTTTTCGCGGGCGGGAGGATGTGTACCCCCGCCGATTTGAATCGCGGAAAACCGGGAAGGCCGGATATACCCCGGCGTGTGCCAACGAATGGGTGCGGGACGTGTGCGACAAGCGGTCGGTGAAGTGCGCGTCGTGTCCGCACCGGAAGTTTCTGCCGGTTACCGACGACGCGATAGCCGCGCATCTGCGCGGCAGGGACGAATCGGGTAAACGATTCGTCATGGGTGTGTATCCCATGCTCGAAGATGAAACCTGCCGGTTCCTCGCGGTTGATTTCGACAAGTCCCACTGGCGGAAAGACGCCGCGTTATTTCTGGAAACCTGTGAGCGGCTCGGGATTCCCGCCGTCCTGGAGCGGTCCCGCAGCGGAAACGGCGGCCACGTCTGGTTCTTCTTCGCGGGCGCCGTACCCGCGGTCCTGGCCCGCGGCATGGCCTCCTGCATCCTCACTGAGACCATGGAACAACACCCGGACATCGGGCTGGATTCGTATGATCGTTTTTTCCCCAACCAGGACACCCTGCCGAAGGGCGGATTCGGCAACCTGATCGCGCTGCCGCTTCAGCACGAGCCGCGGTCACGCGGCAACAGCGTCTTCGTGGATACGGAGAACTTCGAGCCGTTCGCGGACCAGTGGGCCCGGCTGTCGGCGGTACGGAGAATCAGCCCCGCGCTGGTCGCCGAAATCGCCCGGCGCGCTGAAAAGACCGGCAGGATCATCGGCGCGCACATGGCGGTGCCGGAAGAAGACGATGACGGGGCGCCCTGGCTGCTGCCCCCGTCACGCGGCCGGAAGACCGGAACAATCGAGGGGACCCTCCCGAAGGAAATCGCGCTGACGCTGGCCGACCAGGTCTACATACCGACAGAGGGCCTGTCGCCGCCGCTGAAAAACAGGCTGATCCGCCTCGCCGCATTCCCGAACCCCGCATTCCACCGGGCACAGTCACTGCGGTTGCCGACGTACGACAAGCCCCGGATCATCGCGTGCGCGGAGGACTTTCCCCGCCACACGGGGCTGCCGCGCGGCTGCCTCGAAGATCTGCTGCGCCTGCTGGATGACCTGAACATCAAGTATACGATAACCGACCGTCGAAACACCGGGCGGGAACTGAACATGGCCTTCACCGGCCGACTTCGGCCCGAACAGCAGGCCGCCGCCGAAAGCATGTGTGCCCACGATACCGGCGTACTTGCCGCGACCACGGCATTCGGCAAAACGGTACTCGCCGCGTGGCTGATTGCACGGCGCGGCGTAAACACGCTGGTTCTCGTGCACCGCCGGCAGCTCCTCGAACAGTGGGTCAATCAATTGTCGGCGTTTCTCGACCTCGATCCCGGGGACATCGGCCGGTTCGCGGGCAACAGGAAAAAGCCCACGGGGATGATCGACGTCGCCATGCTCCAGAGCCTGGTACGCAAGGGAACCGTCAATGATCTCGTCGCTGAATACGGGCATCTCGTTGTCGATGAATGCCATCATCTCTCCGCTTTCAGTTTTGAGCAGGTCGCCCGGCGGGCAACGGCGCGATTCGTCACCGGGCTGTCGGCGACCGTTACCAGGAAGGACGGCCATCATCCGATCATTTTCATGCAGTGCGGCCCCGTGCGCTACCGTACCGACGCGCGCCGGCAGGCCGGGAAACGGCCCTTTGCCCACACCGTCCACGTGCGGCCCACGGGCTTCCTGCCGCCGTCGCCGGCGGATTCATCCGACACCCGGCTGCACTACCAGCAGCTCTGTTCGGAACTGCTGGCCGACGACGCCCGCAATCGGCGGATCTGCCGTGACATTATCGCGGCCGTGCGGGAGGGAAGAACACCCGTGGTACTGACCGAGCGGCGGGAACACCTGGATATACTGGAACAGTTGCTTTCACCGGACGTCGTCACCCTGGTCGTGCTGCGCGGCGGGATGGGGAAGAAGGCGACGTCCGCCGCGATGAAACGGCTGGCCGACGACAGCGGCCCCCGGGTGCTGCTCGCCACGGGACGGTACATCGGGGAGGGGTTCGACGATCCACGGCTCGACACGCTGTTTCTGACCATGCCGATATCGTGGCGGGGCACCATTGCCCAGTATGCCGGGCGGCTTCATCGCCGGCACAGGGACAAGCGGGAAGTGCGCATCTATGATTACGCCGACCTGGATGTGCCGATGCTCGCCCGCATGTTCGACCGGCGGTGCCGGGGGTACGAGTCGATGGGGTATACTGTCCTGCTGCCGGCCGGTGCAACGCCGTCCTGGCCCGTTGATGTGCCGTTACCCGTCGATCCGCGATGGAAGCAGGATTACGCGGCGAGCGTCCGGCGCTTGGTGCGCGACGGGGTGGATACTGCCCTGGCCGGCCTGTTCCTCGAGGCAACCCGGCCGCACCCGTACGGGGCGAACGGAGTTTCCCGTGCCCGCAGCGCAGGGGAGGCGTTTCTGTTCCGTCGTCTCGAGACGATGGAGAAGACCCGGGGCCTGTTCCTGCTGAACGCGACACTGCCGATACCCTTCAACCGGCATAGCAGCATGGAGGTCGACTTTCTGGCCGCCGATTACAACCTGGTCGTCGAACTCGACGGCGATCAGCATCTCGTTGACCCGGCGGCATACCGCCGCGACCGGAGGAAAGACGCCCTCCTGCAGGAAAACGGTTACTTTGTCCTCCGCTTCCTCGCCGGGGACCTCGCCGGGGATCTCGATCACGTCCTCGACACCATCACCCGAACCCTGCGCCGCCTGGATACGCGCCGGGAGGGTGAATGACGGTCGCAATCGCTTTCGCATGGTGTCGGCATCCCGTCGGCGGGGTGAGCCCCCCGGTGATCAGCGATTCGATCAACCGCGTATCGCATTGACGCGACGGGGCGAATGGAGGTATGATTTTTCGCCATGGCCGGCATACGCATCAGCGGTATCGTCAAGGCGGCTAATATCCTTCGCAACGGTTTGAAGCCGCCGGTATCTCCATCGCGGCTGGAGGAGATGCGCGCGTTCGCGGCGAAAACGGTCTCGGAGGTGTACGCCATTCTCGATGATGACGGGTATGCGCTTGCCGACCTGCCGCCGCAGTCGCGCAAGGCGATGGCGTACATCGAATCCATTGATTTTGACAACATGGAAACCGACGGTGACCATGCGCCGGGGGATACGCGGGAACCGGCCGATGCCTCGGTCGGGTTCACGGGGGTCCGTGCCGCCAGAAACCGCTTCATGGAGATGATGGCCCGCGACGAGGGAGAGGACATACTGCCGTTGATTCAACGCGCCGGCCGGACGCTCGAGGACGCGATTGCCGGGAAGGGATATCGGGGCAGGCACTTGAAACGGGAGACATGGAAGGTGCGCGGCTGGTTGGCGTTTTTTGCGCAGGAAGAACATTTTCGCCGGTACCGGGCGGCGGTCCGCGCCGCCGTCGACGCCCTCGCCGACGGCGCCGGTGAAGCCGGCCGCCGGTTGCCGCTGTCTGTCTATTTTCTGCAGGCGAATTATCTCTATCGCCTCAAGTCGACGGAGACGGGAACCGAGCTGCGGCTGCCGGTGGAGATGATAACTTTCGGACCGGCTGAATTCAGCCTTTTGGGGGACGTTATGTTCGCCGACGCCGATGATACCCTCCTTGCCGAATCGCTGCGTTCGGATGAGGCCGAGGCGCTGCTGCTGGAGATCGAGGCCCTGGCCGGCGCGCGGGAGGAGGCCGCCGGGATCGCCTTTGATCTCCGCGCGGTCTTTGAGCGCGTCCGCGATCGGTATTTTGACGATCAGTACGGTGTTCCCCGTCTCGCCTGGAGCGATACCTATAATGCGCGGCTGCTGGCCTGTTACGACCGGACCGCCGACCGGATCATTATCAGTGCCGGTCTCGATCGGCACGACGTGCCGCCGGTGCTCATCGAGTACCTGATGTACCACGAGATGCTGCATCGGTTGCTCGGCGTGCAACGGGGGGCATGCCGCCATGACCGGGCGTTTGCCACGATGGAATCGCGCTTCGAGGGCATCGACCGGGCCACGGCATACCTGATGCGCGAGGCGTTTTTTTAGAACGAAAGTAAAGGACAAAGGATGATGAAATCAAACCTGACATGTGGCTGTTTTGTTATATGCTTTTTAATTGCTTGTATCGGCATGGTTTTTCCTTGGAACATCCCGGAAAGTGCCGCAGCGGTGAAAACAGGCGGATTCGATTACGTTAACGTCAAGGATTTCGGTGCAGCGGGGGACGGGGTGACCGACGATACGAAAGCTATCCAGAAAGCCGTAAATGCGGTCGGCAGAGGCGCGGCTTATATTCCGGAAGGCAGGTATTTGATTACTTCCCCGATAATGTTGTCTTACCGCAGATCACTGATCGGCGAACCGGCCGAAGAAGGTGTGGGCGGCAGTGTTTTGAAAGCCGGCGCCGACATGAGTTCGATGATTACGACAAACGGTTGGGGGCATAACATGCGGATTGAAAGCCTGACTCTTGACGGCGGCGCCGATCAGGGTTATTCCGTAAATCGGGGATTGGAATTGACCTTTTTTTGCGGAAGTCGAGTCGGGAACGTAAAGATATACAATCTCAGAGGTACAGGAATATATTTCAGCAGTTACGACGGTCGTCGAGCCTGGATTGGCTGGTTTGAGAAAATCGATATTGAGATCGAGGGGGATGGCCATTTCGCCATTCGCGCAAAAGGAACGGATTCATACTTTAAACACATGCGGATCTCCGGTGGAAAAGGTATCCGGGATGAATTTTCCGGCGGCAATCTTTACCAGAATGTTGTTGTAGAAAATTCCCATGCCTCCGGCTTCCAACTGGGCGGATTGGTGGGACCGGGGACAGGTATCTCCATCGTACATTCAAAATTCATTAACAACCGGGAGCATGGTATCAGCATCTATGCTAAGAACCGTCCCCTTGGGCACCCAAAGGTACATCAGCAGTATAGCAACGCCATCTCTGTCATGGGCTGTGTCTTCGAGGGAAACGATACGTCCGATGTCTTTATTCGTGGCGGTCGGTCGGTGAGTTTGATCGATAATGATTTTAAATCGACTGCTACCAGCAGCGGGCACAATGTGTATTCGACCAATTCGCCCATTCATGCGAAGTATAATGATGTTATGAAAAACCGGTTTGCCAACTCACGTGCAGAAAGTGTGGACCTGGGGGGAGGAAGCAGGTCGGCCGTAAAGTATAATGAATATGGCGTAAGTGATTTTTCGGGCAGTGGAGCGGGATTGAAAACGGTTATCGACCAGAAGTGGCTTAAAAAAATATACGACGTCCAAAGTGAAAAAAGAGATCAGGCTGTTTACAACGTAAAAAAGCGCGGCGCAAAAGGTAATGGGTCCACGGACGACACCGCGGCGATTCAGGATGTGATTAATACTATTCCACCCGGCGGCGTCGTCTATTTGCCGGGTGGCGATTACAAAATAACCTCAACGCTCGTATTGAAAAGCGATATTACGGTGCTCGGAGAAGGCAGGCACGGGGACGTCACCAGTTTTAAAATGAGCGAAGACCTGGAATACTTATTTAAAACCGATAAACCGACCTCCAATGTCCTCATCAGCCGGCTCAACGGAGGCTCTATGGACCTGCGGCATTTGTCGGACAGCGTAATCGATCGAGTGCGGGGTGGCGCGATCCATCTGGGATCGGACTCATCCAATGTTGTAATCAAGGACTCACAGGGCGTTGGTCCGGTAGTGCGAGGGAAAAATCATATTCTGCTAAGTTTATATATAAGAAACGCTATTATTACGGGGGAAGGCGGCGGCCACGAAATCCAGAATACGCATATTGATTTATCAAAGGATTTTGCCTTCTTGTTTACCGACCACCAGGGAAGCAGTATGAATACCCTGGTTCGAAACTGTTATTTTGATTTGAATAAGGGCGATGTATTTCGCTTCGATTTCGACGAACCCCGGGTCGCCAATGTCGCAATTGAATCCACGATCTTCAGAAATAACGGAAAGGAATTTTCGTTCCGTAATGCTCATAATGTGAAAATCTGGGGCGCGATGTCCTACAGCTATGATGCAAAACCGTTTCGGTTCGAGGGTGATGTGAAGAATAGTGAATTTCTGGGCAGCCGCTTTGCCCGATACGCCATGCCCTCCTCGACGACGATGACCTATTCGGCGGGCGAAGGCGGCAGCATCCGCGGTAAGACCACTCAGACGGTTGATCTGGGAGAAGCAAGCTCGGCAGTCACAGCGGTCGCGGACAAAGGCTTCAAGTTCCGCCGCTGGAGTGACGGCTCTACTGAAAATCCCCGGCGGGATTATAACTTAGCCTATGTTACTGACGCTGTCTTTAAAGCTGAATTTGAAGTGATAACTTCACCGTAACGCGCGTTGTGCGATAGTATCGTCATTGTTGTCTCAAACGGCCGACAGTGAGAGGAGGGCCTGGCCGCGTCGGACTCCATGGTCGGATCAACGGCGCGGCCTGAAACGCCGCGATGAAAAAGATGTGTGCACCGGCGGAGAAATACTATCGGGATCATGTATACAGTATCCTGATGGTGAGAGAAAGCGAGGAACGCCCATGAGACGTATGACCGCTGCTATCCTGATCCAGGCCGTGCTGACAGGCTGTTGAAAAACTACTACCTGCCTGCGAACGGATCTTTTCCGCTCCGGCTGCGTCACGAAAACAGCAGAATAGTGCTCATAGGCAACTGCTTGCGTTTCTTGCCGGAACAAAAAATCTCTCGTTCTCGGCGACGGTCTGCTTTTTCAACAGCCTGCTAAGGTTTAAAAGCCTTGACCGAAAGGTTCGGAATCATTTTGTAATGTGCGGTGTTTGCGGCAAACAGGGTCTCGCCTTCATTCTCCACCGTCGCAGCAATCAGCGCATCACCCATCTGCATCCCGTGACTTAATGCATACTCTTCCAGAAGAAACATGCCCCGTGCGGACACGTCGGAATCAACAGGAATACAACGAATATTTCGAGCCTTTATAAACTGTCTTAAAACCTGTAATTCCTTTTTGTTCCTGACCCCCTGGACTATTTCCATATATGTTATTGTACTTATTGAAAAAGAACCCTGTTTATCAAGAGCGCGGCGGGCCTTGGTGTTTCCACGCATATACCATATCAGAACGTCCGTATCGACAATCACGCAAACCGCCCCTTTCTCAGACGCCGAACGTATGTATTGACATCCGCCACATCCTTATTGTCTTTCCATAAACCAAAAATAGATTCATGCTCCGAAGAACCATCCTTGTCTTCCGCGTCATCCAGGGGCATTAATTGCGCACAGGGTTTGCCCCGGTAAGTAATAATGACCTTATCACCGCGCCCCACGGCGCTTAATAT
>CAZLBC010000134.1:0-10074 GCA_964557575.1 uncultured Planctomycetaceae bacterium
TGGCAGGGATCAAGAAAAAAATGAGGAGTCGGCAGAATTTTTTATTGGGTGTCCGATTTTAAGGGTGAGGGCGGCGGTGGGGCAGGCCGCCGCGCAGCGGCGGGCAGTCGTGTCGTCCAGGGCGTCGGCGAGGGCCGCGCCGAAAGGAGGCTCGACCGATCCGTCGAATCCCCTGCCGAGATGGGACATGCCCGGCGTACACCCGGCGTCAGCCGCGATATGGACGCAGAGACCGCACCGTATGCACTTGCCCGGTTCGAAAAGCAGCAGCGGGTGCGAGTCGTCGCGGCGGTAGACCCGGTCGCGCCGCCTGCGCCGTTTCGGGTCGGCGCCGCAGCGGTCCGCCCAGTACAGCAGCCGGCACTCGTCCCGGCCACGGCAGTCGCAGTGCAGACATCGCGCCGCCTCCGCCCGGGCCTCTTCGGGGTCGTAGCGTCCTCCGGACGCGGGCACGACCTGCCCCCCGGCGCGAGCCCCCCGGGCGTAGTGATCCTTTTCCTCGTCCTGCAGGGCGCCCATCGTCACGGTCCATGGCCGGGAAGCCGGCAGGTGGACGGACGAATCATCCGGTTTCTGCGACCGGGCGAAATCGATCAGCCGCTCGATGGCGACCGGCTCGTCGATCCTGCCCCGCCGGCAGGCTTTCTCGTAAGGCGGTTTTTTGTCATGTGCGACCGGCTCGTGTTCGGCGGCGATGGCCGCAGCCCCGGCGAAGTCACCGGCCGCTATGCGGTGGATCATCAGGGGCACATCCAGCCAGCGGGGATGGACCAGTCTGCAGGGGGCCTCGCAGTCGCCGAGGTGGTCGCCGACCAGCAGTTCCAGCGCTTCCCGCCGCAGTTCGGCGACCTCGCCGGTCTCCGACTCGATCGCCATGCCTTCTTCGGCCGCCGTCGAACAGGCGGGGACGAATTTCCCCGTCTCGACAATCTTGACCAGGCAGACCATGCACGAGTTCATGGCGGCAAGCCCCTCGACGAAGCAGAGCGTCGGTATCTCGATACCAAGCGTTTCGGCCGCCTGGAGAATAGTGGACTCGGCGGGCACCGAGACAGACCGGCCGTCTATGGTGATGTTAACCCTGCGATTCTCGTTGGCCTCGGTCATCAGTCGACCCTCACGGCATCGACGGGGCAGACGGCGGCGCAGCCGCCGCACCGGATGCATAATTCATTGTCGATCTCGTGTCGCGCCAGCGGCCGGGGTTCGATGGCGTCTACCGGGCAGTTCTGGGCGCACCGGGTGCACCCGATACAGTCCTCGGTGATCGAGTAGGTGATCAGCCCGCGGCACTTGCCCGCGGGGCAGCGCCCGTCGGCGTGCTGCTCGTACTCGTCCCGGAAGTGCTGCAGGGTCGAGAGAACGGGGTTCGGGGCCGTCCCGCCGAGTTGGCAGAGACTGCCGCGCTTGACGTGGCGGGCCAGGGATTCGAGCTCGTCGAGGTGTGTCCGTTTCCCCCGGCCCGCGCAAAGGTCCTCGAGGATCTCGAGCATCCGCTTGGTCCCGACCCGGCAGAACGTGCACTTGCCGCACGACTGGTCCTGCGTGAATTCCAGGAAGTACCGGGCGATCTCGACCATGCAGTCGTCCTCGTCCAGGACCACCATGCCCCCGGAGCCCATCATTGAACCGGCTTCCAGCAAGGCCTCGTAGTCGACGGGCGTGTCGACCAGGGCCGCCGGTACGCACCCTCCGCTGGGTCCGCCGATCTGCACCGCCTTCAGGGCCTTGCCGTTCTGGACTCCACCGCCGACCTCCTCGACGATCCGGCGGACGGTCATCCCCATCGGCACTTCGACCAGGCCCCCGCGATTGATCTTGCCCGCCAGGGCGAATACCTTGGTGCCGCGGGAATCGCCGGCGCCCAGGGTGGCAAAGGCATCGGCGCCGTTGCGGAATATCCACGGAACGTTGGCGTAGGTTTCGACGTTGTTTATGAGCGTCGGCCGCCCCCAGAGGCCCTTGACCGCCGGGTAAGGCGGCCTGAGGCGGGGGAAGCCCCGGCGGCCCTCGATGCTCTCGAGGAGGGCGGTCTCCTCCCCGCAGATAAATGCGCCGGCACCCTCCATGATCTCCAGTTCGAAACCGTTGCCCAGGATGCCCTCCTCGCAACACTTACCGATCGCTTCGCGGACCCGCTCGAGGGCCAGCGGGTACTCGGCGCGGATGTACAGGATGCCGGTTGCGGCGCCCACGGCGCGGGCCGCGATCGCCATGCCCTCGATGATCCGGTAGGGAAAGGATTCCAGGAGCATGCGGTCCATGAATGCGCCGGGATCGCCCTCGTCGCCGTTGCATATCACGTATTTCTCGTCGCCCGGCGCCTCCCGCGCCGCCGCCCACTTGCGCCCCGACGCGAACCCCGCCCCGCCCCGCCCCCGCAGTCCCGAACGGGTAATCGTTTCTATGATCTCTTCGGGAGAGAGCCGGGCGCACTGTTCCAGGGCCGCGAAGCCGCCGAGCCGCCGGTACTCGTCCAGATCGGCCGGATCGAGAAAGCCGAAATGCTCGGTGACGATGTGTTTCTGGGGGCCGAGGAACTGTTGGACCTGTTTTTCGCGGGGCGGCAGGAGATAGCGTTCAGCCGGGCGCCACGATTCATCGGTAAGCAGTTTTTCAAGCCACCCGGTCATCGCGGTCTTCAGCGTGCGCCGCAGCCCGCGCGGGGGGAAGTGCCGCCGGACGATCCGGCGGGCGTCATCGGGGTCGACCTCGGCGTACCGGAATTGCTCACCGTCCGGGGTGATCACGTCCATCAGCGGGGTCCGGTGGCACATGCCCACGCAGCCGACCCGCTTGACGCGGGCGGCGGCGCCGGTCTCCGCCAGGGCCATCTGCACCGCGTGGTGCACGTCCCCGCTGCCCCGCGAGATGCAGCAGGAACCGAGACCGAGCAGAATCTCCCCGGCCGGCACGTCCCCGGGATCGAGCGGTTCGGCGGCCTCCTCGTCGCTTTCGAGGCGCTGCAGGAAGTCGACGATCATGTCCTCGATGGTGTCGGGGGACTGGTGGCCGTAGGTGATGTGGTCTATCTTGACGGCGGGCGCGAGCGTGCAGCACCCGAGGCAGGCGACCTTCTCGACGGTGAACAGCCGGTCCGGGCTGGTGTCCCCGTCGTCCGGGATGACGAGCCGCCGCCGCAGGGCTTCGGTCACCGCGGGGGCGCCCTTCACGTGGCAGGCGGTGCCGTGGCAGACGGCGATGGTGTGCCGGCCGGCGGGGGTGTGGCGGAACTGCGTGTAGAAACTCGAGACGCCCGCGACGTCGGCGGGGGTGATCTCCGTGATTTCGCACAGCCGGTCGAGACCCTCCCGGGGCAGGTACCGGAATTGCTGCTGGAGCCCCTGCAGGAGGGCGATCGTGTAGCGGCGGCGGCCGCCGATGCGGGCGACCAGATCGTCGGTGTAGCGCCGGATCTCTTCCGGACGGTATGTCACTTCGTCTTCGATGCTTGTTCATCCTTTGTTGCGGTGTTCGCCACCCGCAGGCAGAACAGGTGGCGCCGCCCCCTGATGAATATTCTGTCGGCCCCGAAGGCCGGCGAGGCGTCCACGCCCTCCCCCAGTTCGAACCGGCCGACCTCGCAGAACCGCGGCGCCCGCGCGACCAGGTACATCGTGCCCCTGGTGTCGATCAGGAGCAGGTTGTTGCCGCCGACGAGAGCGGGCGAGGCGTTCATCGAGCGGCCTTCGAAGCCCCGCTCCCAGAGCAGTTGCCCGGTCTGCGCGTCGATGCAGCCAAGCTTGCCGCCGGCCGATACGAACACGTATTCCTCCGTGGCGGCGGGACTGACGGTGTTGGGCTCGGGTCCTTTTTCGCACCGCCACGCGACGTGGGTTTTGGTCACGTCGCCGCGCCCGCCGAGGCGGACGGCGGTGGTTCCCGCGCCCTCCATCGTCACGTAGACCCGTCCGGCCGCGCATACCGGGGAGGGCGCGACCTCACCGGACAGTGCCCGGGCCCGCCAGACCTCCGTGCCGGCGGCCGGATCGTAGGCGATGACCCAGGGGTTGGTGACGGTGATGATTCGCTCCTGCCCGCCGGTCTCGACGACGATCGGCGAGGTCCAGGAATCGGGGACCTTTCGGGGCGCTTCCCAAACCGTTTCTCCGCTCGCCGGGTTGATCGCCAGGAGCTTTGATTTGAAGATATCGTTGCCGTCGTCGTCCATCCCCACCGCCTGGTCGAGCTGGACGATTACCCGTCCGCCGGCCATGACCAGGGAGGAGGCGTGGCCGTAGGTGTTCTCCAGGGGCCCGAGTTGCCGGGTCCAGGCGATCCGCCCCCGGAAGTCAAGCGCCGCGAGCGTTCCCCCCGAGAAAATCGCGTAAACACGCTCCCCGTCGGTGCACGGCGTGGCCGCGGCGTATCCGGTGTCGGCCAGATCCCGTTTACTGGGGCCGCCGTCGGTCGGGGGCGGTATTTTCGTCTCCCACAGCGGTTTGCCCGTGGCCGCGCTGTAAGCCATGACCATCCGGGTGCTGCCCGAGCCGCCGGTGATAAACAGGTGGTTGCCCCACAGGACCGGCGAGCTCTTGCCGGCGTGAAGGACCCGGGCGACCCATCCCTCCTCGTAAGAATCGAATTGTAATGTTTTCTCGAGGCCGCCGAGCGTCACGGCTATTTCCGTCGCACCGCTGCCGTTTGCTCCCCGGAAGGAGGGCCAGTAGACCGCAATGCGCGGCGCCGGCGGCCGCGGCACCGGCCGGGAGAGCCACCAGGCCGTCCCGGCGACCGCCGCGGCGATTCCCACGATTCCCGCGAACGCTCCGAGCGTCGCCCGGGTGGACAGGACCACGCCGCGCTTCTGCGCGGCGGGCGGCTGCGCAGGACCGGGGAGGGACGGGCCCGCCGGGCGCGCGGCGCGGCAGCCGATGATGCCGAGAAGGAGGCCGGCGGCGGCCGCGGCGGCGAGCCATGCCCCCGCCGTGACGAACCGGTCGAGTTGCCAGGTGCGGCGACGGTATGCCAGGTCCGCACGCCTGAACTGTTCGCGGAGACGCTCGTCGTCGGGACGGTCCTTCAACTCGCGCTTCAGATGATCGAGCCGGGTCATGTCGGCGGGGGTCGGGTCGTACCGGGGCCGGGGAGGCGTCCGGAGGGCCGCGTAGACCATGCCCGCGCCCGCGACCGCCAGGAGCAGGCCCGATGTCCACGCGACGGACGCCGCGGCTGCCCGCAGGGACGGGTGTTCCGATCCCGTGCGTCTTGCCGTCATCGAGCCGCTCCTTGATTGCGGCGGCGATGCTCCATCGGGCAGGACTCCATGCACCGGCCGCAGGAAACGCACAGAGACGGGTCGGGCGTGTAGTCGTCGCTGTGACGCCGGACATTGAGCGACAGGAGCCGCAGCCAGCCGACGAAGGCCACGAAAACCAGGGCAACGGTCACCGCGGTGGCGGTCGCATCTCCCGCGATCGCGGCCCGCCGGGCCAGCAGATCCAGTCGCAGTTGCTCCCGGTCGCGCTGATCCGCCGCCAGGAAGTCCCGGAGCAGTTCGGCGGTCTGCCGGTCTTTCGGCCACGCCGCCCCCGTCGGGATATTGCCGCTTTCGATGAACGCGTCGAGTCGGTCGTTGAATCGCTTCGTTGCCGCGGGCCCCCGCCATGCCTCGGTCTCCAGGGTAGGCTGGAATTCCCGGTGCTCGCGGCGGTGCTCTTCCTCCGCGGCGATCCGGTCGTGTAAGGCGACGACGGGGTGCGTGTGCTCGATGACACCGCCCAGCAGTATGCCGGCGCCCAGTCCGGCGCCGAGTATCACGGGCAGGGACCCGATCAGAATCGCGAGCCTGCCCAGACCCTCCCGGCGGCGATAGATACCGCGGTGGACCGGTTCCCGGAGGGCCCCGAACGGGCACGAATCTGCGCAGAGCCGGCACCGGACACACTCGTCCGGAGCGATGCGGAGGTTTCTGAAACTGATGCGGGAAGCCAGACCCAGGATCGCCCCGTAGGGGCAGATGAACCGGCAGTACGGCCGGGCCACCATTACGCCGAGGGCGAGAACCGCCGCGCCGATGATCAGCATCCGCCACGGCCCGCCGAGACGGAAGAATCCCACGAAGGGATCCCATCGGCAGATGGGGAAACCGGCGCCGACGGCCGCCATCGCCGCCGCGAGGGCCAGGACCGTCCACGGCAGCAGACCCAGTGCCGCCGCCAGCCAGGCCGGGACCCTGACGGGTTTCCAGGCCACCACGTCCTGGATCGCCCCGAGGGGACAGACTGACCCGCAGAAGACCCTGCCGAAAAACAGCGCCGCCAGCACCGGCAGCGCGAAAAAGGCCGCCACGACAAGGGGCAGCACGTACTCGCCGTCGCAGAGCGCCAGGGCGGTGTTCTGGATCGCGCCGATCGGGCAGACGCACCCCTGCCGGACGAAACCGAAGTATCCGAGACACAGCAGCATCAGCAGGAAGATCCACCGCCGGCGACGGACCCGAAGGGTCAGGTACGCGGCGGCCGCCAGGGCGGCGGCCAGCAGGAGGATATCCACGACGGCCATGAAGGGCAATTGCGTCATCGGCGCGGTGGTCTGGGGAAATTCGTGCTGCGTCTCCGTGAACTCGGGCGGGGGAAACCGCTCGGCGGCGCGGGCGGCGGAAACGAGCAGCAGGCCCGCCGCGGCGGCCGTTGACCTGGCCGGGACCTTTGTCATACGCCGCTTCCCTTGTGCAGGTACGCCTGCGCGGCGGGGATCCTGACCACCGCCTCGGCCGGGCAGTTCCGGGCGATCGCGCACTCGTTGCAGTCGGCGCACAGGGGCCGGACGATCTGGAGGTAGAGGGACCCGTTGCCGCTCGTGCCGCATCCCTTGACGCACTTCCCGCAGCCGACGCAGAGGTCCTGGTCGATTTTGTACTCGTAGTAAATGTCCTCGATGTGCTCCCGCTTAAGGGCGTCGACGGGACAGAGCAGATCTTCGGCGCCGGTTCCCGGCTCGCCCGCCACCGGGTCGAAGTAGGCGAAGCAGAGGTCGCAGTACCCGCACATCTCGAATTTGTGGATGCACTTGACCGCGGACGGCTGCAGCACGCACTCGGTCGCGCAGCGGCCGCACTGGGTGCATTTCTGCGGGTCGATCTGCCAGACGAATCCCTTTTCGTCGGCGCCGGGCAGCAGGGCGGCGCCGGTCACGCCGGCGAGGCCGAGCAGACCCGCGCCGCGGGCGGATACCTTCAAGAGGTGCCGTCGCGAAATACCCTTCCGGGGGACCGTCCCGGCGGGGTCCCGGGGGGTGTCGCTGTCTGTGTCGTTCATGTCAAGTCTCTCGTTATTACAGTTGGTACGGACTCAAACACCTTCTTTACATACTATTCTTTGACCGGCGGGTATTTCTTCTTCATGTTCCTTCTCGCGCGGTTTCGAGCGCCGGCGGATCGGGCTCGATCACGTGAAGAGTGCGTCCTCCCGGTTCCAGGACGAAAATTCGTCCTTTTGCGCAGGCCGCAATCAAGCCGCCGGAGACCGGGCCGAGCCGTTCGGCCGAGAGGAGCAGGCCCTTGTATCCGCCTCCAACGCCGTACAGCTTGACCCGCGGGGTACCCTTTTCCGTGGTCACCACGCGCTCTGTTCCGAACGCCGCGATGGAGACCGGGTTACAGCAGCCGGTGAACCCGGCAGGGGAGCTGTTGGAGAATTCCCCCCAGGACAGCTCCCGACGGTACGTGCCGTCGGGCCGGAATACCTCGACGCGGTGTTTGCCGGTATTCGCCACGTAGAGCTTCCCGCCGTCGCCGACAAACAGGGACATGTAGGGGCTGGGGATCACGAACCCGGGAAACTCGCCGTTGGATGGGTTTTCCTGGTTTGCCGGAATCCGGCCGTTCAGCTTGCCGCCGGCATCGAAGCGAAGAACGGCGGGCGTCCCGCAGTCGGCCACGAAGACATCGCCCCCGGAGACGGCAATATCCGCGGCCCGGAATCGTGTGCCGGGCGCCGCGGTCCGCATCTCTTCGTCGCCGCCGGCGTCCAGCCGCCGGAGGATCCTCCCGGCGCAGGTGTAGATCCTTCCCGCCCCGTCGACCGCCAGGCACGCGGCCGCCCGGCCGGTATCGATCCGCTTGACTTCGCGGGCCGGGTCGCTGCCGTCGAGAACAACGATTGCGCCGTCGCAGGCGAGGTAGAGGTTTCCGTCCGGTCCCGTCGACAGATCGGCCGGCGAGGGCACCTGCAGCGGGACTTCGTCGCGGACCCGGGCCGGGATTTCGGCGGCATCGAAGCGCGGTCGCCCGTAGACGTATTCGTCATCGAGGCGGGAGGGGCCCGCGGCCAATTCCAGGACCACCAAAACCGCGATCGCGGCCAGCGGCACCGCGATCGCCGCGATGATCACCCAGCGCCGTGATTTCTGCTCTTCTTCAGCCATGGGTCACCGGTTGTCCTTCGGTCTCATGTCCAGGCAGACCATCGTCTTCAGATCCCTGACCAGGAGTCTGCCCCCGGCAAGCGCGAGAGGCCCCCATGATTCGTGACCGTCGAGTACATCGGCCCGGGCCAGCCGGCGGTAGCCGTCGGGCGCGGCCGCCGCGAGCGTCAGGACGCCCTCATCGTCCACGGCGATGATCATGCCCGCGGCGATCAGGTACGGTCCCAGTCCGAACGTGTCGTCTGGTCCCGAGGTCCACACCGGCTCGCCGTCGACATTCAGGCACCGCAGCCGGCAACTGTTTTTGCCGGCCCCTTTCGAGAGGACCCCGTAGAGGTGATCTTCGTGGAATACGGGCGTCTGCTGTTCGCTGCCGAAGATCGCGGGGCTGAACCGGTCGGTGATCGCGGCCGTGACACCGTCTGCGGTGGTCGTGATCTTCATGATCGCACTGCCCGCGCCGTACCCGCCGCTGAGAAATATGCGTCCCCCGCCCATATCGACCGGCGTCGGGACCGTGGCCGTGTTCACTCGCCAGTCAGAAAGCAGGAACAGGATCTCCCCGTCTTCCTCCCGGATGCCCGCCACGCCGCCCTGCGCGACGTAGAGGTACATGTTGACGAAAGCCCCGCCGCCCTCCGGGGACACCTGGAGGCTCAGGAGCGACGAGTGGCTCATCGTCCAGCCCTCCGGGTTGGGCGTCTCCCAGATTACCTCCCCGCTTGTGCCGTTGATGCAGACGGCCAGGGCCCGGCCGGCCGGGGCGAGGACGACGTTGCCGTCGAAGTTGATCAGGGGGCACTGGCCGGCGTACCACCGGGGCACCGCCGTGCCGTAGCGGGCGACCAGGTCCATCCCCCAGCGGTACGCGCCGGTCTTCGCCTCGCAGCAGACCACCGTGCACTTCGGGCCCATCGCCGCGACGATATCGCCCGCGACGGCGGGGACGGTGCGGCTGATACCGTGCTGGCGGCGGATGTCCACCGGGTAGGTCCGCCGCCAGATCTCCGCCCCGTCGGTCAGCGAAAAGCACCGAAGGGCGTTGGCCTTTTTGCCCTGGTCGTAATCCATCAGGAAGACCATGCCGCCGGCGACGGCGGGGCCGGCGTACCCCTCGCCGAGCTCGATTTCCCACAGGCGCGGCGGCCCGTCCGGGCCGAACGAGCGAATCAGCCCCTGCTCGCCGGAGACGTTCGATCGCGACGGACCGCGGAAACAGGGCCAGGTTTCATAGACGTTCTCGGCCGGACGGCCGTCGAACGTCTGCAGCGTCCCCCGGGTGTCGATCGGTTCCCGCGTCGGCAGCGTATCGGCGGCCGGGGCGGGCAGCCGCAGTCCGCCCTCGTCCGGCAGCCGGTACCATGCCTTAACGAAGGCGGGGTAGGATTGCTGCAATCCCGCGGGGGCAAGCGGGTAGGCCCACAGCGTCGCCGCCGCAATGGCGACGACGGACAGGACAACCGTCATGAGGGCGAAAAGCCCCCTGCCGCCGCCCCGCGGGGATGTTTCATCTATGTTGGTTTCGTGTTCCATGGGACTCGTCGAAGCAGGGATGATTCTGCGGTGGCCGAGTGTAAAATCATCCCTGAAGTCGCAGATCTTGTCAATATGAGAAACCGGACACCCAATTAATACACTTGAGAAACCGGACACCCAATTAATGAGAAACCGGACATCCAATAAACGCCGCGGCTCTGTCGGGTATTG
>CAZLBC010000135.1:0-10055 GCA_964557575.1 uncultured Planctomycetaceae bacterium
CAGGTACCTTCCTCCTGTTGAAATCTTGCAGGGGAAAATAAAAAACTGTGTTTTTACCGGCAAGAGCTTAATGTCAATGGAGAAAAAGGTACCTGACCCCTTGCTTTGAACAGGATTGACCTGACCCCTTTCTTTGACCCTTTTTTGCGGCGTATTCGTATCGGGTATCATGTCCCCGGCATGACACGATATGACGGGAAATATACACGAATGTGTGTTGTCGGCGGCGGCGGCGGGCGGGTACAATCCCTGTCATGATTGTATTGGGCCTCCACTACAGCATATGGATCGTCCTGATCCTCTACTTCGCCGGGATGCTGGCCCTCGGCTGGTTTTCCAAGCGCCACGCCGGCGACAGCGAGGGCTACCTGCTGGGCGGCCGGAAATTCGGAACCTCCATGATGATGATGCACGCCTTCGGCGCGGGGACCAACCCCACGGACACCACGGGCTGCATTTCCAAGAGCGTGGCGGCGGGGGCGTCGGGGATATGGGTCTCGTGGATGTGGATGTTCGGGACGCCCTTCTACTGGCTGATCGCCCCGATCATGCGCCGGATGCGGTGTCTGACCATGACCGATTACTTCGAGGAGCGCTACGGGCGGGGGGCGGCCGCCCTCTACACGCTCGTGGCCGGCTTGGGTATGACCATCTTCTTCGGTGGCGTGCTCCTGGCGACCACGAAGACCGTCATGGGTATGATGGGCGTCGCCGACGGCCCGGAGAGCGACGCCTGGTTTTTCGGCATACTGACGGTCACCACGGCCGTCTTCGTGCTCTACGGCTACTGGGGCGGGATCGTGGCGGCCGTCAGGACCGACATGGTCCAGGGCCTGATGATCATCGCCCTCTCGATCATCGCCCTCTGGCCGGCGCTGAACCTCGCCGGCGTCGGGGGGATGGCGGGCCTCAGGGAGAACCTCGCGACCGCCTCCGAGACGGTCGACGCCGCCGTGGGCGAGGCCCTTGCGGAGGCGAAGGCCGGCGATTACGCGGGCATGGCGGAAACCCTGGGGGGCGCCGCGGGAAGCCAGCCGCACGGGACGATCCGGGAGGTCCTCGCGATCGCCGCGTGGGACGAGCACGGCGGGTCGCCCGCCGAGCGCGAGCGGGCCGTGACGCTGCTCGAAAAACACGATCGGGCCGGGTACCTGAGCCTCTTCAACGAGGCCCACTTCAGTTGGGGGGTGGTCCTCCTGCTCTGCATGACCGCGCCCCTGACCGCACTGGCACTGCCGCACCTGATGAGCGTCACCGCGGCCGGGAAGACCGAGTGGGAGGGCCGGCTGGGATTCGTGGGCGGCAACCTCCTGAAGCGGATCTGCACGATCGGCTGGAGCATCCTGGCCCTCTGCTGGATGGCCCACCTGGTCGCGCGGGGCGCGGCGACCAGCCCGGACGCCGCCTTCGGCGACGCGATCCGCGCCCTGCTGCCGCCGGTCCTGCAGGGGATCATGCTCGCCTGCGTCCTGGCCGCCAGCATGTCCTCCGGCGACGCGGTGCAGGTGACCGTGGCGGGGCTCTTTACCCAGTCGCTCTACGGACGGTACGTCAACCCGGCGGCGACCGAGGACCAGCGGGTCCGTTTCACCCGTATCGCCGGCGTGGTGGTCATCGCGGTCTCGCTGGTCTTCGCGGTCATGATGCGGAGCGACCTGGTCAAGTCGATACTGCTGTACTTCAACGTCCTGGCCGCGGTCGGGATCTCCTCGGCCCTGGGGATCCTGTGGCGGCGGATGAACCAGGCGGGCGTGTTCTGCGGGACGATCGCCGCGGTGGCCGCCCTGGTGATCACCCGCACCCTGCCCGGGGTGCCCCGGGCGGCGGTCTACGGGGCCTTTCCGGCCGCGGGGCTCCTGTTCGGCGTCATCGGCAGTCTCGTGACCCGCCGGCCGGATACGGCGCGCATCGAACGATTCTTTACGAAAATATACACCCCGGTCGGACAGGAGGACCGCCTGGATCTCCCCCTCGACGAGGCGGTGCCGAAAGAGCGCCGCCTCCTGGAGGCGGGGGGGCTCTTTATCGTCAAGCCCTCCCGGCAGTCCTGGGTGGGGTTCCTGGTGATACTCGGCATCTGCATCGGGTGCCTGGTGACGATGCTCCTGCTGTTGAGGAACTGACATCATGACCAAGATCGATATCCTGGAAGGCATGCTCCGCGGGGAAAAACCCGCCCGCTATCCCTTCATCCCCAGTATCTACGAGCACGGGGCCTGGCTGCTGGGCACGAGTCCCGGTGAGGTCAGCCGCGACGCCGCCCTGATGGCCGAGGCCGCCCTGAAGAGCTACGCGGTGTACGACCACGACCTGGTGACGGTGGGCATCGACCTCTACAACATCGAGGCCGAGGCACTGGGCTGCGCACTGTCCGCCGGCGACGGCAGCTCGATACCCGGCGTCACCACCCACCCGCTGGCCGGGAGCGGGCCGCTGGACCCGGATGCGGTGGTCATCCCGGGCCGGGGCGACGCCAACCGGCTGGATGTGATGGTGGAGGCCGCCGGGCGGGTGGTCGACGCGATCGGCGGGGAGGTCTGGGTCTACGGCTGCATGGGCGGGCCCTTTTCGCAGGCGGTCGAGCTGCGGGGGTTCGAGAACCTGATCGCGGACATGTTCGACACCCCCGACCGGGTCCACGCCCTGCTGGAGAAGACCACGCTGCTGTCGCTGGACCAGGCCCGCCGGATCTCCGCGCGGGGGGCGGGCATCTACCTCTACGAGTCATGGGCCACGCTGCCCCTGATCGCCCCGAACATATTCGCCGAGTACGTGGTGCCCTACAACAAGCGGATCATCGACGCGGTCCGCGCCGAATTCCGGGTGCCGCCCCCGGCGGTGATCATGGGCGGGGACACCGCCCTGTTGATCGACCTGTTCATCGCGGTGGGGACGGGGCTGGTGGTGGCCGACTTCAACACCGACTTCGCGTACATCCGAGCGCGGATCGGCGACCACCCGATCATCGTCCGGGGCTGCGCCGACCCGAAGGTCATCCAGCGGGGCGACTGGGCGGCGCTGGAGGTCTCGGTCGACACGCTGGCGAACAAGGCGGCGGGCATGTCCAACTTCGTCTGGGGCTGCGGGTGCGTACCCTACGATACCCCCGTCGAACACGTCGAGCGGTTCAGGGAGATGTGCGTCGCGGCCGAGCGGAAGGCCGCGGAAAAGCAAGGAGCAGTCCGATGAACGACGAGAAACGGTGGAAGACCACGCGTAAGCGGTTCCTCGCCGGCACTGCGGCGAGCGTTGCGGCGGCATGCGCCGCCCGGGGGTACGCGGGCGGCACAAAAGCGAAAGAGCCATGGTCGTTCTACGCCTTCGACAACGGCCTGCGGGGCAAAGGCCTCGCGACCCCGAAGGAGAAGTGCGCGCTCCTGGCGGACCTGGGGTACCGCGGGCTGCAGTACCATATGAACCCGAAGGAAATGCCCGCGATGTACGAGCAGCTCGACGCCCGCGGGCTGCGGATGTTCGGCGTCTACGCGGTGCTGCCGCTGGCGAAGGGCCCCCTCGACAAGCGGCTGGTGGCGTCGATAAAGCTGATGAAGGGCCGGAAGACGAACATCGATCTGGGCATCCGGAGCAAAAAGTTCAAGCGGTCGGATTCGGCCGGCGACGCGATCGCCGTCGACATGCTCAAGCGGATCGTCGATCTCTGCGGCGACACCGGGCCGCGGGTATCGATCTACCCCCACACCGGTTTCTGGACCGAGCGGGTCGAGGACGGCGCGCGGCTGGCGAAGAAGACTGACCCGGCGATGGTCGGCACGAACTTCAACCTGGTGCACTGGCAGTGGGTCAGGCAGACCCGGGACGTCAAGACGGTGCTCGCCGCATGCCTGCCGCATATCTTCAGCCTGACCATAAACGGCCTGAAGGGGCCGGCCGACAAACGGCAGAAGATCAGGCCCCTCGACGAGAGCGACTACGACCTGGCTGAATTCATGACAACGGTCAAAGAGGTCGGGTACACCGGGTCGGTGGGCCTGCAGTGCTATAGCATCAAGGCCCACCCGTCCGACCACCTGAAGCGCTCCATGGCCCGCTGGCGTGAGATCAAAAAAGGGTCAGAACTATTTTAAGTCTTTTGTGTTAAATGATATAAAATAGTTCTGACCCCTTTTTTTACGGGCGGGGTTTTTCTTGAGGATACCGGGATCGGGCTGCGGTATAATCCTCTCCATGCAGGATAACCAAGAACAACCGGCGGCGGACGGCGAGCGCCTCGCGCGGCGTATCGGGCCCGTCGAAGGCTCGGGCGTGGTGATCGCCAGCATGGTCGGCTCGGGGATCTTCGGCGCCGCCGGGTATGCGGGTGCCGGCCTCGACTCGGCCGCCACGCTCTTCGGTCTCTGGATCGTCGGGGGAATCTACAGTCTCTGCGGGGCCCTTTGCTACGCCGAGCTGGCCACCCGCTTCCCCGAGGCGGGGGGCGAGTACGTCTACCTCCGGGAGGCCTGCGGCCGGCCGGTGGCGTTTTTGAGCGGCTGGGTCAGTTTTGTCGCCGGGTTCAGCGGGGCGATCGCCGTGTTCGCCATCCTCTTCGTCGAGTTCGCCGCCACGCTCGCGGGCGGGTGGCAGGCCGACGCGGTCGTCACCGCCGTCGGTTCCTGGCAGATCACCGCCGGACGGGTCGCCGCCGTCGGCGTGGTGGCCGCGGCCACGCTGGTCCACTGTATCCGCCTGCGGGTGGGGATGTGGTTTCAGAACCTGCTGACGGGTTTGAAGGTCCTCGCCGTCCTCGCGTTTGTCTGGGCCGGCCTGTTTTCCCCCGCCGCCGACTGGGGGAACCTGACGACCTCGTGGGGCGGCGGATTTCCCGCGCTCGGCGTCCTGGCCGCCGGGCTGGCGGCCGTCCTGTTCTCGTTCAGCGGATGGAACGCCGCCGGCTACATCGCCGAGGAGGTGCGGGACCCGCAGCGCAACCTGGTCCGCGCCCTGCTGGCGGGGACCGTCGCGGTGACGGTGATCTACCTGCTGGTGAACCTGGTCTACGTGGTGGCGGTCCCGCTGCCGGCATTTCCCGCCGACGACCGCATCGCCTGCCGTGCCGCGACGGCCCTTCTGGGCGGCCGGTGGGGACAGGTGTTCGCGGGCCTGTTTTCCTTCCTGCTGCTGGCGACGCTGGGGGCGAACATGCTGACCGGGCCGCGGGTCTACTTCTCCATGGCCCGCGACGGGCTCTTCCCCCGGGCGATCGCCGGGGGGCGGAACCGGTGGGGCGTGCCCCAGCGGGCGGTCGTCGCGCAGGGCGCGGTCGCCTGCGTGCTCCTGGCGGCGGGGGGATTCCAGGCGCTGCTGTACTGGGTCACGTTCGTGATCAACGTCTTCGCGACGATCGCCGTCTTCTCCGTGGTCATCCTGCGGATACGCGGCAGGGGTGCGGCGGGTTTTCGCGTGCCGCTCTACCCGGTGCCGGTCGTGGCGTTCTGCGCGATCAGCCTGTTTTTCAGCGTCTACATTTTCTGGCAGTACCCGGGGACATCCTGGAAAGGCCTCGCCCTCATCGGTGCGGGACTGCTCGTGTACCTCGCTCGTGCCGCCCGGCGGCGCGCGGCGGGCCGGCAGAACCCCGGAGAGCGGTAATCACCAGCACCGCCAGTCCTCCCCGTGCTCGCGGGCGACGCGGCCGACCAGTTGATCGAGTTGTTCGCCGGTGAGCCCGGTTTCGGCCAGGGCGCGGAACAGGGCGGGCAGTGCGGCCCGCAATTCTGCGTCGCCCATGATCGCCGGGGGAATCTCGCCCCGCGCGACATGTGCCTCGATCATGAAATCGGTCCAGGTACCGCTGTGCCGGTCGATACCGAGCTGCCCGGCGAGCTGCTCGAGGGTTTCCCCGTCGCGGGGCGGGGGGAGGCTGCCGCGCTCGATCTTGCTGAAATTGCTGGGATCGTGACCGTACTCCCGGCAGAAACTGCGGAGTGTCATTCCCTGTTTTTCCCGCAAATCCCGTATAAATGAGCCGAAACTCATGTTAATCCTCCTTTGTTTATTGTGTGGTATAGAATTAAACCACATATGTAGTAATTATAATACCACACATGGTGTAATTCGTAAACCCCGATCATGACTGAAATTTCCTGAGACCGTGAAACATTCTTTTGCGCCCATCGAATAAATACTTGCATTTTCGGGCGGGTATAACTACATTCCTTGCGATACTCAATTTATGATGCATACGCGGGTATGCATTGTACGCAACACTTCCAATCGGCCACGTAGATCGGCGGGCGGGTTTCCGCCGACATGGAGGGAGGATTGACATGACGGCGTTCTGGTTTATCGCATCGGTGTTTCTGATCATCGGCGGCGCGATCGCCGCGGCCGGCATCATCACCAAAAAAAGTCCCGCGGCCGGGAAACTCATCGACAAGCTCATCCCGTACCAGGGATGGATCGGGATTGTGCTGTTGATACTCGCATTGATCGATTTCATCCTGCTGATGGTGGGCATCGGAGATATGACCGCCAGGAGCATCATGGGAAGAACGTTCGGCGGGGCCTCCGCGATGCAGTGGGTCACATGGGTGGTCTACCTTGTTTCCAGCCTGGTGGGGATGGGGCTGGGCTTCCTGCTGGGATTCGGTATGATCAACAAGGTCATTGCCGAGGCCAAAACGGCTGGCCCCGCCGATGAATCGGACGCCGAAGCGGGGGACGAGGCGCCGGGCGGGAAAACCGCCGCAGAGGAAGGCGCCGAAGAGACTGCCGATGAGGAAACGGAAGCGGATGAACCCGCCGACGAGCCGGTCGGCGAGGCCCTCTATATCAAGCTGCAGGTCTACCAGCAGCCGCTGGGACTGGCGGCCGTGGGGCTGGGTCTTTTGAGCGTGATCTTCGGCATCATCTGGTTTCCGCCCCATCCGAACTTCATGGCCGTGATCCTGTTCCTCCTGCTCCTCGCGACGGGCGGCATGGCCGCCGCCGCCCTTATCACGAAAAAGCTGCCCGAGACATCCGGCCTCATTAAGTTCCTCGAATCCGGCAAGGGCGCACTGGGCATCGTCACGCTGATATGGGGCCTCCTGACCCTCATCTGGACGATAACGCGGGTCGGCAGCGTCTCCGACCTGGCGGGCGTGCCCGGGGGGCCCGGCGGTGGGATCTGGGTCTGGTGGATCTTCAGCCTGCTGGCCGGTCTCGGGGCGGCAGGGCTGGGTTTCCTGCTGGGCTTCGCGCTGCTGAAGCGCTTTCTCCTGTCCGGGGAGGGCGCATCGGACGTCGCCGAGGAACTCCGCAAGAAACTCGCTCCCCTACAGGGTATTCTCGGCCTCGTGTGCATCCTGCTCGGCCTGCTGAACCTGATATTCACGCTGGTGTGGTGGTAATAACCGCTTCTACACGCACATCGCCAAAAAGGCCATGAATGCGCCGATCGCCATGCACATGCAGGCGGTGAGGGCGAGGGGGGGACTGCGGCGGCGATTTCGCCCGGGTGTATACGTACAGGAAGTTTTATGAGCTGCAAACCTTTTTTTTGCCACCATGGCAAGGCGGTTCACGTCAGTGGCATCAACCATATCGGGGCCTCCGGCAACACCGTCAGGACATCTTGCAATCCTATTGGAGTTGTACAGGGAATCCTCGGCCTCGCGTGCATCCTGCTCTGCATGCTGAACCTGATTTACGCGCTGGTGTGGTGGTGGCGGTCACAAAGTACAACCGGCCGCACTTCTATAGCACCGGGCCGAACCTCACCGACGACAGGGGCAGGACGGCCGCCGAGACGAAGACCGCCGACGCGGGATGAACACGGGTGCCCGCGACATCGTCGTGGAAGTCGAATAGCGCCGGTGAGGTTTTTAACAGGGGATCCCTGCCGCGGCCTACGGTAACGCCGCCAGGACATCTTCCATCCCTACTGTTTCGATCGTTTCGGCGCCGCTCTCGGCAAAAACAACCGGAATAACATCCCGGTATTGTTCGGCGAACGGCAACAGGGCTATCTTCCGTCTCAGCCGACCGGCAAGCCGAGGCATGTCGTCGTCGGCAACCCGTACCTTTGCCTCTCCCACCAGGAGACTCTTCCCATCGGTCGATTCCGCGACGGCGTCCAACTCCATCTGATCGTGTTCATTGTTCCATCCCCACCACCGCTGTGCCGGCAGCCAACGACGTCCGCCGATCTCCATGTTCGCGACGGCTTTTCTCACCAGTTCTTCCCAGACAAATCCGGCGTGGACGGGAAAATCACTGCCTACGTGCCGGCATACCTGTTCGATCGCCCCCGCCTCGAGACGGGACCGGTTCGGTTCGACATACCGGTACCACATGGCGATGAATGGCTCGCGGACGGAATACAGCGTTTTTTTCGATGTTTTCGGATTGACCCCGAAGGGTACTTCTTTTCGAATCAACCCAAGTTCACACAGCCGGGACAGCGGTCGGGTCAGCGATGTAGCGGGTTTGTTGAGACGTGACGCAACTTCGGACAAGCGGGAACAACCCCGGCCAATCAGCGTAAGGATGGAAGACGCCTGCACGGTTTCACGCATGTCATCGTGCAGTATGCGCCGCGGTTCCCGATGAAGGACACCCATTGGTTCGAGAACCAGATCCTGAACTGCCGCTGACGTCGACGCAAACTCGGCGGCAAGTTCCCAATAGCGAGGAATCCCTCCCCATGCCGCATAGGCGAAAAGTCGTTCGGATGGTCCATAGCGCGGAAAAACCTCTTTCAGCCATGCCGCGCCGAGTGGCTCAACCCTGATGATCTCACGTGCCCTGCCGTATAGCGGGGCGTCATCGTCGAGCACCAGTCCCTGCATCATTCGTTGCGACGAGCCGCACAAAACGAGGTGCAGGGGCCTCTCGGCATAACGGTCGATGATCTTCTGTAAAACGGTGGGCAGTTCAGGAGAGACCGATACCAGCCAGGGAAATTCGTCGATTACCAGGGCGGCACCGTCCGGTGCGCCGTCCCACCAGCGTTGTAATACTGTATGCCAGTCCGGGTATCGCACCTGGCCGAAAGCGGGGATCAGGCTCTCGGCTGCATTCGCGAGTTCCCGGCGCTGGATCTCCGCGTCACATTCGTCGGCAACGTAATAGGTATGGCGTGTTTCCGACAGGAGTTCGTTTAACAGTCTCGATTTTCCGCATCGACGCCGACCATACAGGCAACAGAACGATCCCGAGGCCGCCGTCAACGCCCGGGAAAGACGACGGAGCTCATTATGTCTGTTTAAAAACGGTAATCTCATTGTCTGACCGGTACTCCTGTGAATTAATATGTTATAGCTACATTATGTTCTAACAACATAATATATGCCAACCATTTGTCAAGAACGGATGTGGCCGAACTCAGATATTTCATCCACCATTGACGCCTCCCTCAGAAGTCGTCAGACGGACAGTATAACGATAACTATTTATTCTGGAAAGAGTTATTTCATTTTTCTTTTTGCTTTACCCAATACTCGTGATATAATGTCGTTTGATATAATATACTGCTGGCAAGGAGGTTAGCGATATTATGCGTTACGCTGTCGATCCGCGACAAAACAGGCTTTTTGATCCGGCCAAGATGATGTTTTCACCCATGGCGATCAAGTACCTCCAGCAGGACTGGCCCGGGCTGTTCCGCAGCCAGATTCTTCATCTGATGCCGGCAGGAAAGATCGCCAAGAATTTCCATCCCCGCCTGGGATGCCCAACCAAGGAGTTATACTCGATGGCCGGGGTTATTTTTCTCAAGGAGTTTTTCAACCTCACCATTGCCGAGACGGTCCAGCGGTGTTTGTTGGATTCGGCATGGCACTATGCGCTGAACATCGTACCCAATGAAGCCAGCATGTCACACGCCAGCATTGAGCGGTATGCGAAGCTTTTTGCCGAGGACGATATTGCTTCGGATATTTTTCACCGCGTTACCTTGGCCCTTATCGAGGCGTTGGAATATGTCATCCATCACACGCCGGCCCAGCGTCGTCTATCTGCCCGGCGAGCCGAACAGCGGACCAATGAGTTTAAGGAGAACTATTCGGTACGCGCCGGGGGGGAGTCGGTCAACAGCGGGTTGAAGCGAAGCACGGGGATGGGACGGGTGCGAA
>CAZLBC010000136.1:0-9931 GCA_964557575.1 uncultured Planctomycetaceae bacterium
GGAGAAAAAGGGGTCAGGTACCTTTTTCTCCCGGTTGTCTTCTCAGCACGTTCCCGTTGCGGAAAAAGGTACCCGACCCCTTTTTCGCAGAACGGGGTTCTCGCTGTTACGCCGTGGTCATCTTCTTGAACAGGGCCATCTGCTTTTTCATCGCCGCGATGCGGTCCCTCGGCTTCCCGCGCGCCTCCAGGAGCATCCATCCGTCCCAGCGGGCCTTCCGGAAGAGGTTCATAAGGTCACGGTAGGGATACGTCCCGTCCAGCTCCCGGACGTGGGCGGTCCCGGCCAGGCGGTCGGCGACGAGGTCGAAATTGTGCGCGAGCCCTTTACCCTCAAGGTCCTGGGCGTTGGAGTTCCAGCAGACCCCGACGCTCTTCTCGGTGACCTGCTCGAAGATCGCCTTCATGACCGGCAGGCTGCTGGTGCCCCGGCCGTGGACCTCTACGCGTATCTCCTGGCCGTGATCGGCCGCGAACCGGCCGACCTCGTTGAGCCCGGCGGCGATCCGCGCGACGGTCTTTTCCCGCGGTTCGCCCTTGACCAGGGCGTTGGGCTTGATCTTCACCCCCGTGCCGCCGATGTCGCGCGACAGGCGCACGGAGGCCTTGGCACCCGCGATGTTCTTTTTGAACTGCGCCTCGTCGGGCTGGTGGAACTGCCAGTTGCACCCCGGCCCCACGCAGGTGACGGGGCTGTCGGCGAACCGCTTTTTGACCTCCCTGCGCGCGGCGGCGTCGAGGCCCGCCTCCACCCCGTGCTTGTGCTGCGTGCGGAGTTCGACGCCGAGGAATCCGGTCTTCTCGCAATGTTCGATGAGTTCGGGCAGCGTCCAGTCGCGTCCCCACAGATAGGTGCACAACCCGAAGCGGAACTCGGCTGCCGGCAGGTCTTCGGCCGCCGGCAGCGGGCTGAAGCCGTGTGCCAGCGCCGCGGCGGCGACGGCGCCGCCGATCAGGTCGCGTCGTGTAATGTCGTTCATGGTCATCGGTCCTTTCGAGAAAAAGGGGTCAGGTACCTTTTTCTGCCGGTACGTTTCTGAGCATTATCTCGTTGGGGAAAAAGGTACCTGACCCCTTTTCCGCAACAGGTCAGGAGACGAAGTCGGCGATCTCTTTCGGCGACAGGGCGCGGTTGTATATCCTCACCTCGTCGATGACGCCCGTGAAGGCCTGGTTGCCCGTCCCGGAGATCGTCAGGCCCCGCCCGGCCGGGTTGCCCCAGTCCGTCGCGCAGTGCTGCGACTTCACCAGCTTCCCGTCGATGTAGAGCTTCAGTGTCTTCGTCTCCCGGGTGTCGGCGGTGAGGGCCACGTGGTGCCACGTCCTGGAAAGGGGCTGATCCGAGCGGATCATAACCCGCCCGTGTTCCCGGAAGAAGATGCCGTAGAGGCGCAGGTCCTTTCCCGTCCTGAAGATATACCGGCCCTGGTCGCCGAGCTTGGCGACGATCATGGGGATCTCGTTTTTCTGGTCGCCGGGCTTGATCCACGCCGCGATGGTGATCGCCCCGGTGATGTTCAGGCACGCGGCCTCGGGGACCTCGACCCGCCCGTCCTTCCCGTCGCACCGCACCGCCGACCCGAACCTGCCCTTCGTCCACGTCGCGCGGACCGCGGCGTCATTCTGCCGCTCGGAACTGTCGAGGGCCGCCGGCCCCTCGCCCTCGTCGAACTTCCAGTAGCCGACCAGGTCGGGGTTCTCGAAGGTCTGTTTCTCGACCGGGACGGCAGGCAGGGATTCACCCTCGCCGCCCAGGCACCTGACCGTCCCGTCCATGCCGGCCAGGTACAGCCGGCCGCCTGCCGCGGCCATCCCGTCCCAGACCGGCGGCGCCGGCAGCGCCCGGGAGGTCAGCGTCTTCCCGTCCCCCGCCGCGACGGCACTGAGAAGGCCCCCCTCCTTGCCGGCAAGGGCGGCCGCCTGCCGCGCCAACCTGCCGCGGACCGCCGCGTCGTCGAGGCGGAAGAAGGCCTTCTCCTCGTCGACGGTATCCGGCGGGCCCGCGATAAACAGCGTGTCGCCGGCCAGGGCCATCCCCCGCGCCTGGAGCGGCACCTCGCGCGACCACCGCACGTCGGGCCGGGTGGCCGGCATGGTCCGCCGCTTTTTGCCCTTCCGGGCCCTGCCCACCGGCATGTCGATGTTCTTGAACTCCTTGTCCGCGGCAAAGAGCCGGTACTCCAGGGGCGTGGTCCACGTGAAGTACGCCGGCTTGCGGCCGTAGCCGTAGACGGCGTCGTCGCCGACCACCATGATCCGCCCCGCCGGGGCGTGCCGGCCGGCCTGGGGATACCCGCCGGCCCCCTGCGAGAAGCGGGTGCCCCAGACCCAGTAGCCCCGGTGCCACCAGGACCCGTCGAGGAAGCCGATCGACGAGAAGAGATGCACGCCCGTACCGGCCTGCATCGCGGCCTCGACCCGGTTGTCCCGCGACCGCGGGTAGATGTCCTCGCGGCGGCCGTCCGGGGTGAACCGCTGGGTCCGCATGTACAGATACGTTCCGTCGCCGGAAAGGACGTCGGGGAGGGCCGTCGGCATCTGGTGGCCCGCGATGTAATCCTGGAGGGTTGTTTTCTCACCGGGGTCGGATTCGTCGAGCGTCCGCTCGTACAGCAGTTTCCCGGTCGCGGGATCGAGCTTCAGCAGCCGCATCCCGCCGTCGAGGAACATCGAGCGGCCGGCGACGCAGTAGAGCCCCCCGTCGCGGATGAGGACGGACCCGTGGACCGGCCAGGGGGAGGCGACCTGCTCGCGGGCGACGTGGCGGTAGTCTTTCGGGGCGGCCCGGAACGTCCAGGCTACCGCCCCGTCCGCGGTCCGCAGGCAGTAGACCCGGCCGTCGGCGCACCCGAAGTACGCCCGCCCGCGGTGGATCGTGGGCGGCGAGTCGATCCGCCCCCCGGCGGTGAATGTCCAGGCGGTCTCCCCGGTGTCGACGTCCAGCGCGCAGAGCCGGTGGGCGTCGATCTGCGCGACGAAGACCCGCCCGGCCGCAACGGTCACCGCGCTGAGCCGGCCGCCGAGGGCGGTCTTCCAGGTCCGCTTCAGGTCGGCGGGCACCGCGGTCTCCGTCGCGCCGCTGCGGGTGGGATCCGCCCGGTAGGTCGGCCAGTCACCGGGATCAGCAACGGTGTCCGCCGATGTCCCGAAGGCGGGCCCCTTCGCCAGGCGCCCGTCGGCATCGGTGCCGCGCATGCGCTGCCGACTCGGGGACGCGGGGGCGAGGGCGTTGAACCCGTTGAGCTTGGCCAGCTCGTAGCACGCGCAGGAATGGGGCGGAGCGTAGAGCAGGCCGTTGCAGGGGACCACCCCGTAGAGGCAGCCGCCCCGCACCCAGTGGTGGATCTCCCAGTGCTTCGCGGCGATGTCGACGAACTCGGTGCCGGTCCGCGAGGGGATCAGGTACCGCCCGGTGGCCTTGCTCCTATGACATCGGTGGTGCATGAAAAAGACGTCGGTGTCGGAAGGGATCTCCCGCCCGACCTTCCCGGTGCGGATATCGATGCCCCGGAAGAGCCCCGAATCCCGGCCGCCGGCGATCGCCCCCACCCAGGCGCGGTTGTCGATCACCAGGACGTCCTGGGGCGAAAAGTGCCCGGACGGCAGCGTTGCGGCGGTCCACTGTTTTTTGCCGCTGTCGGCCGCCAAACCGGTCAGCCGGCCGTCGCCTCCCGCGAACAGGACCATGCCGCCATGAACGACCAGCGTCGCCCCGAACGAGGAGGGGACGAAGGCCGATGCGACTTCCGCCGGCCGCCACTGCTCCTTTCCCCTGTCGCCGCCGGCGAAGTCCGCCTTCGGGAAGCCCGTCCCGAGCGGTTCGGACGTCCACGTTTCTTTCCCCGTCCGCCGGTCCCGGCAGACGACGGCCCGGCCGTCGTGGCAGTATACCTTCGCGTCGTCGACCGCCAGCGTCAGCGGGGCGACGCGGCAGTGCTCTTCCCAGAGGACCTTTCCGGATGCGGCGCCGACCGCCGAGAGCTTTCGCTTCTTCTCGTCCCACGGCCACCCGCTCGCGGCCCGTTTCATGGCGCTCCACATGTTTCGCTTGAGGGCCGGCTTGAAGTCCGCGTGGACCGGCGAGCCCTCGTTGGTCAGGATAAAGAGCACGCCCGCCGAGAGAAGCACCTCCTCGACAATGCCCGTGCCCGCGCAGGTCCTGACCACCTCCCCGGTCGCCCCGTCGATGCAGGAGAGGGGCGCGCCCAGCCCGAGCGGGGCGTAGACCTTCCCCCCGCCGGCGACGACCCGGCGCGGCAGCTGGGCGAAGCCGCTCTTCATGGGCCAGAGATGCGGGTGCCAGGAAGGCAGGTCCTTCTTCCAGAGGACCGTTCCGCTGAAGGCGTCCCGGGCGATCAGTTTCCAGTCCGGCGGCAGCATGATCGCCGCGGTCGGCCCCTCGTCGAAGACGTAGTACATCCGGCCGCGATCGATCACCAGGGCGTTCATGCTCGCCATCCGGTCGTGGTGCCGGGCCCAGGGGGGGCTGCCGACCCACTGCAGGTGGCGGGGCGGACCGACGACGGCATCCGCGGCCACCGCGTTGTTCGTCGGGTCATGGAGGTAGTGGGTCCAGTCATCGATGTCTTCCGGGCGAGGCTTCCGGACCACCGTCCAGCCGCCGCCGTCCCGGCTGCAGACCGCGCCGCCGGGGGCGACCGCCCGCATGATCTCGGCTTCGGGGATCCCACCGGGATCGGAGACGACCAGGAGGTTGACCAGGCCGTCGACGTAGGGCAGCCGTGTTGCCGTCCACCGTTCCGCCGACACCCGGCCGTAGCGGCCGCGGGAACGAATGCGGGCGCGGGCCTTCCGGACGTTGGCCGGATCGGGGTCGAGGCCGTGGACGAGGAATGACTCCCCGGCGCCGAGGGCGGCGGTCAGGGTCCCGCCGCCGCAGCCGAGGTGGACGACGAGCCCGCCCCGCGTGGCGGTCGCCCTGAGGATCTCCGCGGCGGCATCCGCGGGCGACTGAGCGGCCGGTGCGGGGAGGGCGGCGGATACGATCGCGATTGCCGAAAACAGGAAAGCGGAAAATGGCGTCCTGGTCATGGTGTCCGTCTCCGTGGCGGGAGTATAGGTATACCGGGGTGCATGGTGACGCGGTCTATCGTCGCAGGATTCGATGCGCCGGTCAACCCGTTTTCGGGCGTCCCGACCGGCGGCCCCTCAGGCAAGCACTCCCCCGCCCCGGCGCTCAATCGTCATCGTCGTCATCGTCGCCGTCCCGGCGGCCCTTCTCCCCGGCAACCAGGTTGCGGTGGGGGCCGCAGGTAACCATCTCGTACATCGCCGTACCCGGCACGGGAGTGGCCATGCATTTTCCCCCCAGGACCACGTGCGGCCCATGAGCGCAGTGGTTTCCGCAGCCGGTGTGATCGAGGTCGGTGACGATACCCCGCTGGCGGTACCGGCCGCGATAGTCCTCGTAAGTCATCGCCTTGTCGATCGTGCCGTTATTCCGGTGGATCGTGAAGTTCTCCCGCGTCGGCGTGCAGCAACACCGGCCGCCGAAGATCCAGGGTTTCAGCGCCGGATTGTGGCCGATCGCGTCGTGGCAGACGATCGGGTCGGGAGCCTTTCCGGCCTTGGGAACGTAGGGAAGGGGCTTGTAGGGCTGGCACGCGCACAGGAGTGCCGCCAGAAGCGCTGCGTCCCCGCCGCGGCGGAAAACGTTATTTCGCATCAGTCATCCCTCTCGCGCGAGCGGATGCGGAACTCGTAGTCCGCGACATCCGCCCGCATACTCGCTATATCGTGGTCCACCACGACGCCCGCGGGCACCCGGAACGCCGCCCAGTTGGTCTTGTACAGCTCGAAGCCCCCGGCGTCGCGCCACGAGACCTGGATATCCACCCAGCGGGCCTCGTCGTCACGGTTGCGGAACTGTGTGCGCAACCGCAGGAGATCGCCCTCGATGCGGTCGGCGACGTGGCGGACCACCCGGATATCGTCGCCGAGGTCGCGGTCGACGAACAGGATCTTCTCGGAGACGCGGAGTTCCTTCTTCTCGTCGCAGCCGGCGAACACCGCCGCGCCGATAGCGGCAAGCACCGTGCAGTATTTCATCAGTCGTCGTCCTCTTCTTTCTCCCATCCTTCCGGCCGGGCGCCGGCGTCCACGGCCACGGCCGCCGCCGCCGGCGGTATGGCGTTGTCCCCGTCGAACCGCGCCCGCAGCAGGGCCGTGTTCTCGTCGATAGCGGGGGCGAAGATGCCGTAGTACGTGTTCGTCCAGCGGGGCAGGAGCCGCCCCGCCACGTCGTAGCTCTCGAAGCGCACGGCGTGAACGCCGGGCCGGAGTTTCGCCGCGAAGACGTAGACCCGCCCGGGCAGCGACCGCCAGCGCCGGATGTCGCCGGAGACGTCCCAGCCGCTGGTGTTAACGAAGAGGCTCAGTGCCGTCTTCGCGATCGCCTTCGTGGCCTGTGCCCCCTCCTTGGCCCCGACGCGATCCTGCGTGGCCGCCTGGTCCCACATCTCCAGGACCGTGTACGCCTCCCCGGCCGGCACCCCGTCGACGTAGACCCGGACGGTGTAAGGAAGGATCGGCGCCCGCACGATGTCGGTCCGCTCATTCTGGATGCCGCCCAGTTCCTTTTTCGGCGGGTCGCCCAACTCCAGAGTCATGACCACGTTGGCCTGCGCCTGGAAACCGTCGTCGAAGAATTCGCCCCGGCTCTGCGCGGCCGCCAGCACCGGGCTCTCGGCGGGAGCGAAGGGCAACGGCTGCGGCGGGTCGTCGAGGCTGCCGGTCACCGCCGCGAGGTTCACCGCCCCCGCGACGAACTTCTTTTCGTTCTCGGGATTGTGGAACTCCGTGAAGGCCCACTCCTCGCCCTTGAGGCGTTCGGCGGCGCGTTTTTCGGCGAATTTCATTCGTTCCTCGCGCTCCCGCTCGATCTTCTTCTCCTCCCGCGGGGTGAGCCGCGCGGCCTTGTTGAACGCGATGCGGGCGTTGTCCGTCTCGCCGAGTTTCCGGTAGGTCCTGCCCAGCCAGTAATACGCGATCCCGAAGTCGTCGCCGAACACCGGGGGGGTGTCCTCCTTGACCACGGCCTTGCGGTCCTCGATGAGGGCCCGGGAGAAATAGATCCGGGCGGTATTGTAGTCGCCCTTCCGGTAATTGATGTAGCCGAGGTACCAGTTGATCGCCGCCCGCTCGTACGTCTCGCCCTTGTAGTACTTGTGCCGCTCGGAGGTCAGGGCGGCGGCGGTGTTCGACTTCTCGGTGCCAAGCTGCTCGAAGGCCTCCGTGAGCCGCTGCTCGGCCCGGGTATAGCACCCGCGGTCGATCGCCGCCCGGGCGAACTCCATCCGCTTCAGGACGTACGCGCTGTCGTCGGGATCGGTCGGCAGGTTCGCCGCCATGGCCTCGAGGGGGTTCCACGCGGAGATACTGTCCTCCTCCCCGCACCCGCACAGGACAACACATGAGAGGAGAAACGCGACAAGACGGAAACAATCGATCCGGTTCATTGCCTGCTCCGTTATCCGCGGCGGCTACCGGTCGTAGACGCCGGCCTTGCGGTAGTACTTCATCTCGTAATCGTCTTCCCAGATGATCACCCCCGTACCGGTACCGGTCAGCCGGAACGCCAGCCGCATGTAGCTGGTCGACTCCCGCCCCCGCGCCCGGGTGATGCCCGTGATGGTGCCGGCGAGGAGGTAGTCGGCGCCGAAGGGTTTCGTGCCGCCCGCGGCACCCGCGCCGGACATCAGCTTCATGTCCTGCTCGTCCATGATCTGCTTGAGATTCTGCCTCTCGAGGAAGACTATCTTGCCGCCGGCGTTCTTGATCAGTTCGGTACGCATCTTTTCCAGGAAGCTGCGGGTGTCGATGATCTCGTTGCTCTTGTTGGTCACCCGCGCGAACGCCACCCGGGGCGGCGACGCGGCCTTCTGTATCCGGGGCAGGCGGACCAGGGACTGGGACATCGTGAAGCAGACCGAACGGAAGTCCTGGCTGCTGAGCCCGCCGAGCATCATGTCGGTGTCCACGTCGACCTTCTTGCTCTCTCCGCACCCCGCCGCCATAAAAATCAGAACCCCCGCAACCGGAAGACAGTATCTTCTCATGTTCCTACCTCCTCGTGCGGGAAAATGTACCGATCCGCCCCGTTAAAATCAAATAAATATTCCCGGCAAAAGATCCGATTGACATTCCCGGCGGTTGCGGTGAGACGGTAATCGTTTCTACCGGCGAGTGGCGGCTGCGGCGGCCCGGTCAAATAATCGCCCCCCCCCGTCACCCCGCCTTTTTCCAGTCCTCCCGCGCCGTCTTGCTGCGCATCGCGTTCGCCTTCTCGTCACCGATGAACGCCTCCTTTTTCGGATCCCATCTCAGCTTCCGGCCGAGCCGGATCGCGATGTCGCCCATCAGCAGCGTCGTGTGCAGGGAGTGCATCGTCTCGGCGGTGTAGGTGGTCGGCGTGCGGGACTTGACGCAGTCGATGAAGTTCTGCTGCTCGCCGACCGGCATCGGCCAGTGCTTCGACGTCTCGGGCGTGTATTTTGTGTGCAGTATCTTTTCGTCGCTGGCCTTCAGCCGGCCGCGCCACGTGTCGTTGCCGACCCACCCCTTCGAACCCGTCAGGCGGATGCCGGTGCCGCCGGACCTGACGCGGACCTTCACGCCGTTCGCGTAGCGGTACCTGACGTCAAAGCTGACGGGCACCGTCGTCATCGAGTTCTTCGGTATCTCGCCGGTGCCCTCCACCTCGACCGGGCAGATGTTCGGATCGTTGACGGCAAGCTGCGCGGTGTCGACCTGGTGGGACCCCCAGTCGACCAGGGACCCGGAGGCGAAATTCCCGATCATCCGCCAGTACTTCTGCGTCGTTATGTGCGGGGTGTAGGGTATGAACGCGGCCGGCCCGACGAACAGGTTGTAATCGAGGCCCTTCGGGACGGGGGCCTCCTTCTCGATCGGGTGCACCATCCCGCCCGGCAGCTGCACGTCCACCCGCTCCAGGTCGCCGATCTCCCCGTTCCGCAGCCACTCGACCATCTTGTGGTAGTGGGCGACCGACCGGTCCTCAAGCCCTATCTGGAACACGGCCTTCCGGCGGTTGACCTCGTCGACCAGCTTCCTGCCCTCCGCGATCGAAAAGGTGGGTTTCTCGCAGAAGACGTCCTTCCCCGCCGCCAGCGCCATCAGCGACATCGGCACGTGCCAGTGATCGGGCGTCGAGATCACGACCGCATCGATCGACGGGTCCTGTATGATGGTGCGGAAATCGGTGCAGGACTTGCACCCCTTCGTCTTGTACCGCCTGTCGACCATCTCCCTGCCCCGCCGGGCGCGGCTTGCGAAGACATCGCAGGCGGCCACGACCTGCGCGGCGTCGACGGACAGGAAATTGTTGAGATTCGCATGGGTGCCCTGGCCGCCGAGGCCGATGCACCCCAGCGTGATCCGCTTCGAGGGGGCGGCGGCCCCGAACACCGAGGACGGCACGATCGCGGGCAGCCCCGCGGCCGCGGTGATCTTCATAACGTCGCGTCTTTTCATGATGACCTCCCGGCAGGCACGGCGGTGACGATTTCGCTGTCCCGATCTTATTATATGCGCCCGTTACATGTCTTTGAATTTGTTTCAGTGACGGATATCGCACAGATGACGCGACGAAAACCGGATACGGCCCTCTGCGCCGTGCCATTCCGCCTCTTCCAGGCACCTGAGGTACTTCTGTACCGTATGGGCGCTCTTGCAGCCCGTTGGCAACAAGATTTCAGCCGTGAGCATGAGCAAAAAACGGATAGAGCGTCGGTACGACATTCACTCCGGCGCCGAACTGAGCAGCGTCGCATCGGATCCCGTAATAAAGCATGTTAGGTATCTGTTTGACACCGGCACGGCAAGCCGGTACCATGCATCGATAAAAAGGACTATGCCCCGGGGGAACGGATTCGTGTTTCGTGTTTTTGTCG
>CAZLBC010000137.1:0-9804 GCA_964557575.1 uncultured Planctomycetaceae bacterium
GGGCAGAAAAAACAATCTCACGCCGGTCCATGTCTTGGGGATCTTCATCCTCTGCTACCTCTTCGCGAAGACCGGTTCCTCTTTTTTGGCGGAAATGCACGAGGTTCCCGAAACACGGGCGATCATCCTGGGGGGGATAGCCGGCCGCGTCCTGGCGATCGCGGCGATCATGGTCATGGCGGCCTACACGTTCAAAAACGGGCTCTTCCGGGGCCTGGGGTTCAGCGGCCGCCACTGCTTTTTCGACTCGATCCGGGCGGTCGCGGCGTACCTGATGGTCTTTCCGGCCTGTTTTCTCCTGCTGGTGATTTCGGTGTGGATAGCCGAACAGGTCGCGCCGGGGTTCGAAAAGATTCACACGGTCCTCAAACCGCTGTCGACCGCGGGCCCCGGCTGGATAGCAATCATTCTCATATCTTCGGTCCTCCTGACGCCGCTCTACGAGGAGCTGTTCTTCCGGGGACTGCTGCAGTCGCTGTTCCGCCGCCACCTGGGCCCCTGGCCCTCGATCGTCCTGTCGTCGGCCCTCTTCGGCCTCGCCCACTTCCCTCTCCCCCACACGATCGCCCCCCTCGCCGCCCTCGGCGTGGCCCTGGGATACAACTACGAGCGGACCGGGCGGCTCTGGGCGCCGATCGTCACCCACGGCCTGTTCAACCTGGTGTCGGTCTTCGTCTACCTGGATATCGGCGCGGGTTGAGGGCCGCGCTTGTTTCTGCGATATTCAGGCCTGAATATGAAATGAATAGACCCGATTGACCGAATTTAATCTTGTAATTTGGGAATTAATTCCCATAATACAATGATGGTCAATCGCATTTTCGCACAACTGATTCAGGATACGCTCGGCAAATTCCCCGCCGTGGCCATCCTCGGGCCGCGACAGTGTGGCAAGACCACCCTGGCTGGAATCACTCGCCGCGTGATCCGATGCGATGAGCAACAAGAACCAATGAACGCCGTCTTAATCGATCAACACCGGCTCGCCGTCCGGCCGTTTCAACTCAGTGGTGCGCCCGACCCATCCTTGCCAGTCAAATCCCGTGTGCGGGGGCCGGGCGAGGGTTCAATCAAGAGAAAACCAGTTTGAGACGGCGCCCGCACGCATCGGCGTACTGCTCAAGGGTAGAAAGCCGTATATCGCGAGCATGGTTTTCGATCCTGGAAATGGCCGTCTCCTTGGTACTCAGGCGTTCGGCCAGTTGTTTCTGGGTCAACCCTGCTTCCGTCCGTATCTCTTTCAAAAGCTTACGCAATTCGTATTCTTCACTCAGCGCGTCGTATTCCCGGGCAAATTGGGGGGATCGCTTCTTTCGCATCCGAATGTATTTCTGTAAATCGCTCATGGATATTTCCTTCGCAGGTAATCTCTTTTCTTCTCTTCGGCAAGCCGTATATCCTTCCGCGGTGTTTTTTGCGTCTTCTTGCAAAAGGCGTGATTGAGGACGATCACGTCATCGCTGTCGAAGAAACACAGTATCCTGAATATGTTGCCGCCGAAGGAAATCCGGACCTCCCAGATGCCGGACGTGTTCTTCAATTTTTTCATATACCGGCCGGGTATGACCGGCAGCGTCTCGACCAGGTTCAGCGTCCAGGTGACCTTCGCACTTTCCTTGTCTGACAATTGTTCCAAAAAGTCGGTAACCGGCGAGTTGCCCCGCGCGGTCCGGTAGAACATCACTGTTCTCAAAATATACTCCTTCTCCTTTTACCCAAACTTAACATTAACGTTAAGTCCCCGTCGTGTCAATATCCAGCATGATTTTTTCGGCACGGTGATAATATTGTCATATAACAATAACAAGGGTACTATTTCGCCCGCGTTGTTACACAACAAGCCCATGCGGGTCAAATGTGACCCGCATGGAACCGTCCGGGCATGATTTCGGGAGGGCGGCGGGGGCACCGCCGGTGTCGCAACCCCCTTTTCAGCCGGCCCCTCCCCCCTTTCAATGGAGCTACGGGGACTCGAACCCCGGACCTCCTGCATGCCATGCAGGCGCTCTCCCAACTGAGCTATAGCCCCGTCGACGGCGTGCTTTTACCAGAGAACCGTCGTCTTATCAAGCCACTTTTCCGTATTTTAGCGTCCCCGGACCCGGGTCACCACGGGCTGATCCCGGCCACGATCGTATCGGCGCGGAGGTCGTCGGGAAGGGCGCCGACGGCCGCGGCCGCCTCCTCCTCGTCGTCACACGCGATGAACAGCGCCCCCCCGCTGCCGGTCAGGCACACCGGGAGGTCGGTCGCCGCCCGCAGGGTGTCCAGTCGCTCGGCCAGTCCCCCGCGCACCCGCCGGGCCGGGGGCTCAAGGTCGTTTACCAGCAGGTGCCGCCATTGCGACGGCGGCCGGGCGAAGACGTCGACCGGGAGCGGCCGCGCGCCGGGCGGGCGGCCCGTTTCACACGCGGCGTACACCGCCGCCGTCGGGCAGTGGACCCCCGAAAAGTGTACGACAAACGATACGGGATGAATCTCGACCGGCACCACCGTTTCACCCCGGCCCGTTATCCGGGAACAGACCGGCCCCAGAAACAACGACACGTCGCTGCCGAGCCCCGCGGCCGTCGCCAGCAACCGTTTCCGCTCAACGTTCAGCCCGCAGAACAGCGCAACCCCCTCCAGCGCGGCCGCCGCGTCGGAAGACCCGCCCCCGAGCCCGCTGCCGGGCGGTATGCGCTTATGCAGCGAAATCCCGAGGGAGGGGATCGCGCGTCCTTCTTTGCGGGCGTATTCGAGCAGACGCCGGGCGGCATAGTACGCGAGATTTTCGGCGTCGGGACCGGCCGGAATCCCCGAGGATGCGAAGGCGAGCCCCTCCGCGCCGGGCGGGGAAATGGTGATCTCGTCACACAGGTCTATCCGGCAGACGACCGAATCGATATCGTGAAACCCGTCGTGACGACTGGGGCCGACGAGGAGGTCGAGGTTCAACTTCGCCGGTGCCAACACCGTCAATCGGTCTCCGTCGCGGCGGAAGCGCCCGGCGGTGCCCATGTCACTCCCCGCGGCGAACGAGCACGTTCATGTCGCACGCGGCGGCCATGTCGATGAACTCGTTTTTTTCAAGGTCCTCGAGCCGCTTGCCGGCGACGTCGAGTTTTTCGTTGAAGCGGATGCACTGTTCCTGCATGCACCCGTGGGTCTCCTCGGAACCCCCGCGGAGGTAGAAGTTATCGCCGCGGGTGACCCTCACGTGGCCGTCGTCGTTGTCCAAACCGAGGCCCAGCAGGCCTCTTTTCGCTTTGTTTTTCTTGTTATTCACCGTCTCCCTGCAACATAACACGATATAATTCCATATCGGCGGTTTCTTTTTACATAGTATCAAACAATACCTGAATGTGCAAATCACAGCATGGCATCCGGCTCTTGACATACCATTGCGGCGGTGTATTCTACACCGGCCGCGTGCGGCATTTCAGGAGAGTTCACGAACATGGCAACACATAATACGACGATCATAGGGCTGCAGTGGGGCGACGAGGGCAAGGGCAAAATCGTCGACTCGCTGGCGGCCGAAAGCGACTACGTGGTCCGGTACTGCGGCGGCGCGAACGCCGGTCACACGGTGACCGTGGACGGCGAGAAATTCTCGCTGCACCTGATACCGAGCGGCATCCTCTACGGAAACGTGATAAACGTCATCGGAAACGGCGTGGCCTTCGACCCCAAGGTCGCCATCGAGGAAATCGGCAGCCTCCGCGAGCGGAACGTCGACGTGGATGAAAACAACCTCCGGGTCAGCGCCACGGCCCAGGTGGTCATGCCCTGGCACAAGCAGCAGGATACGTCGAGCGAGCATCACCTCGGCTCCAAAAAGATCGGCACGACGGCGCGCGGTATCGGGCCCTGCTACGCGGACAAGGCGAACCGCTCGACGGCGATCCGTGTCGGGGAACTGCTCGATGAAAAAGCGCTGACACAGAAAATTCGCCTGATCGTCAGCATCAAGAGCTCGATGTTCAAGGGCCTGTACAACGGCGAGATCTTTGACAGCGACGATATTGTAGAACAGTACATCGAATTCGGCCGGTTCCTGGCCCCCATGATCCGCAATACCGGCGCCCTCGTGCGGCGGGAGATCGCGGCGGGAAAACGCATACTCTTCGAGGGCGCGCAGGGCTCGATGCTTGACATCGATCACGGGACGTTCCCCTTCGTGACCAGCTCGTCGGTGACCGCGTGCGGCGTGCCGTCCGGCGCGGGGGTCGCCCCGAAAGACGTCGGGCGGGTCATCGGCATCATGAAGGCCTATACCACCCGGGTGGGCGCCGGCCCCTTACCCACCGAACTCGACGACGAGACCGGCGAGTACATCCGCAAGGCCGGCAACGAGTACGGCACGACGACCGGCCGCCCGCGGCGCTGCGGCTGGCTGGATGCGATGATACCGAAATACACGGCCGAGCTGTCCGGGGTGGACGCGATCGCCCTGATGCTGCTGGACGTGCTGTCCGGCCTGGACGAAGTGAAGATCTGCACCGGCTACCTGGCCCCCGAGGGACCGGTCGACGAGTTCGACCCGTCGGAACTCGACCGGGTCCAGTGCGCCTACGAAACGATGCCGGGATGGCAGGAGGACCTGAGGGGATGCCGGGAATTTTCGCAACTCCCTGAGAACGCGCGGCATTACGTCCGCCGGATCGAGGAAATCCTGCAGCGCCCGGTGGAGATCGTGAGTATCGGCCCGGGCAGGAAAGAGACCCTGACACTCGCTGCCGGCGCCGGCGGGAGCTGAGACGGTGCCCGGCCCGGACGACAGCCCCCGCCCCGCACGGGAAAAGGTGGGCGTCCCGGAAGAGCGATTTCCCGCCTCGGTCGCGATCATCATGGACGGCAACGGGCGGTGGGCCGACCGGCGGGGGGAGCCGCGGCCGCTCGGCCATATCGCGGGGGCACAGACGGCGACCGACATCATTTCCGAATCCTCGCGCCTGGGGCTTGGAAACCTGTCCCTCTACGCCTTCAGCCGGCAGAACTGGAAACGGGCCGCCGAAGAGGTGGGCGCCCTGATGGATCTCTACGCCGAGTACCTGGCCGGTGAGCGGGACAGCCTCATGGAAAACAACATCAGGCTGCGCCACCTCGGTTCGCGGGAGGGGCTGCCGCCGCGGGTCCTGGAGGAACTCGACGAGTCGATCCGGCTGTCCTCGACGAACACGGGGATGATTTTCAGCCTGGCGCTGAACTACGGTTCACGGGAGGAGATCGCGGAAACGGCCGGGCAGCTCGCGCGGCGGGTCCGGCGCGGCGAGATACGCCCGGAGGATATCGACGAGCAGTCTTTCTCGGACGCGCTGCAGACCGCCGGCATACCCGACCCGGACCTGCTGATACGGACGGCCGGGGAGATGCGCATCAGCAATTTTTTGCTCTACCAGATCTCCTACGCCGAGTTGTACGTGACCGACACCCTGTGGCCGGATTTCGACGCCGGGGAACTCTACGCCGCCATTCGGGCCTACGCGTCGCGGGACCGGCGTTTCGGCGGGATCGACAAGGAATAGCTGCCGGCATTGATGTGCCGGGCAGGATCCGCGACAAACCGGTGGAAATGCGGACCGTTATTTTGTTACAATAATGTAATAACCACCAACTCTGGAGAGACCGCCATGCACATGAACAGAAGAGCATTGCTCAGGAGTACGGTCGCGGGCGCCGGCGCCGTCGGCGCGCTGCAGCAGGGATTTACCCCGGCCCTGGCGAAACCGGCGGGCGGCGGATACGACCCCTGGGAACGCGTGCCCCTCGGAAAAACGGGGCTTACCGTCAGCCGGGTCGGCTTCGGCACCGGCATGAAGGGCTGGATGCGCGAGAGCAACCAGACCCGCCTGGGCAGGAAGGTCTTCGAGCGGCTGCTGCGGGAATCCTACGAGCGGGGCCTGCGGCTCTTCGACATGGCCGATCTCTACGGCACCCACGAGTACCTGCCCCGGGCCATGAAGGGCGTACCCCGCGACCGGTATACCATACTCACGAAGATATGGTTCCGCCCGCGCGGCATACCCGAGAAGGAGCGTCCCGATGCCGACGTGGTGGTCAAGCGGTTCCTGAAGGAACTGCAGACCGACTACATCGACATCCTCCTGATCCACTGCCAGACCGACCCGGACTGGCCGGACAAAATGGAAAAACAGATGGAGATCTACTCCGCTCTCAAGAAACAGGGACTCATCAGGGCCTGCGGCGTCTCCTGCCATTCGCTGCCCGCCCTCAAGGCCGCCGCGCGGTCCTCCTGGGTCGACAGCATCAACACCCGCATCAACGCCTGCGGGGTCAAGATGGACGATACGCCCGGCAAGGTCGTCCCGGTGCTGCAGGAGGCCCGGCGCAACGGCAAGGGCGTGATCGGCATGAAGCTCGTCGGCGAGGGACAGTTCCGCGACGACCCGGAGAAGCGCGACGCCTCGATCAAAACGGCCCTGCTGGATGCCGACGTCTCGGCGATGGTCGTGGGCTTCGAGAAGTCCGCGGAAATCGACGATTTCGCCGAGCGGGTGCGCGCAGTCCCCCGCGCCGCCGAAAAGGGCTGATCTTTAAAACACCGTTTTGCCGGGGTTTGAGGTGGGGTTTTTTTGAACTCCGAGGACTCCGCGGGGATAATTTGTACGTACATATCTCTTGTGAAATAACCGATTTCACACTATGATTGTGCATATTATTGAATGCCCACCCCCATAAAGAGGAGCTGCGGACAACATGCACAGGTACCTCCTTCCCGCAATCGTTCTCGCCGCCTTGTTCGCATCCACCGTTCCCGCCGCGGACGAAAAAAACAACACCGTCTACCTCGATGAACTGAACGTCGCGCTCTCGACCTGCGGCTGGCAGTCGACGCGAAAAAACAGGTCGGTCGGCGGCAACCGGCTGACGCTGGGGGGGAAGGAATACGCGCGGGGCATCGGCACCCACGCCCCCGGCGAATTCAGAGTGAAACTCGACGGCACGGCGGTCCGTTTGACCGCGCTGGCGGGCATCGACGCCGAGAGCGGCAACCGGGGCAGCGCGGAGTTTATCGTCAGGGCGGGAAAGAAGGTCCTCTGGAAGAGCGGCGTCATGCGGGGCGGACAGAAACCCAGGCGGGTTGACGTCGACCTCGCCGGCGTCACGGACCTCACGCTGGTCGTGACCGTCGGCGGCGACAACTACGCCCACGACCACACCGACTGGGTCGACGCGAAGATCGAGTACGCGGGCAAGAAACCCCGGGCCATGAAGGCATCAGGCGCTCTCGACGACTTCCCGGACCTCGCGGGCGTCGCGGCCCTGGAGACCGGCCCCGAGATGGTCCGGAAGGACTGTGACAAGCAGTACGAGGCGACCGCGCGGCTCAACCCGGGCAGCTACCGCTTTCCGCCCGAACAGGTCCTCAACAGGCACGCGATGGTCCTGAAGGAAGACAGCGGCCCGCTCGCCGTCGGCATCCGCCGCTGCGAGGCCCTCATCGAAAAACTCGCGAATGCAAAGGATGCCCCCGACCTCGGCGCCGTCCAGAAGAAGCTTGCCGAAATCACGGCGGCGGACCCGGCGTCGGACGAGGAGAAACGATCGCTCTACCGCAAACTGAGGACAATCACGCGGCGGGCGGTGTTCGCCAACCCCCTGCTGGACTTCGACGACATCCTCTTCATCGCGCGGGGCGTCCTCAACGATCACCAGCGGCGCAAGAGCGAGTACGACGGCGACCACTTCTGCGACCAGTACTACGGCCATAACGGCCGGACCGGCGGCGGGCTGTTTATCCTGAAGGACTTCAAGTCAGCAACGCCCGGCATCGTCAACGTGACAAAGGGGCTGACGGTCCCGTCGGGCACGAACGCGGGAAAACCGCTGGACGAGGGCACCTTCGCAGCACCCGATCTTTCCTGGGACGGCAAGACGATCGTCTTCGCCTGGTCCGGCGGCGGCCGGAAAAAGTGGCAGCCGGAAAACCGGTTCAATCTCTTCACGGTGAACGTGGACGGCACGCGGCTGACCCGCCTGACCGACGGCGACGACGACGACCTCGATCCCTGCTGGATGCCGGGCGGCCGGATCGTCTTCATGACCACCCGGCGATGCGGGTACGGGCGCTGCCACGGGCGCCCCGTCCCGTCGTTCACGATGTTCTCGATCAAGCCGGACGGCAGCGACATGATCACGATCGACTACCACGAGACCAACGAGTTCCACCCCAGCGTCGACAACCGCGGCAGGCTCGTCTACACGCGCTGGGATTACGTCGACCGCGACCACAGCGCCGCCCACCACATGTGGCACTGCTATCCCGACGGGCGGGACCCCCGCTCCTACCACGCCAACTACGCCCTCCCGCTCTCCACCGTGAAGAAGCAAAACTACCCCCGCGGGCTGCACCTCCGCCCGTGGGCGGAGTTCAACTGCCGCGCGGTGCCCGGCATCCAGAACAGGTTCACCGCCACCGCCGGTCCCCACCACGGCCAGGCCTTCGGCTCGCTGGTGCTGATCGACATCGGCATCCCGGACGACAACAGGATGTCGCAGGTAAAACGAATCACGCCCGCGGTGCGGTTCCCGGAAGCGGAGACCGGCACCCGGCACTGGAAGGACATGGCATACGGCACCGCCTGGCCCTTCAGCGAGGATTTTTACCTCTGCAACTACAAAGACGGCATCTGCGTCCTCGACGCGATGGGAAACCGCGAGCTGCTCTGCCGGTCGCTGATCGGCCTGCGGCTGCTGGATCCCATCCCCCTCAGGGCCCGGCCGAAGCCCCCGATCATCCCCACCGCCACGTTCCAGGGCGAGCGGCTCGCGCTGGAGCACCCCCCCGCCACCATCTGCGTGATGAACGTCTACATCACCGATGAATACGGCAAACTCCCTGAGAAAGCGAAGATCAAGCAACTGCGCGTCGTCCAGGTGCTCCCCAAGGCGACGCCCCGGGCCAACAACCCGCGAATCGGCTTCGGCAACCAGAGCCTCGCCCGGATCCCCCTCGGCGCGGTGCCGGTGGAGGAGGACGGAAGCGTCTACTTCACGGCCCCGGTCGGCAGGGCGATCTACTTTCAGCTCCTCGACGAGCGGGGCATGGCCGTCCAGTCGATGCGGTCGGTGACCTACGTGCACCCGGGCGAACAGATGTCGTGCACCGGCTGCCACGAGGACAAGTGGGTCTCCCCGAAGGTGACGGCGACGCCGCTGGCACTCCGCCGACCCCCGTCGGCACTGCAGCCGGAGGTGCCGAACCACGTGATGTTCAACTTCCACAAGAACGTCAAGCCGATCCTGGACGAAAAGTGCGCGTCCTGTCACAAGACCATGAAGAACGCCGGACCGACGGACATGGCGTACAAGAAACTCCGGAAGTATCTCTTCTACTTCGGCCACGGGTACCGCAACTACCTGCACGGCGGATCGCGGGTCAAGCCGGGGGAGTTCGGCGCCCGCTTCTCGGGAATGGGCAGGGCCCTCCTCAGCGACAGCCACCGGAAACGGATGCGGGACGGAAAGTTCACCCGGCAGAACCGCCGGACCATCGCGCTGTGGCTGGACCTGAATTCCAACGAGCTGTCGGCCTACTTCGCGGTGGCCGCTCAGAAAAAAGGGGAGGTCGTCTGGCCGAAGCACGACGTCGACCCGGACAACTACACCGGGGTCGAGCGAGTCGGCAAAAAACCCCCCGCCGCGGTAACGCGGAAGCAGAACCCGCTGAACACGTCGGCCGTCGGCGAGAAAGAGACACGTTTTTCGCAGATCAAGGAAGTCGAAGCAGGCGATTTTATACAAATCGCCGATGGAGACTGACGATGAGGTGCGGAAAAATGTCCTTTCGCAGGCAGG
>CAZLBC010000138.1:0-7508 GCA_964557575.1 uncultured Planctomycetaceae bacterium
GTGCGCGGCGCCCGGGCCGATCGTGGACAAATACCGGGCGCGCGGCGTCATGCCTACCGGAACATATCCCTACGAGGGCATCGACAGCGCCACCTACCTTGCCATGATCGAACACCTCGACCGGGAGACCGGGCGGCTGCTGGACGCGCTTCATCGCCTGGGGCTGGCGGACGACACCCTGGTCCTGTTCGTGTCGGACAACGGCGCCCCGGTCCGGGTGACCCGCAACGACCCGCTGCGGCGCGGCAAGGCCACCTGCTACGAGGGGGGTATCCGCGTGCCCATGATCGCCCGCCTCCCGGGGCGGATCCCGGCGGGGCGGACGTGCGACGTGCCGGTCCACGTGATCGACATTTTCCCTACCCTGGTCGAAGCGGCGGGCGGCCGTCCCCGGGCGGCCGGCGCATTGGACGGCGAGAGCCTGCTGCCGCTGCTGACCGGGCGGGAAACCACCCTCCGGCGCGAGGCCCTCTTCTTCCACATCCCCCATTACATCTGTTATCCGCGGGGGCATTTCCGGACCGCGCCGCACGGCGCCGTGATCCGGGGGAGATACAAGCTGGTGGAGCACTTCGCGGATCATTTCGCTTTTCCGCCCGGCGCCAACCGGGACAACGCCGTCTACGATCCCAACGTGGCCGCCTACGTGCCCGAGCGGAAGGTGGAGCTGTTCGACCTTCAGAACGATATCGGGGAGCGGGTGAACCTGGCCGGGCGGATGCCGGAGAAGACCGCGGAAATGCTCGGTCGGCTGCGCCGGTGGCGCCGGCGCGTCGGCGCGTCTATGCCTGTGCCCAACCCGGATTACGATCCCGACGCCCGCTTCCGGTCCACATTCGACTCCTCGCGTGCCAGGTAGCACCGCGAATGCAGAACGGCATGTTCGTGGCAGTGTTGCCGGCTCCGCAGGCCCGGAATGTATTGTCCCATGCGGCCGCCATCCCGCGGCCAATACGTCACCATAGTCTATATTTACGTTACGCATAAGGCCGGGCGCAGCGCATACTACGGGGAGCAGCAGGGGAGGCGATCGCCGTGTCAAGTGCGCTAGTTACCGTCGACCTTCAGTGCCTCGTCGTAGAAGGCCAGGACGTTCTCGACGCTCGTGTCAAGTACCCGGTTGTATGGCCCATGGCGATTCGTATGAATCCGCCCTGGCCAGCGCCCGGGAAGCAATTTCACACTGGATAGAAACGGCGAAGGAATTCGGCGACCCTGTCCCCGCACCCCGCGGCCATCGCCTGGCTTACGCCTGATCAACGGGACAGAACGATCCCATAGCAACCCGATATAGTATCTGCCGAGACGCCGCGGCGGATATGGCTGCTATGAGGGATCCCTCATGATTACCGTGAGTAATCGATGTATATCTCATGCAGACCTTCAGCGCCCCGTCCGGTCCGGCGGCCACGTGAACGTGAACGTCGCGTCCTCGCCGAGGACGACCACGGCAGTCCTGCGGACCGTCCCCGCGCGGAGGCCCAGCCGGTAGGTCCCGTTGAACCCCCGCACCGTCGCGGTGCCGTCGGGGCCGGTCTGCCGGGTCTCGTCGGTCGCGAAGTCCTCTTCCATCATCTTGATCCACTGCTCCATCTCGGCGTTGGGCCTGCCGTCGTGGGTAAAGAGGGCGTAGGGGAAGTGCTTTCGCGACGTCTTCGGCCGGTCGATAAACGACCAGTGCCAGAATCCCGCGGCACGCCGGTGGCTGAAGAAGATCGTCATCAGCTCGGCAGTCATCCTTTTCTTTTCGGCGTTCGAGAAGGTTGAGATGCCCTGTTCGTTGGCCTTCTTCCTGTCCCCGACGAGTTCGAATTCCGTCGCCTGGTAAGGCAGGTCGAAGCGGTCGAAGTCACAGAGCCGCCGGTAGACCGTCCCGGGGGGCACGTACGACCGGAACCGGTACTGAAACCCGATCCCGTCGAGTGGCGCACCGGCGTCGATGAGGTCCCGGATGTGGCCGATATAGTTGTCCCGGTTCTTCTCGTACGACCCGTATTTCGTCCAGGACACGAGGTTGTTTTCGTTGTAGTATAACTGCAGCGCCGGCCGGTGATACTTTTTGCGCAGCGCGCCGGCGAGTGTGAACCACGCCACGAAGGTGTTCGTTTCCGGCAGCAGATCGTTGACCGCGTGGTTCGCGCGGGGCTCGTTGATGACGTCCCAGCAGAACACGTCCCACTTCCGCACGGCGTGATGGAAGTGTGCGGACATCAGGGCGAATATCCGGCGGCCCTTTTCGCGGTCCGGCAGGTCCGGGTCGTCGAGGATCGCCCGCTGGTTCGGGTGCAGAAACCGCTTCCCTTCCCAGGCGAGAGTGTGCCCGCGGACACCGATCTCGTGCTTGTTGAACCACCGCATCTCCCGTGCCGCCGTCTCGGCAAACGGGGCGGTTCTCCGGTCCGTGCCGCAGCATCCCTCCCGGCAGACGCTCGGTTTCAGGCCCATCCCGAAGCCCGCGCTGTTGAAGTACTTGAGGACGTACGGTTTCAGGCGGGCGGCGGCGGGGCCCGTGAAGAAGCCGGGGGTGGCGACGGCGCCGAATCGGAACGTTTGGCGTTTCAGTTCCGCCCGGACCGCCACGCCGGCTACCGGGGCGCCCGCCCGGTCGACGACCCGCACGCGGAGATCGCTCTTGCGGTAGCGGTTGATACGCCGGTCCGCCGCGACCTTCCAGGGATCATCAGGTATGTCGTAGTCGGGGCCGTGGGCGTTCGCCTTCGGCGCGTAGGGTATCGGGTCGAGCGGCGGGTCGTAGAAGTATGGCGGGGCCGGGTGATCCGCCGCCACGGGCGACAGCAGAGCAGTAATAATAATGATGTCTGCGACCCTGTTCACGTGACCTGTCCCTATGCCTGCCGGGTCCGGCCGTGTGTCCCGCCGTCGACCTTCAGTGCCTCGTCGTAGAAGGTCAGGACGTTCTCGACGCTCGTGTCGGCCTGGATGTGGTGGGCCGGGGAGAGGATGAACCCGCCGCCCGTCCCGCACGCTTCCTTCAGGCGCCGCACCGCGGCCCGGACCGCGGCGGGGGTCCCGCGGGGCATCGTGTGCTGGACGCACAGCCCGCCGAACAGGGCCAGGCGGGTGCCGTAGCGTTTCTTGATATGGAACGGGTCGATGGCCGCCGGCTGGAGGGGATTCAGCACGTCCAGGCCGATCTCGATCATGTCGTCGAGGACCGCCGCGCAGTTGCCGCAACTGTGCCAGGCCACTTTTATGTCAGGGTTGATCCGCTTCGGTGCCGCGAAGAGTTCCGCGTAGCGGGGCATCAGGTAGCGCCGCCACATCTCCGGGGACAGGGACAGGCCCTGCTGGTTCGAGATATCGTCGCCGAACCACACCATGTCCGCCCCGCGCGCGGCGTACTGCTGCGCGGCGATCAGCGGGAACTGCATGACCGTGTCCATCAGGGCGCAGCAGTAGTCCCGGTCAAGCGCGAGATCCATGTAGAACTGCTCGAGCCCGCGGAGGTACCAGCACGCCTCGAATATGCTGATCTGGCACGAACCGACCATCCACTTCTCGTCGCCGTATATCCGCTTCATCTCGCGAAACGCGTCGTACTGCGATTCCTCGGCGGGGTCGGGGATCCGGTAGTCGTCCAGCCGGGCCGTGTCGCCGGCGAGGGGGTGCTCGACCATCTCGGTGTACACGCCGTGTTCGTTCCGCACGTAGCGCCAGCGGATCCCCCACGGGCAGACGTACTCCGGTTCGGGTTGCCCGTAGAAGCTGTTTTCCAGCCCCGCGCAGGTCTTGACCAGGTCGTTGCCCAGCGCCGCGCCGAGGTCGGCCGCGTCGATGCCGGTCGCCCGGCGCAGGTGCTCCTCGATCTCCGGGACGAACGTCGCCGAGACCGGCGGCCGGTCCGTCTGTTGGAAAGCAAGTGCCGCCGCGACCCGGTCACGCGATTTCATGGCATCACCTCGTATATCTACCGTTGCGAAAGGAGTCTTTCGTATTCATCGTGTGTGCCGATCCAAAACCAGTAAAAGGTGTTTTCTTTCAGCAGGGCCAGGGCCTGGTATCCCGAGCCGATTCTGATAGCGCACACACCACCCGCTTTTTTGAATTGCAGGGACGGATAACGGGGGTTGTTTCGCCAGAGGCGATATACGGTGCGGGCCCTTTTTTTTACTGCTCCCGGCAGGGACGCGTAGGACGTCCAGAAGTCAGGAGTCGTCGACGACTTCATCAAGCGGTTTTACCCTTCCCTCGGCGATGTCCTTTTCGACGCGCTTCAACACGGCATCAAGCGCTGCCCCGGGTTGTGAATCGCGCGCGATTTCCCGGTCCCACCGGTCCGGATGTTCCATTTCGTAATCGGCCAGCCACGAAAGGAACTCCTCGTACTCCTCGGCGGGCAGAGACTTGATTTCGGCCGCAATTTTTTCAACGGTTTTTGTCATTACTGCATATGTTCCCACATCTGCGTCTCGAAATCAATACGGTTTCCCCCGGCCCGGCCGCACGCTCCCGGGGAGGGGTGACGGTGCAGGATCGCCCCGCGCGTGTCACGGTCCCGCGAAGGTAACGGACCACGCAACCGTCCCGTTCTCCGGCCGCTTCAGCGTGACGGTCACCAGGCCGTCGTCGGCGCGTCTCATCGTCAGGGTGGTGTCGGGATCGTCGGTCGCCGCGCGCCGCGACCGGTACCCGTTGGCCGCCAGGGTGATCACGCAGGGATCGCCGCCGACCACCCGGCTTTCACCGGCGAGGGTTCGCGTGTCGGCGGACCATGCCGTCCGGACGATGTCCAGGTAGCCCTGCATCAGGTGGCGGTCGGTGGAGAGGACCTGCGGGCGGTCCCGGACCGCGCGGACCGACAGCATCCGGGCCTCGCCGGGGCGGAGTGTCTGCTCGAGCCGGGCGTCGCCGGCCACCCGCCCCGCGTAGCGGTCGTTCCAGAAATCGTACACGTGGTACGACTGTTGCGCGTCCAGCCCCAGCGCCCCGTCGACCGGCCGGCCCGCCAGGTCGATACCCGCGACCGCCGCCTGTTCGACGTCGGGGTTGAAGAAGGTCACCTGGTGCCAGCGGGGATCGACCGCGAAGTCGTAGACCGCCGGGACATCGCTGACGAAGGCGTCGACCGGCCGGGCGCTGCGGGGGGCGGTGTGGTAGGGAAAGGTCCGCGAGAGGTCCCGCAGCGTCTCGGCGGAGAACTGGGCGAAGCTGTTGGCAAGCAGCAGGCGCCCCGTGGTCACGTAGGCCATCGTCAGCACCGCCCGGACCCGGTCGCGATTGTCCTGCAGGCGCGCGATGTTCTTCGAGTCGGTGTCCTGGTTGTAGAGGACCCGGTTCTTGTACCACCGCAGACCGCACCGCGTGGCCGTGGCCCCGTCGAACCGGTCGGTGTCGTTCTCCGTCCGCATGGAGGCGACCGGGCCGATCGAGACGTCCGTCCCCCGCTCCATGTTCCGCTCGTGGATGTACGCCCCGGGACCCAGGCCGTCGGCGGCGATCCGGAAGATCGCGCGGTAGGCCGCCGCGGTGGTGGCATGCGCGTCCTCCATGCCCCCGCCGCGGGCCCAAGCCGAGGCCGGGTAGTCGAACATCAGCCCCCTGACGCCCCCGGTCTCCAGGTTCCGGTAGACCGCCCGCAGGTGCCGGCGAAAACCGGGATCGGTGTAGTCGTAACTCCACAGCTTCCCGTTGCGGGCCCAGGTCTTGTGCCAGTCGGTGAAGAGGGGGCCGCCGGGATCCGCCGGCGCGCCCTTCCACGCGCGGGTCTTGTTGAAGAGCATATGGCCGGGAAAGGCCGCCGCGTAGTCCTCGGACCGGAAACCGGCCTGGAAGTAGGTCAGGGGGATCCCGCCCAGCGCCGTGACCGCCCGGCCCCACTTCGCGGAGGTCTCGTAGGGTTCGACGTAGCGCCCGTTCTTCGAGCCGTTGTGGGTCTTCACCGGCCGCTGCCAGTGCGCGTCGTCCCACCAGCCCTGCTGGTTGTTCGGCAGGTAGGAGTCGGGCACCAGCCGCACCGCGGCGCGGCTGTAGCGCAGAAAGCCGCTGTCGGCGATGCGCCGCATCTCGGCGACCGCCCCGCGGGTGGTGTTCTCCGCCCCGCTCCCGCCGTAGCGGCTGTTCTCGGCGTACCACAGGCAGACCGTCGGGAAATCGTACATGCTCAGGTCGACCCCCTGGGCCCGGCGGACCCGCCGGCCGTACCGTTCGAGAGCGATAAACGGATCGGCGGTGGTCGCGTCGATGTAGAACCGGTCCGGGCAGCGGTAGGTCGTCCCGGGATCCACGCGCCGGCCCACGGGGTCGGCGGCGTACAGCGCCCCGGTGAATGCCCGGCGCGGCCGCGCGGATGCGGCGATCGATACCGGGCTCTCCGGCAGCAGCGGCCGGGCCCCGCCGTCGCGGAGCCAGACCTCGCCGACGTAGACGTTCGGGTCGACTTTGTTGCCCGCCTTCTGCGCGGTCTTTGTGAACACGATGCGGCAGCGGCCGGCGCGGACCGCGGCGGCCGGCAGGGGTATTTCGACCTGCTCGACGTCTTCTTTCCGCCTGCGGTCGAACTGTGGCAGCAGGCGATCCTCCAGCAGGGCAATCCGCTTCCCGGCGCCGTATGCGACCGAGACCGACTGGCGGTGGGGGCCGTGGTCGCCGTGCCGGAAGCCCCGCCACCAGGAAAAGCCGAGCGTGTATCGCTTCGCCGGATCGAGGCCGCCGGCCGCGACGGCCACCTCGCCGGGCCCCTGCGCGCACACGGCCGTCTCGGCGCAGCGGAATTCGTGGTAGTGCCATCGGCGCAGCCGTGTTTCCGTGGCCAGTTCCAGGGTCTCCCCGCCCGGGCCGCGGCCGCGGCGGTCGGCCGGCAGGTCGAGGTAGCAGAGCAGGCTGTGTTTCCCGTCCGGGCCGCGCTGCAGTTCCACCCGCCGCGGCTGGGATATGGCGGCGAATTTTTCAAAGTCGCGGTAGGTCAGCCCGCCCATGACCAGCGTCCGCCGCGTTGCGCCCGCGCCGAAGGTCAGGGCGATGTTGTTCCGGGACCGCAGGGCGTTGCCGCGGTGCAGGGGCGAATAGATCCGTGTGCCGTACTCCAGGGGCTCGCCGCCGCTGAAGCCGTCGACCATGGCGAAGTTCTCCGCGAAGTCGACGCCCCGGTACACCCTCCCGTCGGCGCAGACGCGCAGGTCCTTCACGCGGATACTGCCGCCGGTGGTGTTTACGACCCCGCCGGAGAGGGCCAGAAAGCCGGCGTCTTCATAGAGCGCGGCGGTAAACAGCAGGTCGGGCCGGCCGTCACCCGCGATCCGGATGTCCAGGGCGCGGCCCCGGCCGAGTTCGTCGGAGACGACCCGCTCGGTCCAGGTCCGCTTCAGTCCCGCGCCCCGGGAACTCCATTCGTTGATTCGCACCGCCGCGCCGCTGACCGCCGCGGCGCCGGTCCGGGTATCGATAATCCGCCAGATCCCCGCGGCCAGGTCGAATGCCAGGCGCACACGGCCGTTTTGCAGGACCGCCGTCTCGCCGATCTGCTCGACGGGGGGGATGCCGGTGCATCC
>CAZLBC010000138.1:7608-9461 GCA_964557575.1 uncultured Planctomycetaceae bacterium
TTTGCAGGACCGCCGTCTCGCCGATCTGCTCGACGGGGGGGATGCCGGTGCATCCGGGCAGCAGGCTCATGAGAACAACGATACCGAACGCCTGTTTGATGGTCGCGGGTTTCATGTCGTGACGATACACGCCCCGGGACCGGATGTGAAGGGGTAAGAACGGTGGAAGCCGGCATGGACCGAATACGGGACCCGCCGTACCGCCGGTCACTCGGTGCGCGGCTGCTGCTTCAGGAGCGAGACCATCGCCTCGCCGAAGGCGGTGCCGATCTGCGCGAACGTCCACGGGCTGCCGTAATAGTGGTACCCGTGGTCGTTGCCGAACCGGCGCCACTTCTTGACGTCGGCCCGCCAGCCGCCGGGGCCGGTCATGATCGCGTGGGCGTCGGCGTCCCAGAACCGGTCGGTCGCGACGCACACGACGGTGCCCTTGAATTCCGGGTATTTCGGCACCGCGGCCTGCGCGTTGACGATGTACTCGCGCGGCGAGCCTTTTTTCACGGCACCCGGCCCGCCCTGGCCCATCTGCCCGACGACGACCGGCAGGTGCGGCCGCTTGAATTCCTTCCGCACGTCGCGAATCAGGTTCGCGAGGTTCTTTTCGTAGCTCAGCCAGCGCTGCTGGTACTGGTCGTTCCACCCCTGGAACCACACGAAGCCGGCGATCTCGTATCCCTGGTCGGTGTAGCCGGGGAACCGCTGCCCGAGCGTCTGCAGGCACGTCTTGACCTCTTCGACCATGTTCCGGTAGTACGCGCCGAGCTGCTGCTTGTACCGTTCGACGGTGATCTTCTTCGCGGCGGCCGCCGCGGCGCACTCCTCGTCGCTCTTCATCGACGACGGCGGCAGGAAGCCGTGGGCGAGGGCCTTGCCGCCCCAGGCCGTCTTGATCAGCAGGACCTGCTCGTCGAAATGATCGCCCAGGACGTGGCCGAAGTTGTATTCGGGGCCGAAGATATCCGTGCCGCCGCCGTACCCGACCGTCAGGTCGCCGTGCGTGTCGCGGTAACTGACCCAGACGTCGCCGCGGGTGCTCCACCGGTAGGTCCGGTCCTGGCGCTTGTTCCCGGGCAGGTCAGGGTCGGTGGTCTCGGCGGCCTTCCTGGCGAATGCCGCGTAGTCGCCGTCCTCGATGAAGTGCGTGTACCGCTCGCGGTATTTTTCCTGCGTGATCTGCCACGCCAGCGGTTCGGGAAACCCCTTGCCGACCATGTTCGACTGGCCGGCGAGGATGAAGACCGTGACCGGGCCCTTCACGTCCGCCGCGGCACAACTCGCGGCCGCGAGCACCGCGGCTGTTGCCCATTCTCCGATGCGTGTTGTCCTCATGCGGTGCCTCCTTCTGATCATTTCTCATTATTGGCTGTCGTATCGGTTATTCCGCCGTCTCCGCCGGGCACGTCACCATGCGGTTGCCGGCGGACAGGGAGAGCGGTCCGCCGGAGGGAGGCCGTTTATGACTAGAGCTGGTTTCATAACTTCAATTTGGACTACAAGCGGCTCTTTTGCCGTCTGGCGGCGTCACGAAAACTCGACATATTTCCTTAATATGTCGTCGTTTCCGTTCCTTGCCAGATCGACAAAATACCTCGCTTTCGCTACCAAAGCAAGTTATGAAACCAGCTCTATGACAACCTGCCCGCCGCCGCGTTGCTCGCCCCTCGCGCGCGGCAGGGATCGCGCTACCCGGCCGCGTCGATGCGGCGCATGACGATCCGGGCCAGATGCATCACGTCTTCCAGATCCGGCCTGGAGGGGTTGTCTTCGCTGTTGGGTCCGCTCAGGGACACCTTGCCCCAGACGCCGCGCCGGTAGAAGTACACTTCCTGCTGCCCATGGTAGCTGATGACGGC
>CAZLBC010000139.1:0-9377 GCA_964557575.1 uncultured Planctomycetaceae bacterium
CCCCGGGGGACATGCGCCGGCGGAAGGGGGCGACGATACGGCGGGGGATTGATGCGCGCCGCGTGTTATGGACCCGCGCGGTCGGCGGGATCGCGCCCCGTTACGTGCGGCAGCAGTTTCGGGATGTCGTCGGCGCTCTTGACCGGCACGTCGACCCGCACGAGGTCCCAGGTTTCCCGGAACGTGTAGCGCTGTCCGGGTTTCAGGGTCACCTTCGGGCTCAGCGGCTCGATCTCCGTGAGCGTTCCCTTGTCGTTGACCCAGATCTCGACGGTGTTTCCCCCGTCGGCGTAGTCGCCGTCGGGGAAGACCCGGAACCGCTTCGTGTAGAGCCACCCGTCCCGGAAACCCGCGATCCAGCCGGCCCGGCTGTCGGCGCCCACCTTCTCGGTCTTCGCGCCGGGGACCGTGACCAGCAGGTCGCCGATCACCTGCGCCCGGGGAGACGCCGGGGTCTTCCCGTCGTAGGTGTAGGATCCGTGTTTGCCGTGCCGGACGCACCAGCGGGCCGGGAAGCGGCTCTCGGAAGACAGCGGGAAAAACCCGTAGGCCGCGCCGGTCATGGTCCGGTCCCACAGGCAGTACGCGACCGGGCGGTCGCCGATGTTCACCATGACCGCCTCGAGCGTGACCGCCGCGCCGGCGGGGGCGAGTTCGATCGTCTTGATCAGTTGCACGCCGGTCTCCCGGTGTTCCGGGCTGACCAGGCGCACGGCCCGCGGTCCGGTCGCCTCTGCGGCGTACAAGCCCGACCAGAGGGGGCGGTGGCGGGGCGGGTAATCCAGTTCCGGGCCGATGTCGATCCGGCAGCCGCCGCGGAAGAAGTTCGGTCCGCCGTCGCGGCTGTAGTGGGCGACGCGCCCGCCCGTGCCCGGGAGGACGACGAGCCGCGCGGTACCGTTGGTGATCGCCAGGCAGCCGGCCTTACCCTCGAAGGTGATCTTTTTGACGTCTCCCGGAGCAGCGGCGCACAGCGCCGCGCAGGCCAGGCCCGCGATGGTCATGCGTCGTTTTTCGTTCATATCGGTTCCTTCAGGGTTACTGGTTCGGGTCCCTGCGCCGCAGGAGCAGCGACCAGGCCAGCGGTCCCTTTCGATCCGGGTTCCTGCCGTCGAAGCGGATCTCGCGGAGCCATTGAAACGCGAAATCGTCGGCGAAGTGATCGCACAGGCGGGTTTCGCTGACCCGGGGCGGGCCGTAGCGGCGCGGCTCGTTGGCGTTTCCGGCCAGCAGCAGGAAGAGCGAACCCTTCCGCGACAGCCGGCACACCGTTTTCACGAAGCCCTGTGCGTCGTACGTCTGGACGTGGTGGTAGCAGCCCCGGTCGAATATGAAATCGTACGTGCCGATGTCCGGCAGGGTCACGACGTCGGCCATGAGCCACCGGACCCGGACACCGGCCTTCCGGGCCTTTTTCTCGGCCAGTGTCAGCGCCGTGGGGGCGACGTCGAGGGCGGTCACGTCGAAGCCCTTCCGCGCGAGGTATATCGCGTTGGTGCCCGTGCCGCACCCGAGGACGACGGCCCGTCCCGGCGCGATCGTCTTGTCCTCGACGGCCTTTTTCAGCCGGCTCGCCGGTCGCCCGACGTCCCATCCCGGCATCCGGGACCGCCGGTACGCCCCGTCCCACCGCTGCATCAGCCTGACCCCCTTCGGGCCGTGGGGCATGATGCCGGCCGGCAGCAGGCGCTCGGGGAGCAGGGCCGTCCCGTCCCGGCGCGACACGGCGACCGTGGCCGAATAGTCCACCGTCGCCGGCAGCGCAAGGCGCATGGTTTTTTCGCCGGCGGTGATGTCTATCCGCAGTCGCCCTTCTTCCGCGCGGCACGCGGCCCGTACGTGATCGTCCGACAGGTCGATGACGTGCACGCACCGCGCCGGTGTGCCGACGGCAAGCGCCACGCCGCCGTCGACCGGCGCTGCCTTCGCCCCGTCCGGAAACAGGGTCTCGCAGCGCAGCGTGGCCGTTCCCGCCGGTATGCTGAAGCGCGAACCGTCGAAACGGGGGGCCGCGGCGGTTTTCAGTGTCCAGCAGCCCCCGTCGGCCGGGAAGACGTCTTCGACGACGAAGACGGCGGGCTTCAACAGGATGATCCTGCGGACGGCCGTCGGGCCGGCCCCGCCGGCGCCGTTGTCGCCCAGGATGTAGGTGAAGTGCTTGTTTTCCTCGTAGGAAATGATGCGGCCCAGTCCCAGCCGTCCCGGCGCCGGCAGTTCGTCGGCGAACGCGCCGAACCGCTCGTGGAGCGCGAGCAGGTCGCCGGCCGCGAGCATGGCCGATGGGACTTTTGCGGCGGACGCAGCGCACGAAAACAACAGGAGTACGATTGCGGTTTCGCGTATTGTTCGGCTCATGCTGTTGTCCTCCGGCACGCGATGAGGCTGTCGCACTCTTATCGAACACTGAGGGCATGGTATTTGTACCGCTTTTACCGACCGATCACAAGAATCACGTCCGGACAAGAGGGTGGTTTTCTACGGCCGTTCCTTCCGCCATCCCTCGTAAAACAAGCTGGTGGGCTACCACGAGCACGAGAAGTGGGATCTGTTCGACATGGTCGCGGACCCCGGGAAGTTCCTTTGTCTAGCCTCGGCGGTGTTCTGGTTTAAGGTTGGCAAGGGCTTGCAGTTCATCCGGGTGGCCGATAACTACCAGCACGATGTTGTTCTCGATCACCGTATTCGAGCCGGGTAGAAAATGCGTTTCTTCCGTGGTAGTTTCCTCGATGGCGATAACGAAAATGCCAAACCGGCGCCGGATTTCCAGTTCTCGCAGGCTCTTGCCTATAAACTCATCAGGGGGTGCCATCTGCATAACAGAGTAATCCCCGCTGATGGGCACGAAGTCGAGAAGATTCGGATTGAGTACCCGACGCACCAGCCGCTGGGCTGTATCGCGCTCGGGAAACACGATGTTTTCGGCGCCGATTGCTTCGAGTATCTGGGCGTGATCCTTGTTTTTCGCCTTCACATGTATCCTGGGAACGCCGATTTTTTTCAGATGAAGAACGGCCAGGATATTTGCCTCCATGTTTGCCCCGATGCATACGATGGACTCGTCGAAATCCTCGTTAACTACTGATGCAAGGTCAGTGAAATTACTTGCGTCCAGCGTATAGGCGCGATGGACATCATCGGCAATCTGATTGACAAGTGCTGGCTCAATGTCGATGGCGAGTACCTCTGCATGCTGAGCGAATCCGATAGCCAGTTCCCGTCCGAATTGCCCCAGGCCGATTACGCATACGCGTTTTTTGTTATTGGTCATCCGATCATTAACCTCCCTTCGGGACAGCCGATACGGGGCCGCTTGGTAGTGAGAAATGAAAAAACCATCGTCAGGGGTCCAAGGCGGCCCACGAACATAGTAATAATAATCCACCATCTTGACGTGGCCGTCAGTTTTGTCGTGAGGCCGGTGGAGAGGCCAACAGTTCCGAATGCCGATATCTGCTCGAAAAGGATGTCCTTCAGCGGCGTACATCTCGATTGCAGACAGGAAAGCAATATAATTCCCACGCTGTTCCAGAGAATCGTGAGTCCGATGAGTGCTACCGCCCTGAGGACGAGTTCCCGAGGGATACGACGATGCATCAATATAACATCCTCTCTGCCGTGCAGTGCTGCGCGGATCCGGGCCAGCCAGATGGCGAACGTTGTGGTTTTGATACCGCCGGCGCAGCTTCCGGGTGAGCCGCCGATACCCATCAGTATTACGAGTACTATCAGGCTTGCCAGCGGCAGGTGTGCCGTGTTCACCGTATTGAACCCCGCCGTACGAGCAGTGACTGACTGGAAAAGAGCACCCGAAAACATAGCCATGCTCCGTTGATTCTCGTGTTCCGTGCCACATCCAAAAAAAAACAGCAGTATCGCACCGCCAACAATCATCGCGATTGTCATCGCCAGCACCACCCGGGTATGCAGGCTGTAGCGGTGCGGGGTTCTTACGGTTCTTCTCTGCATGATCTGCCGGATGTCACGGTATATTTCAAACAGGACGACGTGTCCAAGGCCGCCGAATACGATCAGGACCATGATGGTTACTATGACAATTGAGTTGTGACGAAAGCCGATCAAGCTATCCGGATAGATGGAAAAACCCGCGTTGCAGAAGGCCGAAATTGCATGGAAGGTTGCCGACCACGCAGCGTGGGCAGCGGAAACGTCCGACGCCATGCCGAAATAAAGCACTATTGCCCCAATACTTTCTATGGCGAAAACAAGTTTCAGTATGCGCGAGAATACATAGGAGAAATCTGTCGCGGTGCCGCGCTGAAACAGGCTGTCTTCGAGGGCGGCACGGTGTGCGAGGGGCATGCGGGATCCGCCTATTTCAAAGGCGATCGCAGCGAATGTCATGATACCCAGCCCCCCCACTTGTATAAGAAAAAGAATGACGCACTGGCCGAAGATAGTGTAATCTGCGCCGGTGTCTACGACAATAAGACCGGTGACACATACCGCGGAGGTGGCGGTGAATAACGCGTCCAAAAGTGTCACGCAGCCGGCCTTGTGGGACCAGGGAAGGGCCAGCAGGATGGTTCCCGAAAGGATTGCGATGCTGAAAGTCGTTAAAAGAAGACGTTGGGGAGAGGTATGGAAAAGATAGAACCTCACGGCCCGCCCGGCTGCGATCATCCGTCGGAAACGCTTTGTGAGTTGATTAATGCGAATCATGGCGGGCTCTGCCTCTACTCTGTAGTATCTTGCAGGGTATGCTGGTAGCGGGGACACGCTTCGTAATTACCGAAACAGCGATTCCGCATCCACCACTCGTTCAGCAGCATTTTGCCATCCATTTCTCCACAAACGGGGACGTCGCGGCCTCCTTTTTCAGGGGGCAGGAAATAACGGCACAATCCCACCTGGGCTTCGTCGATATCGAGGCATTCCTGGTATGTGGGGAACCGCCGGAAATGCGGAGGGTGAAGAAAAATTCGCTTGATTCCCAGTTGCGACACCGTCTTCAGCCACTGTCGGCCGGGCGCGTGGCAGGAGACGACACAGGATCGAAAGTCTTTCTCCGGCATGATTTCACCGGCGAGCGCAAGAAAAGAGACCGATCCGTCGAATACGCTGTTTGCATATTCGGTCCACATCAGGAACCGTACGCCATCTTTGACCCGCAGCATACGTATCAGTTCGAACACGTTAATTTCAACTGCATTGCCGTTTTTTTCTATCCATGTTCGTAGCATCGGTGTTTTCCTTAACCCGTTACGCGCCGTTACCGGGAATGATGGCGGGTTGTGACGGTTCATGCCGCGACATGGAGGTTAAGCAAGTGGTGTGCCTGGTATCATTACTTTTGTGCGTTAAATGCGCAACATATTGAAAAGAATAGGTTAAGAGAGAGGAGTGTTATTAAAAGCGGGAAGAAGCTTCGTCGGGATACTTTCAAAATGAAGGAGGTATTTCAAAATAAAGACAGATTCAAATGCCGTATCGCTTGCGCTTGCGCCACAAGGTGGATGGGGCGATGCCGAGCAACTGTGCAATCTCTTCCTGTGGCAGGTCCTTCGCGATCGCCCTGCGGATGTGTTCTTCCTCCACTGCTGCCAGGGGCAGTATTTCATCACCGTCGAGACCGCATGCAGTAATCCGTTCGATACGCTCCGGCAAGTGTTCGGCGCGCAGTTCCTCTCCGGGGCACAGCAGCACCGCCCGCTCAATGACGTTGGATAGTTCGCGGACATTTCCCGGCCAGGGGTATCGCAGCAGGAGTTCTCGCGCCGTCTCGTCCATCGCGTGTACCGTTTTGCCGTGGCGGTCGGCGAATTCCCGTATGAACCAACTGGTCAGAAGATGGATATCCTCCAGTCGATGCCGGAGCGGGGGTATGGCGATCTCAAAAACACTCAGTCGGTAGAACAGGTCTTCCCGGAATGTTTTTTCTCCCGCCATCCTCTCGAGGTCCCGATTTGTAGCGGTAATAAGACGGGCGTCAACTGAACGAGATTTCGGGTCGCCGACCCGTTCATAGGTGCGTTCTTCCACCAGGCGAAGAAGCTTTGATTGCAGGTTAAGCGGCACTTCGCCGATTTCATCGAGAAACAACGTTCCGCCGGCGGCGGCGTCTACTTTTCCCGGTTTATCGGCGATTGCCCCCGTAAACGCCCCCTTGGTGTGTCCAAATAACTCGGATTCCAGTAGTGATGCCTTGAATGCGGTGCAGTCCACCAGTGCCAGCGATCTATCCTTGCGAGGACTCCAGCGGTGGATGAGTTTTGCCAGCAGATTCTTGCCCGTTCCGCTCTCCCCGGTTATCAGCACCGTTGCCTCTTTCTTGGCTACACCATGGGCGATCTCGAGCAAATGGCGAAGTTCGGGGTTGCGGGTGTTCATGCCCTCTCGGCCGCCGTGAAGTTCCCGCTTCAGGTCTTTGACTTCAGATCGCAGGCGGGCGATTTCCTCTATGCGTGTTATGCGGTGTCGCACTTGCTCGGGGTTGAACGGTTTGGTGAGATAATCGAAGGTGCCCTCTTTCGTTGCCTCGATTGCCGATTCAATTGAGCCATGAGCCGTGATGATAATGGCATAGACGTCACGATGTCGATCGCGGAGGTGCTTGAGGAAATCGAGACCGCTCATGCCGGGCAGTTGAAGGTCGACCAGCGCAATATCAACCGCTTCGTGTGCCATGAGGGAGAGTGCGTCCTCCGCAGTCGCCGCTTTAAAGACGGAGTGTCCGTCTCCGCGCAGCATGATGCCGAGGGTTTTAACAATTTGCGGATCATCATCGAGAATGAGAATACGGCTCATGCACTTCTGTCCTGTCTTGGCGTAACGTAATTATGAAACACGTACCCTTTTCGGCATGGCTCTCGACGCTCAGGCTGCCGTTGTGTGCTTCAACGATTTCCTTGGCAACCGCCAAGCCCAGCCCGTGCCGCCCCGTAGATTCCTGGGCATCCAGGCTCACATAGGGAAGAAACAGCTTTTTCATATCTTCTTCTGCAATACCACACCCCGTGTCGGCGATCGAAACGGTTGCCGCCTTACCTTTTGTCGCAAGGTCAATAGACACCGTGCCTCCGGCCGGCGTATAGCGAAGGGCGTTGCCGACGATATTGGTAACCACCCATGGAAATTTGACCGGATCAACCGCAGCGAAAAATCGGGAACCGCCCAGACGATCCTCAAATTGTATTCCCTTGTCTTTTGCCTGAGTGGCCAGTGGTTTCAGCGATATCCTGAGCAGACGAGGCAGATCCACGCGGTGCAAGCGAAGTTGCACACCCGACGGTTCATCCTTCGATGCCTGTATCAACTCGTCGATGATTTCCCCGAACGACCGGCAGTCCGCACGAGCGACGGCCAGCAGTTCGTCGGCTTCGTCGTTGGTACCCGAGAATCGTTCAGCCATCAGGTTGACGCTCATCGTCAGCGACGTCAACGGGGTTTTGAGTTGGTGCGATAGCATTGCGATGAAGCGGCGGCGAGATTCTTCCAGTTCAAAATGCTCGGTTGCGTCCCAGAAAACGATGAGGTGTCCATCGGGGTCGCCGCCTTTACCGGCAATGGGGGTAACGTGTGGTCGATAAATTCGCTCACCGTCTTCGCAGGGGATCTTGACTTCGGCCAGGTCTTGCGGCCCGACAGGCGTTTTTTCAAGAAAAAATTCGAAAGCCGGGCGCAATTCTTCCCGCTGGCTGAATTCCCTCAGGCTTCGATTGCATGTTGTGTCGTCGGCGAGGCCGAGAATGTGCTTTCCGGCCCGGTTGCAGGCCTGGACGGTGAGAAATGTGTCAACCAGGACGATACCGTCTCGCATTTCTTCCATAATTGCCGTCAACCGCTGGTGCAACGCCATCAGCCTGGATTCGTGTTCGGCTTCGTGCCGGCTGACGCGGCCGAGGAGATTTTTTACTTCCGCCTGAAGTTGTTCAATTTCTCCCTGGTTGGCGGCACCGATATCATCGCGCACTCGCGAGGAGGCAAGGACGCGGTTCAGGTTGTTTGCAGCCTCGCTGACGGGTCCGGCGATGCGCCCGGCCGCGAGAAGCGAGAATCCGATCATTGCTGCGCCCGTCAGCGCAACAATCACTACCAGCACACCCGTGAGTAACCGGGCGGTGGATCGCGTATTTCGACGGTGTTCATACATTGCTGTCTGGTTGATTTCGATTAAACGGCTGACCTTTGCTGAAAGCGACGTGATACGGGGGTAATCCAGATCTGAACGGCGTGCATCCCACTCCGCCCGCAAGTCCGCCAATAACTCTTGTTCTCCGGATTCCGTGATATTGGCTTCGCAGGCCTGCAGTGATTTTTCAAATTCAGCAGTGAGTGCGTCGGTTGTGCCGGCTCGCCGGCGGTCCGTTAGCGTATGCCCGAGTCCGAGCAGTGTTTTTTGCATGCGCCGTGCAGCCTTTATTGTCCTGTAATTGTCGGCGAGGATGGTATCCGCCGTCGTTGCCAGGCGATTCAGCGATACGATGGCGGCGGCACCGACGATCAACAGGAGGGCGCCCGGTACTGCCAGTGTTAACAGCAATTTTTTGCGTAAGCTCACGTAGGAACTCCGAAGCGAAAAATACCCGATAAATTCTATGGCATGCAATGCTGCGTCACAACCGTAATCGAATGATTGTGCGGGTATTGTAGACGGGGATATGATAATGCATCGAGGTTACCTTCACCGGGCGGCTTTACCACCGCTTTGTAAAACCGGTTCTCTGTTGACACGGTTCGCCGGCACTATCAGGTATGACATGACAACATGGTTCTATTCGGGATCGCTTCAATGTGCCGGTGTCGATTCGCGGCTACCATCGGGCTTGTCGTCTCATTCGCGCTGACCGCCGCGGCACCAGTTCTACGACCTCGGGTCGGCCCCCGCGAGTGTACGAACCTGGCCGACGATCCGAACCGCCGGGCGGTCCTGGACCGGCTGAAGGCCGAACTGTCGCGCTGGCGCTCGGCGACCGGCGCCCCGATGCTCAGGCCCGAAAACGTCGGCCGCCTCAAGGCCGAGATCGAGCAGACCCGGCAGAACGGCACCTATCGCAAGAAGAAGACCGCCTGGAACTATCCGGACTACTTCTTCGAGTGACGGCCCTGCCCGCGCGCCTGTTGCCAACCGGGTGCGGGTATTTTAGAATAGGCCGCATCCGGGCGGGGCTGAAAGGACCGAATGATGACGACAGCGGATCGAAACGGGACGGATCGCGACGACAGTGCGGGGCCGGGTACACCGGGCAGCGACGGATGCCGTTTAAACCGGCGGCGGCTCGTCGGCGGCGCGTGCGCGGCCGCGACCGCGGCGGCGACCCTCCCGGCCGCGGCCGAAACGGCCGGCGAGAAGGCGAACTACCGTTTTCGCTACTGCCTGAACACCGGCACCATCCGGGGCCGGAAGGCCGGACTCGTGG
>CAZLBC010000140.1:0-9092 GCA_964557575.1 uncultured Planctomycetaceae bacterium
GCCGCCCGCGTATACCTGCCACAGCTTCTCCGCCTCCTGCGCGGCAAGCTTGCCGTCGTAGACGAAGACCCGGAACCGGCGGGTGTATTTCTTCCCGGGCTCGAGGACCCACGGCTTTTTCTGGACCGTGTTGAAATTCACGAAGACCGCGCCGTTGTGCGTCTTCGGGTTCCAGGTCCGCAGTAGCTCGGGGTGGTCCCGGTTATCCGGGTGGCTCATCATCAGCACGCCGGCCTGTCGGCCGTCGGCGCCGTCCCCCTCCACGCGGACCCACTTCGCCCGGGTGAAATTGGATTTACTGTAATCCTTTCCCTCGCTGGTGACGACGGTGCTGTTGTCCTTGTTCCACCGCGGCGTGCCGCGCAGGGAGAAACCGCTGTAGCGGTACTTGGTCACGGTGACCGGCGCCTCGACGGCCGGCTCGTGGACGATTGTCATGTCGAGGCCGTAGCCCTTTACCGGTTTCTCCGTGATGCCGGAGACCGTCACGGTCAGCGTTTCGTTGAGCACGGTGCGGGGGCCGCCCTTCGCCTTGCGGTCGACGTAGATGCTTTTGGCGGTGAACCCGTCCGCGGTCAACGTGCCGCCCTGCGCCCGGATGATGCCGTCGCCCTTCTGCAGTTCCCAGCAGAGGATCTTCCGGCCGCCGACTTCGACGTACTTCCAGGGCCACCAAAGGCCGAGGTGATGCAGGTGATCGCCGGGCTGCAGGTCGGTTACCGTGAAGCCGGCGGGCGTTTTCAGCGGGTGGATGAAGTTGCTGCCGCGGAACCGGTCGCCCCCCGCGGGGTTCTCCATCGGCTTCGCCTGGTAGGTAACCAGTTTTTTGCCGCCGACCGTCACCGTCAGCGCGCCGTCGTCCCCGGCGGCCGCGCCTGCCGCCGCCGTGACCGCCGCAACCAGAATCATGCTCATCTTTTTCATAGCTTCTCCTTTTCAAGAATGTCGATATCGACGTTCATTCCGCACCCGCTCGATATCCGCTAATACGAGCACCGCGCTGAAGCGATTCCTGCCCGTCATACCGTGTCGGTTCATCGATCGTCTCCCGGCCGCCGGGCTTCTTCCGCCCGGTGCCTTGCAACCGCTCGACGGCTATGATAGGTAACAGGCGGGCGCAACGCAACCGTCTGCGCCCCGCCACGTCACCCTGTCCCGGAAGGAGCGACCATGAACGGGAACTGTTCGCTGTCGATCGTGCTGCCGCTGATGGCCCTGGCCGCCGGCGCCGCCGCGGAAGAGTGGCCCGAAGAGCACTTCACCATAGAAACGGTCGCCGCGCAGACCGGCCGGCTCGACGGGACCGTCGCGCCGGAAAAGTGGAAACCCGCCGCGCAGCCGGACCTGGCCGCGGCCCTGGAGAAGGCCGGATCGCTCAAGCTGGAGGACGTCGCCCCGCCCCCGGCGCGGTGCTGGGTCGACCACCGGCCCTACCTGGCCCCCAACCCCGGCAGGAAGGGCTGGGACATGGTCTACCCCTACTACAACACGTACCGCGGCGAGCAGCAGATGGTCATCCACGACTTCCACGCCGGCCGGACCCGCGTCCAGGTGCTCTCGACGGGAACGGGCGCGGATGTCCTGACGAAAGAGCGGATCGGCTTTCACATGCAGCCGAGCTACTACGCGGCCGGAAAGCTTATCTTCGAGGTCTACGGCCCGGTCCTCTTCGTCGTCTACGATCCCGCCGCCGACCGGTTCGTGAAGGGCGTCAAGCCGTTCGGCGACGCGGTGATCAACGGCCGCTGCGCCCTGGGGGTCGACGGGATGATCTACGGGATCGGCTGGCTGAAGGACAAGAGCGGCTTCGTCGCCTACCGCTTCGACCCGAACACCTATGAGGCAAAGCGATACGAGACGTTCGGGCCGGCGAACCCCAACCGCCGGGAGCTCTACCGGGACGTCGCCCTGTTCGGCGACTGGCTGTACGCCGGGGTCGGCAACCGCCCCTGGCACGTGGTCGGATTCAATTTCCGCACAGGAGAGGGACGGCTGCTGGCGACGACGGCGGACATCCGGGGCGACTACAAGACCGTCCGCTTCGAGCGATTCAAGGGCGGGCTGGGCTGCACGATACGCGGGGCCGCCGCGGTAAAGGGGATCGACGACGTCGACAAAAAGGAATTCCGCTGCTGGCTCCACGAGGGGACGGTGCACAAGCGGGAAGGGGACATCCCGCCGTGGTCGCGGAAGCCCGCCGCGCGGGCGGGCGGCAACCGGTTCCGCTGGGACCGTGAGTACCAGGTGTGGCCGGCGGACTTCGAGCCGCCGTCCCCCCCGCCGGAGATCAAGAAGGACGCCGGCGACCCCGACGGCCGGGGGCGGGTGGCGCTGCCCTGGCGCCCGGCCGGGAAAAAGGAGTGGCAGACGCTGGCATACACGGTCAAACTGTACCCCGGCGTCGTCAGGCGCGTCGCCGAGGTCAACGACACCGTCCTCTTCGCCACCGACGACGGTTACGGCCAGCACGTCTTCTACTGCCTGAAGACCCGGCGGATCATGCGGGTGGGCGGGACGCTGAGCCCCTACTCGATCGGCCGGCACGACAACCGGCTCTACGTCGCCGGCTACCCCTCGTCGCAGCTCTACGCGTACGACTTCACCCGTCCCGTCGGCCTCCGGCGGGAGCCGCCCAATCCGCGGCGGGTGGGGTACCTCGCGAAGAAGATCGACACCCACTGCCCGATGGCCGGGACGATCGCCGGCGCCGACGGGCGGATCTACTGCGCGGGGACCACCTACGGGCGGCGCCGGGTCGGCGGCGGGTTCGGCTGGTACGACCCGCAGTCCGGCGCGATCGGCGGGATGCCCGTCGACGAGCACCGCTTCTTCTGGATGACCGCGGCCGACGGCGGCCGCTACCTGCTGGCCTCCAGCAAGCGCGGCGATACGGGGGCGCTGTTCTGCTGGGATACCCGGGCCGGGAAGATGCTCTATCAAAAGCAATTGTTCGGCGGCGGCCGGCCGGGCCCGGTCGCCGAGGCCCTCGCGGGGGGGCTGGTGATCGGCCACCACGACGCGGGCACACTCTACGGCCTGCGGGCGGCGACGGGTGAGGTCCTGTGGCAAAAGCCGGTGCCGGCGAAGCCGGTGACGTCGTTTTCGCAGGTGCGGCGGCATCGTTACGCGTTCCGGCGGGGCCCGGACGGGCATATCTGGTCGTTTTTCGGGACGGTGCTGGTCCGCATCGATCCCCGCGACGCCCGGGTCATCCCGGTGGGGCGGGTGGAAAAGCCCGCGCAGCTCGCTTTCGCAGCCGGCGGCGTCTACATCGCCGGCGGCGACCGCCTGCGGCGGGTGGTGGTGCCGGGGGGCGGGTCCGCGCCGTAACGAAGACCGCCTGAAAAGGGGGCATATCATCCCCGCAACCCCGGGAGGGGGGGCATTTCACGCAGGGGGGTGTAACCTCTTCGCCCCCCCCGGGCACAAGGCGTACGAACGGCCGCACCGGTTCCGTATTGTGTGAGAGCCTGTCCGAACAACCCTCTGGCTTCGGCCGGCTGCGGCAACCGGGGGCGGCGTCGGGCTGCATCGTCAACCCGGAGACGGGTTGCCTGCTTCGCCCTCCTTGCCCGCGGCCGCCTCGCTCGGCCTCGGGCCGACGAGGGATTATTCGGATAGGCTCTACATCGGATCACGCGGCCCGAGACGCCCTTTCACCCCGGAGGAAGAATAATGAAGAACGCAGCGAAAATACTGGCCGGCGGCATCATCGTACTCGCCGTCGCCGTCGTGTTCGGCACCACCGCCGGTTGCGACCGCCACGGACGCCACATGTCGTACCGGCGCTATCACCATCCCTCTCCCCGCCGATCGTACCACGGTGGTTACCGCAGTCACCGCAGCGCCGGGCATCACCGCAGCCCCCGGTATCACCGCAGCCCCCGGCATCACGGCTCGCGGCATCATCGCGGCGGCCGCTGCCGGCGATGATCCCGACCGCTCAGTCCCCGGCTTCTTCTGCCGGGGGCGTGCCGGGCATGGCATGGGCGGCCGTGCCGCCGTCGATTCCGCGCATGGCAATCGTGCTGACCGGCGGCGCCGACCGCCGCACGATCGTCCCGAAGGCCAGGCGGAAGGCCCACCCCAGCGTGCGGTAGACCGTGTGGACGAAGCCGAGCATGCCGATCACCTGCATCCCCGCCGGCTTGAGGCCCAGTTTCGACTTCCGCTTCACCAGGGCGACCAGCAGCCGGATGGGGTTGTAGAAGTACAGGTACGCCGCCATCAGGTTCAATTGCTTCTTCCAGGGTTGGTGGTGGCGGGAGGCGATGACGTAGTTGCCGTCGTACATGCGGGGCTCGACCGGCCGGCCGCCGACGCGGTCGTAGACCTGCCCCGACGTGTAGGTCTGCTCGAAGAGCTTCGAGCCGGCCGAAGGGGTGATCATCAGCGCCTGCAGCGACACCGCCCCGGCCTTCTGCAGCAGCCGGACCTGGTTCAGCAGGCCGTAGTTGCTGCCCCGGCTGACGAGGGGCTGGGAGTCGTGGTGCATCATCATGGGCATCGGGCAGATCCCCGCCTCCCGCAAAAGACGGAAGGCCTCGACGGTTTTGTCCTTGCCCTGGCCCTTGTTGACCAGCGTGGCGGTCATGTCCTCGACGCCGATCCAGAGGCTGCGGCAACCGGCGTACCGCATCAGCCCGAGGTGTTCCTTCATGCGTATCGTGTCGTGGACGGTCACCTCCGTGTACCACCGGACGTGCTTGCGCAGCGGTGTGCCCTCGTACTCGGCGCGGGCCAGCGTCCCGATGATATCGAGCGCCCGGTCGGTGTCGTTGAGGAAGTTGTCGTCGGCACCGAAATAGTACCGGATCCCGTACTCGGCGTGTATGCGGCCCATCTCGTCGGCGATCCGCGCCCCGCTCTTGGCGCGGAACTGCTTCTGGTTGTAGGCCGGGATCGGGCAGTAGGGGCAGTTGAACTTGCACCCGAGTGTCATGACCAGGCAGTTGAGCGGGGAATAGTTCCGCACCTGCCCGGCCGCCAGCGGCGCGGGGCCCAGGCCGGTCCCGCGTCCCGGCGGCTCGAGGATGGAGTACCCGGCGACCGGGTGCGGCTGCTCGTCGAGGTCGCCCGCGAGCCGCTGGATGCCCGTGTCGATAAGGCCGGCCCCGACGTCGTTCTCGTCGCGGGCGAAGACCAGCCCCGGGACGTCGTCGAGGGCCCCGTCGTCCCGGGCGCGGAAAAAGGCCGACCGCAGCGGCTCGCCGTCGGCGCGGACCGACAGCAGGACCTCCAGGAGGTTCAGCAGGACGTACTCCTCGCCGGTGACGGCGACGTCGCAACTCGCCGGGTCGGCCGGGTCGGCGCTGAAGAAGTCGAAGGGCTGGTAGAGGCACTTGGCCCCGCCGGTGACGATCAGCGGGCGGGCGGCGGGGTCGATGCGGCAGGCGTCGCGGATCATCTCCCGGCAGGCGTCCTCGTGCAACTGCATGCTCGAGAGCAGCAGCAGGTCGGGGACGCGGCCGTCGAGCCGCAGGCGGGAGGGCCGGACGTGCCTGTTCCACTGCTGGAGGACGATGCGGGTCTTCTCGAACCCGGACTCCAGCAAAGCCGAACCGATCGCCCGCACGCCGGCCGGTGCCATCCGGGTATCGGCGAATATGAAGGGCAGCATCCGCGTCCGGTGGTCGAACGCGCAGATGATGACCGATGCCAGATCGTGCCCGGCCGCGATGCCCCGGAGGCGCCGCCGGATGTTCGACAGCTCGCCGGGAGGCAGCAGCATGTCACCCGCGGGGCGGGGGGATAATTCCATGGCACTTCATCCGTATCTGCAGGGGGATGGTTATTTCGGTAGAACGTTATATCACACTTTGAAGGATCTGGCACCGCCGGTGCCGGGATTATGACATCAGTGTGCCGGGGAGCAACAATTGGCTTGACCGGCGCTTTTCGGCGACGGTACACTGGCGTGCCGGTCATTCATCCGTTCGGCGGCACACTATCGAGGAGACTGATTATGCTCGGATACGCACTGCGACACGTCCTCCCGGCGATCATGGCCCTGGCGGTATCGGCGGCGGCCGGGGAAAAGAAGGAAACACCCAAGCCCGGCGCCGAGGGGTTCGTCTCGATTTTCGACGGCAAGACGCTGGACGGCTGGGACGGCAACCCGGCGTTCTGGTCGGTGAAGGACGGGGCGATCACCGGGCAGACCACGAAGGAGAACCCCACGAAGGGCAACACCTTCATCATCTGGAAAGGGGGGCTGGTCGGGGATTTCGAACTAAAGCTCGACTACCGGATCGTGAAGGGCAACAGCGGCATCCAGTACCGCAGTTTCAGAATCAAGGGCCCCGACCGGTGGCGCCTCGGCGGGTACCAGGCCGATTTCGAGGCCGGCAAGAACTATTCCGGCATCCTCTACGGGGAGCGGTACCGCGGCATCCTCGCCCGCCGGGGCCAGAAGACGGTCATCGGCGACAACCACAAGCCCACGGTAGTCGGGACGGTCGGTGATTCCAAGGCGATACAGAAGAAGATAAAGCACGAGGACTGGAACGCCTACCACGTCGTCGCGAAGGGGTTTCACTTCGTCCACCGGATCAACGGCATGGTCGCGATCGAGTGCACCGACGAGGACAAAAAGATGCGGAAGGCCGCCGGCCTGCTGGGCTTGCAGCTTCACGCCGGCCCGCCGATGACCGTGCAGTTCAAAAACATCCGGATCAAGCACATCGGCACGCAACCCGCGGCGGCTGACGATAAAAAAAGCGGGCGGTAGCACGACACCGGGGGAACCTGCCTGTTTTTCCGGGGGGGGCGTCGTGAAACAGGCGGGTCAGGCGGTTTCCCGGTCCGAGAACGAGGCGAGGGCCTCTTCCCGGGTCTTGTAGAGACTGACCAGCCGGTCTATGTGCAGCAGGTCGACGGCATCCTGCACGTCCTCGCCTATGCAGCAGATGCAGAACCGCCCCTTGTGTTCCCTGACCCGGCGGTGGATGTAGGCGAAGCCGCTGAGACCGGAACTGTCTATGAACGCGATCCCCGACATGTCGAGGACGACGTACAGGTTGTTGTCGAGGATCGGGTCGATCTGGATGAAGAACTCGTCGATGTTGCTCTGGTCGAGCTTGGTATCGAGCATCGAGATGATCACGATTCCCGCGTCGATTTCCACCTTGATATCCATGTCATGTCCCTCTTCCCGGGCGTGTATGCAGACCGGCGCGCCTGCTGCCCGCGGATTCAATTCTACGGGAGGAGAGGTGATATTCAACCGTGGAAAAGGGGACGGGAGTCTTTTTTGATAAAAAGAGTTGCCTTGAATGATATTCTGGTTGAGAAAAAAGACTCCCGTCCCCTTTTCCGTGCGCGACACCACCCGCACCGCGACCGGTACGCGATCGCTCCGCGGCGCCGTCGACGGGCCGAAGGAGGCGTGTACCCTGGAGGTGCCGTTCGCGAGCCGCGCGGGTCGCTCGATCCTGATCTCGTTCCGGGTCCGCGGCGACCGACCGCGCGCGGTGGCCGGCCTGCGTCGAGGATTTTCCGGCGCTGACCGTTGACGGGGCCGGGAACACCTGGCTGGCCCTGCTCGAGCGGCCCGTGCCGGCCCGGCGGATCGTCGTCTACCGGTCCGCCGGCGATCGCCCCCGTATCCCCATGAAATCATCAAATCGACTGCGACAGAGCTGTATGCAAGCTCAACTCAAGTTCAGAAAAATCGGGAAGCGATTATTACGTAGGGCCTTCTGAACACGTCGGCCGTCGGCGAAAAAGAGACACGTTTTTCGCACGTCAAGGAAGTCGAAGCAGGCGATTCTATACGAATCGCCGATGGAGACTGACGATGAGGTGCGGAAAAATGTCCTTTCGCAGGCAGGCTCTGGATTGTTCAGCAGCCCGTACGTACACATCAGCCATAAGACCGCCCTTCCTCCCGTGCGGATGATATCGGTGAATGTCGCCGTGCGGCTGAGAACCACGAGATCGACCGGCTACTGTGTGTTAGGTTTCTGTTTGACACCGGCACGGCAAGCCGGTACCATACCTCGATAAAAAGGACTATGCCCCGGGGGAACGGATTCGTGTTTCGTGTTTTTGTCGACCACGAGGATAACCGCCGCACATGCCCACCGCATCCCTTACACGGGCCTGCCCTTCCGACACCGCCGCGTCTGCCCTCTACCGCCCGCGGGAGTCCCGCACCACCGCCCTCCACCGCCTCCTGACCGGCCACTTCAGGCAATACCAGTGCTCGGCCGCTGGCGAGAAGACGCCTCATCGCCGCCACATCGACCGCTCGATCGAGAAATACCTGGACTGCGGCGACCCGCGGGAGGGATTCGCCCGCATCCGCTGCGGGCGCTGCGGAAGCAGTAAGCTGGTTGCGTTCTCCTGCAAGCAGCGGTGTACCTGCCCGAGCTGCCACCGGAAGCGGACGCTCATGACCGGCATGCACGTCGCCGAAAACGTCTGCGCACCGGTCGGCCACCGGCAGGTGGTATTGACGATACCGAAACGGTTGCGTATCTACCCCCGCCGGGACTGGTCGCTTGTCTCCCCGATGGCCGCCGCGGCCGCCGCGGCCGTCACGGAGGCCTTCGCCCGGTATACCGGACAGGGAGATTTTAAACCCGGCATCGTCCTGTCGATACAGACGTTCGGGACGCTGCTGAACTGGCACCCCCACATCCACGCGGTGGTGACCACGGGCGTCTTCGCACCCGGCGGCCGGTTCCGGGAGATCTTCCGCCTCCCGGAGGGACTTCTGCTGCGTATCTGGAAAGAGCGGATATTCCAACTGTTCCTTGATCGCGGCGTCATCAGCGAGGCACTCGTCGCACAGATGCGGGCCTGGCCCCGCTCCGGCTTCAGCGTCGACGACGCGGTGTATATCCGTCCCGGCGACACCCGCGGGCTCAACCGCCTCGTCCGGTACATCGTCCGCGCGCCGGTGAGCCTCGAACGGATCGTGAAGCTCTCCGGCGACGGGACGGTCATCTACCGCAGCGAGAAGAACGCCTCACCTGCCCTGCCCCGACGCCGGCGATGAGATGCTCACCGCCGGGGCCGGCCGGAACTTCGCGGTCTTCGGCCCCCAGGAGTTTATCGCGGCGTACACGCAGCACATACCGCCGAAA
>CAZLBC010000141.1:0-9083 GCA_964557575.1 uncultured Planctomycetaceae bacterium
CCCCTTCACCGCGGCTGAAGGCCACCTGCTCCTGGATCGGCAACACCTTCCCCGGCGCGAAGAAGTGGGTCCAGCAGGACATCGCGGCGATGGTCGTGACGCCGGACGGGACCATCTACACCAACGTCTTCTGGGACGAGGCCGGGCGCGAGGTCGGCGTGTACCGAAACGGGGACGTTGTCGGCATCGCCGGCCACACGCACGGCTGGGGCTACCACGGCGGCGCGGCGATCGCGGTCAACGGGAAATACGTCTTCATCGCCCAGACCGCCGACAGCGAGGGCGGCGGCCTGAAGGACCCCGGCACCTGGCCGCCGAAGGGCGTCAAGTGGCACGGGATCTCGCGGCGACGCCGATCAGATATCACGAAGGGCGCGCCCTTTCCCGGCGGCAAGGGCGGCAAGGGCGATACGCTCACGGGATGTTTTCTCCCCGTCAACGCGGCGCCCGCGAAGGAACAGGCCCGCCTGACCGGTCTCTGGGCCGACGCGCGGCGGGTCTACGCGGCCAACCCCTGGAAGGACCGCATCGAGGTATTCAATGCCGAGGCGATGGCCCCCGTAAAACACTGGTCCTGTCGGCGTCCGGGACCGATCGCCGGCGGTCCCGGCGGCCGGCTCTGGGTGCTGCAACGGGCCGCCGACGATACGCCGGCATCGCTGGTCGGCTTCTCTCCCGGCGGGGCGCCGCTGAAGCCGCGGGTCGACTTTCCCGCCGCCGCCCGGCCGACGGGCTTCTGCTTCGACCCCGCCGGCCGCCTGCTGGTGGCCGACGCCGGCCCCGCCCAGCAGGTCCTGATCTACGACCGGCTCGATACCTCGCCCCGGCGTGCCGGGACCTTCGGCGCGAAGGGCGGCATCTTCTCCGGCGTCCCCGGCCGCGTCGGTCCCCTGCGGTTCAACGACCCGGCCGCCGTCGGCTGCGATAAGCGGGGCAACATCGTTGTCGTCAGCGACGGCAGCAGCGGCGGGGGCGGTAACGTCATGGAGTGCTACGCGCCCGACGGAACGCGCCGCTGGCGGCTGCTCGGGATCGCGTTCGTCGACATGGCCGACCTGGATCCCGCCGACGACCGGACGGTCTACACCAAGGAGGAGCGGATACGCCTCGACTACGCTAAGGGACCGGGTGAGGACTGGGACTACCGGGCCTACACGATCAACCGCTTCACGTACCCCCAGGACCCGCGCCTGCACATCTGGTCGGCGGGGGCCTGGGTCCGCCGATTGCGGGGCAAGCCCTTTCTCTTCGTCCTCGATATGACCAACCGCTACCTCCAGGTCTACCGCTTCGACCAGGCGGCCGACGGCGAGACCGCCGTCCCCTCGGGCCTCTTTTCCGGCAGGAAGCTGACCACCCGCCGCCGCGGCGACAGTTGGCCCCCGCACCAGCCGGCGCGGGGCGCGTGGATCTGGCGGGACGCGGACGGCGACGGGGCGTTCGACGCCGGCGAGTACGCCCGCTGCGGCGAGAAGGACTGCCCCCGCTACCAGGGCTGGTGGGTCGACGCCGCCGGGACCGTCTGGCAGGCCACCGAAAAACGCGGCATCCGCCGGTTTCCCCTCGCGGCGATCGACGAGCGGGGCAACCCCGTCTGGGAAGCCGCCGCGATGGAAATCGCCGAACACCCGGCCCCGTTCAGGGAACTCAAGCGGCTCCGCTACCTCCCCCGGCGGGACGTCATGCTCCTGGGCGGCACCACCGACGAGCACCGGAACCAGCACTGGAAGCCGATGGGGCCGGTGATCGTGCGGATCGACGGCTGGCGCGCCGGTAACCGAAAAACCCGGTGGACGCTCGTGGCCCCCTACGCGAAAGGCTCCCGGGGGCACTCCTCCTGCGAGCCGATGGGGTTCGACGCGGCGGGCGACTATCTCTTCGTGCCGTACACGGGGGCGTCGAAGGAACGGGGATTCGCCACCGGGCACGTGGAGGTTTTCCGGCTGGAAGACGGGACGTCCGTCGGCCACCTCGAACCCTCCGACGCCGTCGGTAAGATCGGCCTCCAGGATATCCGGGAGTGCTGCCGCGCCCACCGGCGGGCGAACGGCGAGTACGTGGTCTTCCTGGAAGAGGACTGGAAGGCGAAGATCCTGCTGTACCGGTGGCGGCCGTGACCGGCCGCCCCTCAGCACCAGTTCATGTCGTCGCGGGGATTCAGGCGCCGCATGAAGAGGCTCTTGTCGGCCGCCTCGTCGTTGGTGATCTTCATCTTCTCGGCGTCCCAGAGCAGCTTCTTGCCGGGATGCAGGAGGGCGATGTCGCCGAGGACGATGATCTCCGAGAGCGGTCCGGCGTAGTCGAAGCTCGACATGGCCTTGTCTTGGCCCTTGATCGCCAGGGTCCAGTTGCGGAAGTGGTCGCGGCCCTTGCGGCGGTAGGATGTCCCCGACGGCCGGCCGATCTCCTGCATGGTCTTCTCCGGGATGATCCGGCCGCCCTGGCTGTGGCTGCCGGCCATGATCGAGGCGTCCTTGCCGACCAGGACCGAGCCGCTCGTAATCTTCCGGCGTTTCTTTTCGAGGTGCCTGGGGAACGGGAAATCGATCCCCACGCCCAGGTAGTACTTCATCGTGACCGGCGGCATCTTCCCGCGGGCGGCGAACTCCCAGGTGATGATCCCGCCCCGGGGCAGCGACCCCGGCATGGCGGGGACCGGCACCTCGGCGTGCACGCTCAGGGGCACCCGGAGGTCCAGGGCATAGTAGCCCGGGTCGAGTATGTGCGCGGCCATGTCGCCGACGGCGCCGCTGAAGTGGCTGTACCGGATCCACTCGCGGTTCATGTAGCTGGTGCTGAAGGGGATCTCGCCCGCCCGGTTCAGGTAGAGGTTCCAGTCGAGGTCGGCGGGAACCGTGCAGCCTTTCTTGGGGGGCTTGTCGGTCCAGTAGTTCTTTTTCGAGTAGGCGACGACCTCGGTGATGTCGCCGATCGCCCCGTCCTGGACCCAGTCCCGGATGTTCGACGAGCTGGGGCTGGAGTGGCCCTGCTGGCCCATCTGCGTGATCACCGCGCACTTCCGGGACTCCTCGGCCAGGCGGCGGACCTCCCAAACCGTGTGGCACAGCGGCTTCTGGCAGTAGACGTGCTTGCCGCGCCGCATGAAGTAGAGCGATATGGTGTAGTGGTTGTGCTCGGGCGTCGCGATGCAGACGGCGTCGATCTCCTTGCCGATCTTGTCGAACATGACCCGGTAGTCTTTCCAGAGCTTGACCGTGTGCAGCGCCTTGTGCCGCTTGATCGCCTTCTTGTGCCAGCTCTCGTGGACGTCGCAGAGGGCGACGATGTTCTCGGTCGACGAGAGGGCCCGGGCGTTGCTCGAGCCCTGCCGGCCGACCCCGACGACGGCGACGTTGAGTTTCTCGTTCGGCGATCCCCCGGCCTTCAGGATGTTGAACGGTGCGGCGGCGGGGAGGGCGGCGGCGGACTTCAGGACGGTGCGGCGTTTCAGCGCGGTCATGGTTGTTTCTCCTCTATGGCGGTTGGCTGCATGCCGGTATTGTATCGAAAAACCGGCGCGGGAACAAAGGGTTCGGCGGCGGGTTTTTTCAATGCGCCCGGTTTCCGTCTACTCGACAGCGACGCCGAACAGCCCCGCGACCCGCGCGACGAAGGCCTTGTGCCGCCGCGGGACCGCCCGGTGCCAGTTCTGCAGGTAGCCGCGTAACGTTTCGCCGGCCGGGGAAGGCGTGTCATTGAGCCAGCGGACCGCCTCCCAGCGCCGCGGTTCGGCCTCGAAGAGCCGCAGGAAGACCACCGCCATCGCCCCGTTCAGCTCGCGCCGGCAGGGGTGCTTCCGCAGGGTCTCCCGGTGCTTCCGGTAGAAGCCTTTCAGGCCGCCGGCGTAGATCGCGAGAAGGGCCTTCCGCTTCGCGATGACGTCGTCGGCGTAGTCCCGCAGTGCGTCGCGGTAGTCCTTCCAGTGCTCATGCGGCGGGTCGTCCCGCCACGCCCGGGCCATCGCCCGGATGCAGAACAGGCTCGCCGTCTCGCAGAGCGTCTCCTCGAACCACTTGTTGCCCTGGTAATCCTCGTCGAACCCGCAGAGGATGTGGCAGAACTCGTGGGCGAACTGGTAGGCGTACTGGCACCAGTAGGTCGCGTGCGTATCGAGCTTGACGACGATCTCGCCCTTCCCGTTTCGCTTGAACAGGACAATCGGGCCCGTGCGCCCCCGGGTGACCACGAAGGGCTCGACGCGGTAGTCCGGGAAGAATCGCCACAGTTCCCGGCCGGCCGAGTCGCAGACGGCCTTGATGTCGCGGGCGCCCGCCCCGTCGAAGCCGGCGGCCTCGACGCGGTACGGCGGCACGGCCGGGTCGGCGTATCCCCCGACCCGTATGATCTCGATCTCGCCCGCGGCGGTTCCCGCCGGACAGCAGGCGAGGGCGATCGTCAGCGCGGCTGTGCGGTTTATTGATCTCATCTGCCGACCATTATACGCCGTCGGCGCCGTTTTGTCGCCGGCGCCGCGCCCGCCACCGGGGGTAGACCTCCACCGTCGCCGTCGCGGCCACCAGCAGTCCCGCCCCGCAGAGCTGCCGGCCGGTCAGGCGGTCGCCGGCCAGCAGGTAGCCGAACACGGCCGCGAAGACCGGCTCGGTGACGATGATCGACCCGGTCTCGACGGCGGTCAGCCGCTGCTGGACGAAGGTCTGTACGAAGAAGCCGCCCGCCGTGGCCACCAGGCCGGTGATCAGCAGGGCCGGCCAGACCGGCCCCGGCGGCAGGGCCGGCCGCTCGATAAAGAGCCAAACCGCCGTGAAGACGACCGCCGCCGCGAGGACCTGGCCGCAGGCGAGGGCGGCGGCGTCGCGGCGGGCGGCGAAGCGGTCCAGCAGGGCGATGTGCAAACCGAACGCGGCGGCCCCGCCGAGGGCGACCAGGTCGCCGACCGAAACGCCCGCCGGCGCCGCGCCGGCCAGGAGGCCCAGGCCCAGGAGGCTCGCGCCGATCCCGGTCCACAGGATGCCCGGGGTCCGCACCCCGAACAGCGCGCGGTTCGCCAGGGGGGCGAAGACGACGAACAGGCCGGTGATCACGCCGGTGTTGGTCGCCGTGGTGCGGTCGAGGCCGAGTGTCTGCAGGAGGTAGGCGGCCGCCAGGACCAGGCCGATCAGTCCGCCGGCCAGGAGACTGCGCGGCCGGGGGCGGACCAGTCCCGCCGGGGCGAGCGCGGCCGCGCCGATGAGGAACCGGACCGCCAGGAACGGCATTACGCCGTAGATCGCCACCGCGTCCTTGACGAGGACGAACGTCCAGCCCCAGACGGCGGCGATCGCGAGCATCATCCCCACCAGGGCGCAGCGCACCGGCCACGGGACCCGCCCGGTCCGGGGCGGCGGCGCGGAATCACTGTCGGCGGGGTCGATGGGCATCGGTTATTATCCGGTATTCGGTGCCGGCTCTCGTTTTCACGTCGGGTGAAGGTGCTGCCGGAGGAAGGGTTACGGAGTACCACCGTACCGCGATCATTTGCCCGCCTTCACCGGCACCTCGAAGGCCATGAGCTTGTAGCCCGACCAGGTCTGGTTGCCCGCCCGCTTTTTCGCGGACACCCGCACGTAGCGCGCCGGCACCGGGTCGAAGCGGACCCGGTCGGTCGCCTCCCAGGTCCGGTACGGCCGGTCGTTCTCCGTGTGCGCGACCGTCCAGGAGCCGGGCTTCTCCGGGTCGGCCGTTGCCGCGTCCACGGTGAATCGGCACGGGTGGATCTTCCAGCCCCAGAGGAGGTTGACCCGGTCGATCGTCCGGGCGGCGCCGAGGTCCACGAAGAGCCACTCCTCGTCGCCCTTTGCCGCCGTCCAGGCAGTGAAGTAGTCGCCGTCGACGGCCTGTTCCGGCGCTGTGCCCGACGAGGCCTTCACCGGCCTGCCGCGGGCGCAGTCCGTCATGCCGACCGCCATGCGGACGGTGTTGGATGTCGTCTCCGTACCGGCGTCGTCGACGGCCCGGGCGGTCAGGTCGCAGCAGCCGGGCGGGGCGTCCTTCCAGGTCAGCGTGTACGGCGGGGAGGCGACCGTCCCGATCGGTTTTCCGCCGGCCAGGAACGTCACCTTCCCGACCGTCCCGTCCCGGTCGACGGCGCAGGCCTTCAGGACCGGCGGCGGGCCGGTAAACCACGCCGTGCCGTCGTCGCGCGGCTCGAGGATGCCCACCTGCGGCGCCAGCGGCCCGGGGCCCAGGGCCGGCAGCTCGTCGAGGGTGATCACGCAGTCGTGGCGCATCGTCTTCACCGCCCAGTCCACGTCCCGCCGCCGGCTCGGCGCGCCCCACCACGGCAGGGCGTACAGCCACATCGGGAGCGTCCCCGCCTGCGTCTTGTCGGGGTCGGGGATCGCGTCGCACTCCCCGCAGGCGAGCATCTTGCCGGGGGAGACCTTCGTCATCGCGTCCCGGTAGGCCCGGTACTGCTCGACGTCCTTCCGGACATCCACGCCGTAGATGTCGATGCCGGAGATGTCGACGTACGCGCCGCCGGGGTAGAAGCCCTTCCGGTACGCCACGGTCTTCTTTTTGCCCACCCCCGCACTGTAGACCCAGATGAGATTGTCCAGCTTCCGCTCCTTCGTGAAGTAGTCGAAGAGCATCCGCCAGAGCTTCGCGGTGTTCTGCGGCGTTTCCTTGTCCGTCCACCAGAACCACCCGCCGTCGATCTCGTGCAGCGGCCGCCACAGGACGGGGATGCCGGCGTCCGCGAAGACCTGCAGCGTGTCGGCGGCCTTCGCCAGCTCCCGCCGGGCCTGCGCGTGTTCCGGCGTGCCCTCCGTGACGACCTTCCCGACGTCGACCTTCTTTGTGCGCTTGGATTGCCAGGCCGAGTCCTCGTCGAAGTGCCAGTGCCAGTGGAGGGTGAGGATATAGCCGTGGCGTGTGGCGTGTTCGGCGATCTGCTCGGGCTTGCCGAGCCAGCGGATATCGCGGCCCCAGACGGCGGCCTGCTTGCCGGTCTGCTCGTAGTCGTCGGGCGTGTGGACGTAGACGTTGTACCCGCTGAGCATCTTCTTTCCGTAGACGGAAGCCAGGTAGTCGAGGACCGTCCGGGCGTTTTTGTCGAGCTTGGGGTTGGCCGGCTCGATGCCCGCCGCAGTTGCGGCGGCGAGGAGCAGTGCCGGCAGGGTGGTTCCGATCAAGCGGAATGGATGCGGCGGTCTGTCGTTCATGGCGTGTCTCCGTGCGGGGGGCGGGCAGGCGGCTGCCGGCGCGCGGCCCGGCCGTATGATAGGCAGTGACGCGGCGCGCCGCAACCCGCCGGGGAAAAAGGGCGGGAGCCGGGTTACCCGAGAAGGAACAGCAGCGCCGCCCGGCGCCCGGGGCGCAGATCGGCAGCGTCGATGCATGACCGGAGCACGTCGCGGGGAAACTGGCTCAGCACCGGCCAGGAGGCCCGTCGAATCGCTTCGCGGGTATACTTCCAGGCGACATTCGGTCGCCGGAGGAGATCCGGCAGCATCTCCGGCAGCGGGTGCTTCAGGATGCCGGGAATCACGGGCAGCGTCACCCGCCGGCCCGACGGAAACGTACAGGACACGTTTCCCCTGCTTCGGGCATATCTGCAGGTTCGCTTCATGCCTCGTTGCCCGTTTCTTTCAACCATCCCAGCAACCGCTCGCGGGCCTCTTTCGCATCGTCCGCCGATACGTCGTCATACGCTTCCAGATCCCCGATCGCGACGGCGGCCGTGCCGGCCCAGTAGCACAGCCCGACCAGACGGGGACATCGCGCGCAGATCAACTCCAGGGCCCGACGCGCCATCACAGACTGTGTACGATCAGTCATATAACACTATTTATGGCAACGCCTGGTTGAGAAGTCAAGAAGGGCAGGGATCGTTTTTCCCGCAACGGTCTTCATGCCGGGCGGGCGATGATCCGCCCGCCGGTCGAAAAGGGGGAATCAGGGAACCCGGCGGGCGGGTTACCCGGGAAGGAACAGCGGTGCTGCCCGGCGGCCGGGGCGCAGACCTGCAGCCCGCCCTTACGGGCGCGCCCCATCCGGCCGTCCGCTGCCTGATACCCGCTCCCGGGGACATCCGAATATATTCACGCAAAAAAGGTATTGACAGATGTGCTGAAATGTCCAACATACTAGACAATTATTACATTAAATTGTCAAGTGTAATAGACAAATACAATGAACCTGGATAAACTGTACACCATACACGCTCGCCTGACCGCGGCTGTCGAGGGCTTGCCGAAACGCTACGTGTATCCCGAGTTGGAGAATCCGCGTCGCCTTCTCGCCCTTATCGGGCCGCGCGGAGTGGGGAAGACCACCATCCTGCTCCAATTTCTCGGCGAAACATACGACAGTCCCGACCGGGGATTATACATTTCGGCCGACCACGTCCACGTGTCAGCGGCGGGTCTCTACGCGATTGCCGAGGAGCATCACCGCAGCGGCGGGACAGTGCTGGCGATCGATGAAATTCACAAGCAGCCGAACTGGCCGCAGGAACTCAAGAGTATCTACGATTCGTTCCCGGACATGCGCCTGATCGTATCGGGCAGTTCTTCCCTCCAGGTCAAAAAGGCGGGCCACGACCTCTCCCGCCGGCTGGTGCAGCGCGAGATGAAGGGGCTTTCGTTCCGGGAGTTCATCGGATTCAAGACCGGCCGTTTCCAACCGACGATTTCATATCAGCAGATGCGTGAAGACCATGTGGGCCTGGCCGCCGAGATCGCCGGTGACGTCAACATACTGGCCCTGTTTCGCGAATACCTGCGGACGGGATACTACCCGATCTGGCTGGAGGGATTCGGCGACTACTGGTCGAAACTGCAGAACGTGCTGGACAAGATTCTCTACGAGGACATACCGACCATGTTCTCGGTACGACCGCCCGGTGTCCGGCAGATGAAGCGGCTGCTGTCAATCATTGCAACCGCGGGGCCGTTCCGGATGAACGTGAGCGCCGTCGCCAGGGAGATCGGCATGTCGCGGGAAACGCTGTATGAATACCTCGACCATCTTCACACTTCCCACGTCCTCAGCGAATTGTGGTTGCCGGGAACGGGCGTCCGTTTCAAGAGAAAGCCCGGGAAGATCTTCTTCGAGAACGGCAGCCTCCTGACACTGCTGGC
>CAZLBC010000142.1:0-9082 GCA_964557575.1 uncultured Planctomycetaceae bacterium
AGACGCCGCGCCGGTAGAAGTACACTTCCTGCTGCCCATGGTAGCTGATGACGGCGATGGATTTCCGCTCGTCGACGAACCGCCCTCCGCGTCGCGGCATGGTGTCGAGCCAGCCGCGGGCCTGCCGGTCGTCCAGGTCGCCGCGCAGTTCCAGTTCGACGTCGGCGCACCGTCCGTGGGCGTGCCACGTGTTGCCCTTCCCGTCGACGAACTTCATCTTGTTCATGTCCCAGTTCATCGGCTCGCGGGTGATCGGGAAGCTTTGATCCAGGACTTTCGCGCCCTTGACCTCTCTCCACTGTGCCCGGAACTGCCCGGGGCTGTGCCGGGCCGGGTAGCGCAGGACCCGCCACCCCTCGGGTATGTCCTTCTCCGGCTGGAAGGCCATCGCTAATGTGACCGTGACGCGGTCCTGCGGGGCGGGGGGCGTGACCGCGGCGCCGTCGTCCGACGGCACACGGATCGTGACGGCCTGGTTTCGTTTTTCGACCGGGTTGTCGATCGTCTTGTCGACGTGCGTTCGCCGGCCGTCACCGTCCAGCATCCACAGCCGAACGGTCGGAGCGACCCTGTGCCGCAGGAAGGCGTACCGGGTGAACCGGAATGTTATGGAACCGTCCGGCCCGACGCGCTGCTTCCACGGCCCGAACTGCACGCCGACCGCCCCCCCGGCCGCGGCGCTGTTGGCAACGGTGACGCGTACGGTGCAGACTTCGTTGATCGCCGCGACGACCTTCTTCATGCGCCGGGCCGCATGGGCCTGCGCCTGGCGGCGGATCTTCAGCGGCAGCGTGACGTTGAAGTACGTCTCCATCGCATCGACGACGTAGTTGCGAATGAAATCGTCCTCGACCGCGCGGCAGTCGGCGTCGGTGTAGGACATCTCCCCGGCCCCGCCGGCCAGGGCGATCAACGTCTTGTCGAGGCAGTTGGCCTTGGCGTTCACCTGCGCGGGCATGTAGTACCGCCGGATCGCCCCCGGGCCCTTTTTCCAGAACAGCTCGAAGTGAGCCCGCACGACGCGGCAGGCCTGTTCCCTGGTGCGGACCTTGGCCGTGTAGAACGCTTCGGCCCATTGTTTTTCGGTCCGCCAGCCCTCGCCGCCCCATGGGTAGTGGTAGTTATAAAATGCCGATTGGAGCACCAGCCGGCGGCTGCGGATGCTCGATCGGCCGAGCTGGTCCAGCAGGTAGTCGACGACCCCCACGGTGCCCATGGACACGCTGAGGGCCCGCCAGCCGAACCGCCCGGCCGCCCAGAACGCGATGCTCTTGCCCGCGGCCAGGTTTCCGGTCCGGCCCCCGGGGTCCCGGAGATCCACGTTGTACTGCGCCAGGGCCAGCAGCAGCCCGGCGTCCCCCATGGCCGCGCCCAGGTTCCCGCCCGGCTTCGTCTCGTAGAACAGGTTCAGCGCCGTCAGCGGCGCGCCGCTCGTGGCGTACATGCCGGTGATGCGCGACCAGGCCTCGGCTGCCGCGGCCGTCTCGCGCCCGGCGGCATTCGCCGCGACGACGGCCCGGCCCCGGGCGCGCAATCGCTCGGTCTCGGCAAGGATTTCCGCGGCCCTGTCACTGCCGGGCAGGGCGATGCGCACCGCGTCGATGCGGTCGGGCATCGTCTCCAGCGGATCCGGCTCGGCGGCGGACGCTGTCCCGACCGCCGCCAGAACGGCCGCCATCCATGCACACGGAGCTGTCGCCCGCGGTCGCCTCATCCGGCGTTCTCCCGCGTCGAGACCGGCGCGAGAGCCCGGAAGCTGCGGACCATCGCGTCGAACACCTCGGATCGACCTTCGGCGTGCTTTTTGTAGAAACCGGCGGTAAGCCGGTACATCATCCCCGCGCAATCGAGATAGACGGACAGGGTACAGATCTTCTCGCCCTCGTACGCGGCCGCGTGGGCCGGGTAGCCGTTGACCGCGCCCTCGCTGGCGGACAGTCGCCTCTCCAGGGCCGCGCCGGGCTTGACGCGGCGGGCCTCCCACCGCCGGGCCGCTTCGGCCGGCGTGACCGCGGCCGGGCCCATGAACGTTACCTGGATCATGCCCGTATTGTCGGACGGCAGCCAGACGACCGTGTTCTCCGCGAACTGCTCCTGCCGGGTCCAGCCGCCGGCCGGGGGGTTGCAGGCGAAGCCAAGCTCGCGGCAGACGTAGCCGGGCAGCGCGTCGTCGGCCGCCCCCGGGGGCGCGGCGGTTGCCGGGGGGCGGTCCCGGTGCGGCCGGGCATCCGGGCGGAAGCCGGCGGCCACTTCATCCAGGGCCCGGAAGCACGCCGCGGCCCGGTCGGCGGGGGCGCTGGCGGCAACCACGTAGAGCCCGCCGGGCTGCGCGGCCAGGATCAGCCGGTTCATGGTTATATTCCCGTCTGCGCCGGTCACGTCGAATTCCACGACCTGCGCGGGCAGCCCCGCCAGCGTCCCCGCCCGCCGGCGGATGTCGCCGGCCCGTTCGCCGTCCGCCAGGGCGCCGCGCGTCTGCTTGACGAACGCCTGGGGGGTCATCTCCGGCCGGGGGACGAAGGCCGCGTTGATCACGGCGTCGCCGTTTGCGAGGCGGATGCCGATGGGGTAGGTCGCGTCCCGGTAGCCGGCCGGCCGGGTCAGGCCGAAGCCCAGGCCCGGATGCAGGTACGCGCGCGGGGGATTGCCCGGGGCGTCGGGCAGGTCCGCCAGCGGCTCGGCCGGCGCGGACGCGGGGCGCGGTCCGGCTTCGTCGGCCGGCGGCGGGGCGGGGCGGTCCGGGTCGTCGCACCCCGCCTGCGACAGCGCCGCGCATGCCAGTGCCGCGACCAGGACGGCACGTTGCCGGAAGGGGCCATCGGCCGGGGGTATGGCGGATGCTTTCCTATCGGCCACCTTTTTTCGCCTTATTCTTTCTCCCGGCCTTATTCCTTTTTGTGGCGCGCTTATGCGTCGTCGGCATGCCGGGATCCGGTTTCAGCTTGAGTGGTTTGCCCCATATCTTTTCATAGAGGGCGGACATGCTTTTGACTTTGTCCGGCCGCGACGACGCGAGGTCGTTCTGTTCGAAACGATCCTTCGCGATATTGTAGAGTTCCCAAGCGCCGCCGGTGCAGGAGGCGATTTTCCAGTCTCCCCGGCGAAGCGCGTAGTTATTGGAAAAATTGAAAAACAGGTGGTCGTGCCCTTTCCATGCTTCGCCCTTGAGAATCGGAACCAGCGAGATGCCGTCGTGCGGGCGGACGGTCCGGCCGTCCATCTTTTCGGGATAGCTGCCGCCGCCCAGTTCCATGAGCGTGGGCAGGATATCCACGAGGTGGGCGGGCTTGTGGAACACGCCCCCGGCCTTCAGCCCCGCGGGCCAGTGGGCGATGAACGCCGAACGGATACCCCCCTCGTGCTGGTTCTGCTTGTAGTACTTCAGCGGCGTGTTGCAGAACCAGGCCCAGTTGTGGCTGTAGCACCAGTATGACTTCGGGTCCCAGGGACGGAACGCCTTTCCCCTGGTCCGGTCGAAGGGGCATCCGCCGTTATCGCTGAACAGCATGATCAGGGTGTTTTCATACACGCCCTTTTCTTTGAGGTGATCCACGAGCCGCCCCAGTTGCTGGTCGACACGGTCGATCATGCCGGCGTAGGCGGCCATCCGCTCCCGCTCCCCGGTCTTCTGTTCGGCCGACAGGGAGTCCCAGGCGGGAATGACCCCGGGCCTCGGGGGAAGTTCGGCCTCTGCGGGAACAAGCCCGAGCTTTTTCTGCCGGGCGAACCGTTCCCTGCGCAGGGCGTCCCAGCCCGCCGCGTATCGTTTCTCGTACTTGCGGAAGTCTTCCTCCCGGACGTGCAGGGGGTAGTGGGGCGCGTTATGGGCGATATAGACAAAGAACGGTTTCTTGTTCTCGATTCCCTCGTCGATGAATTTTATCGCGTAATCGGTATTGGCGTCGGTGGTGTAGAAGTCATCGCCGAAATCGTTCCACGGCTTGTCGTCGAGCCGAAACGTCTTGTCGCCCGTGAAGAAGTTGGTGCAGCCGGAGAGGTGCCCGAAGTAGCGATCGAACCCCCAGTCCGCCGCGGGGTTTCCCTTCAGGTGCCACTTGCCCGTCATCGCCGTGAAATAGCCGGCCGGTTTGAGGACCTGGGCGATGGTCGCGGCATTTGACAAGCGGGACGAGCCGGCCTTGTGACACCACTGGCCCGACATGAGGCAGACCCGGGAGGAGTGGCACTTGGCGGTGTTATAGAATTGCGAAAAGCGAATGCCGCCCGCGGCCAGCGTGTCGATAGTGGGCGTGTCGATCTCGGCGCCGAAGCAGCCGAGGTCGGCGTAGCCCATATCATCGACCATGACGACCACGAAGTTGGGCTTGTCGGCGGCGGCGACGGGTGAGCACACCAACAACAGGGCGATACAGCTCAGCGTGACGTTATTCATGGGTTCTCCTGGTTTTTTCCGCGGGCGGGAAAACCTATTTCCTCTTGCCGGGATCGATGGGCGTCATCGCGGGAACGGTGTCGCCTTCTTTCAGTTCCATGATCCGGATGTTTCTGAACCGGTAGGTCTTGCCCTTTTCGCCGTGGTGCTGCAACGCGATGTAGCCCTTCGCGTCCTTGTCGTCGCGGCAGTCGGTGGTCTTGACGCCGTTGACGAAGATCTGGATGTGGTCGCCGCGGCAGACGATCCGGTACTTGTTCCACTCGTCGCGCTTAAAGCAGTCCCCGGCCCGCTTGCGGAATGCCGCGATCGACTTTTTCTTCTCCTCCTTCGATTTCGCCTTGTCCCTGTTCGGGGAGATGAACCATTTCCTGCGGCCCTCGTCGTACAGGCCGCCGGACCACTTCCGGTCGGACGGGTCGACCTCGGCCTGGTAGCCGGTGACCTTGTTGGGCTTCTTGTGGCACCGGAACATGAATCCCGAGTTGCACTTGCCCGCGGGCATGCGGACCTCGGCCTCGAACACGAAGTCCGCGTATTGCTTCTCCGTGCACAGGAACCACTTGGATTTGTCGGTCGTCAGGTGTATCTCCCCGTCCACGACCTCCGCCTTACCCCATGCGTAGGGGTTTTCCCAGTTCTCCAGGTCCTTGCCGTTGAACAGGGCGGTCCAGGTGCATTCCTGTGCCGCGGCCGGGTCAGGGCCCGCGAAAACGGCCATAATAACAAGACCCGTTGATACGCACGTGATCACATTCATCATTCGACCTGCCTTTCAAGAATAGTGTCGCGTTACACTGCACCAACCAATGATAGTCACATCGTTTTCAACCCGCAAGCGGGATTGTGCGGCGTAATGCTTTTGAGTGACAACTTCCCGCACGCTCGCGGTCGCTCATCTCCCGGAAACGGTTCATTGCCGGCGCATCACGCTACCCGTTACGGAAGGGGGCGCCCGTTCTACAGGGAGATGGACATCCGTATTGCTGTATCGACCCGTGTCACCTATACTGCTTACCGTGGACCAGGATGCTCTTCATCTGGGAATTGCCACGGCGCTGGATTTCGACGTGCTGCTCAGTTGGAATTTTCGTCATCTGGCGAATCTGCGCAAGCAGACGCAGGTCAATGCGCTGAACGCTCGTTTGGGGTATTTTCGCCCGCTCAGACCTTTGAATCCCATGGAGTTAATGGATGCAGACTGAACCTTCCAAGACAATCCGCGAGGTGTGGGCGGCCAAGGAAGCGGCTCAGGCGGAAACCGAGAAGCTGAAGAGTCCTGAGGCGTTTTTCGGCCATCTTCGGAAGTGCACCCCCGATCTCAGCCTCCCGCGCATCCATATGCGGATGCACCGCAATACAAACCGCGGCTGATTTCCGGTGCAAAGAACCGGTAGGCCGGCGAATTCAATCCTCTCTCCCGTGGCCGGAGTAATGTACACGTAACATACCCCAGACTATGGGATATAATCTCGATGCCGGCATCAGTCTTCGAAGACATAACCGGAGAGCTCGTCATCGTTGCTGATGATGAAGGCCGGGAACTCTTCCTCGGCGGCGTTGGCCATGTCGTGGATGGTCGTCTTTTTGTAGGAATCGATCTTTTCGTCGTGGGTGTTGTAGGTCGTGTTGTAGAATCCCAGGCGTTTCTTCGGATTCACGCCGATTTCCAGGAGCCGGCGGGCACCCGCACGAATGAGTGTGAGCTTTTCGATGAGGTCCGCCCGGTCCTTCGTCGACCAGACACCCAGAATGAGAGGATCGTGGGGATTGAGGATGGTGCCGTTGATCTCGCCGCGCAACAGATCGTCGCGGTCCTTGCCCATGTACGGCACGAGGTCGAAATGCTCGGCGAGCTTGCGTTCGGTGCAATAGAAACGGCCCGTTTCGGGATCCATCGTGAAGATGATCGTGAAACGGTCGTCGCGCCCGTAGCTCGCGAAGAGGTCGTGGGCGTATTCGGGCGCTGACGCATACCGGGCCAGCAGTTCGTCGTTGTGGCGCACCCTGCGCAGGACCGCGAGAAGATGGCTGCGCAGTGCGGGTGTGTCGGTCCGGTACGCATTGAGTTCCGCCTCCATGTACGCGTCGCCTTTGCCGCCGTACAGGTAGGCCAGGATGCTGCGATAGATGTCGCGGATGTTGCTGTACATGCTGAACTGGGAGACGAGGTCGTAGCAGAGCAGCTCCAGAGCGCGCGCGTGCCGGATGAAGCCCCTGATCCGAGCGGGGCTCGCGTGTGCGTCGATATCGGGCCCGGTGCTCTCGATGAGTCGGAGGAAGCGGTCCTCTATGTCCGACAGGGTCGTTGTCTTCTCGACGGTGCTCTTGATCAGTGAAATGCGCCATTCCGTGAAGACACCGTATTCGCTGGTGACCTGTATATTCTGTGCGCCGAACGTTGAAAAAATCTGCTTGGTCCCGAAGCCCTCGCCCGCCTCGCTCGCCTTGGTCGACCGGCCGACGAACACCGGGATGCCTTCCTCGTCGAGTTCGAGTCGTTCGGGTTTCATCCCCTGCCCGTTGTCCCGCATTCTCAGGATGACGTTATCGCCGGCCTCCTTGAGGTTGATTTCGATGATCCCCTTGCGGCCGGCGGCCTGGATGGCATCGAGGGAATTGGCGGCGAGATTGATCAGCGCGCGTCCCACGTCCACGTAATGGGCGAGGATGGTGGGGATGCGGTTCTGGAGACGAAGGTTGATTTCGCACGGGATGGCGGACGCTTCGATATACGGGATGACACGCTCAATGATAAGGTCGCGCAGGCTGATGCGGTGCACGGGTTTGATGCGGTCGCCGTAGTCGTTCAGCAGGTTTACCAGGGAATTTGATTCCCGGTTGATGCTCTCGATGATCTGCGAGCAGTTGTCGACGGAGAGCATGTTGACCATGTCGAGCAGGAGCTGCAGATACTTCCGGGCATCGTGGCGAACCTTGCCGATGGCTTCCTGTTCCGTGAGCATCTTCTCCGCATCGCTGTGCAGATGCTCGCGAATGTCGCGCGCGGTCGCTTCCATCAGGCAGAACGACTGGTGGCGGTAGGCGACCTGCTCGAGCGTCGCGAACCCGCGGCTCCGGAAGAAGTCGATGGAATCCATCTGCTTCTCCCAGACGTAGAGATAGACCACGGCCGTATCAGGCAAATCGGAGGCAAGCGCCTCGAGGAATGCCGACCCGATACCGCGGCCGCGGCCGAACGGGCTGGTGACCTGGCGATACAGGTGGTACACTCCCCGCTCGGGGTCGGAATAGACCTGCAGGTACCCCAGGATCTCGCCCTGTGCGTTCCAGGCGTAGCTGTGCCGGTCGTCTTTGACCAGGTTCCGGTGACGGATGTACGGGGAGGGGATGATGTAGGGATCGATGTTCAGCACTGAAATGCGCTTGATGCGCTCTTCCAGGTCCGGGGTCAGCGGCACCAGAAACTCGGATTTCTTCGTGATCATCGTCTCGACCGATTTGGGGAATGACACCGTAACACGACCGGAAGAGAGCGTAATGGTCTCATGATCTAAAACACTCCTTCGCCGGGAGAATCCTGCCCGGCTGTCAATATTCTATTGTATGCCCGGTGCGCCGGGAATGAAAAACGAAAGAACCGCCGCCCGTCAGTCGTTGAACGCCAAGCGGGTAATATTCCGAAAAAAACGCATGCCCGGGCCGCCATGCCGAAGAGCGGGCAGTTGACGTCGCCGCCCGGCGGCGCAGGGGGACGCGCGCCGAGGTCAACGAACCGGGATCGTCATTCGACCGTAACCGTTTCTTCGTGAACCAGCTCCCCGCCGTCGTTCACGTCGGAGATCAGCAGCCGGACGGTAAAGTTCCCTTTCCGGGGGATACGCAGGGTACCGGAGAGCGTGGCCACGGGGGGGGCGTCCGGTTCGAGATCGAGGGATGCGTCGATAAATCCCGCCTTCTGCATGACAACCGTGCCGGCCGCGTCGACGAGCCGCAGGTCGGCCCTCACCCGCAGCGTGTTCTCCCGCCGGGCGAGCCCCTGCACGCCGACCCGGAAGGGTATCGGTTTGCCGGGCGCGTAGCTGTTGTTTTTCGGTGTTCCGCCCTCGTCGAGAAAACGGAACTCCATGACCTTGAATTCCTTGAAGCGTTCGTTCCGGGCCTTTTCTATCGCGGCCTCGATCGGCTCGCCGCTGAAGGCGAAACTGACCATCTTGTTTTCGAGCAGCTTGATCTCCAGTTCGACGCTTCCCTGTGCGAAGTCCAGGGTGTAACGCCCCTCGCGGTAGCCCCCGCTTTCGGTCTTGATGCCGTGCATGGTGCGCTCCCTGAATTCGCCCAGGAAACTGATGCCCTTTGAAAGGTTGGAAAAACGCTTGGCGGGGAATGTTTCGAGCAGACCGGGATGGGCTATCAACTCGAATGCCTCGTAGTCGTTTCGTTGCAGCGCGTCGACCAGGGTGTCGACGTGTTTGTCCAGGTTTTCCTTCCCGCACGCCGGCAGGAACAGCACCATCGCGAGCATCCAGCGCAGGTTTGTCTTGGTCGGGGCCTTGTCGTTCATGCGAATAATCCTCCGCGTACGAATCGTGCCGGGGACCGCCTCCGGCGGGGGCATTATAGCCGCAACGGTTGTTGCCTGCACGGCGAAAAACGCGCGCGCCGGCAACCTGTCGGCCGCGGTCACTTTGAGTTGTTGTTTCCCGGTGCGGTCATGCCCCGGCTGTC
>CAZLBC010000143.1:0-8933 GCA_964557575.1 uncultured Planctomycetaceae bacterium
AATAAATTGATCAGAATCAGGGGGATTGACATATATTTGCGCGATCAGTAACACTTGCCCCCCCCGTCCTTCATCCTTCGCAGAAACGTCTCCTTCGACGCCAGCCGCCAGCGTGTTCCCCGATCCTCGGACACCGCCAGTACGGTGGGCGTCCGCCACTTCTTTCCCGACCGGTGCTCGTAGAAGGTGAAGCTCAGGTAGAGGGCCCCGGCCCGGTCGATGAACAGCCGGTGATAGTAGATCGTGTAGCCCCGGTATCCCTTCGGTTCGCGCACCAGCACCCGCGGACCGTCCCACGGCCCGTCGCCGCCGCGCGATCCGTAGAGCAGCCGGGGGTGTCTGCGGTAAACGGTGTGGAGCCGGGAGCCGGGGTCGACGACCAGCGTCGCGTAGGTCTGGCCGTCGAACATCTCCGCCGGCCTTGTCCACCCCGACGCGTCGCCGGGCTTCAGCGACTTACCGTACAGGAACGGGTTGTTGTGCGCCCCGCAGATCACGTGCAGGAACCCCTTGCCGCACGCGGCGATCACGGGCGTGGCATGGACGTCGGGCGTCTTCGGCGCCGCGACCGCCAGCCGCGTTCGGCAGACCACTTTCCGCGCGTCCCGGTCGACGGTCGTCACGTACGTGGGGTTGCCGCCCTTGCCGTCGCGGGGGATCTCCGCGTAGACCACGTGGGTCTTCCGGCCTTGGGTGACGGCAAACGAACAGCCGCCGGAGTGCAGGCTCATCCCGAAGCAGTCGGCGGTGATGTGGACCGGTTCGCCGAGCGCGAGCCCGTCGCCGGTCTTGCGGGGAAAGAGGACCGACAGGTCGTGGTAGGCGGTCCACTTCGCCGGGTGGGGCGTGCGGTATGTCAGCAGCGCGACGGCGGGCGGGGCCGACAGGTCGTTGTGGCCGGTACGCACCTCCAGGACCTTCAATCCCGGTATAGCGTAAGAGCGGAAACCCTCGCCGGGCCCGGGGGCGTAGAGCAGGCCCAGGCCGCGTTTCCTGCCGTCCCGCCACAGGGGCACCACCGCGTAGACGGCGTCATCGTCGTCGATCGTGATCGAGCCGGGCGCGTGCCAGTACCGCTCGGCGGGCGGACCGGCCCACGGAAACGCCTTCCGGAGGGCGTCGAGATACGGGATCCGGACCCATTCGCCGCCGCGGATCGTCATGATCGTCCCGTAGGCCGCCGGATCGCGGGTGTTGAGCATCCAGGGCCGGTTCCGGCTGTCGAAGGCCAGCGCCGTCGGTCCGCGGAATCCGAGCTTTGCGCCGAGCAGTTCCGGTTTTTCGCGCGGCGGCATGCGAAAGGGTGCGCCGGGTTCGCCGCCGGCCGCCGCGGCGGTCAGGAGGGCCGTTAACAAAAGGTGCCTGGGCATGTGTGTTCTCCGGGTATTCGGCGCACGGCCGCAATCCGAACCGATCGTTATTCCAGTCGTTTTCCCGCGGGCCGCAGGAGAACAATGTACCGCTCTTTCTCCGGCAGGTACAGCCCGACGGTCCGATCGCGCATGTCGGTCACCAGCCACGGGTGCGTGGCGAAGGTGTTGCTGTGGAAGTTTCCGTTGGGGTGCAGGACGGTCCTCGGCCGGCGTTTCCCCTCAAAGTCGATCCAGTACACCTTCAGCTTCTTTCCGCTTTTATTCAGGATGAAGATGTCGGTCTTCCGCGTCGAATCGGTCGACCGGGCCGTGTCGGCACGCGCGATATCCAGGGAGGGGAGCCGGTGGTCCTTTTCGGCGGCCCAGGGATCGCCCGGGTAGCACAGGAGGTTCTCCTCGGCGCAGCTCACGACCGGGTTGTCGTCGCCCGGACCGTAGCCCCGGCCGCGGCGGTCCCAGAACGAGGCCGGGCGGCGGTGGGCGTACTCGGGTATGTCCGTGGTGAACTCCCCGATACCCATGACGATGCAGCGCAAGTTCAGTTCCCGCATCTTCGCCACGATGTCCGGCCGGTTGGCGAGCATCTTCCCGACCAGGTGGCCGGTCTCCAGGAGCGCGTAGTCGGATACCTTTTCAGACGAGCAGATCGGGAACCCCGCGTCGAGGTATTTCCCGTAGAAGGGATCCAGGCCGAGCTCGCGGGGGACGGCGGTCACCCGCTGCCGCGCGGAGAAGGCGGGGGACACGGCGCCGAGAACAAGGAGAAGAACGGGTAGCCGCGGCATTCGCGATCGAACGGTCATGCTAGCCGGAGGGTGCACCATCAGTATTTTCCCGGCGCTGTGCCGCGTACGCGCCGTTTGATGATGCAGGGGATGATACGCGGTGCCGTGTCGTGTATGTTCGTGCCGGTTCATACGCGGGTTACTTTTTTCGCTTCCACGACCGCACATACCGGATCGAGTAGGTCGATGGGAGGTCCTTGTCTTTGGGCATGCCGAACCAGTCGGGCATGGTCTCGCTGTCGAATATCAGGTAGAGCGGCTGGTGCCAGTGGGTGTTTTTTACGCTGCGGACCATGACGCCGTCCACGTAATAGCGAATCCGGTCTTCGTTCCAATCGAGGGCGTAGACGCGGAAATCCGCCGCCAGGTCCCGCGGGGCGGTCCAGCGGCCGCCGCAGCTCCAATGCTTTTTCTCGTCGGGTGTGCGTACTACGTGGAGGTTCATGTTCACCCGCCGCTCGTAGCCCGGGGACCGGCCGCCGATTTCGAATACGTCGATTTCAGTGACCCACTGCGGCGAGGAGTTTCGGAACCAGAACGAACTGGACCCGGCGGAGTTCATCGGTCGGGCCTCGATCTCGAAGTAACCGTACCTGACCGGCGCCGTCGCGTGGACGCAGGCCGAGGTGTAGCCGCGGTAGCCCTTCGGCATCTGCGGCGCTTCTTTCTTTCGCGTCGTCAGGTGCAGTGCGCCGTTCCGCACGGACACGTTTTTGTTCCAGAAGAAGGCGGGCTTGCGGCCTTTCCACCGCGGATGCCGGGGCATCCACTTTTCGGTGTCCAGTTGTTCGCCGTCGAATTCGTCCGTCAGCGGCTGGTGTACCTCCCAGCGGTCGCCGCCGTCCTGGTCAGAGAGCGGGAGGGCGTCCGTGACGCGGCGGGGCGTCCGGCCGAGGGGGCCGACCCGGGTCCAGGCCCCGTCTTCCCGCGAGACGGTCGCGCCCCATTTCTTCCGCAAGTATTCCTTCACCGCCCGCATGCCGGCCGGGGAGTCGAACCCCGCGTCGTACACCAGCACCTCAGCGATATCGCCCCGGAACCCCCCGCCCGTGCCGCCTCGCTTCGCGCCGACGGATAGCGGGCCGATATGTACTCCCCCCAGGGCCGTTTTGTCAACGGTAAGGCCGTATGCACCGCCGCCGCCCCGCTCGCCGGCCGGCACCTGGAAGCAGGGCGGGGTGCGGTCGTCCTTTGCGGTTGGAACCCGGCAGGAGATCAGCCGCTGCCATTTTTTCTCCGACGCCTGACGCGGCGATCGCCGGGAGACAACGAACACGGTCAGCCCGCCGGGTTGTTCCCTGATCGCGGGCACATCCAGGCGGGATGCCCCGTCGAAACGGACCGCGGCGCGGCCGTTGACGGCATCCGGCACCAGGCGGGGACGGAGATCGTCCCGGTCCTGCGCGGCGCCGGGGGCGCCGGCGACGAGGTTTTTCCACCGGTGGACCGCGCTGCCTTTCCCGGTGACGAGGGTATCAGGGCGGCACGCATCCAGCCACAGGCACAGGTTGCGTTGCGGCGGTCCGGGCGCGGCCGCCGGGGCAACGCACGGACAGAGAAGGGCGATAACGGCGAAGCGTGTCGCCGAACTGGGGAGGACGGTATGCATTGTTTTTTTCTCCGGGGATGACGGTTTGATTCACGTGACGGCTTCGCGCTGTGTTGTTGCGTCCTGTCAGCATTATACCGGGAGTCCTGTCTTGCGATCAACCGCCTCTCCGCCGTGTCCCGCCTGCGGCTCGCTTGCGGGGGAACGGGAGTGTTCCGGAAGGAATTTGCAGCGACGGAAAAGGTACGGTATTCAAACTGACCGATTCGGCCTCACCTATGATATTGCTACTGTATATGCAGCGCCGAAAAGCAGGGACGGTCCCTGAAGGGACAGTCCCTGTTTTTCGGCTTACCTCTTTATTCATCTGCAGTTGCAATCTCTGGTCGGTCAGTTTGAGTTATTACTATCATGCCCCTGTTGATCCCTGACGACGCTGATGTCCTCCTGAAGATCCTGGACATCGTAATGAATCGGTATGTGGCGCTTCCCCAGTTCCTTTATGAAATCAGTTTGAGACATGCGGGCAACCTCGGCAGCACGTCCCGCAGTCACCGTGCCTTCCGAATACAGCCCGATCGCAAAATCGAGGACCGCTTGCTCGGCGGTGATATTGATACCCTTCAACAGCTCGTCTGAAACGTCGATCTTCATGGCAATAACGTACCACGGGTAGATAACCGAATCAAGCTGTGCCCGTAATCAGTCCCCGTAACCATTGCGTCTCTCAAAAGGGCGTCGAGTAGTTTTTCTGTCCGTATGATTGCCCGACAGGGTCAGGTACCTTTTTTTCGTGGATTGCCCGACAGGGTCAGGTACCTTTTTTTTGTGACCGTTCATTCCGCGAGGATTCAAGCAACGGTTATTCTGCGATTGTCCTGCTTGCCGGATTCGGTTTTACGAGCCATGAACCGGGTGCGGCACAGTAACGCCGATTAACTATTAACCCAGGCTCACAGTTGCCTGAAGTGCACCTGCCTGTTCACCGGTCGGGGGGCTTCACGTTTTTATGACGGTGGAGGATGATGCGGAGCCGGATAACCGATCGCAATCGGTTGAACACATCAGTCCGCGCCGGCCGACAGGGGAAAAACCACCCGGAAGCCATGAGCGTCGCTCTGGTAGACGGGGACTTGACAACCACGGTGCGCCGAGCGGCAGAAACTCGGTGGACCGTTCCACGAACCGCCTCGGCGCACACGGTCGTCTCCGGAGGCGGGTCCCGCCGGGTCTTGCGCCTTCTCCTTGGCGCAGTTGCCGTACCAGTCCGCGCACCACTCAAAGACGTTCCCGTGCATGTCATACAACCCCCACGGGTTGGGCTTCAGCGACCCGGCCGGGGCCGTCCGGTCGTGCCCGTCGGAATGGGCTTCGTCTTTCATGCCCTTGTACGAGCCCGCCGTGCACGTCCGGTCGGCGTAATTGCCGTACTCATGCAGGTCTTCGTCCTTGTCCCCGAAACTGAAACGCGACGTTGTCCCGGCCCGGCAGGCATATTCCCACTTGGCCTCTGTCGGCAGTCGACACGTCAGTTTCGTTGCCTTCGAAAGCCGCTTGCAGAACGCGGCGGCATCATGCCAGGTGACCATCTCCACCGGCCGGTCAGCACCCTTGTTCTCGCTGGGATTCTCACCGGTCACGGCGGTGTACTGAGCTTGTGTGACCTCGGTTTTTCCCATATAGAAGGGCCTGGTAATCGTTACCTTGTGCTGCGGTCCTTCCTTGCCCTGAAACCCCATAACTACATCGCCGATTCGCCCCTCCTCGTCCGGCGGCGAGCCCATCATAAACGACCCGGCCGGGATCAGCACCATTGTCATGGTTACGCCGTTGCCGAGGTCGATGTCCTGTTCGACCGGCACACCGAGGGCTTTGGCCGTCTCATTCTGTCGCCGTTCCGCCTCGGCGGCGGCCTCCGGGTCAGAAGCATTGGAGCCAGCGGAATCGCGGTCTGCCTTCTTGACGAGAGATTTTACGCGGATGTTTTTATAGTAGACCGCGCCCGCCGAGTTGTGGCACTGGAGGGCGAACGTCCCCGAGGACAGCAACTGCCCGTCCCTCTCCTTGGGCGGGGTGTAGTCGGGGCCCTGGGTGAAGTCGACGGCGGTTTTGCCGTCGATCTTGATAACGACCTTCTTGCCGCGGACGATAATGTGTATGGTGAACCACTCACCGTCTTTCACCGGGGATTTCGTCACGTCCCTGACCGCGTAGAGGCTGCCGGTCTTCCGGTAGTCCTCTTGGGTGTTGTTGACCTGCGCCTCGTGCCCTTTTGTCGGGTAGCCCTGCTCCTGGTACTTCGTGTGGAAGTAGATGCCCCCGTTTCCATTCGGCTCAGTCTTGACGTCGACCTTTAACTCGAAGTCGGTAAAGTCATGGTTGCAGACGTCGCCGGCGTAGAAAAGATGGGCCTGCTTGCCGTTTGCCACGATCATCCCGTTCTCGATTTTGAATGACTCCGGGTTTTCCGTGCTGAATTTCCAGCCCGCAAATATCTTGCCGTCGAAGAGTTCTTTCCACTCGGATCGAGTCGCGCCGCCGGCCTCCCGGTGAGAAACAGAGGGTGCCTTGGAACCGCGGTCTTCCTTCGCGACAGTCGATCGTGGCTGTGTCTCCTGCTCTTTCTTGGCCTGGTGAAGTGTTTCCTGCGACAGGGGAACAACGACTCGTAAGCCGTAACGATGTTGCCGGTTACCGGGGTCGCCCCTGTAGCGGTTCGCCGAGCGGCAGTGACGCGGCAGATTGTTCCACGAACCGCCGCGAAGCACACGGCGGTCACCGGAGGCGGGGCCCGTCGGGTCCTTCGCCTCCGCGTCCGCGTCCGCGTAATCCCCATGCCAATCGATACACCACTCCCAGACGTTCCCGTGCATGTCATACAATTCCCACGGGTTGGGCTTGTACGACCCGGCAGGGGCCGTCCGGTCGTGCCCGTCGGAGTGGGCTTCGTCTTTCATGCCCTTGTACGAGCCCGCCGTGCACGTCCGGTCGGCGTAATTGCCGTACTTGTGCAGGTCTTCGTCCTTGTCCCCGAAATTGAAACGCGTCGTTGTCCCCGCACGGCAGGCGTATTCCCACTCGGCCTCCGTCGGCAGACGGAATATTCGTTTCTTTGTCGCCGACAGCCGCTTGCAGAACGCGACGGCATCGTTCCATGAAACCATCTCAACCGGCCGGTTAGCGCCCTTGTACTTACTTGGGTTCTTGCCCGTCACGAACATGTACTGGGCCTGCGTGACCTCCGTGACGGACATATAAAAAGGCTTGGTTATCGTGACCTTGTGCTGCGGTCCTTCGTGTGAATCGTCACGCCCCTCCTCCTCCTCCTCCTTCTCCTCGTCCGGCGGGGAGCCCATCATAAACGACCCGGCCGGGATCAGCGCCATTGTCAACGTCGCGCCGTTGCCGAGGTCGATGTCCTGTTCGACCGGCACGCCGAGGGCTTTGGCCGTCTCCTTCTGTCGCCGTTCCGCCTCGTCAGTGTTGAAGGGCCACTTGGTGTAAACCTTCCATGGTTCCGCCTGCCCCCCGGCAGATGGTTTCTGTACAACCTGCTCTCCCTTTGCCGGGGGCGGTGTTTCCTTTGTTCCGCCGCTGAGGATAATAACGAGTATCAGGGTCAGCGCGAGGCCGGCAACGATGCCGCCGCCGAAGAGGACCATGCGTTTCTTCCTGCGCTTGGCATCGGGATGCTTTTTCGGGTGGTCACGGATGCGGGAGGCGTCGGGCGGCGAAGCGGCCCGCGCGTCGCGGGCAGCGTCGGTGACCGCTGCGGATGTCTTCCGTCGTTTGGCGGCAGGCCGCTTTTTGATTGACCGGCGAGCGGGCCGGCGCTTTTTGCGGGATGGCGTGTTCTGCGCGGCGACGGAAGCCGCGTCGATACCTTCGAGTGCTTCGAGAAGCGCGCAGGCATCAGCGTAGCGCTCATCGCGATTTTTACAGAGGCAGCGATGAATGATGCGACAGAACGGGCGCGGAACGCCGGGCGCGACCTTGTGCAGCGACGGAACCTCGGCCTCGATGTGCTTGGACGCCAGCTCCATTGCCGTGGCACCCTGAAACGGCGGATGCCCGGCCAGCGCGTGGTAGAAGGTGGCGCCGAGTGAGTAGATATCGGACCGGGCGTCCAGGTGTGCGCCGCGGGCCGCCTCGGGCGGAATGTAGAGCGGCGTACCGAGCGACTGTCCGGTGACGGTGATGCTTATGTCTGTGTCAGACTGCTTGGCGAGCCCGAAATCTGCTACTTTCGGGCGGCCTTTACTGTCGAGGAGGATATTGGCGGGCTTGATGTCACGGTGGAGGATGCCGAAGGCGTGGGCGTCGGCGAGGGCCGAGGTCACCTGTTTCATCAGGTCGAGCGCTCGGTCCGGCATGATGCGCCGCTCCCGCTTGAGCACGTCGGCGAGCGTCTCGCCCTCGATCAGTTCCATGGCAATGTATTCGTAGCCCTTGTCCTCACCGACCGAGAATATCTCAATGATGTTCGGGTGGCGGATGGCGGCGGCGGTGCGGGCCTCGCGGTGGAAGCGTTCGACGAAGCTTTCGTTGTTCGCCAGATGCTGCGGTAATACCTTGATGGCCACCGGCCGTCCGAGAGATGACTGAAACCCGATATACACCGCGCCCATGCCGCCGCGGTTGAGCAACGCCTGCACCTTAAACTCGCCGAGGGATTCGCCGACCAGCGGGTCGGAGGGCGCTGACGGGGTAGCGGGCAGCGTGCGATCATTTGGTTGATACGGTGCCTCGGACCCGGCCGGGACCTTCAGCGTCGCGCCGCAGCCCGAGCAGGTGATACGCTCCCCCACGGCTTTATCGTAGTCAAGCCCTTGACCGCATCTCGGGCACTTGCCGGTATGCTTCGCCACGTGTTCTCCCATAACTCCGTAACCTGGAAAAATCTTACGTGGCAGCGCAGCAGTTATCAAGAAATAATGACACGGTGTTCGAGACCAAACGCCCGCGTTCAGTTTAATAATGTGCCGGGGGCCCATCCCGTACGTGAAATGATCTTAAACACGGTGACATCAACCGCACACTGACAATCGAAGACGCGCGGTTTTCCGTGTACACTGGTTCCGGGCGGTAACACGTTATTTCTGCGCCTGGCCGCCGATGGCCTGACTCAACGGTATGTGCGGGCGATCGATAGTCCGCCGGCCGCCGAAAACCCCCCGTCCTTTCCCCTTTCAAACATGTGCGGCAGCCGTTAACCTGAGAGCGGCG
>CAZLBC010000144.1:0-8732 GCA_964557575.1 uncultured Planctomycetaceae bacterium
ACTTGAAAAAACCGGTCTTCGGATGAGGCCGGGGTATTGCTGTTTGTGATTTTTCGTGTTTTGCAGATAAACGGGTTCCTATGCTGTTTGTTATTTCTGAACTGCTGAAATATAATATTGATTTCAGCAACACATGCAGATAACGCGCACTCATCAGAAACACGGAGAAGTATGCAGAGACGAGGACTAATCATCGCAGGAAAAAACGGAGGACATCGCGTTGCCCGGTGTCCCTGCCCGGCGGCGGTACGACGTTCGACATTTCGCGGGGTGACAAATCAGATAATCACGTTTTTCGCGCGAAAGCTCAGAACAATCCAATTATAGAAACCATATTGCAACCGAGGAGAGAAGTATGTTACAGACGTGCGGCGCGATAAAGATGCTCATTAAAGGGTACCGCGCTATTCTCAACCGGCAGAAAATCGCCGGGTTGAGGGCGATCTTCAGGAGAGCGCGATGCCGGCACGTTCGGCCCCTTGAAACCACGCCACCGCTGGCGGAGAACCTGGAACCGAGGCTGCTGCTGTCGGCTACGTTTGAGCCGGGGCACGTGGTGACGGACCTCCACAATTCGTGGGGGATCGTATCAGCTTGTGCGACAGATATCGACAACGATGGGTTTGCTGACGTGGTGTCTACCGAGAATGGTTCAATTGTCTGGCACGAGAACGATGGAAATGGTGTATTTTCAAAAAAACACAATGTTTGGACCGCAACAACATCTTCATCGGCATCTCAGGTGAATGCTCGTGACATAGACGGCGACAGTGATATGGATGTCATTTCATCGGGATCTGACCATCTCGCCTGGCATGAAAACACGGCAAACGGCAACTTCACAAGACACTTGATTACAACATCAGGTAGTGATATATGCACTCCCAGACTGGTAGATATCGACGGCGATTATGATGTTGACATATTATCATTGCTGTGCGGTTCTATAGTGTGTTTTGAAAACGACGGCAACGAGAACTTTACCAAACACACTCTCACAACAACCCCACAAGAACCATGGGAACAAATTGAGTCAATAAGCACTGCAGATATCGATGGAGACGGACTTCAAGACGTATTATGGGCCAGTGATAATACAATCGGGTGGCATCGAAACAACGGCAACTGCAATTTCACACAAAATACGATAACACATGCAGTCACCGGGGTGAGCGATGTCTACGGAGAGGACATAGACAGTGACGGGGATATAGACGTTTTAACAGCCGATCACGACTCAATTGAGTGGTTTGAAAACGATGGAAACGGAAATTTCGGTGATGGTCATGTTATAAGAACATATGGCCCTTTCGATTTGTCCAGTAATTCTGTATATGCAGATGATCTGGACAGCGACGGCGATGTGGATGTAATTTCAAAGGTAAAAAACCAGTTACATTGGTATGAAAACGACAGCAGCGAAAATTTCACAGAACATATTATAAGTCTAAAGAGCCAGTTTGATATTTGCGTGGCGGACATAGACAGTGACGGCGACAGCGACATCCTTTCCAGCGTTGCCGCTAGCCTCGCCTGGTTTGAAAACAGGAATATCGGTCCGGTCGTAACGGGGCATACGCCGTCAGGGACCGTAGGAAATGCGGGTTTTATACGGTTTCTGTTCGATTATCGCATGGATACAACAAGTTTCTCAATTGTCGATGATATCATCGATTTTACCGGTCCGGGGGGCGGCAGCCTCCTTGGCGAAATCACCGGTTATACCTGGCAGGATCCCCGCACACTTGAAGTAACGTTCAGTGAACAAACCGCGGAAGGTGATTACACCTTGACGATCGGGCCGGATATTCTCGACGAAACCGGCAGTGCAATGAATCAGGACAGGGATGAAGTGTGGGGAGAAACAGACGAGGACAGTTACGCGGCCTCTTTTGCCATCTCAAATTCGCTCGGCACAAGAGTTCTCCATGAAGACTGGGAATCCGGCGCTATCAACACCACCGTCTGGGACACATGGGGCGAGTGGGACTCTGGGTTAGATGCCGAGCCAGCCCCTCCTACCGTACGATCGGAACTGGGTTATCAAGGATCCATTGGCCTGAGTACAGATACTCTTGATTTATCCGGCATCGTTTCAAAGCAAGAATTTGATTTGACACAGGGGATTCGAGTTCGATGGAAATTGAGAATTCCCTACACAAAACATGTCGGTAGGTCTGAAATATTTGGGGAGATTACTACGGGTGAGATTAACGATGGCGGGTTCAGCGCGTCGGGCCTGGCGTCTTTTGAAAAGTGCGGGATTACTACATGGGATGTAAACAGCAATTCTTATTTTGCCCATGCAAACTACCAAATTTACGATACGAACAGCAGTACCGGTGAACTGATCGGTTTCGGCGATCTTCCTTTGCCGGGGGACAGCTGGGTCACCGCTGAAATGGTGGTGCACCAGGACGGACATGTCTCAACGCGGATTAACGAGCAGCTCTGGAACGTCACCCTGTTGCCCCAAGATCTGTCTGTATTAGGCGATGACAACGACGGCTTTGTCCCCGTGCAATTCCAGGGTCGACGTTGGGGGGGAGCCACCCCGGTTATTGACGACATCCAAATTTATGTCGGCGTAGACGAACCTTCACCCCTTCCTGTGGTGGAGCCGCCCCCCAACGGCACAGCGCCGCCTTTGAAACAGGAGATCGAGGGATATCTCAACGGGATGTTGAATCCTGTCTATACGGAAGGAAGCACGTACACCCATCCCCACCTTGCAGACATAGACAATGACAATGATCTCGATCTCGTCGTCGGCCGCATGGAAACGTCCGAAGACATCATAACAGGCGACCTTCAGTTTTTTCTGAATACCGGCACGTCAACAGCGCCAAACTGGTCCCTCGGAACGGATGATTTTATTGTGTCTGGCACCAGACATGTTACGGCGCCATACTTTGCCGACATAGACGGCGACGGCGATCTGGACGGTTTCTTCCGACATGTGGAATCCGGCAATCTCTACTTTTATCGAAACACCGGCACGCCGGAGGATATGCAACTGGAACTGGAAGATCAGGATTACATATCACCTCCCTACGATCAGGGTATCCAAAACGCGTGTTTTGCGGATATCGACTCAGACGGTGATCTGGATATGTTCGTTGGTGCCTTTGATGCAGGTAGTGGCCATGCTTATTTATACGTAAATGAGGGCACAGCTAATTCACCGCTATGGCCGTCGAGTCCAACTACTAATCTAAATTTTTCTGATCTCGGTTGGTATGTGCCCTCTCTTGATATAGTCGATATTGACGATGACGGAGATTTTGATGTCATAATTGGTTATTCCCACGATATAACCGCAGACACTTATTTTGTGGAAAACACGGGCACCGCCACAAACCCGGAATGGGGGTGTGAAGAACGCTTGTTCACCGGCCCCAGTTATAGCAATTTAACCACCCACGGCGACCTGGACGGCGACGGCGATTTCGAAGTCCTCGTCGGCACCTACGAAGGCCTCGTCGCGTTGTACGACGAGGACGCGTCCGGCGAATGGCAGCGGCAATCCTTCTCCTACCTCTCTCCCGACGCCGGGGACGAAAGCGCCCCGGTCCTCGTCGATCTCGACGGCGACCATGACCTCGATATCCTGGAAGGCACACTGCAGGGCGAGGTCCTCTACTTCGAAAACAGCGGCGACCCGCATACCGCCATGTGGGAATCGCCCGTGCACGTTGAGCGGGACATCGGGATTCCGGTCAACCATTACGCCCTGACCCCCGCCGCCGGCGACCTCGACGGCGACGGTGTCACCGACCTCCTGTTCGGCGACATGGAAGGGACGCTCACCATCATCTGGAACGAGGGGACCGCAACGCAGCCTTCCTGGGGCGGCATCGATACGCACGTCGGCGGGCTTGATTTCGGCTGGCGGTCCGCACCCGCCCTCGGCGACATCGACAACGACGGCGACATCGACCTGTTCGTCGGCAGGGGCGAAGGAACGGTGGCCTGGTACGAGAATGTCTCGGCCGGCGGCGGTCCGAACTGGCAACTGGTCGACGACCGCGTCGCCGACCTGGACGTCGGCTTCATGTCACGGCCGACGCTGACGGACATCGACAGTGACGGCGACCTGGATATACTGGTCGGCAACAACAACGGCCTTATTGCCAAGATCCGCAACGACGGAACGATCGATGCGCCCGTTTTCGTGGAGGCCGGGACCAACATCATGCCCGAGGCGGCCATGCCGCTCGCAACGCCCGCCTTCGGCGACACGGACGATGACGGCGATCCGGACTTGTTTTTAGGCGAATACCGCGGCGGCCTGGCCTTCTGGCGCAACCTCTCCGACAAGCTCAGGCTGTCGACAAGCGCGATAACTCTCCCGGCCGGCGATTCAAAGCAGTTTCAGGTCATCGACCCGCCCGGCGGCGCCGACCTGGAATGGTCATTCGTGCGTAACCAGAGCGGCGCCGGCCCGCTGACGGTCGTCGACGAAAACACCGTCCTCTACACGACGGGGCCGACCGCGGGCCCCGACGTTTATGACGTCATCGCGGTCCGGGACCGCACGACCGGCCTGACGGCGAAGGCCCATGTGAACGTGATAACCGTCGCGGACACCGACGCGATGGGGCGAGTGATTATTGTCGCGGGCAAAAAACACGATGACAACACATGGGACAACGTCAACAACACGGCCAACTTCGCCTACCGCACACTCCGCAACCGGGGGTTCCGCGCGGAGGATATCTGTTACCTCAGCCACGACCTGACCCAGGACGTCGATAACGACGGCGCGATCGACGCCGATGACCTTACCAATCTCTCCCACGTTCAGGAGGCATTCGAGGGATTTGCCTCGGAGGCCGACCGGCTGACCGTCCTGTTCGTCGACCACGCGTTTTCCGACATTGATGCCAACGCACACTTTCGCCTGAATCCCACCGAAACGCTCGATGGCGCGACGCTTGGTACCTGGCTGGATACCTGGCAGTCACAGGGCGGCACCCGCGAGGCCGTGGTGGTCATCGATGCGTGTTATTCAGGCAGTTTTCTCGACGAGATCAACGCCGCGGGGCGCGTTGTTATCGCCAGCGCGCGGGAGGATGAACGGAGCTTTTTCCCCGCCGGTGGCAAAATATCCTTTACGCACTCATTTTTCAACGCCCTCTATTCGGGCCTCGATGTCCGTGCCTCGTTCAACGAAGCGCGGGACAGCATGTCCTACATGCTCGGCAATCAACATGCCGTTCTGGACGACAACGGGGACGGGGTATACGATACCGCGGACGGCGACTTTGCGGCCGGGCTGCGGGTCGGCGAAAGCTTCGTCGCCGGCGGGGGACGCCCGCAGATATGCCGCATTTCAGAGAGCCAGACCATTGCTTCCGGCACCGCGGCGACACTCTGGGTCAACAATGTCACGGGGGCCTACCCGATAGACCGCGTCTGGGGTATCATCATACCTCCCGGCTATCAGCCCGATCCCGATTCCGACAACCCGATCGGCCAGTTGCCCCAGGTTGAACTCACTGACGACGGGACCGGCCGCTGGTCATGCGACTGCAGCGGTTTCGGGGAATCCGGGGCGTATGCCGTGCTGATATACGCCCGCGACACTGCCGGCAACATCTCCATACCGGAGAAGACGACGGTCTACCAGGGCGGCTTCACCGAGAAGGCCATCGTCGTCGCCGGCGACGGAGACTTCAGCGCCACCCAGCCGTGGGACACGACCAATACCATGACCAACCGCGTCTACCGGACCCTGCTGGACCGGTGGTTCGAGCCGGAAGCGGTTTGCTACCTCAACAGCGATAACACCCAGGACGTCGACGGCGACGGTTTTCTCAATGACATCGACGGTCCGCCGACGCTGGCCGAACTGCAGGACGCCATCGGGACCTGGGCGGCCGACGCCGACGAGCTGACCTTGTACTTCACCGGCGGGGGCGCGGCGGGCGGCTTCCGGATGAACGACGGCGAGCTGCTGGCACCGGCCGACCTGGACGGCTGGCTGGACACCTTCCAGGCCGCCGATCGCGACGTGACGGTGGTGTTCGACGCCTCGTTCTCCGGCGGCTGGGTCCCGGACCTGATGCCGCCGACCGATCGTAACAGGGTTCTGATAGCCAGCACGCCGGCCGGCGAACAGGCCCTCTGCGAAAACAACGGCGCCGTCTCGTTCACCCAGTTCTTCATGAACCACGTGTTCGAAGGGTGTGACCTGCAGAAAACCGTGGGAGGGACGATGGACATCATCGGCACCCTGGTCGATCCCAGCCAATGGCTGCAGCTCGATGACGACGGGGATGGTATAGCCAACGAAAAATACGAGGATGGCCCGCTCGCCGCAACAACCTACATCGGCTCGGCGTTCGTTACCGGCAGCGAGATACCGCAAATAGGTTCCGTTTGCGACGACATGGTGCTCAACGACGCATCCTCGGCGCTGTTGTGGGCCGACAAGGTGACCGCCGATGCCGGCATTCATGCCGTCAAGGCGTACATAAAATCGCCGAGCGGTGCCGGCGATGCTGTTGAACTGGTCCGTAACAACAGCACGGGCCGATTTGAAGCAACATACGACGGTTTCGACACCGCCGGCACCTACACCGTACTCATCTACGCCGAGGATACGGACGGGAACATTTCTCACCCGATGACGGTCACTGTAAAATCCGCCGGCGCGGATCGCTATGAAACGGACGACCAGTATCGGCATGCCTCATGGATCATCCCGGATGCCGGGCCGCAAGCACATAACTTCCATGACGCGGGCGACGAGGACTGGGTGCAGTTTTACGCCCTCGAAGGCCTGTCGTACGATATCGAGACAACAGGGCTCGGCCCAAACTGCGATACTGTTATCGACTTGTACGATACCGACGGCAAAACGCCGCTGGAGGGCGACTGGGACCATCACGGCATCGGTGAGGATGAAACGCTCGCCTGGTTGAACTGCCCTGCCGACGGGGTCTACTACGTGCGGGTCCGCCACTGGGACCCGGCTGTCTCGGGCGCAGGAACGGAGTACAACCTTTCTGTCACAATCACCCAGGGCGGCACCGAGAGCTTCATCCTCGCCGGGCAGGTGCGGGAGGACGTATCCCTGGCCGGCATCCCCGGCGCGGTCGTCGGCAGCGGCACAACCCACGTAACCACCGACCGGGCCGGCACCTACATGATGGCCTTCGCGGAGGGGGAATATGATGTGACCGCGGAATTGTCCGGCTACCAGGACGGCATCTTTCCGGTAAACGGTACGGGCGGTGAAATCAAAGAACACGATTTCAACATGGTTCCGGTGTTCTCAACCATCACAGTGACCGACACCCAGGGGGCCAGGTACGACCGGCGGATCGATTTTGTCAAGACCGCGGAAGACGAACGGGGCGTCAAAACATGCACGGTGACGATCACCAATAACGGGGCCGTGTCGTATGATATCCTCGGTATCAGCATCGGCGATGAACAGAATTACACGCTCACGCCCGACCGCGAACTGCCCCTGCAGCTCGCCCCCGGCGAACAGGTGGCAATCGAGATCGCGTACGATCCCGCCGATGACGGCATCCACGATACCGTGTTATCGATCGATACCACGGCCGATGACATCGCTGTCACCATTTCCGGGCGGTCCGGCGTCGCGGAGATCGGCGACGGGCACGCCGCCTACGCCCTGTTCACCGATGCCGACGGCACCGACGTCACCGTCAGACTGACCGGCGGGGGTTCGGCACTGCTGCTTTTCGACGGCCCCGACCTGACCTGTAACGATGACGGGCGGATCGTCACCGCCACCAGCGGGACTGGCGGCGTCCGTCTTGCGGACATCGTATGTTCCGGGACCACCGCCCGCAGCACCCTGACCATCACCGCCCGCGGCGGCGACGGGAAGACTGCCGTAGACAACATCATGATAAACAGCGGCGTCACCGAGGGATCTCTGCGCGCCATAACTGCGCCGACAACTGATCTCCGCGAAGACATACGGGTCGACGGGCTCCTGGCGTCGCTCCGTCTGGGGGATATTCCAGGTGAGCAGACGATATGCCTCAACGCCGCCAACCGGGCGGTCGGTGATCGCGATGCGGTACGTATGATGCTGGGCGCGGTACAAGATGCCGCGATCATCACCAACGGCCTGCCGATCAGATCTCTGGTCGTCGACGACTGGCAGGACTCCCCGGACTCCACCAGCGACGTAATCCATACCCCCTGGATCGGCTCAATCCGAACAAGAGGCCGGCGGGACGACTGGCGGACGGACGCCGACGAGACGTTGGCGGGGAATTTCAACGTCGACCTGACGCTCACCGGCGCAGACCGGGGTTACGCCCTCCGCAACGCCCGGGTAAGCGGCGACATGTCCGGCGCCTGGGACCTGACCGGCCCGGAAGCCGGCGATATCGGCGCCGTGGCGGTCCGCGGACAGGTCGTCGACACGCTCATCGACGCCCCGGACAGCGGCATCAGGACACTCCGCGTCGGCGAGTGGGACGACACCGGCGGCGATGCCGACGCAATCAACGCACAGTGGATCCGAACTCTCCAGACACGCGGCCGGCGGGACGACTGGCGGACGGACGGTGTCGATGAATCCCTCGCCGGGAACCTGCACGTCGATCTGACGCTCTCAGGTGATGACCGGGGTTACGCCCTCCGCAACGCCCGGGTCAGCGGCGACATGTCCGGCACCTGGGACCTGACCGGCCCGGAAGCCGGCGATATCGGCGTCCTGGCGGTCAACGGGCAGGTCG
>CAZLBC010000145.1:0-8529 GCA_964557575.1 uncultured Planctomycetaceae bacterium
TACCCGGTCGTGTCGTGGTGCAGCCAGCCGGTCCCCGACACCCGTGTTTCGCCGTTTGTTATATGCTATTATAAAAATAAATATGACCTTTTTTGATAAAATATTCTCCCTGTCGACCGGTCGTTTGGGGACGGCGCTTATTTAATGAGACGGGCCTCGACTTTTGCGATCTCGCGGTTGGCGAAATCGTCCGTGAAGAACCACTCCTGGTAGAGTTTCTCGATTCTTCTCATGTACCAGTCCACCTGCTGCCTGCGCAGATCGCGGTTTGCCTTCTTGGGTCGCTGGTCGTCGCGGATCGGCGGGCGGACGCGATCGGCCGGCGGCCGCCAGGACGGGTTGTACACCAGGAGCGGCAGGGTTTCCGCCGGCAGCAGGTGGCGCCAGAGAAAGGCCTGCATCGTGTCCTCTGCCGGCACGGCCTCCCGGACGATCTCGTGTTTTCCGACCTTCGCCTTGCCCACGACCGTGACGTTGACCGGCTTGTCCATCGCCGCAAGCGTGGTTTTCACCCCCAGCCGCGTCACCTCTTTCTTGGCCGCCGGCGTTGCACTCGAAGACTGGACGCCCTTCGGCAGCCCCTTGAAATCCAGCGTGATCGGCCCGTCGTATCCGTCTTTGCGTATGGCGTAGACGGTCAGCGCCGCGCCCTTCCTGCTGCGCATGACGATCCGGGAGGGGACAACGCGCAGTGCGAAATCCGGCCGCGGCCGGCTGATCCGAAGACGGTAGGCATACTCCTTTCCGGCGTGTCGCCGCGTATCACCGATGTGAATGAAGTAAGTGCCGTCGGCGGGCAGCGTTGCCATCAGGTAGGAATCGGCGTGATCGGTATTCAGCCCCGAGGCCGCGTCGTGATGATCGTCGTTCAGCGCGATCACCGCGCCGTCCGGTCGCGTGACCTTGACGAAGGAATCGAATGGAGAACCGAGGCGGCGGGCGCGGACTTCCGCGACGATCGTCTCGCCGGCCTTCCCCTGTACCGCGAAGACATCCCAGTCGCCCGGACGATCCGCCCGCCCGTTGACGATGATCGGCGGTGTCACCTTCTGCGCTTTCGACGGCTCGTCGTTGGCTTCCTTCTCCATGCACTCGGGAAGCGTATCGAGGGCGAACGGCAGGTAATTGGAAATCTGTGTGCCGTTGGCGGCGGCGACCAAGTGGCGGCCCGGCTGCGCGTCCTTCGGGGGCGGCGCGATCGTGGTCTTGTCCAGGTTCCAGCCAAGGGTCTCGATGCTGACCGGCTTACCGACGCGGCCGCCCAGGGGAAAAATGCCGGTCAGAAACGGCAGCTCGCCGATGGTGATCCGATAGGTAAAACTCTCCCGGCCGCGGTACAGCGCGTCGTGAATGTACAGCACGTACTCCCCGTCCGCGGGTACGTCAAAAAGGATGGTGGGGTCCGGGTTGAAGCGGTAATCGTCGTTGTACGCCACCTCGTTTCCCTCGGCGTCGCACAGTGTCAGCACGGCCTGGAACCAGCCGGGAACGCCGTCGGCGACGTAGGGTACCAGTTGCCGGGCCCTGGCCGCGATGACCACGCGCCGTCCCTTGGCGGCCCAAAAGCGATACCGGTTCACTTCACCCGCGGCGACCTGGCCGTTCATCGTGCAGGGCGGGGTGATGCGGACTTCCTCTTCCTCCGGCGGCCGATTGCGCTGGGCCAGGTGTTCCTTGCCGAGCACGGGCTTCTTGCAGGTCTTCATCGGTTTGCGGGCGACTTCGGGCACCTGGCCGACGTAAAACGGCAGGGCGTTGGAAACCCCCCGCTTGGTGATCACCCGGATCTCGCGCCGCCCCGGTTTCGCATCGGGGGCCACCGTGACCTCGGCGAAGACCAGCTCCGTGTGTGCGCGGATGGCGGGCTGGCGCTCATCCGCCGCAAAACGCCGCTTGATCCGCTCGATCAGGTTCCGTCGGGCCCGTTCCTGCTCGGACGTTGCCGCGCTGTTTTTCACGGCGACCGGTTTCCGCTTTTTCGGCTTCGGCAGCGGCGCGTTGCAACTGGTGCAGACAGTGGTACCGCGCGGGTTGAGCCGGCCGCACGCCGGGCATACCACGCCTTCGATCTTCGGCGGCCCGACGCTCTCGGGGAACTCGAACCAGGCCATCTTCGCAACCATCGCGTCGCTCAAGGGCGCCGCCTTTTTCTTCTGCAGCGCCTTGAGCTGCTGCCTGAGCAACCGCATTTCCTGGTTGTTCATGTTGCGGTAGTAATCGATCAGCCGGACGGAAACGCCCTCGCCGGTCACGACCAGGTCGCAGGCGTGGATAAGCCGCTGGCCGCCCAGCCTGACCTGGAACGTGGCGCCCTGCCGGCCGCCGGCGGGGTAGACGTAACCGATATACTGGTTCTGCGCCGGGACCGTGGTTGCCGAGGCCGCGAGGACGGCCAGCGCCGCGATCGTACAGGTATTCAATCGGGATGTCATTTTTTTACCTTACAGGATTTCTTCCAGGAGTCCGGCGGATTGCATGCCTTCGTTTTCGGCGTCCAGCACGCGGGCATCGAACCCCAGGGGGTGGGGCAGCTTGGCATTGGCGTCGATGCCGGCCAAAAGGTAGAACGTGCCCAGCAGGTCCGCCGGGTACACGGGGCGTTCCGCGACCTTCTCGCCCAACTTGTCGGACGCGCCGACGACGCGGCCGCCCGTGAACCCGCCGCCCGCGACCAGCACGGTGAAGACGTGCCCGTAGTGATGGCGCCCGCCGTTCCAGGGCGGCTCCCAGGAAACCTTCGGTGTGCGGCCGAACTCGCCGGTACACCAGACCAGTGTGCTGTCGAGCATGCCCTTGTTGCTCAAATCTTCAAGCAGCGCCGCCATCCCCTGGTCCAGGGAGGGGCACTGCCGCTTCATGGTCGGGAAATGGTTTGCGTGCGTATCCCAGCCGCCGGGAAAACTGATCGTGACATAGGGCACGCCCGCCTGGACCATTCGCCGCGCGGCCAGGCATTCCTGGCCGAACGTGTTCCGGCCGTAACGGTTCCTGAGTGCCGCGGGTTCGTTGTTGAGATTGAAAACCTCCTTCCCCTTGCCCAGTATCAACCCGTAGGCCTTATCCTTGGCCTCCTCGACCTCCTCTATAGCCCGGTCGTCAGAAAGGCCGTGGCCCATGGTATCCATCTTGTCGAGCAGTTCGCGGCGGGCCTTTTGCCGGGCGTCGTTGATGTCCCGGTTGATGATCCCCTCGACCTCGAAGCGATCCGCGTTCGGATTGCCGCCCGTGGCGAACGGCTTGTAGGTCGATCCCAGGAACCCCTCCTCGGAAAACCGCCCCGCCGCCCTGAGCATCACGATGTACGGCGGCAACAGTCCCGTGTACTGTTTTTTCTTGAAGTAGGTGAACATGGCGCCCACGCTGGGGTAGGCCAGCCGCCCGCCGGGCTTGTGCCCGGTCTGCATCAGGTAGGCCGCCGTCTCGTGGCCGTTGATACCGTGAGTCATGCTGCGGATCAGGGAGTACTTGTCGGCCTGCTTTGCCAGGTGCGGGAACAGCGCGTTGAGCTGGATGTCCTTCACGTTGGTGGGGATAGTCTTGCTGAACTCGCCCAGGTAATCGTAGCCCGTGCCCGGCTTCGGGTCCCACGCGTCGTTATGCGATATACCGCCCCACAGGAAGATCTGGATAACCGACTTGATCTTCCCTTTCTTCTCGGCCTTTTCCCGGGCCGCCGCGTCACGCCTGGTCTTCTCTTCGGGTTTCGTCTCCGGCGGCGCCAGCCTGCCCCGCTTCCCGAAAACGTCCGAACTCAACCCGCCGGCCGCGATCGCGCCGGCGGCGCCCATCGCACTTCTGCGCATGACCTCGCGCCGGGATACCTTTCCGTCTGCTCTTTTGTTTTTTCTCATGATTGTGTACCTCATATTAGGCGTCTGAATGATTCATTTCTCGTTCTGTGACGCTGCGTGGTTCCATCAGTGTCGAAGAAGAAATTCCGGGCTGTTGATCAGCGACCAGGCCAGATCGAGCCAGGCATCGCGTCCCTTCGCTACGCCGGACGCGGCATATTCCTCCGCGGCCTTCACGTCGGCTTCCGTCGGAAACCGCGAGAGAATGGCCAGGTACAGCCTTTCGGTGATCTCCTTCGGCGTACCGGCTTCAGAGAGCATCGCCCGGAGCTTCGGACCCTTCCGAAGCTTGTTCTGTATGGCGGCCGAATTCAGCATGTACAGCCACTGGGTCGAGCGCAGTTCGTTGACGCGCTCGTTTTCCATTCCCGTGGCCCGCGCGGAGCGCCCGAACAACGTCAGGAAGGAACTGGAGACGCTGCCGTCCGCCAGCGACACCGCGGACTTGTCACGGGGAATGTACGTAAACGGCTCCGGGACGGCGCTGGTGTACAGGTCCGTATTGCCGGTGATCTTGTTTATCGCGTCGATCAGCACCTCGGCCTCGACCCGCCGCAGGGGATAGCTGGCGAAATTGGCCGCGGCTTCCGGCTTCCGGGATTTCCGGATCGACGAGAACCGGTACGTGGTCGAGTTCGCGATCAGCCGCTTGAGGTGATTCAGGTCGTAGCCGCTGGAGACCAGTTCTTTTTCCAGGTAGGCCAGCAGCGCGGGATTGCCGGGCGGGTTGTCGTCGCGAATATCGTCCGGCTCGTGGATAATGCCGCGTCCCATCATCCACGCCCAGGTGCGGTTGACGATAGCCTTGGCGAACCAGGGATTGTCCGGTTGAATCAGCCAGTCGGCAAATACCACCCGCGGATCGCGGTCGGGGGGAATCGTCGTCTTGCTGCCGTCAGGAAAGACGGCCGGCAGCGGTTTTCTCTTGCCCAGCGGTTTTTCCAGGGACCGGGGGATCTGGTTGGTCATGGTCACCGACTTGTCGACGGCGGGTATTCCCGGCGCGGTGCTGCCCGGCACCGCGGTCGATTTGAGCGGATCCCAGAAGACGATCTCCTCCTTCCACTCGCTGGTGGGCTTGTAGCCGACCTGCGAGAAAAACACCGTCATGCCGGCGCGGCGGTCTTCCGGCCAGTGGTGGATCCGGGTTCCCATCAGTGCAAGGCCGACGGCCGCGGCGATGCCATCCGGCGTCTTGTTCTGGATGGCGCGGTAGAAGTTGACCGCCCCGACGCGGTAATTGCTCCCGCTCGAGGTAAGCAGTTCCCGGGCGAACCGGTCGTAGGGATTATTCCGGGCGAGCGATTCCCATATCCAGCGGTGATAGGCCTGCGCCGCGTTGGGCCACACCTTGACGGGAAACTCGGCCTTGACCCGCAGGATGTCGCTCCACTTCATCGCCCAGTAATTAAAATGCGCCCGCCCATCGAGCAGGCGGTCGACCAGGGCGGCGCGCTTGTTCTTGTTATCGCTTTGAATAAACGCCCTGGCCTCTTCCGCGGACGGCAGCGTGCCGGTCAGGTCCAGGAATACGCGGCGGATAAACACCGCATCGGTGCAGAGTGCCGGCTTGATGCCCAGCGATGTTAATTTCGCAAAAACGATCTCGTCGATCCGGTTCGCGGGTTTTGGCGGTTCGGGGCTTTCCATGAATTCATCGACCCGCCCGGCAGCCACCAGTCGGTACAACTCTCCCTTGGCCTTCTGTGCCAGGGCGCGCTTCTTGCCGGCGACGTCCCGTGCCGCCGTGTACGCCGCCCGCTTTTTATCAGCCTCCGCCTTCAGCGGGGCGGCCGCCGCTTCCGCCTCTTTTGCGGCCTTTTCGTCGGCGACATGTGTCTTTTTCGCCGCCGCGATCTGCTTCTTGAGACTCGCCAGTCGCTGCTCGGCCGCCTTCTTCCGCTGCTGGGCACTGGTTAAATCCCGCGCGGCGGCATTGGCCTTGCTCACCGCCGACTCCAATGCCTTCTGCTTCGGGTCCAGCGCCGCCCGTGCTTTTCTTGCCGCGACCTGCTTGGCGGCGGCGTTCTTCGCGGCCTGCCTGGCCGCCTCGTCGAGCTCTCCCCGTTTTCCGGCCGCTTTCTGCGCCGCCCGGTGGGCCGCCCGGGCGGCGGTTACCTGTTTCCCGGCCTTCGCGAGGGCCTGGTCGGCCGCTTTCTTCTGCGCCTGCGCCGCAGTCAGTTTTTTTGCGGCGGCCGCGGCCTTCGCCCGGGCTGCTTTCAGGGGCTGCTGCGCCTTGGTGAGTGCGGCCTTGGCCTTGTCGGCCGCCGCGTGCTTCGCCGACGCCTGGTCGGCCGCCTGTTTCTTTTCGGCGTTCTTCTTGGCGGCATCCGCGGCAATCCGCTTGGCCTTCTCTGCCGCCTGTTGTGCCGCCTTCTCGGCCGCCACCCGCCGGGCGATTGCCTGATCGGCCGCCTGTTTCTTTTCCGGATACTTCTTTTCGCCGCCGGCGGAAGCCTGCTTGGCCTTTTCCTTCGCCTCCCGTGCCGCTTTCTCGGCCGCCGCGTGCTTCGCCGCCGCATGGTCGGCCGCCTGTTTCTTTGCTGCGTCCAGCCTGGCGGCATCCGCAGCAATCTTTTTTGCCCGTTCGGCCGCCTGTTGTGCCGCCGTCTCGGCCGCCGCCGCTGTCTTCGCAGCGGCATCAACCCGCTTCCGGATCTTCGCCAGCGCCGCGTCGGCCTGCTTCTTCGGCTTCGTTGCCTCATTCACCGCTTTTGCGGCGGCACCGACGCGGGCCCCGGCCTGTCGCTCGGCGTTCTGCGCCCGGGTCAGGGCGGCCGCCGCGTCGATCACCGGTTTGCGTTTCGCGGCGGCCTGTTCTGCCGCCTGCTTTTTCTGCTCGACGGTCTTCGCCGCGGCCTGGGCCGCCTTCTCGGCAGCCTCGAAGGCCTTCGTGGCTGCCGCAACCTGTTTATTGGCGCCGGCGAGGGCCGCGTCGGCCTCCTTTTTCTCGGCCTGTGCCGCGGCCAGCTTCTTTGCCGCGGCGCCGGCCCGATTCTGTGCCTGTTTCTCGGCTGCCCGGGCCTTGGCCATGGCGACCTTGGCCGCGTCGGCGGCCTTGCGTTTTGCGGCCGCCCGGGCGGCCGCCTGTTTTTTCTCTTCCGCGGACCTTCCGGCCCGCTTTGCCATCGCGGAAGCCGTGTCTGCGGCCGCCTTCGCGGCATGCTCGGTCTCCTGGGAGGCCTTACCGGCGGCGGCCACTCTCTTCCCGGCATTCGCGAGGGCCGCCTCGGCCGCTTTCTTCTGCGCCGGGGCGTTTTTCAGCGCCTTGGCAGTGGCGGCAACCCGGGCCTGGGCCGCCTTCTGACCCTGTTGCGTCCGCTTCAGCGCGGCATCGGCCGCGTCGGCGGCCTTTTCCCAGGCGACGGCCTCATCGGCGGCCTGTTTCTTCTGCGCGTCCGCGGCGCCGGCATTGCCGGCGACCTTTTTGGCCTTCGCCGCGGCGTTCTGTGCGGCTTTTCGGGCGGCTGCGGCGGCCGCGGCGGCGGTCGCCACCTGTTTCTTCACGTCGGCCAGTGCCGCATCGGCCGCTTTCTTCCGTGCCGGTGCCGCTGCTGCCGTCTTGGCGGCGGCCGCGACACGAGCCTGCGCGTTTTTCTTGTCCTGCCGGGCCTTCGCCAGGGCGGCCTTGGCGGCGTCGGCCGCCTTCCGCTTGGCGGCGGCAGCGGCCCGGGCCTTCTGCAGTCCCTCTTTGGAGACTGCCGCGGCGTCGGCCGCCGCGGCCTGTGCCGCCTTCTCGGCCGCCTGGTATGAAGCAGCGGCAGCGGCCGCCTTTTTACCGGCCTCGGCCAGGGCCGCGTCCGCCGCCTTTTTCTGCTTCTGGGCTTCGGTCAGTGCCTTCGCCGCCGCGGGAGCCTGTTTTTGCCAAACCTCCCGGTTTTCCCGCGCGCGGGCGAGCGCGGCCCCGGCCGCGGCGGCCGCCTTGCGCCTGGCGGCCGCCTCGGCGGCGGCCCGCTCGGCCTCTAGAGCGTGTCTGTTGGCCGCGTCGGCAGCGGCCTTTGCAGCCGCCTTCGCCGCCGTCGCCGCTTTCTCGGCGGCATCGTACGCCTTCTGAAGCGGAAGCGCGGCGGCGCGGGCCTCCTTCAACGCCTTGTCGAGGGGAGGCTTGGCCTTGGCCGCCTCGTCGAGTTTCTTTGCGGCGGCGGGCACGGCGGCCGCGGCCTCTTTGAGCAGCTTTGCCCCTTCCTCGCCCGCCAGTTTCTTCGTCTGATCTGCCTTTTTGCGCTTCGCGTCGGCCGTTTTTCGCGCCGCGGCGTATGCCTTGTCGGCTTTTTGCAAGGCCTCCCGTTTCGGACCGACGGCGGCCTCAGCCTCCTTGAGTGCCTTTACGGCCGTTTCGTACGCAGCCCGCGCCGTGGCCTCCGGGCTTGGCGCGGCCTCCGCGCCGGCCGCTGTCGGTAACGAACCCGACGATGCCAGCGCATATACAAAAAATACACATGCCTTTGTCTTCATCGCGATTCACCTCGAACGGGGGCTGTATTCAGCTTCGATAAAATAGTTAATCTCGCTCCTTTCAATGATTTTACCACTGATCAGTCGATCGGCAAGGACTTCTTGAGAACTACTTGAATCGCTGTTGGTTACCCCCCCACCCCCCGCGCAGGGCTGGGGACGGAGGTCACGGCAGGTCCACGCTCACGGTGCCGCCCGCCCGCCCGCCGCCGGGCAGGGAGAG
>CAZLBC010000146.1:0-4747 GCA_964557575.1 uncultured Planctomycetaceae bacterium
CCCTGGATTACACTGTGGATTGAGAATATATTGAATGTTATATCACTGGCTATACGGATTGAGACTATGAACTTCAATGAACAGATAATCCGGCACCCGAACATTTGTGGCGGTCAACCCGTTTTACGGGGAACACGTGTTACCCTTCGAACAGTGCTGGCCAGCCTTGCAGAGGGCGATTCTATACGTGAGATTCTTGCCGACTTCCCGACGCTTACCGAAGCCCAGGTACGCGCCGTTATCGCCTTCGCCGCTTCGGCTGCTGAAGACGATCTGCCCATTCCGGAGATACCGGCGAAGTCATGAAGATCAAGCTCAACGAGAATCTCCCCGCCGGGCTCGTCCCTGTCCTTACGGAGTTCGGCCACGAAGTAGACACTGTCGTCACGGAAGGACTGGCCGGACGTAACGATCCTGCAGTCTGGGATACCGCACAGAAAGAAGAAAGGTTCCTGGTCACCCAGGATCTCGACTTTTCCGACATCCGCGTTTTCACACCCGGCACACATGCCGGCATTCTGCTCGTTCGCCTCCGTGAACCCGGCCGCACTGCCCTGGTCCGGTACCTGTCGGAACTGTTTGCGGATGAACCAGTCGATACATGGGCAGGTTGCTTCGTGGTCGCCACAGACCATAAACTCCGAGTTCGCCGTCCGAAATAAAGATGCCTGTTATGGGAAGTCCGACCGCCGGTCGCCGGGCTTTCAGACCGCGATTCGCTTTTTGGCCGTGCGCAATTCCCCGGTCAGCCGCCGGTCGATTTCCGGGTGCTCAACGGCGATGTCGTTCTTCTCGCCGATGTGCTTTTTCCCCACATAAGGACGAAAACCCGCTCCCGCGGTACATACTTCTCCATTGACACCCGCGCGCCGCGGCGGTACAGATAACTTGGAGAAACACACCCCGTGGACCCCGCGACCGACGCCCATGACCAAACCGCGATCCCGGCGGAAGACCCGCCGGCCGGGAAGTCACGCAACCTGCCTGCCCGCATCATCCTGAAGCTCCGCTGGCTCCTCTACGTCCTGGTCGTCCTCTACGGCCTGCTTTACCTCTATCCCCCCCTGTTCTTCCCCTTCAGCGCAGAGAAACACAACATAACCCTCCGCGCGACCACCCCTCTGCCGCCCACCGCGGAAACCCGCCTCGACGAAATCCGCGCGCGGCTCAGCGGCAGCGAACTCTACGACCCCGCCGTCGAAGCCGATGTCCTCGTCTGCAACAACCTCGCGCTCTACCGCCTGCTCTTCCCGTTTCACGGCGGGATGTACTCGATGGCCCGGCCGGGGAAAAACCGGGTCTTCATCGCCCGGGCCGACCTGGAAGGCAACCGCACCGGCTACCCCGGCATCGACACCAGCCGCCGGACGTTCACCGCCGTGGCCGTCCACGAGCTGACGCACGTCATGATACGCCACCACGTCGAGGACAACGATCTGCCCCGCCCGAAGCGGTGGGTGGCGGAAGGGTACTGCGAGTATGTCTCCGGGAACTACAACTTCCCCGTCAAAAAGGGCCTCGCCATACTCAACGCCGGGATCGGCGACCGGATCGACGACGGGAACTTCGACTACTTCACGTGGGAGCTGATGGTCCGGTACCTCGCCGAGCAGCGGGAACTGGGCTTCGACGAGATCCTCGCCCGCCAGGACGACTACGACCGGATCTACACGAACATGCGGACCTGGGCCCTGGCGAACCCGGACAACTGCAAGTAACCCGCCGCCTTGTTGATTACACCGCTGTTCTGCCGGATAATTGGCACCCGGATGCATGCGGTACGCCGGTATTCACCACCCTTGCAAGGAGCCGACATGGCACGCACACACGTTACCCGACGCGACCTGATCAGGACGAGTCTCAGCGCCGCCGCGGCGGCCGCCATCCCCCGGGGGGTCTTCGGCGGTCCCGGAAACGACCATTCCCCGCGGCCGCGCGTGGACCCGCAGAAATACCCGAACATCCTGTGGGTGTACCTGGAGGACACCAACGCCTGGATGAGCTGTTACGGAGACACGGTGATCGAGACGCCGAACATCGATGCCCTCGCGAAACGGGGGACGCGTTTCGACCGGGCCTACGTGACGGCCCCGGTCTGTTCCCCCTGCCGCTCGGCGGTGATCACCGGCATGTACCAGACCGCGATCGGCGCTCACGAGCACTACAGTTCCTTCCGCGTCTGGCGCGGCAACGAGATGGAGAGCTGGCATCCCAACCACCTTGGCGTGCGGACCCTGCCGGAGATCTTCAAGGCCGCGGGATACTACACCTTCAACGAGGGAAAAAACCACTACAACTTCGTGTTTTCAGGCGAGGACCTGTACGACCGGAAAGGGACCAACGGCTTCAAGGGGGCCGCCGACGGCACGGCGTGGACGGGACGAAAACCCGACCAGCCGTTCTTCGGTCAGATTCAACTTCGCGGGGGCAAGCGGCGCGACGCGCCTCGAAAGACCGACCCGGCCGCCGTACCGGTACCCCCCTACTACCCGGACCATCCCGCCTTCAGAAAGGAGATCGCCCATCACTACGATACTATCCTGAAGATGGACGAGATTCTCGGCGACATCGTCCGGCGACTCAAGGAAGACGGACTCTACGACAGTACCGTGATATTCTTCTTCTCCGACCACGGTATGAAGCTGCCTCGCCACAAGCAGTTCTGCTACGAGGGGGGAATCCGCGTGCCGCTGATCGTCGCCGGGACGGGAATCCCGGCGGGGACGGTTCGCACCGACCTGGTCAGCGGTATCGACATCAGTGCCGCCACCCTCGCCCGGGCCGGCATCCCGGTCCCCGACCACCTGCACGGCCGCGACATGTTCGATGATGCCTTTCGTCGCGATTACGTCATTGCGGCCCGTGACCGGTGCGACTTTACACTGGACCGGATTCGGGCGGTCGTCACCTCCCGCTACAAGTACATCCGCAACTTCATGACCGACCGGCCCTATCTCCAGTCCCAGTACCGCGACGAGTGGGAAGTACTCAAGGTTCTCAATCGCCTTCACGCGCAAGGAAAACTCAACGAGGTCCAGGAACGGTTCGCCGGCGACGAACGCCCGGCGGAGGAACTCTACGATCTCGAGGAAGACCCGCATGAAACCCGGAACATGCTTCATTCGTGGAAACGCGAGCATGCCACGGCCCTGGCGAAACTGCGGACGATCCTCAACCGGTGGATACTGGAAACCGACGACAAGGGCCGCTACCCCGAATCCGACGCCGCCCTCAAGGCCGTCATCGACCGCTGGGGCGACAAGGCCGTCTGCCCGGAATACCAGCGCGTGCGGTGAGAAAGAAGAAAAAGAAGAAAAAGAAGAAAAAGGACACGCAATACGCGGACATTCGAGCAAAACGGCCGAGTCTCAATTGCAAGGTCATTTAAAAAAAGAACTTGTACCTATTTTGCGACACCGGCTTCGTGTGCTACCACCGGGGGTGGCACGACCTGCGTGAAGAGGACCGCGGAACGCTGTGGGAGCACTTCGTTCTCAACGAAATCCAGGCCGCGCTGCAGGACCGGAAGACGGGATACTGGCGGGACAAGCGGGGCCATGAAGTTGATTTCGTCCGCTCCCGCTGCGGCACCGCCCTGGTCGCGGTGGAATGCAAGTGGAAGGCCGACAATTTCGACGCCGCCAATCTCGCCGCGTTTCGGCGGCGGTACGCGGGGGGTGAGAATTTCGTCGTCGCCGGAGACGTGGGACGATCATTCACCCGCAGTATCAAGAATATGCCGGTGCGATTCGTGAGCCTTCCCGGGCTCGTCAAAACGGTTGAGCGGCTAACAGCCCTCCGAAAAGCGGCTTACTCTCCCTCTTCCGCAATCCGGACGGTGTCGATGAGGGTCTTCGTCGAGGAGTAAGCGACATCGGCAATGCCTGCCCTTTCTTCTTCCGTCCTTTTTCCTCCCTTTGTCCCGGCGTCCCGTTATTGGCCTGCTATCATCCGGTCGTACTCACCGTGGGTGCCTATCCAGATCCAGAGAAACCCATCACCGTCGGGGACGGCGATTGCTCGATGATGACGGCCGACGCGTGCAGACCAGATATTCCCGATTTTCTTGAAATGGAGCGATGGATGCCGCTGATCGTTTTTCAGCAAATAAAAGCTTTTATCCGCCACATCCTGAACTGCAGCGGGCAGGGATGCGTAGCACTTCCAGAAACGTCGCGTGGTCCGGTGCATTACAGGGGTTTCGTTTTGCCGGACTCCTTGTCTCGTCGCGCCTCATCAATGAGAAAATCAAGCTTACCCGCCGCACTGTCGCGCTCGATCTGTCCGTCCCAGACTTCCCAATCTTTCTCGATAATCCAGTCATGGATCTTCGAGAACTGATCCCCGGGCAGGTGTTCGATTGCGTCCTTTATTTCGTCAACCGTTGTCATAGTGGTACTATACGCTTTTTGCACGCAGAAAGCAATCCGGAACTCGTGCACGCAGCCGCAGCGCCGGCGCTATGCCGTGCGGTGCGATTCGTGAGCCTTCCCGGGCTCGTCAAAACGGTTGAGCGGCTAACAGCCCTCCGAAAAGCGGCTTACTCTCCCTCTTCCGCAATCCGGACGGTGTCGATGAGGGTCTTCGTCGAGGAGTAAGCGACATCGGGCGGGCAGTTCAGGAGTGTCGGGTCGCCGGCCCTGACCGCGTCGAAGAAATTCTCCAGGTGTTGCTGGCTGAGACTTTTCTCCTTCCAGGCCTTCAGCACCGCCGGTTCGAGCCCGCCCGGGAGCGGTACCACCGGCCT
>CAZLBC010000146.1:4847-8182 GCA_964557575.1 uncultured Planctomycetaceae bacterium
TACCTGAGCGGCTCGATCTTGACCAGGGACTCGCTTTCCTGCGCCCGCTGCCAATCGTCGAGAAGTTCCTGCTGATGCAGCGTGGCCCACTCGATAATGAGCCCCAGGGCGCGAGGGGAAAGGCTTCCCGCGAAGAGCGACAGTGACTTGATATCGATGAGGGCCTGGTCCCCGGCATAATAGGCATGAAAGTGCGGTGGGTTGTGGTCCTCCCAGTACATCTTGATCACGATCCCGAAGAACCGGCAAATCTCAGGCATCTGACAACTCGTGATGCAGGGCGGGAAAAGCCTCTCCGGGCTTCTTTCCGCTTACCTTCAGATACAGGGCATCGGGACAGAGATCGATACCTCCCGGCCATTCAAGCTCACCCATCTCCCCGATGCCGGCCCGGCGAAACTCCGCGTATTCTTTCCACGCGGCGAATACACCGCGCCCGACCAGGTCTGACAGGTCGACCACGCCACGGGTACCGTCCGCAAAGGACAGGTCGACACGGTAATCATCAAGCACTTCGACGCCGGTTATCCGGTGCATGTGATATCTCCTCGTTCCCGAGTATACATTACCACGGCGGTGGTAAAGATACAACCGTTTCAGCCCGCTACCCCTGCCCAAACCGGACGGCCTTGAAGCGCTCCATCTGCTCGCGGATGGCGATCTCCGAGGGCAGCCGCTCGACGCTGGAGGCGCCGTAGAACCCGTGGACGCCGTCGGTGTGCTGCAGGACGTACGCGGCGTCATCCGGCATCGAAATCGGGCCGCCGTGGCACAGGACGATCACCGCGGGATTGACCGCCTTCGCCGCGTCGCAGATCGCCTGGACCCGGGCCGGACTCTCCTCGAGCGACAGGGCCGTCGCGGCCCCGATCGATCCCTTCGTCGTCAGGCCCATGTGGGCGACGATCACGTCCGCGCCGGCCGCGGCCATCGCCCGGGCCTCGTCGGGGGTGAAGGCGTAGGGAGAGGTGAACAGGTCCATCTCGCGGGCCAGGCGGATCATCGCCACCTCCCGGTCGTATCCCATGCCCGTCTCCTCGAGGTTGGCCCGGAACCGCCCGTCGACCAGGCCGACCGTGGGGAAGTTCTGCACGCCGGAGAAACCCGCGTCACGGACCTGCCGGAGAAACCGGTCCATCAGGCGGGTCGGATCGGTGCCGCAGACCCCCGCGATCACCGGCGTGTCGGCGACGACGGTCAGCACCTCGCCGGCCATCTCCATCACGATCGCGTTCGCGTCGCCGTAGGGCATACACCCGGCCAGGGACCCCCGCCCGTTCATCCGGAAGCGGCCCGAGTTGTAGATGATCAGGAGGTCGACGCTCCCCGCCTCCTGGCACTTGGCACTGATGCCGTTGCCCGCGCCGCCGCCGATGATCGGCACGCCCGCATCGATCCGCTGTTGCAGTCTATCGAGGACCTGCTGTCGGGTGTACTGCATGTTCCCTTCTCCTTTCGCGCGGTTATCCCCGCGCCGCCGGTTCTATCGTCACGTCGTCCCGCGCCCGCAGGGCGGCCTCCGGGCCCGGCGGGGCGTAGATCGCCAGCAGCCGCAGCGGCTCGTCGCCCGTGTTGACCGTCGCATGGTTTACGTCGGGGGGGATGTGCACCAGGACGCCCGGCCCGATCTCGCGCTCGACCCGGCCCGCGGCCGGCTCGACCACCTGCGTCCCCCGCCCCGAGAGGACGTAGAGGATCTCCTCGCAGCCGGGGTGGTTGTGGCTCGAGTGGCCCCTGCCGGGCTCCAGGCAGACCACGCCCGCGCTGAACTTCTCCGCGGCGGTCACCCGCGGTTCCGACAGCCACGAGAGCCGTCCCCAGTCGAAGACCAGCGTCTCGACGTCGGCCTCCTCGACAAATACCCGTTTCGCGTCCGCATCGCTCATGCCGTCACCTCACTTTCCTTTCTCGATCAGGTCCAGGAGCATCTCGACCGCCCTGGCGGCGAATGCCGGATCGTTGATGTTGTTGTCCATCTCCACCACGGGCACTCCCTCTTCGATGTTCTCCCGGATCGCCGCGAACAGGGCCCCGTCGGCATCCCGGTCGCAGAATGCCTCCCCGTCGCCGTCAAGGATGGAGACGCCCCGCAGGGGCAGCAGGAACGCCGTCGGGCCCTGCGCCGCGCCGGCCTTCTCGGCGAATACCCGGCCCATCTCGCGGTTCTCCTCGACATTCGTTCGCATCAGGGTGATCGAGGGATTCCACTCGTAGAAGACCCGCGCCCCCTGCCGGTACCGCGCCGGCACCGCGGGCATGGGGCCGAAGTTGACCATGTCGACGCACCCCGGGACGATCAGGTGCGGGATCCCCGCCCGGCCGGGCGCGGAAAGGCGGTCCGGACCGGCGGCGAACTGTCCGCCGCAGACCTCGTCGGCCCACTCGGTGGTGGTGATATCCAGGACCGCGTCCACGAGCCCCTGGTCGACGAGGGCCTCCATCGTCCGCCCGCCGGTGCCCGTGGCGTGGAAGACGAGGACCTCGTACCCCGCGGCGGCCAGTTGCTCGCGGCAGGCGTCGACGCAGTCGGTGGTGTTCCCGAACATCGTGGCGGCGACGACGGGGCGGTCCTCGGCGGTTTTCGGGGTGCCCGCCTCCGCCATACCGCAGATCGCCCCGGCGGCCCGGGAATACACGATACGCGAGATGCGGTTGATGCCGGCAACGTCGACGACGGACGGCACCATGACGATGTCGCTGGTATCAACGTACGCCGATACGTCGCCCGCGGCAGCCGTGGAGACGCAGAGCTTCGGGACGGCGACCGGCAGCGGCCGCATCGCGGCGGTGACCACGGCCGTCCCGCCCGTGCCGCCCATGCCCATGATTGCGTCGAACCGCCCCTCCCCGTGCAGCGACCGCCCGATCGCCGCCGCCCCCGCGCACATGAGCTTCATCGCCGCGCCGCGGTCGCGGGCCTCCCGGTGGCTTTCGATGTTGCCGCCGGCCGCGGCGGCGACCGCGTCGGCCTCGACGTCGACGGGAAACAGGTCGGTGGTCCCCAGGACGCCGGTGTTCACGGCCAGCACGTCGTGGCCCCGCTCCATGATCCGCGCGCGGACGAAGGCGTACTCGGGGCCCTTGGTATCGAACGCCCCGATCAGGCAGATAACCTTCTTCATGGCAACTCCTTTCTTCGACATCGTACCGGGGGCGGAATCGGGCGGCAACGGAAATCCCCGCCCGGCATGATACGTCGGGATGATAAGTCAGAACACGTACCGGGACAGGCACCGGGACAGGCAATAGAACACGCACCGGGACAGGCAATACGCTCAGGTGAGCGGGAACGCATCACCTTCGATTTACTGCGCAACCGCACATCCGGCCGCCGG
>CAZLBC010000147.1:0-8019 GCA_964557575.1 uncultured Planctomycetaceae bacterium
CCGTTGTTGCAGTTTTTGTCATTGTTGTACAACGCGTGCAGAAAAGGTTCCTGACCCCTTTTTCCTCTGACCCCTTTTTCCTCCTGACCCTTTTTTTCTGTCCCCTTCCTTTATTCACAATCCAACAATCCCTCTATTGCCGCCGCGCACGAAGCGACGCTGACGGTTGCGGACCGCGGCGTCTCGCGAGCGGCGCCGATCATCGCGGCGGGGTCCGACATGAAATACGCCTCCCACGGCAGGTAAATCGCCCACTTGAGATACCGCCGCCCGAGGGCGATGGATTCCTTGTGGCGAGCGGTATCAACGCCGTTTTCTTCGAGCAGCGGGACGGCGCCGTGCAGCGCGGCCACCGCCAACCCGGTCGTCACGGTGGACAGCGCGTCTTCCCGGCGGAAACCTCCCCGCTCATCGATGGCCACGCCTCGCCGGGATTGACGCTCCAGCATCTGCCGGCACAGTTTCGGCAGGTGGTAGATCAACCGCTTCCTGACGGACGTGTCGGACAGGCATATCCCGCGAATACACCATGCCAGCGTATCCGTGTTCAGCACGACCCGTTCGCCGCCGGGCGTGACGAGGTTCTCGATCAGCGTTCCGATCTTCCCGTCTTTGTCGGGGATACCCGAGCCGAGGAGCGCCGCGATCCCCGCGGCGGTTGCCGCGGGGGATGCGGGCGCCCCGTCCTTTTCCAGGAAGCGGCCGCCGGGGGGATCGGCTGCACCCGCCAGGTACCGCAGCATCGATGAGGTGATCGCGGCGGATTCGGGTTTTCGCGGCGGGATATTCGCCGCGAGGACAAAGAGCGCGGTGGGCATGATGGTATTGTCGCGATCCTGCGTTGCAACGAAGGCGGTGTCGGTGTCCTTGCGGAATACGGTGTGATGCCGCGCGATATGAACGAGCTCGGCCTCCCCGCAGGCCCTGAAGCCGGGGGTCCGGCCGCCGGCCGTTCCGGCGATGCGTTTGAGGGCCGCGGCTGCGTGCAGCCGTCCCGCCAGGGTTGTTGTTCCCCGCCGAAGAGAGATGCCCTCGCCTTTTCGGTAGTTTGTGATCAGAAAACCCGCGGTGTCCCGGGCTGCCGTTGACGACATCGTTCGCAGCATGTCATCCGTCCGCACGATCTTGCCGCGGTACAGCAGCCAGGCCCGTTTGCCGGGGTAGTCGACGAAATGCAGGGTCGAAAACAGCGACCAGTTCGGTTTCAGGTCCCTGATAGCCGCAGAGAGGCGGGTTCCCGTCACGCACTTTTTGCGCATTCCTTCGGCATCCAGACCCAGAATGTACGCCCTGGACGGCAGCAGCCGCGTTTCCCGGTAGGAAGGCGAACGGTCGTTGGCGTGCGGGTCCGGGACACCTGCCGAGAGCTTCAGGCCGTACCGGCCGGGTATGATCGTCCCGGCGATATCGGGCGTCGGTACCCGGATTTCCGGTCCCAGGATTTCAAGTTCCAGTCTCAACGATTCGAGTAGCGTGTCCGTGACCGTGTCGGGCAGGGACGGGCTCCTGATGGCGGCCAGGGCCGCCCTGACGACATTTCTCGGCAGGCTGCTGCCGGCGCCGGAGCCGCGACCGACGATGACCGCCTTCCGACGCAGCGTCAGTTCAACCGCGTATCCGGACGTCGCTGCATCTTTCGAGCCGGCTTCCGTGGATGCCGCCGCGCGGAATTCGTCAGGCAACGTCATATCATCCCCGCCCGCGCGCGTGCGCAGAAATGATCGCATGGCTTCTCGTGCCAGTGTTGTCAGCCGCGTGCCCGTTTCGGGGGATACCGCGGGAAGCGGGGGTGCCTTTGCCGGCACCCGGCACCAGTGCGCGGGAAAGAGCATTGACGCGAGGAGGACCACCGTCCTGCATGTTTGTCTCGGAACGTGATGAACGTGTAACGCAACCATCAGATGAATCATATATAAACTTTTTCGTGAGTGCTCTGTCAAGACTAAAGATTCAGGTACAGCCGGAGCGCCGGCGAGGTGATATGCAAGGAAGAAAAGCGACGGCATATGTGTTTATATGTCGAGCTTTTCTGACGCGGCAGATGGCCTGCCGCCGCCCGGCCCTTCGGGAGCCGCTGTGGCGGGTTATTTCTTCGTTGCTGATCCTCGACGGCATGGGTAAGCCGTTGTCGTCGCAGCGCCTTGAACCAACCACGCCACGGAGGCTCTTTAGTCTAGACAGAGCACCGGGTTAAAGTAACGACCGCCGGGTTTTCAAAAACGGCTGAATTTTTAACCCGCGGTTCCCTGCCGCGAGAAAAAACCGGTAAACCGTAAAAATACCGCATTTCAGGCCAATAATCACTGTAACTAGCTTTATTAATTGCAGTTAACAAGAAAACAGGAACTTTTACGGTGCGCGCCGGATCTACATGGCCATTGACAATTCTATTTTTATAAGAGTATTAAATTAAATGACATATAAATCAGCTTCACGCGTGATGACGGCTTTTCCGCCGTAGGTTCACCATTTTTTTGTTGTTCAGGAGGTATTGATATTTAACCGTATATATTAACAATGGATAATGGCGGATCGCTTTTGGCGGAATCGCGCATGAATAATGGCATTGGGTGTCCACTATGATTACCGTGACTTACGATGACCGCAGCTTCATGATCGACGACCATCGCGTCTGGATTACCAGCGGCGAGTTTCACTATTTCCGCATCCCGTACGAATTGTGGGAGGATCGCCTCGTCAAGGCGCGGCAGGGAGGGTTGAACTGTGTGACCGTACCGATCGCATGGCGGGTACACGAGCCGGCGGAGGGAGAATGGAACTTCGAGGGCGGGGCGAATATCGCGGAGTTTGTTCAGCTTGCCAAGGACACGGGCCTGTACGTCATCATCCGGCCCGGTCCGTTCATAGGGGCCGAATGTAATTTTGGGGGTCTGCCGGGATGGCTGACAACCAAGAGCGGTATCTCGTACCGCACGGAAAACGCCGCGTTCATGCATTACCTCGACAAGTATTTCCGCCAGACGCTTCCCCGGCTTGCCGAGTACCAGATTACGCGCGGCGGCAATATTCTGCTGATACAGAACGAAAACAATTACTGCGTGGTGGAGCAGTCGGATCGCATCAATTACCTGGATTTTATTTCCCAACTGTTCCAGCGGGCCGGATTCGACATACCGGTGATAACGGCCAATAACCTCACGAGTCACCGGCTCGGCGGCGGCGTCGTCGAGACCGTGACGGGGTGGGACGACGTATGCCAGGACATCAGGTTACTCCGGCGAATCGCCGGTCGCATACCGTCGTTCGTCAGCCGTTTTGAAATCGGCGGGTGCGACTGCTGGGGAGACGAGCATGTGCACACGGAGCCGCGTGCGGTGGCACGGAAGGCGATGGAAGTATTGGGCAGCGGGGCGCAGTTGAACTATTACCTGTGGCAGGGGGGGACCAATTTCGGATCGACGGCCGGCCGCTGTTCTCACTCTCCCGAAAAATGGTACACCACGGGGTATGACGGTGAGGCGCCGGTTTCGGAAGGCGGAGGCCTGACGGACAAATACTACCTGCTCAGGCCCGTGAATCTCTTTTCGTCCGGCATGCAGCACTATCTTTCCGAAGCGGGACCCGAGGATGTTCTGGTGGCGGCGGACAACAGTACGCAGGTGCTGAGCCTTGCCGGCAGCAACTCGAAGTGGGCCTTCGTGACGAACAACGGCAACGATGATATCGAAACGGTCCGGATAGCGCTTCCATCGAGGAAGCGGCTGGAGGTCGACCTCCGGTGGATCGGGACGGTAGCCGTGCCGTATGATTTGAAACTGCCCGACGGCGGCATGATGGATTACTGCACGCTGCAGCCTATCGGTTTTTACGGAACGGGAGAAAGCGGATATTTCCTGGTTCACGGCCCACCGGGGGCGACGGGTCATATCAGTATCGGGGGTCGCGAGAGAACGGTTACCGTTCCCGCTGATGCCGCGCCCGCCAGAGTCGAGCACTCCGGGCTGACTGTTATCGTGGTCAATAACCGTCTGGCGGAGCGCACCTGGCCGTTGAAAGAGAAAATCATCTTCGGTCCCGCGTTTGTGAGCGGCGCGGACAGTATCTGCCACGACCGGGAAGAGACCGGCTATCACGTTCTTCCGCTGGATACGGGAAAATTCAAATCAGTGAAAGTGTCGCCGGATCGAAGTCCGCGGCCGGCACCGCCGCGACTGCGAAAGTGGGAGCGATGCGGAACGTGCCCCGAACCGGTCGACGGCGATTTGGCGTGGAAGGATATCGACGGTCCCCACAACATGGACAAGCTTGACGCCGACAGCAGTTATATCTGGTATCGCCTTGAACTGCAGGTCGCGCGGGCCAGGAAGCGCAGGTTGTTTTTCCCGGAATGCGCCGACCGGGCCGTGATATTCCTCAACGGAAAATACGTCGGGACATGGGGTGCCGGCGACGGTGCATCGCGCCGGCCGATACTGGTCAGCCTGAAGAAAGGAACAAATATCCTTGTTGTCCTTGCGGAGAACCTGGGCAGGTTTTCTGCCGGCGACAGGCTCGGGGAGGAAAAGGGGCTCTTCGGGCAGGTCTACGACGCCAGACCCCTGCGGACAAACAAGTTCAAGCTCAGCAGGGCCGATTCATTTCCCCGGCGGGTTATTCCCCGTCATCTCGGTTACCTGATGGAACGGCTCGAGTCCATGCCGCTCTGGATCGCCGACCTGGCGATTTCGCTGAAGGGACTCTGTCCGGTGTACGTCTCGTTTCAGGATATTCCCCACCACCTCGGCGTGGTATGCAACGACCGGCCCCTGGACTTTTTTGCGGTGGACGACGGCAATAATTTCGGTACGTTTCTGCTGGGACAGAACTTAAAGAAGGGCAAGAACAATCTTCGCGTGCTCCTGTGGGGCGACGTGAAGGAAAGTGTCCTGTCGAATCTCGCATTTTACCGGCTCCAGGAGACGGTCTCGGACAGCGCACCGTGGTCCTGGAGACCCTTCACCGGACCGGGTGACGCCGCGGGCACGTCGGCGCACAATCTCCCCGGATGGTTTGCAAGCAGTTTCAACTATCCGGCCGACAAACACGATGCACCGCTCTTTCTCGCCATAGACGGCGCTTGTAAAGGCAGAATATACGTCAACGGCCGCGACCTGGGACGATACTGGAATACCGGACCCCAGAGATATTACTACGTGCCCGGATGCTGGCTCGAAAGAAAGAACCGCCTGCTCCTTTTCGAGGAGAGCGGCAAGGCCCCGAAAAACACGAAGCTGCACAGTTTGCCGGAAGGCCCCGCCGGAGAGTGAAAAAAAATACTTTCTTGCTGGATATATGCGTATAATATGCTATAAACCTAGCGATATGTTTAGCTTCTGGTCGGATTTGATACCGGCCGCGGCTGGATTATTTGTCCAGGAACAAACAGGTCATTGGGAGAGGTAATTATTTATGCACACTGTTACGAAGAAAGAACTCGTAGACCGCATTGCAGATAAAACGGATGAGAAAAGAGTAGTCGTACGAAAAATAGTCCAGTCGTTCCTGGACGAGGTCATAGAGGAACTCGGCCAGGGCAACCGCCTTGAATTCCGTGATTTCGGCGTTTTCGAGACGAAGTACCGGGCCGCCCGGCAGGCCCAGAACCCCAAGACCCTTCAGCCCGTTCACGTGCCGGCCAAGCGCACCGTCAAGTTCAAGGTGGGGCGGCTGATGAAACAGAAACTCTCGGAGGGGCTCCGGCAGGAACTGCAGCAGTCTTCCGGCGACGCGCCGTCCGCCCCCGGAACGGCCGCCAGCCCGCCGGGCGGGGCAGCGGCGGGTTCCGAAGCGGGGGGGATGTAACCTTATTTAAATCGGTCGGTTGCACAGAAAAGGGTGTTTTCAAGGAGCTTTGCCACCGTCACCGGCCCCACGCCGCCCGGGACGGGAGTAATCGCCGACGCAACCTCTTTCGCCGCATCGAAATCGACATCGCCGACCGTCTGCATATCGGTTTTCCCGTCTTCCCTTTTCAGCGGCTGATTGTTTTCATCAAGGCCCTTCGGGATGCGGTTTATGGCGACATCGATCACCACACACCCCGGTTTCAGCATTTCGGCGGAAACGAGCGGTGCCAGATCGGGGGACGGCCCCTCGCCGCCGGATTTTCGGTATCCCAGCCATTTTGCCTGGCTGACGCCCGCGGCGGTAACCAGGATGTCCGCCCGTTTCGTGTGAGCCGCGAGGTCCGCCGTCGCGATGTGGCACACGGTCACCGTCGGCGACGCGTTCGGGCTCTTCAGCAGCATCATCGCAATCGGCTTTCCCACGATCTCGCTGTGGCCGACGACGACTGCCTCCTTACCGGCCATGTCGCCGCACGTCCGCTCGAGCAGTGCCATCGCCGCCAGCGGCGTACAGGGAGCCGGCATGGCGTCACCGTAAAAGAGCCGCCCGAGATTGGCCGGGCTGATGCCCTCCACGTCCTTGCCGGGATCGATCGAGGCCTGAATCTTCCGGGCATCGATCCCCGCCGGCAGCGGCAGTTGCAGTATGATCCCGTCGACGGTGTCGTCGGCGTTGAGCTGCGCGACCTCGGCCAGCAGTTGGTCTTCATTGATATCCTCGTCAAGCGTCAGCAGCCGGTAGTCGATACCGACCCCGCTGCACGATTTCTCCTGCATCTTCACGTACATCCTGCTTGCCGGGTTGTCGCCCGCCTGCACGGCCGCCAGTTGCGGTGCCCGGCCGGTCCGGGCGGCACACTCCTCCACGCCCGTCCGCACGCGCTGCGTGATTTCCTCGGCTACCGCTTTCCCGTCGATGATTGTGGCAGACATACCTTACTCCTCGTTGTTGAATACCGACAGCAGCGCGTCGCTGATGTCCTGTTCGATGGCACCTTTTTTCTCCGCCAGCCGGACCGTGTGTTTCCCGGCCGCCCGGTACAGGTCAAGCAGCTCTCCGGACACGGCCGCGACGGCGTCCACGTGCGACCGGACCGTCGCCGCGTCGCCCCGCTCCACCGGGCCGGTCAACGCCGCCGCCGCGCCGGACTGCAGCGCGTTGGCCACAACGGCCCGGACGAGCGGGCCGACCGCATCCCGCGCGTCGTCGTCCGCGATCCCGGCGGCCCGGTACAGCTCGATGCCGGCGTCGATCATCGCGACCAGGTAATTCGAGCAGAACACCGACGCCGCGTGGTACAGCGGCTTGTCGCTCGTGTGGATCGTTCGCGACTGTCCCCCCGTGTCGGCGCACAGTTGCCGGGCCGCTTCCGCCGCGCCCGCGTCGCCCTCGATGAACCACCACGTGCCGCGCACGTCCGTGACCACTCCGTCGGGGAAGGACTGCAGCGGGTGCATCGAAGCGACCGGGCAGTCCTTTTCAGCCGCCGGTTTCAGTATATCGCTTCCCAGGGCCCCGCTGAAGTGGTTCACCGCGGGCCTGCCGGCGAGCGCGCCGGATCCGGCGAGGTCATCGCAGATCCCGGCGATCTCGTCGTCCGGCACCGCGAGCAGCAGCAGTGCGCAGCCCTCGGCAGCCGCCTCGATGTTCACGTACGGCGCATCGAGTCGGGCGGCCGCCGCGCGGGCCTTTTCCTCGCCGGTGCCGCCGGCCACCGCGCGTATGCGGTACCCGGCCGCCCGGGCGGCCGTCCCCACCGATATGCCCACCCGCCCCGGGCCGATAATCGCGATGTCCGGTTTCGCCGAATCGTTCACGCGTCCAAGCATAATTTCGCGCCCGCCCCCGGGCAAGCCAATAATTCCGGGGACATGATACTTAACTATGGAACCATCCGCGCATTTCGAACATATCATGCCGGGGTATTTGACCACACCCGCCTTGTTGGCCCGTTCCGTGTCGCCGCCGTTCCGCATCCGCTGCCGCGATGCGCTGTCTTGACAGGTTTCCCCTGCACGTATATCTTGTCCGACGCCGCGCGGGTGGCGATTTCATCCCGGCGCGCCGGGATGCCCGTATAATACTGAATCACGCGGGGCCGTAGCTCAGTTGGGAGAGCGCCAGCTTTGCAAGCTGGATGTCGTCGGTTCGAGTCCGATCGGCTCCATTGGG
>CAZLBC010000148.1:0-7860 GCA_964557575.1 uncultured Planctomycetaceae bacterium
GCGGGGCTGGGCATCACGCGGAAAAAACAGTAACCCGTCGCATGAACCGAACGAGAAGGAGAACCGCCATGAGACATGTTTTTCGCACCGCGATCATCACCGCGGCACTGCTGCTCGCCGTTTTCGCCACCGTCGGCGCGGAGGTCCGCCTCCCCGGTTTCTTCACCGACCACATGGTCCTGCAGCGGGACATGCCGGTGCCGATCCGGGGGTGGGCCAACCCGGGCGAGAAGGTGACCGTCGCATTCGCCGGGCAGACACAGGAGGCCGCGGCGGGCGCAGACGGCACGTGGATGGTGAAACTGGAACCCATGAAGGCGGACGCGAAGGGACAGGTCCTCTCGATCGCCGGCACAAACATCAACGACGTCCTCGTCGGCGAGGTCTGGATCTGCTCCGGCCAGTCGAACATGGAGTGGACCCTCGGCCGGTCGCTGAACGCCGGGCAGGAGGTCGCCGCGGCGAAGTACCCCGCCATCCGGCACCTGAAGATAGGCCACATCAACAAGCCGTTCCCGCAGGACGACGTGAAGGCGGCGTGGCAGGTCTGCTCGCCGCGGACCGCCGGTTCGTTCACCGCCGTCGGGTACTTTTTCGGCAGGAAGCTGCACACGGAACTCGACGTGCCCGTCGGCCTGATCGGCTCGAACTGGGGCGGGACCCGCGTCGAGCCGTGGACCCCGCCGGTCGGCTTCAGGGCGGTCCCCGCGCTCAAGAGCATAAGTGAAAAGGTCGACGCCGGCCTGCCGACCACGGAAACCGGCCGGAAGGCGTGGTCGGCGTACCTCGCCGGCCTCGCGCAGTGGCTGCCGCGGGCGAAGGCGGCCGTCGGCGACGGGAAGTACCCCCCCGCCATGCCGCGGCGGCCGACCAGCCTGGGACCGAGCCACCAGGAGCCGGCCAAGCTCTACAACGGCATGATCGCCCCCCTGGTCCCCTACGCCGTCCGCGGCGCGATCTGGTACCAGGGCGAGTCAAACGGCGGCGAGGGGATCTCCTACTTCTACAAAAAAAAGGCCCTGATCACCGGCTGGCGGACGGTCTGGAACCAGGGCCCCTTCCCCTTCTACTTCGTCCAGCTCGCGAATTTCCGGCAGCGCAACGACGACCCGGCCGGCGGCGACGGGTGGGCCAAGCTCCGCGAGGCCCAGCGGAAGTGCCTGGAGATCGAAAACACCGGCATGGCGGTCACCATCGACATCGGCAACCCCCGCGACATCCACCCCAAGAACAAGCAGGACGTCGGCGCCCGCCTGGCCCGCTGGGCCCTGGCAAAGGACTACGGCAGAAAGGACCTGGTCTGCAGCGGCCCCCTCTACGAGAAGATGACCGTCGAGAACGGCGCCGCCCGGATCAGTTTCACGCACACCGGCGGCGGGCTGATCGTCGGCGAGAAAGAAGGCCTCGCCCCGGTCAGGAAGGTCGAGAATGGCGAACTGAAGGGCTTTTCGATCGCCGGGCAGGACAGGAAATGGCACTGGGCGAAAGCCGGGATCGGCCCCGACGAAAAGACCGTGATCGTCTCGTGCGACGCGGTCACGAAGCCCGCGGCGGTCCGGTACGGCTTCCGGACGAACCCCGGCGAGTGCAACCTGTATAACGCCGCGGGGCTGCCGGCCTCCCCGTTCCGCACGGACGACTGGTAGGAGGAAGGCCGGCACCCCGTTCCGATGCTATACGCCATAACAGCCGCGGCCTGACGAGGGAACGCGCAGCCGCCACGCCCCGGTTGCGTTCCCCGGGGGCGCGGCGGAACACGTCGAGGACGACAAGGCTTACCTGGACCAGCTCAACGGCATAGCGGACGGCATAGATGATCTGCAGAAAGAGGGTATCGTGGTCCTGTACCGCCCGTTTCACGAGTGGCACGGGAAGTGGTTTTGGTGGGGAGGCCTGGCGGCAGACGTCGCCCGGCAGTTCTGGGAGAACATGTTCGGCTATTTCACCGGGCCCCGGGGCCTGCACAATATCATCTGGGTCTACAACGGCTCCATGAAGCGCTACCCGGGAGGCCCGTATGTCGACATCAATTCCCGCGATTACTACCGGAACTATGCCGGGGACCTTGCCAGACACTACAGGGAGATGACCTCCGCCGGCAAAGCCTTCGCTGTCGGCGAATTCGGGCCTCCCGGCCACTCACTCGATCCCGATACCCCGCGAAACTACGACTACTCAACATTTGCGAAGACCACGATCAGGGCGGCGCCGGGCACGGTCTATTTTCTTGCCTGGAGAGATGCCTGGGGGCTCCATCGCAACCCCGGAACGAAGCACCTCATGAAGGATCCCCTGGTTGTGAACCGCGACGACCTCGCCGGCGAACTATTCCCGAAGCTTGAGAAAGCCAGGCCGTAACGGGACACAATTGAAAACGAAGCACGCAAGAGAGCGGACCGGATTCATAAACCCGCCGCGCGGCTTCCCCCCTTACCCTGTTCTGTTACACAACAGATATGATCCATACAAATCTTGTTCTCATCGAAGATAAAGATTCACGGTGATGAAAAAAAGGTACCTGACACCTTTTTCATCGAGGAAAAAATCCACCGGAACCGGAAAAAAGGCACCTGCCCTCTCCCTCACCGCCCCGCCAGGCAGATCACCCGGCCGTCCATCGTCACGAGGTACAGGCGCCCGCCGGCGGCGGCCATGCCGTCGAAGATCGGCGGGCTGTCGAGCTTCAGTTCCGCGAGCCGCTCGGCGCTGTCCGCCGAGACGGCCCACAGGGTCGCCCCTTTCTCGCCGCGGAAGGCGGCGTTCTGCGCGGCGAGCTTCTCCTGCATCGCCGCGTCGCCGCGGCTGCGCTTCGCCTTCTCCTCGTCGACGAGGTCGGGCGGGCCGGCTATAAAGAGCCGCGCGCCGGCGAGGACCATCGCCCGGACCATCATCGGCGTCTGCAGCGTCCAGCGTCCGTCCGGGGCCACCGTGGCCGAGGCATCCTTCGCGCCGGCGAATCGCGCGGCCTTCCCGAATCTGCCGTCGGCGAACGTGACGCCCGCGGGCTTCCCGTGGTTGTTGTTTCCCGACGTGTCGCGGGCGTCGGCCCCGTCGAACGAGTACCGGGCGGCGAGGGCGCTGTCTTTCACGGCGCCACCGGCATCCCCGGCCCGGGCCGCGATCGCGTCGGCGCCCAGGGCCCGGCGGTACAGCCGGACCTCGTCGACCAGGCCGGTGAACGGACAGGAATCGCCGTAACCGCCGACCTGCGATTCCTCGTCGGCGCCGATCTCCATCGGCTCGGAGGGATCGGCGACCACGAAGCGCTGCGCGTCGGCCTCCCCCGCCGGCCGGCCGTCCACGAACACCTGCAGCTTCTTGTCCTTGGTCAGGACGCCGGCGACGTGGGCCCAGCGTCCCGTCACCGGTTTCTTCGCCCGCACCGACCGGACCGTGCCGTCGATCCGCACGGCGAACGCCGGGCGGCCCTTCTCCACGTACAGCGCGCAGCCGTGCCGCAGGCCGCCGCGGGCCAGTACGACACCCCGCGGCTTTTCAGCCTTGATCCAGGCCTCCACCGTCAGGGGCGTTTTGGCGATGTTCATGCAGGCGGACTTCTCGAACCGTACCACCGCGGCGGCCGCCGACCCGCCGGACAGCTTCTTTGATACCGGTTCGGATTTCGTCGTTCTGAAGAGCTGGTGCTCCAGGGTCGTGGTCCAGCGGTAGTACCGCGGCAACCGCCCATACCCGTAGACGTACTGCTCGTCGAAGACCAGGATCTTGCCCGCCGGGGCCGCCTTCCCCGCCTTCGCGTATCCCGCCCAGCCGCCGGTAAACCGGCTGCCGTACACCCAGTAGGTGCGGTGCCACCAGGAGTCGTCGAGGAAGCCGGTGGGGCTGAACAGGTGGGCGTGCGCGGGATTCTGCGTGCAGGGGATCGAGTACCGCTCGGGGTTGCCCCCGTAGGGAAGCGCCTCCATCGGCAGCCGCGTGCCGTCCGGTTTGAAGGGCTGGGACCGCATGTAGACCAGTGTTCCGTCCGACGAGAGGATGTCCGGCAGGCTCACCGGCATGTTGTGCTGCCGGGCGTAGTCCTGGACGGTCTTCCCCTCAGCGGTCCCCCGGCGGTCCATCACGGTCTCCGAAAGGAGCTTCCCGGTCAGCGGATCCAGGCGGCAGAGCCGCATCCCGCCGTCGAGGAACGCCAACCGCCCCGCCACGAACCAGAGGACGCCGTCCTCGACCAGGACGCTGCCGTGGACCGGCCAGACCGACTCGACCTGCCCGAACCAGGCGTGCCGTTCGTCGACCGGCGCGGCCCGGAACCGCCAGGCAAGCGCGCCGTCGGCCGCCCGCAGGCAGTAGACCCGCCCGTCGGCGGACCCGAAGATCACCCGGCCGCGATACACGGTCGGGGGGCTGTCGACCCGGCCCCCGGCCGTGAACCGCCACCGGGCCGCGCCGGTCTGCGCGTCCAGGGCGCAGACCGCGTGTTCGTCGACGTCCGCGACGTACACCGTCCCCCCCGCGATGACCGGACTGCTGACCTTCCCGCCGACAGCGGCCTCCCACGCCGTCCGCAGCGCGGCGGGCACGTCGCAGGCGGCCCGGCCGCTCCGGGCGGCGTCGCGGCGGTAGGTCGGCCACGCATCCCCGGACCCGGCGGCCGCGTCGGCCTTCGGTTCGTATGCCGGGCCCTTTACGAGGCGATCCGCCCCGGCGGCATCAGCCGGCAGCCGCCCCCCCGCTTTCGCCGGCGCCAGGGCGCTGAACCCGTAGAGCTTGGCCTCGGGAAAACACGCGCAGGGATGCTGGGGGGCGTAGAGCAGGCCGTTGGCCGGCATCGCCCCGTAGAGGCAGGCCCCGCGGACCCAGTGGTTGATGTCCCAGTGCTCGTTCTTGACGTCGACGAACTCGATGCCGGTCCGTGAGGTCAAAAGGAACCGCTCCGTGGCCTTGCTCCGGTGACAGCGGTGGTGGAACCAGTAGGTCTCGACGTCGGGGGCGAACTCGCTGACGATCTTCCCCGTCCGCGCGGTCCGGCCGGTGACGGTCCCCACCGCGTGCCCGCTGGTCGTCTCCCCGCACCAGACCACCCCGTCGATCACGAACAGGTCCTCGGCGGAGGCGTACCCGGAAAGCGGGTGCGGCCCCGTCCAGAGCTTTTTGCCGTCGGCCGCCGAGAGAACCGTCAGCGTGTCCTCGACCCCGGTCTTCCACGTGCGGTTCTGCGTGTTGGCCAGCTCGCTGCTCGCCAGGAGGACCAGGTCCTCGTAGAGGACCAGCGTGGGACCCGAGCGGGTGGTGTAACTCTTCGGCCGCGGGACCGGTGCCGACCGCCAGAGGGACTTTCCGTCCGCCAGTGACCGGCACACGATCCGGTCGGCGCTCATGAAGACCGCGCGCTCGGCGTCCGCGGCGAGCGAGAGCTTCACCACCGGCATCTCCGCGATCCACCGGGCCGCGCCGGTCGCCGCGTCCACCGCCCGCACCGCCGTATCGCCGATGCGGACCAGGAGCGTGGTGCCCGCCAGGACCATACCCGCCGTTCCCTTCGTTTCGTCGAAGGTCGCGAGCGTATCGCCGGTCGCCGCGTCGAGGACGGAGACGGCGGCGTCGATCCCGAGGGTCGCGTAGACCCGGTCTCCCCGGGCGACCAGCCGCCGCGGCAGGTCCGACGGGCCGCTCTTGAGCCGGTGCAGGTGCGTGTGCCACGCGGGGATCTCCCGCTTCCACAGGATCGTGCCGTTGAAGGCGTCCCGTGCCACCAGCCGCCACTCCGGCGGGGTGAGGATAGAGACCCGCGGGGCCTCGTCGATGATGTAAAAGACGCGATCGCCGGTGGCGACCGCGGCGGTGAGGCTCGACATATGGTCATGGTGCCGGGCGTAGCGCGGCCCGCCGCACCACTGCATCCGCCGCGGTGGGGCCACGACCGTGTCGCGGGAAACCGCATTGTTGGTCGCGTCGTAGAGGTAGTGGGTCCACGCGTCGATCGCCGCCGGGCGGGGCTTTCTGCGCGTCTTCCCGTCGCGCCAGGCGACGCCGCCGGGCGCGAGGACCCGCGTGATCTCCGCGTCGGCAACCCCGCAGGCGTCGTCGACGACGACCAGGTTGACCAGGTTGTCGATGTAGGGCAGCCGCCCGCCCCGCAGCAGGTCGACCGAGACCGGGCCGTACAGGCCCTTCTCCCCGAGCAGCGCCCGGGCCTTGTTCACGTTCGCGGGGTCGTCGTCCAGGCCATGGACCAGGAAGGCATCGCCGGCGCGGAGCGCGGCGGTCAGCGTGCCGTCGCCGCAGCCGAGGTGGACCACGATGCCGCCGCTGCAGCCGGCGTCTTTCAGGAGAGCGGCGGCGCCGGGCGCCGCGCCGGCGGCGGACGCGATAAGACCGAGTAACACAACGGGCGAAAGGAAACGCTTCATGACGGACTCCTTCGAGAATAATGCCTCGCGCGGTTTCAGATTGACAGACAGGCAGCCGATACCGGATTGTACCCCCGCCCCGCCGTGCTGTAAACCCGGCGAGCGACGTCGGTTGGCCCGCGGCGATGTGTAGCATTACACGAAACAACGCGTATAATGATGTATGCTGCTCGCGTGCGGGGACAGCGCGTGGTAGCGCCCCCGCCGGGCGGGACGACAGCAAACGTAAAGGAGAATCTACGTATGGGTATAACCTATATCGCGGGCCGGGTAAAAGGCCCGGCGGGGAAAGAAAAGCGCGTGAGATTCCTGATAGACAGCGGTGCGACGTATTCGCTGCTGCCGGAACACACGTGGAAGGCGATCGGCCTGGCACCGAAACGGGAAATCACCTTTACCCTCGCCGACGGCACCACCGTTGAACGGTCGGTATCGGAGGCGCTGGTGACGCTGCCGCAGGGCGAGGCCCATACCCCGGTGGTCCTGGGCGAGGAAGGTGACGAGGCCCTGCTGGGCGTGGTGACGCTCGAGATTCTCGGCCTCGTCTTCAACCCGTTCGACCGTACGCTGCATCCCATGCGGATGTTGTTGTGTTGATACATGAAGGCGAACACCCGCGCATGACGATTGTGAACCTTCGCCGACAGGAGCCGCCATGACCACACGCTCAAATCGACGCGCATTCTTACAACTGATCGGCGCCGGGGTAACGGCGGTCACCGGCCGGCGGGCGATCATCGCGGCCGCCGGGAACCGCCGCCCGAACATCATCCTCATCGTGGCCGACGACCTCGGCTACGGAAACCTCGGCTGCTACGGCCAGAAACACATCCGGACGCCCGCCCTCGACCGCTTGGCCGCCGGCGGGCTGCGATTCACCCGGTTCTACGCGGGCTGCTCGCTGTGCCTCCCGTCCCGGGTCAGCCTGATGACCGGGCTGCACACCGGCCACTCGCGGGTCAGGGTCAACGGCGGCGGCGGAAAGCATCCACCGATCCACGAGGATGACACGACGATCGCGACGGTCCTGAAGGCGGCCGGGTACACGACGGGCATGACCGGGAAATGGTCGCTGGGCGACGCGTTCACCGGGTGCGTCAAGGAGCACCAAAACAAGGACGGCAGCGGCGCGGTCTACAAGCACGGCTGGGACTTCTACTTCGGCGAGCCGAACCAGACCTACAACCACGAGTACTACCCCGCGCAGCTCTACCGCTACGATCCCGGCGGCCTGGCGGGAGCGAAGACGAAAGCCGACCGCCTCGAGCCGGTCCGGTACCCGGAAAACAGGAAAAAGAAGACCAACTACTCCCACGACGAGATCACCAAGAACGCCCTGGCCTTCATCGACGCGGCGAAGGACAAATCCTTCTTCCTGTACGTGCCCTACACGATTCCGCACGCGAAGTTTGTCGTGCCGCAGATCGAGGAGTACACCCGGCAGAAACCCTGGGACAACAAAGCGAAGGTCTTCGCATCGATGATCAGCCGG
>CAZLBC010000149.1:0-7809 GCA_964557575.1 uncultured Planctomycetaceae bacterium
TCCGCACCGTGACGGTGCCGACAAACCATACCGGGAGAAAAAGGTACCTGACCCCTTTTTCTTCCGGTATACTTGCGCCGTCATGGTCGAGAACAACACACTCTCCGGGAAGGCGGCCCTCGTGACGGGAGCGGGCAGGGGGATCGGGCGGGCCATCGCCGTCGCCCTGGCCGGCGAGGGCGCGACGGTCGCCCTCGTCTCGCGGACCCCCACCGAACTTGAAGCGGCCCGGGACGAGATACGGGGCAGTGGGGGGACGGCCGAAACGCTGCCCGCGGACATCTCCCGCGAGGATGAGATCCGGCGGCTCGCGGCCGACGTGCAGTCCCGCTTCGGCCGCCTCGACATACTCGTCAACAACGCCGCGATCGTCCGGAAGGCCCTCCTCGCCGAGACCGCCACCGCCGACTGGGACGAGATCATGGCCGTCAACGCCCGCGGGGCCTTCATCCTGACCCGCGAGGTCCTCCCGCTCCTGCGGGCCGGCGACCGCTCGTGGATCGTCAACATCGCCTCGGCCTACGCCTTCCGGCCGGGAAGGCTCGAGGGGCCCTACTCGGCCTCCAAGCACGCCCTCCTCGGCTTCTCGAAGACGATTGCCCGCGAGACCGCCGCGGACGGCGTGCGGGCCCACGTCGTCTATCCCGGGGGAACCGACACCGGTATGCGGCCCGACACCGACCGGGACCGCCTCATTCAACCCGCGGCCGTCGCGGAGGCCGTCGTCTACCTCCTCTCCCTCCCGGCGACCTGCTCTATCGATGAATTGTACCTCCGCCGGCGAGGCACTCTCCCGTTCGTGTAGGGCCGGCGACGCCGACCACCGGCAGCTCGTCCCAGCGGGTGGTGTACCGCGGCGACCGCGCCCGGCGCCGCATGTCCCACGCCCGGCCGAATCCCGCGGCCGCGAACCTGACGGTGTCCCGGCCCATCGCGCGGTTTATGCGGTCGACCGCGTCCATCAGCCGCCCGGCCCGGCGGTCCTCACACGCCTCGAAGAGGGGCAGGCCCGCCGCCGAGCGGGGCTGGAGATCCGCGAGGACCACGCCCGCCTTCTTGTACCGGAACCCCTCCCGGAAGATGCGCCCCAGCAGCCCGAGGGCGGCCTCGATGAAGACCGGGGTCTCGTCGGCGGCCCGCCCCAGTCGCCGGGACGCCGCGTTGGCGTACCGCCGGCGGGCGGGTCGAAACCGGTCGGTCTCGATGAAGACCGACACCGTCCCCGCGGCCAGGTCCATGGTTCGCAGCTTCTCGGCGGCCCGCGCGGCGTGCGTCGCGATCGCCTCCCGCATCTCCCCGACCGCGGCGACCGGGCGCCCGAACGAGCGGGACCGGACGATGTGCCGCCGCGAGGGCGGGGGCGTCTCCAACCGGACACAGGGGAACCCCCGCAGTTCCAGGACGGTCCGCATGCCCGTCACCGACAGCGCCTTCCGGGCCCAGGCGGTGTCGGCGTTCTTCAGGTCCAGGGCGGTCGCGATGCCCCGGCGGGCCAGCCGCTTCGCCAACTGCCGCCCGATCCCCCAGATCTCCCCGGTCGGCATGTCGGCCAGAGCGGCGTTGGTTTCGCGTCCGCCGGCCAGCGCCGCCGCCCCCCGGTATGCGGGCCGCTTCTTGGCGAGGAAACCGGCGACCTTGGCGAGCGTCATGGTCGGCCCGATGCCGATCGACACCGGTATCCCCGTCTCCTTCAGCACGGCCCCCCGGACGGCGCGGCCGTACTGTTCGGGCCGGTCTTCGGCGAGGGTCGAGAGGTCGAGAAAGGCCTCGTCTATCGAGTAGACGTCGATCCGCGGCGCGAACCGCCGCAGGGTTTCCATCACCCGGCGGGACATGTCGGCGTAGAGCGTGTAGTTCGACGACCGCACGACGACCGTCCCCGGCTTAAACCGCTTTTCCGCCTTGAACCACGGCTCGCCCATCGCGATCCCCAGGGCCTTGGCCTCCGGCGACCGGGCCACGGCGCAGCCGTCGTTGTTGGACAGCACCACCACCGGCCGGCCGGCCAGGGAGGGGTCGAACACCCGCTCGCAGGAGACGTAGAAGTTGTTGCAGTCGACCAGGCCGATCACGTACCCGCCTCCCGGCCGCCGCGCCCCAACTGCCTGATCAGGTGGGTGCAGACGCCCCACACCGCCGTTTCATCGGGGGTGTTCGCCTGCGCGATATCCAGGCGGGTGACGACGAGATCGCCTCCGGCGGCCGCGACGACCAGGTCCCCGCGCCCGGCCTCGAGGGAGCGGTCCACGACGAGGAGGTCCCCGTCGCGGATGTCGCCGTCGGTCGCGTCGCCGGCGGCCCGCATGAAGAAGGTCGCGGCGGGGTGGGGCACGAGGTGCTCGTTGAGATCGAGCCCGCGGTCGGTGTAGTCCTCGGCGGGCGAGGGAAAGCCCCGCGTGTCGTCCGGGGCTGGTTGGTTTTTTCCTGTGTTACGGCTTTGCACGTTCGTCTCCGGCGGCTATTATACGCATCGGCCGAACAGAAACCAAACAAAAATAAAAGAGGAGGAATATGTCGATGTCGGGGAGGGCCGCAGCCCGCGCGCCGGTCTTGCAAAGACGGACCGATGGGATATGATGATGATACGGCGCACGCGTAGCTCAACTGGATAGAGCATCGGTCTTCGGAACCGAGGGTTAGGGGTTCGAATCCTCTCGCGTGTATGTGGCGGGTATTTTCAACGGGCCGAAAGCGGATACGCGGGCCGCACTTGTAATACATCGTGAATTATCGGCGCATACGGATGTTCAACGCACTCAACATCATGCATGGCTACAAATCCCTGGACATTCGCAGCCCACTGGAGGTTGGCGGTGAAGAAAAAGACCTTTAATTGCGTGGAAATGAAGCGAGAGTCGCAGCGTCGACTGCGCAGTGAGTTCGAATCGCGGCGGGACGAATTTAACAGCTACTTCGATTTCCTGCGGGCAAAGGCCGGCGAATCGGCATGGATACGGCGCAGAAGGGAATCGCTCCGTTCTTCACGACCCACAACCTGATTATGCCGGTTAGGGTTCGAATCCTCTCGCGTGTATGTGGGTAGAGGGTGTAATATATTTCAATAAAAAATATCGCACGCAACGGGGGATGGGGGGGCGGTACCATCACACCATGCGACGCGATACCGGACATGACGAATCGTGCCGGGGACTGTTTTCGCCGCGTGCGGCAGTCCCGGCGTATCTCCTGATTGCACTGATCCTTGCTCTCCTCGCGGCACCGCCGGCCCCCGGGGCCGAAAAGATGACCGCCGTCGACAGGGACGGCCGGGTCGTTTTCAAGGAAGGCGACCGGCTCCTGCTGGAGTACCGCTACGGCGGGAAGGATTTTATCGCCTGCAAGCCCTACGTCCGGCACCTCCCGTCGCCGTCGGGCGTCCGCTGGCTGCGGGACAACGTCGCGGACCACATCCATCACCACGCCCTCATGTTCGCCGTCGCGGTCGACGGCGTGACGTTCTGGCCGGAACGGAAAAAATCCGGCAGACAGGTCCCGCAGCAGCGCGAGATTCGCTCCCGGACGACGGACGCCGGGAAGGAGTGGACGCTCGACGGCCGCATCGATTGGCAGGGGCCCGGAAAGAAGACGATGGCCGTCGAGCAGCGCACCCTGCAACTCCACGGCGGCCTGCCGGGGTGCACGCTCCTGACCTGGCGGACCGTCCTGTCGCCGCCCGCGGGCGGTGACGCCATACGGCTCTCCGGCAGTCACTACTACGGGCTGGGGGCGCGGTTCGTGAAGACCATGGACGGGAAATGCACGTTCACGTACGCCGATCCCGCGGCGAAGGGCGAGACGGTCCGGGGCGACGAGAAGCTCACCGGGTCCGACTGGGCCGCCTGCAGCGGGCCGGCGGGCGGCACGTCCGTGACCGTGGCGCTGTTCGACCACCCCGGCAACCCCCGCCCCGCGCTGTGGTTTACGATGGGCCGGCCGTTCGCCTATCTCGCGGCGACCGTGAATCTGTACCGCAAGCCCATAACCGTTCGAAAAGACGCATCGCTGTCCTTTGTCTACGGCGTCGCGGTCTGGGACGGGCGCCCCGGCCGGGAGACCGTCGCCGAGGCCGGGCAGCGGTGGCTGAAGCTGGTTTCCGCTACAGGCGAATCGACCCGCGCGGAAGGCCGCGGGAGAGATCTTTCACGCACGAACACGACGAGCGGCCCGCCGCCGGGCCCGAAAGGAGATTCATCATGCAACCAGCGAATACCGAAAACACTAACGCCGGCACCAGCCGCCGGCGCTTCATGAAGAACACCGCCGTTGCCGGCGCGGCCTCATTCGCCGGGATACACTTCGCCGCCGGGCGGGTCCGGGGCGCCAACGACCGCCTCGGCGTCGGATACATCGGCTGCGGGGGCCGGGCGGGGGCCCACATGCGCATGGTCCAGATCCTCCGCGATAAGCAGAAGGAGCCCGTAGACCCGGTCGCCGCGTGCGACGTCTACCGCCCCCGGATGGAACGGGCCGCGAAGCGCTGCAAGATACCGAAGAGCTACATGGACCACCGTGAGCTTCTCGCCGACGCGAGCGTCGACGTCGTCTGCATTGCCACGCCCGATCACAACCACGGCCGGCAGGCCGTCGACGCGGTGAAGGCCGGCAAGCATGTCTACTGCGAGAAACCGGTGAGCCACTGGAGCCAGTTCGTCGTCACCAAGCAGCTCGCGCGGGCCGTCGCCGACGCGGATTGCGCCTTCCAGCTCGGCTCGCAGGCGATGAGCGATCCCGTATGGCACCAGATGAAAAAACTGGTCGCCGACGGCCTGATCGGCAAGCCCCTCTACGCGGAGACCGGGTTTTTCCGGATCGGCGACTGGGGCGAGCGGGGCATGCGGATCGACGACCCGAAGGCGAAGCCGGGCCCGGACCTCGACTGGAAGGGGTGGCTCGGCGACCGGCCGGCGGTGCCGCACACCGTCGATCGCCAGTTCCGCTGGCGGCTGTTCATGGATTACGCCGGGGGGCCGGTGACGGACCTCTATCCCCACTGCATGACGCAGATCGTCGACATACTCGGCGTGGGCTTCCCGGAACGGGTGGTGGCCACCGGCGGCATTCACCGCTACGACTACGAACTCAGGGAGGTGCCGGACACCTTCAGCCTCCTCGCCGATTACCCCGAGAAGGTGACCATCTCGGTCAACGGGACGCAGGGCAACGACTTCAACACGCCGTCCGGAAAGCGCGGGGCCGGCCAGCGGATGCCCTATATCCGGGGATGGGACGGCACCCTGTTCATCGAAAAGAACAACAAGGAGATCGTGTTCTTTCCCGTCAGGAAGAAGGGAGCCAAGAAACCCCGGCGCATCGCCATCGAGGGCGGCGAGGACAACGTCCGCCACTGGAAGAATCTCCTCGACTGCGCGCGGGGCACCATACAACGGGACGCGTTGTACAGCCCGATGGACCTCGCCTTTCGCACCCAGACCGCCCTCCAGATGGCCGTCCTGGGCTGGAAAGAGGGAAAAGTGGCCCGGTTTGATCAAGATAAGCAGGAAATCGTGCTGTAACGGTCCGCAAAGCCTTTGACAAAACGGGGATTTTCACCTATATATACCGCCGCCCGGTTACCGCGGCGGATATATATGCGCCTTTCCGAGAAAGGCGGGCGCGTTCGCAGGGAACGCGACAACTTCATAATCCCGGTGCACCCCGACAAGCAGAGGAGATGGCATGGACTCTACGGTCGAAACCGTACTGAAGGCGAAAATGGACGATACGAGCTTCGCGAAGCTCGCGGCGATCGAAAACGACGAGGTGTTCGCCTTCGTGGCCGAGGCGGCGGAACTGTGCGATCCGGACCGCATGGTGGTCTGCGACGATTCCGCCGAGGATATCGCGTGGATCAGGCAGCAGGCGATCGACAACGGCGAGGAAAAGCCGCTCGCCATAGAAGGCCATACCGCCCACTTCGACGGCTACTACGACCAGGCGCGGAAAAAGGAAGTCACCAAGTACCTGGTTCCCGCCGACGAAGAACTCGACCCCAAGCTCAACCAGGTCGACCGCGAGGAGGGGCTCGCCGAGATGAATGCGCTGCAGGAGGGGGCGTACCGGGGGCGGACGGCCTACGTGCGGTTCTTCTGCCTCGGCCCGACCGGCTCGGTATTCGCCATACCCTGCCTGCAGATCACTGATTCCGCCTACGTCGCGCACAGCGAGGACCTGCTCTACCGCAACGGCTACGAGGAGTTCAAGCGGCAGCCGAAGAACGTGGAGTTCTTCAGATTCCGCCACGCCACCGGCGAAGTCGACGAGCGGATGACCTCTATGCATCCCGACAAGAACCGGGTGTACATGGACCACACCCGCAACACCGTCTACTCGGTCAATACCCAGTACGCCGGCAACACGGTGGGGCTCAAGAAGCTCTCGCTCCGCCTCGCGATCCGCAAGGCCGACCGCGAGGGCTGGCTGGCCGAGCACATGTTCATCATGCGGTCCAACGGCCCCGGCGGCAGAAAGACCTATTTCTGCGGCGCGTTTCCCAGCGCGTGCGGCAAGACCTCCACCGCCATGATCCCGGGCGAGAACGTGGTCGGCGACGACCTGGCCTATTTCCGCGTCATCGACGGCGCGTTCAGGGCCGTGAACGTCGAAAGCGGCATCTTCGGGATCATCCGGGACGTCAATTCGCAGGACGACCCGGTTATCTGGGACGTGCTCCACAAGCCCGGCGAGGTGATCTTCGGCAACGTCCTGGTCAAGGACGGCACGCCCTACTGGCTGGGGATGGGCGAGGACATACCGTCGGAGGGTGAAAACTATTGCGGCCAGTGGCACGAGGGCATGATGGGCCCCGACGGCGCGGAGACCACGCCCAGCCACCGGAACGCCCGCTACACGATCAGGATCGACGACCTGGCCAACAAGGACCCGGACTGGGACCGGCCCGACGGGCACGCCGTCAGCGGGCTGATCTACGGCGGCCGCGACAGCGACACCTCCGTGCCGGTCCGCGAGGCCTTCGGCTGGGAGCACGGCATCTGCACGATGGGCGCGATGCTGGAGTCCGAGACCACCGCCGCCACGATCGGGCAGGAGGGGGTCCGGAAGTGGAACGTCATGAGCAACATGGACTTCCTCTCCATGTCGGTGGGCAAGTACCTCAAGAACAACCTCGAGTTCGCCCGCGACGTTCCGCGCCCCCTGATCTTCGGCACGAATTACTTCCTGAAGAACGCGGACGGGAAGTACCTCAACGGCATGCGGGACAAGTCGGTGTGGATCAAGTGGATGGAATTGCGGGCCAACGACGACGCCGCGGGCATCACGGCCCCCACCGGGATTATCCCCCGCTACGAGGATCTCCGGCAACTGTTCCGCGAGACGCTCGACAAGGAATACACCGAGGACGACTACGTCGAACAGTTCACCATCCGCATCCCCGAGTGGCTCGCCAAGCTCGACCGGATGGCGGAGATCTACGACACCGTCGACGACAAGCCGCAGGCAATGGTCGACCAGATGGCGGCCCAGCGGGAGCGGCTCGAAGCGCTCCGGGCCGAGAAGGGCGATTACGTCTCCCCGCTCGACCTGTAGACGGTTTCTTTTGTAGCGTGCGTTATGAAATGCGGGCTCGCCCGTCGTGGAAGATGTCGGGCAGTTGTCTTGCAATGCGTTTCAATCGCTATACGATACAAGTGTGAAAGCGGCCGGAGTGGCGGAATCGGCAGACGCGCGGGATTCAAAATCCCGTGAGGGAAACCCCTCGTGAGAGTTCGAGTCTCTCCTCCGGCAGTATGATGGGGGAACCGTTGGCAGACACATGACGACACGACGCCACGTGTTTGCCCGTGTGCGAGA
>CAZLBC010000150.1:0-7808 GCA_964557575.1 uncultured Planctomycetaceae bacterium
ACCGTTTTCGGCAGGCGCAGGCGGCACCGGCATCCATGCCCGAGTTCAAAGGGAATGTCGCGGCTGTTCGGACCGAGCATTACTGGGACATGGAATTGAAGAGGGTCCAGGAAAAGGTAAACGAGGCGGCAAAAAAGAAGCTCAAGGCCGAGAAGCCGAAGCTCGGCGGCAGGGCCCTTTCGAGAGCCATCCGAAAAGAAGCAAAGTCGATGGCGCCCGAGGTGTTGACCCCGACAGAGCTGAAGATCATGCGGACGGGCAAATCAAACGCCGCCTATCACTACATGGGCTCGGCGTACACCTACGGCAAGATCGGCAAGGCCTTTTCCGATGCCATGATGGAGTTGCACAAGGCGAAATAGGAAAGAGTTGTCGGAATGACAGGAAAAACCCCCTGCCGGCGAACACCCGCAGGGCCGGGGTACACAGTGTGCAAAACATGACGAGACTATGGCGTTTCATGTGTGTTCCCCTGTTCTTAATCTTATGGGGCGCGGCCTTCACGGTCGATCCGGAGATACGGAAGGTGATCACGGCATGGGAAAAGTGAAGCAAGAAGGAAGCCGAGAAATTCCGCACACTCCTGGACGAGGGCCTCAGTAAGCCGACGCCCGAATTGAAGAGCATAAAACCCTCTATTGAAAAGACACCCGATCCTCCGGCAGGGGCCGGGAGGAAGTAGATTACCCTCTTGACTGTATAACAAGGAGAGATGCCGTGTTGCGACGAACGTGGATGTTATTGCTTATTATCGGGAGCCTTGTACTGTCTTCGTGCGGTAACCCTGACGGACAGAGGCCCCTGAATGTTCTGCTTATTACGCTTGATGACATGGGGTTCGGGACTGCCGGTGTCGAAGGCTGCACCGTGCCCGGTATCACGCCTCACATCGATACCCTGGCGTCACAGGGGGTCATGTTTACACACGGATACATCATGGTGCCCATGTGCGGGCCGTCGAGGGCGGCCATGCTTACCGGGCGCTATCCCCACTGCAACGGCATGATGGGGCACGGCACGCAACCGGTCGGGGTGTGGGAGGAACCGCTGGTAAAAACGCCTTCGCTTTCAACGTACCTCCATGATCGCGGCTATCGGACCGGGGCCATCCTTAAAAACAGGCGTACGGCACATCAGAATACCTGGGACGTGCGCTACGGTGAGTGGCCGTATGGCTCCGGGTTTCACGACCGGAATCCGCATTCTTTTTACGAGCGTACCAGGGCGTTTATCGCCGGGTCACAAGAAGCCGGCAAACCCTTTTTCCTCTATGCCAACCCTATCGATCCTCATCATCCCTGGCCGGATACCAAAGACGAAGAAGAGGTGCTGGCCGAATTCAACCCCTCGCATGCGTACCCTGATCCGGAACGGACATACACAAGCAAAGATGTTCAGGTGCCTGAATGCCTGCCCGATCTGCCCGGCGTGCGCGAGAATCTGGTGCCCTATTACGAGTCGCTCCACCGGGGGGATGCGTGCGTCGGCAGTATATTGCAAGCCCTGGAAGACAGCGGCCGGGCGGACAATACGCTGGTGATATTCCTGTCCGATCATGGCATGGGTGTTCCCGCGGCGAAAAACACGCTCTATCAGCATGGTACCCGCACGCCGATCATCATGAGACTGCCGGGAAAAATAAAAGCCGGTACTATCGATACCGATTCAATAGTCTGCGCGATCGATTTCATGCCCACCGTTCTGGAGGCGTGCGGGTTACCCGCCGTCAAGGGCCTGGAAGGCCGTTCGATTTATGATGTCATCACCGGCAAAAAACAGAAGACGGACAGAACGTACGCCCTGACGACCTTCGACTACTGGTTCAATTACAAAGAAGAACACTTTTATCCCCAGCGGTCCATTATCAACAAGGAGTTTTGCTATATCTGGAATTCATATGTACAACGGTCTGAGGGAAAAAAAGTTATGCCCATACTATGGAGCGAGCTTGTAGAGTCCGGTATCGATGAAGATCAAAGGCTGGCGGAACGGATGGCATTTCTGAAAAACCGGCCGGTCGAAGAATTGTACGACCTGTCAGAGGATCCGGGCTGCTGGAACAACCTGATCGATGACAAAAGGTACCGGAAACAGGTCAGTGAATTCAGGGCCAGGCTCAAGCGGGAGATGGTGCAGTCCAACGACCCCGAGAGATTTTATTTCAGGTATTGACCGGCTCGCTGACAGGCACATCACTATACCTTCCTATGTCAGATTAACGTAACTCAAACTGACCGATAGGAGATTGCAACTGCAGATGAATAAAGAGGTAAGCCGAAAAACAGGGACTGTCCCTTCAGGGACCGTCCCTGCTTTTCGGCGCTGCATATACAGTAGCAATATCATAGGTGAGGCCGAATCGGTCAGTTTGAGTTAAGGTTTGTTGTCGGCCTATTCAAGACGCATCCCTCAGAAATCGAAGCCTCCTCAATCCTGAGTACATTTTCCAAAACAAGTCTTTTATATCCGTTGAATATTCGTGCCCATTCTTGGAGATGAATACTTCTGAGGGAGGCGTCTATTCAAGGGTTACCATGCCGGAAGATGCGGGTTTTCACACATAACAGCACCGGGTTCCGGGCCCCTCACCACCGGCGTGCCGGGTCACCTGAGGACGTACCGCGCCGGGGGGTCTGCCGGAACCGGTGCCGGTGGTCACTGTCCCGAACGGTCTGTCCAATGCGAAACGAAAGCGCGCCATGCCTTCTCGCACGCCCGGCGTTCACCCGTCGCGTCGGATACCCACGCGCGATAGAACGCCGCACCGGCGAGCGGAAGACGCCGGTCGGCGGGCGGGCGATCGGCGAGCATCGGGTCGGTCTCGGGCGGACAGCGGGTGAGGAGTTCATCGATGAGATCCGCGAATCTCTTGCCGATGAAGAGGGGATGGTCGCCGTCGATGCCGGCTCGAAGCGTCCGCGGAGACAGGTATTCGATCAAGGGCCTGTCGTCCGTGTTCATCGGGTAGTTGCTGAAGAGATCTCCCGCTGCCGTCAGGTTTCCGCAATAGTAGAATGGTACGGTGTGCGCATTGCACGGCAGATTGAGGCGCCGCAGATCTTCGCAGGTCTTGCCGGCGACCAATGCCTTCCTGTCGACGGTCGTCTCTACATCGCAGGGCGGTATGGGCGTGTCGTCGCGATGACCGATCAGCGCGGCCACTTCGGACCCGGGCTGGAAGGTGGTCCGCCACATCGTCACCCGCGGGAAGACGTCCAGCATCGTCCGGGCGATGATGCCGAATTCGTTCTGTGTGATCTGGTACAGGGGCAGCCACTGGACGAAAACGCCTCCCCGCTCAAGCCGCCGCATCGCGGCCGCGAAGTGCTCCCGGCTGTAGAGACTCCCGGCTCCCGATCGGTAGGGCAGGAACAGGTCCGCGTTGATCATGTCGAAGGTGTCGTCGGCAGCCATCAGGTAGTGGCGGCCGTCCTCGATGAGTATCCGCGATCGCGGGTCGGTGAACGGTCCGCGCATAAAATCCATTCCGGGAATATCCGTCATGTATTCCCGCGCGGCGGTGACCACTTCGGGGACGAGTTCGCACACGACAATGCGTTCGACGTTCTCGAACTCCGGCAGGAGCGCGGCGCTCGCCGTGGTTCCCGTTCCCAGTCCGAGGAAGAAGATACTCCTGGTCTGTGGATAGATCAGCAGCGGTATGCACGCCTGCAAACCCATTCGCCCCACGGCCGCGGTCGAGCCCAGCCGGTAGTTCGAGTTGAACGTAATGGCCCTGTTCCCGCGCCGGTCTTCCACAACGGCGACGGTGCAGTCGCCGGCTTCCCATACGTTCAGAACGCGTTCCGGCGGACGGTTGGGATTGGTGCCGTGTACCGGCAGGCCGACGGGACTCAGGAAGGTCAGCAGCAACACCAGAAAGACGGCGCCCACGGTCTTCGCGATCAGCCCCGGACGCGCCCACGAGGTCGGGAGAACGAGTCCTGCGACCAGGTAGGCCGCGGCCACCATCTGCATCGTGCGCCACATCCCGAACAACTCGAGGAAGAGGAATCCGCTCATGAGGGAACCCAGTATCGCGCCGACGGTATTGACCGCAGCCAGCCGCCCGAGGCTCTCGCCCGGATGGACCGCGAACTGCTGCTCCAGCTTCATCAGGTAGGGAAAAATGGTGCCCAGAACGAGCGCGGGCAATCCGACGGTAACGAAGCCCTGCCGGAACACGGTCAACACGTACCTGACGAGCGATCCCCGCGTCGAGATCATGGTCAGGTCGTCGGTCACGTACATGAAGATAAACGGGCTCAGAACCACCGACGCGCCGCCGGCGATCATAAGGACGGTCAGGACCTGTTTCGGCGCAAACGAGAGCCGCGCAAGCCGTGAACTGATGACCGCGCCCACCGCCAGCGACACCAGCACGACCACGAGGACCGCGGCGAAGCTGTAGACGGAGTTCTCGTGTACCTGGGCAAAGATGCGCGTCCAGACGACTTCAAGCGCGAGAACACCGAAGCCCGACAGGAAGCAGATCGGCAGGATCCACTTTCTCCCGCCGGCGCGGGCACGTGCCCGCGCTTCCTTCCGCGTATCCTTCTTCTTCGCGCGCTTAAGCGTGACATCGGTCGCGGGCGTGCCTTCCCGCGGCGCATCGGCGCGTGACAAGCAGAAGGCGACCGCCGACAGCGCAGCCGTGACGACCACGGCCACCACGCAGGTCAGCCGGTATCCCAGGAGGAGCACCAGGAAGAACGCGGGCACAAAGGCACCGAGCGCCGCGCCGGCCGTGTTGATTCCGTACAACCATGCCGACCTCGTCCCGAACACGTCCTGCCGCCGGATGAGAAACTGGCCGATGACCGGTATGGTACCGCCCATGAAGAATGCGGGCGGGAAGATGAGCAGGATCGCCAGCGCGAATTTCACCACGTACAACAGGAATCCGGAGGCAACGTTCTGATACACAAACGGGTAGATGTAATAGAAGATGGCGAGGACCGCGAAGTAGAGCAGCGCCGTTGCCGCTATCCCCGCCTCCAGCCACGCGTACATACGGAAAGGACGCGCCGCGATCTTCGAACGTTTCCCCCAGAAGTAGCTGCCCGCGGCGAGTCCGGCGAAAAATGCGGCGAGCGTCGTCGCAGCGGCGTGTGCCGTGTTGCCGAACAGCAACCCGAGCTGCTTCATCCACAGAACCTGGTACACGAGGCCGGCGAAGCCGGAGGCGAAGACCATCGCGTAAACGATTCCGGAGAGGGCCGGTGCGCCGGCGCGGTCTTTACCTTCCGGTTTCGTCACTGCCGCCATGCCCCTTTCACGCCACGGTGCTTATTCAGCCGGGTCAATGATAGAAAGATCAACATGTCTTCTTGCCTCAGTGCAACGTAACGGTTGTTATCGGCCTGTTGACGGGCTCAAAGACCGGCAAGGGCGCCAATTTTCACCCATAGCGCGCACTTTTTCAAAACGATTTCTCATCAGACGGCATTTCTTTCTCAAAAACGCGGCTTTTTTTCTCAAACACGTGGTTCAGATCTGCTATCTTGTAGATTCACGAAGTACCTTACTCTCCAGTAAAGGAAAAAACATGATCCTGCGAACCCGATCACTACAACTTGTCGGCATTATTGCACTATTTCTCGGTTCGGCGGCCTATGCCGCCGAGACGGCGAAAACAGACGTCTTCGTTGATCCCGCCGCCGGCGAAGGATTTCGCGTCCACAGCCTCTTCCAGAGCAACATGGTCATTCAGCGCGACAAGCCCGTCGATGTCCGGGGCTGGTCGGCGCCCGGCGACACGGTCACCGTCACCTTTGCCGGCGAGACGGCGAGTGCCACCGCCGGCAAGGATCGCGGCTGGAAGGTGACCCTGCCCGCCATGGAAGCCGGTTCAAAGCCCGCGACCATGACCATTGAGCACAAGGACGGCACGGTCACGCTGGAGAACATCCTGATCGGCGACGTCTGGATCGCCGGCGGTCAAAGCAACATGCAGTTCAGGATCTCCGGGGTGCATGACGGGGACCTGGAAGTTGCTGCGGCGAACCTTCCTCGCATCCGTCTGCTGACGGTCCCCAAGATCTTCGGCCCGGAACTCAGGAAGAACTTTCCCCGCGCCGAAGAGTTCGGCAAAAAGATCGGCAGAGATACCACCGACGGGGACTGGCAGGTCTGCTCGCCGGACACCGTGGGGGGGTTCTCCGCCATCGGCTACGTGATGGCGCGCCGGCTTCACATGGTCACGCAGGTCCCGATCGGCATGATCAACACCTCGCGCGGCGGCACCACGGTGGAGGCCTGGACACCGGAGGCCCGGCTCAGGAAGAGCAGTGTCCCGGTCATCAAGGAACTGCTGGCAAGAAGCGACAGGAGAATCGCCGAGTTCGATCCGAAGGCGGAGCTTGCCAAGCAGGTCAAAAAGTATGAATCCCGAATCGCCGACATGAAGAAGAAGGGAAAGAAGATCCCCGCCGGCATGAAGCGTCCCACCGGGCCGGTGAAGGACCGGTACCTGCATTCCCATCGTCCCCCCGGTCACTGCTACGGCAGCGTTATTGCGCCGATCGCCGGGCTGGCCGTAAAGGGCGCCATCTTCCACCAGGGCTACAACAACTGCTTCAGCGGCGTGTGGGGCGCGAAAATGTACCGCGCCGTGTTTCCCGAGATGATCCGCGGCTGGCGCGAGGCGTTCAACGATCCGAACATGCCGTTCGGCATCCTGGGCCAGTGCACCGCGGGGAAGGTGCAGGATCTGAACAATTTCCTGCCCCACCTGACCGACATCGGCGCGCGGATTCGCGAGGCGCAGTACCGGACCTTCCTGGACTTCTACACGGCCGGCGACAAGAACATCGGGTTTGCCAGCACCTATGACCTGCGTCATACGTCCTATCATCCGCGCGTGAAGGTCCCCGCCGGGGAACGCATCGCGCGATGGGCACTGGCGACACAGTATGGCATGGAAGGCACATTCACCTGGCTGCCGCCGATGATCACGGAGATGAACGTAGAGGACGGCGCCATCCATCTGACGTTTGACGGCAAAGGGGTCGCTGCCACGGGTGACGGTGCGCCCCTGGCCGGGTTCGCCATCGCCGGCGAAGACAAGAGGTTTCAGCCGGCTGAAGTCTCGCACAAGATCACTGGGAAAAAAGGCCGCCGTGTGCAGTATGACAATACGATCGTGGTCCTCAAGAGCCCCCTGGTGCCCGATCCGGTACACTACCGCTACGCGTGGGGGCGCAATCCGATGGGAAACATTCAGGCCAGGTCCGGGCGCGTGCCGCTGGCGACACAGCGCAGCGATGACTGGACGAACGCGGACCTCCTGAAGGCGCTGACCGGCAAAGACGCGGAGGATCCCCTTCACCTCAACAGAGGCGAGAAGAGACAACTCAAAGCGGCGCTGGCACGCGAAGACCGGCGCCGCCTGGTTGCGGAAGCCACAGCGCTTCTCGATCAGGAACAGGAGGACGGCGCACAGTAGCCGCTCGCAATGACACGGGTTTACGAGAAGGAACAGGTTGATTCTTACGAATAGAAGCGGGCGCCATGAGAGATGAGAGAACGGAATGATGAAGATGCATGCACACAGCAAGAATAGCGTTGATCCAGATGCTGCTGGTGCCGGCCATGCAGCCGGCCGTTGCAAAACGCAAGAAGAGGGTTCATCCGGATTATACCAAGGGTGAAAAGCTGGAGGGCCGCAGCGGCCGTTACTGGGCCCCGGGTCCAACCGGCGTCATATCTTCTTATAAAAGCGTAGCTTAAGGTTATTATCGGTCTGTTCAGGCGTATTGGCGCAAAATTCGGTTGGATTTTGCTCATGCTACAGCCTTTTTGACCAT
>CAZLBC010000151.1:0-7803 GCA_964557575.1 uncultured Planctomycetaceae bacterium
TTGTATAAAAACGCACGAGTCGGGCAGGGATAGAAAAAGGTACCTGACCCCTTTTCCTAAAAACGCACGAGTCGGGCAGGGATAGAAAAAGGTACCTGACCCCTTTTTCTCGACCCCTTTTTCTCGACGATTGTAAATTCTTTTATTGTATTAAGATAAAATAGTTCTGACCCCTTTTTTACTTGACCCCTTTTTTACTTGATCGCGACGGTGTACATGGCCGCGGCCGCGCAGCCGCCGAGGGTCACCGTGCCGGCGTCGAACCGCTGTGCGTAGACCTTCAGCTTCAGGCCGTTGGCGTCGGTTGCGATCGCCTCGCCGGTCGCCTTCCAGTCCTTCATCCAGCCGGGCGGGCCCGACCGCCCGTCGTAGCCGACGTAGACGGTCGCCGGCGCGGAGATGCGGAAGGACAGGAAAGCGTCGCCGCCGGCGTCCTTGTCGTCCATCGTCGTGACGATGTAGGTCGCGCCCCGCAGCGCGGCGGGGATGTCGGTAAAGGTATACTCCCGGTCGCTCGCCCACGTTGCGCCTTTTAGCAGGCCATTCTTGACGATCGTGCAGGTCCCGGACGACGTGACCTCCAGGCCGGACACCTGCGTCTCCGTGAAGAGCTGTTTTTCCTCGTCACGCCGGGCCGCCTTCTTGCCCGCGGCGTACTGTTCGGGACCGGCGCCGTCCAGTTGCCCGAGCATCCGGGCGTAGCCCCGCAGGGCGACGACGTTGTACTTCAGTTCCTTCGCCTCCCGGGCGATCGCCAGGAGCGTCTCGGCCGGCCCGGGGCCCGGCCAGCCGGCCAGGGCCCGGATGGCGGCGTCGCGGACGGCCGCGTCGTCGCTGTCGCGGAGGACGGCGACCTTCTCCGCCGCCGGTTTCTCCCCGAGCTTCCCGAGTACCCGCACCACCGACGCGCGGGCCGCGCCCGCCGTCTCCGGCAGGGCCGCCAGGAAGGGCGCCGACCGCGCGCCGGGTTCGCGCGTCCGCTCGGCGATGATCACCGCCGCCCGCTCGGCCGCTTTCCGCGCGGCGTCGTCCAGGTCCGTCGCGAGCAGCGCGACCAGTTCCGGGAGCTGCGCGGCCGTGCCGCACTCCCGCAGGGCCCGCAGTGCCGCCCGGGCGACCGCCGCGTCGGCGGCCGCCGCCAGGAGGGCGGGGGCCAGCCCCGGGTCTCCGCGCGAGCCGGCGGCCGCCACGAGGGCGGGCTTGATGGACGTTTCGGCCGCGCCGATCGCCGCGGCGATTTTTTCGGTCACGCCCTCCCCCTTGAGCTTCGCCAGTGCGCCGGCGGCCGCGTCGCGGGTCTTCTCGTCGCCGAGGGCGGCGACCAGCGTGTCCACGGCGCCGGCGTCCCCGAGGGTCCCCAGGGCCGCGAGGGCCGCGCATGCCACCGCCGGTTCGTCGCTCCCGGCGGCTTTCGTGACCGCCGGCAGGGCCTCCCGGCAGCCGCCGGACTCCAGTGCCCCGATGACGGCGGCCGCCGCGGCCGGCGCCAGGTCGGGCAGGACGGCGGTGACCGCGGTGACCGCCGCGTCCCTGAGCCGCGGGACCATGCGTATCGCCTCCGCCCGGCGGGCCGGGTCGTCGCCTTCCAGGGCGGCGACCACGAATTCCTTCGCGAATTCAGGCGAGCAGAGGGCCAGCCCCCGGGCCGCCGCGGCGCTCGCGACGGGCAGGTCGTCGGCGGACCGGACCGTCTCGTAGAGTTTCTTCGCGCGGTCGGTGTCGCCGGCCGCCAGCAACCGCTCGGCGCAGGCGAGGATCGCGTCGGCGACCGCCGCCTTCCGCTTCGCCCCGGCGGCGGTAAAGGCCTGCGCGAGCGCGTCGGCCGCCGCCGCGGTGCCGATCCGGCCGAGGGCGTGGATCGCGGCCGCGCCGGCGGGCGTGTCCTCCCCGGCCGGCTTCGCCAGCGGCGCGACGGCCTTCTCGTCGCGGCGGAGGGCGATCGCGCTTATGACCTGCACCAGCTTCCCGCCCTCCACGTCGTCCAGCGCGCCGCGCAGGGCCGCGGCGGCCGCTGCCGACGGGTTGGCTTTCAGGGCGATCAGCGCGGCGTGGGCGAGTGTCTCGTCGTCGAGGAGTTTCGCCAGCGGGTCGGCGGACGCGTCCGATCCGACCCGGGCCAGCATCCGGCAGGCGAAGAGTTTCCCCCGGTACGTCGCGTCTTTGGCGGCGAGGATCGCCAGGAGCCGCTTCTCGATCGCCGGGTAGTCGGCTTCGGCGGCGGCGCGGATGTAGTCCCGGACCGCCGACAGGGGCTTGCGGCTTTCGCCGAACCCGCACGTTTTGGCGGCGGCGAAGCGGTCCGCGGGCGGGTCGGGCGCGGCGGTGCTCGCGGCGGTCTTTTCGGACGCGGGCGCGGGGGCATCGGCCACGTATGCCGCGTACCGCTCGGCAACCCGGCCGGTCTTCGCCGAGCCGGCGTGCACGAAGACCCCCACCCGCTGGGTCAGCGTCGCGCCCTTCTTGAGGGTGAACTTCTTGCCGCTGCGCTCGTCGGGGCGGCGGGGGCCGAAGGTCCCGTACTCCCGCGTCAGCCAGCGGTGGTCGGCGCCGTCGGGGTACTGGAAGACCGCCACGCCCTCGGTCACGCCGTCGACGGTGTTGGCGTAGTCGATCCACCGGGCGACCTTCATGTTGGTCGCCTTCTGCCCGGTCGCCCCGCGGTCGCTGGTGATCGTCCCGCCGTGCGCGCCGTTGAACCGGTCGTTTATCCGCAGGTAGGGCCAGGCGTAGTGGACCGCGTCGCTGACGAAGTGGACGTCGCCGTGGGCGGCCGTCAGCGTGAAGGTGATATCGAGGAAGTACTGCCCCTTCTCCATCGCCGCGATCCGCACCACCCGGCGCTCGTCGAGCAGGGGCGTCTCGTTGGTCTCCCAGACGAGCGTCGACTCCACGGTCCCGCGGTCGCCGGCCGCCGCGAGCGTCTCGAACCCCGTGTGGCGCACGTGGTCGCGGTAGGGCGGATCGCTGCGGTCTTTGCCGCTGTACAGGGCGTTGTAGAGGCTGACCTTCCGCCCGCCGTCGCGCTGCACCGTGTCGGCGAACCAGAACGCGCGGTGGTGGGGGTAGGGCTTTGTCTTCTGGACCAGCATGTTCTTCCCGGAGGGGCTGTTGAAGGGCCAGTAGTGCGGCAGGTCCAGCGACGCGGCGTATTGATAGACGAAGGCCTCGCGGCCGTCGATCATCACCGCCAGCCGGCCCTTTTCGTCGTCCCGGTCGAAGCGTATGCGGTCGGCGCCGGCCGCGCCGCACGCCAGGATCGCCGTCGTCACCGCGCAGAGGTACTTGTTCAGCATGGTCTATCGCTCCTTTGTGTCAACTGACCGTTCACGGATACACCGGAAACGGAGATAATAAAACGAGATTACGTTGATCAGTACGCCGCGACAAAACCCGGGACGGTCAACGCGTGACGTCCCCCGTTTTTGCCGCTCGCATACACTTGTTCCATGGTTCATTCCTGCTGTCGACTTTTCCGTGAACGGTCACCTTCTCAGATTCTCCACGGCGCCCGCATCGCGCGGCTCACCATCCCGTCGGCCTCGGCGTCGTCGGGGAACCGCTCGGTCTTCGGGTCCCAGCGGAGCTTCTTGCCGGTCCGCATGGCGATGTCGCCGAGCAGGCAGGCGGTGCAGGACCGGTGGCCGTTCTCCACCGGCGCCACGGGCTGCTTGCGCGACTTCATGCACGCGATCCAGTTGCCCTTGTGGCTCCTGCTTTCGTAGAGGTGTATCTCGTCGGGGCCGATCTTCTCCCGCAGCAGGGACTTCGGCTCGGCGTCGATCTTGCCCCGCCGGACGTACACCCAGCCGTCGGTGCCCGCGAACCGCACGCCGTTGGGGTGCTTCGAGGAGCAGTTGACGGGGATGCCGCCGGGGTAGACGTAGTCGATGGTGAACTGTCCGTGGACGTCCCAGAGGCCGTCGGCGGGGAACTTCCCGGTCCCCTCGATCTGCACCGGGCCGCCGTGCTCCATGCCCATGCCCCAGTGGGCGATGTCCATGTGGTGGGCGCCCCAGCCGGTGATCATACCGGCCCCGTAGTCCCTGACCCGCAGCCACCCCGGCCGGCCGTAGCCCTTCTGGGGGTGGACCCGCCTCTCGGTGTACGGCACCGCCGGCGCCGGGCCCAGCCAGAAGTCGTAGTCGAGGGTGTCGGGCACCGGCATCACCGGCTGGACCCCGCAGCCCGGGTCGGTCCCCAGCCCGACCGTCACCGACTGCAGCGTCCCGATCCGCTCGTTGCGGGCCAGCTCGCAGGCGAACCGGAACCGGCTGTCGCTCCGCTGCTGGCTGCCGACCTGCAGTATCCGGCCGTACCGGCGGACGGTGTCGCTGAGGACCCGCCCCTCCTCGATCGAGAAGGTCAGCGGCTTCTGCAGGAAGATGTCCTTGCCGGCCTCCGCGGCCGCGATCGCCGGGATCGCGTGCCAGTGGTCGGGCGTGGCGATCATCACCGCGTCGATCTTCTCGTCGGCCACGACCTCCCGGTAGTCGCCGGTGGCGGCGCAGTCCTCGTTCTTGTACCGCCGGTTGACTCTCTGCCGGGCGTTATCGGCGCGCCGGGAATCGACGTCGCAGACGGTCGTCACCCGGACCTCTTTGAACCCCAGAATCGAGCGCATGTCGCCGGTGCCCATGCGGCCGACGCCGATGCAGCCGATCGTGATGGTCTGGGAGGGCGGCTGCTTGCCCAGGACGCGGGCGGGAACGACGGCGGGGGCCGCGGCGGCGAGGGCGGTATCGCGAAGAAAGCGGCGGCGCCGGAGGCGGGCATCGGTGTTCATGGCGGTTCTCCTTGTTCGGCGGGGAGCGGCGTGCATTGTTATCATTAATACTATATTACGATACGACCGGGAGAGGCAATCGACGATTCAGCCTTTTTCGCGTTGTTTTTCGGCAAATCGCCCGACATGCCGTTTTTTATTGTTGCACTTTTTATCCGCGAGAGGCCGGGCGCATTTCATCCGACGCGCCGGCTGCCTCGTCGAGATCGTCGCACAACCCCAGGAGGTGCGTCTTCAGCTTGAGGTCGAGCCCGGCCAGTTCGGCCGGCGGCAGGTAATCCGCTATTTCCTGCACGTCGCCGGGTGCCAGGGCGGACAGGCGGTCCCGCAGCCTGTCGACGAGCTGCCGAACGGTCATCTGCCGGGGGTTTTTGTTTTTTCGGGTGGACCGCACCTTGTTCAGGCGCGCGTCGAGCGTCTCCGCATCGGGCATCACCTGCAGCCTGCTGTAGTAGAAATACAGGTCGTACAGGTCGCGCATGAGCAGCCGCTCGTTCCACGCGGCGAGCTTGTGTGCCATGCCCACGCTGAAGTCCATCACCGCCGCCACCCGGGGCAGCAGCCCGTACTGCCGCGCGAGTTCCGCGGTGGAGATCCCCGTCGCCGGGCACGCGGTGGCCACGTTGATTTCGAGCTGTGTCGCAAGCTCGCCGTAACGAACGCGCACCCGCAGGCAGGTTGAATGCAGTCCGTACTCGTATTCGAGGCCGTCGACCTCGTCGAGGACGGCACACATCCCGGGAACGATATCCTTTTTCGACGTGTAGGGAATAAACATATAGTCGATATCATTGGTCATGCGGGGGCAGTTCAGCAGGCGAAGCCCCATGCCGCCCTTCAGGATCGCCGATTCCGGAAATTTCTCTGAAAAGAGGTTGATCAGGAACACCATCAAACCTTCTTGCGTCGTGATCTCATCCATGAATGACCTTTCGTGCGAATGCGACAAACAGCCGGTTCCGGTACCGTTTCAAAAACCGGTCGATTTTCCGTCGGTCCAGTTGTTCATAGTCAATGTCGTCGTAGATGTCAAAGCTGAACGTCTTGCCCTGCTTGTAGAAGTAGAGGGTATCGAGGACGGCCTTCTCCGGCAGGGCGCGATTGATGCCGTTCTCGCGCCGATAGCCGAAGTAGAGGGAATCGGTGATCCGCAGGTGTTCGATGCACAGTTCATCGTTTGCGTAGGTCCGGGAGGGGCCGGTCTTGACGGCCGTTATCCGTCGGGCGGGCACGGACCCGATCAGCAGTTCACCGGCCAGGATCGTTCCGAAGCTGATATATGAATCCGGGCAGATCCGCTGGCTCAGGGCCGCGGCGTCGAACCCGGGGGTGACGTAGAACCCCCGGGCGAACCGGGAAATAATTCCCGCTTCCTGCAGGCGCCGCAGCGCCCGATAGAGCGCATACTTGTTTGCCGGCCCGAGGAGGTTCCGCAGGTCGCTGAGCGAGAAGACACCGCGCATGTCCCCGGCGACCCGGTGTATGGTTTCCGCACTCGTGAGCAGGTTATTCATGCCCGTTCCTGAAATAACAGTAATTTGCATTTTATGCAACTATCTATTAACACAAAAAAGGACATCCGTCAAGGGATAAAACCCCCCGCGGCTGCATAACCGGTGGCCCCGCCGCGGCGCAGGCGGTATAATCACGGGCGGGACGACGGTGATCAGAGACCTTCCGATACTGACGGCGGACGAGGATACCCGGGCCGCGGTGGCCGCATCGCTCCGCGGGGTCGACGGGTGCCCGGCCCCGGTCTTCTTCGACGACCCGGAACCGTTCCTGGAGTTCGTCTCCTGCGAGACCCCCGCGGTGATCGTCATCGACTTCGCGGAGGGCGACGACCGCTTCGCGGTCCTGGACCGGATCGGCGAGGACCACTGGCTGCACTGCTCGGGCGTCGTGGGGCTTTACGGCGGCAAGGAGGGGGCGTTCCTGGACCGGGCCAAAACGGCGAACCTGGTGGCGGCCGTCGCCGCGAAGGACGTCGCCGCGGGCCTGCCGACCGTGATGCGGATCATTGCCCGCCACGGCAACATCCTCTTCCAGCGCGAGATGCAGGACCGGTTCACCGGCGAGACGTCCGGGCGCTTCGAGATCGCCAACGACCCGCTGGAGGCCTCGGTCCACGCCAACCTGCTCGCCAACTACGTCTACAACCTCGACCGGGTGGACACGGGCGGGAAGATGCGCCTCCGCTACGTCCTCCAGGAGCTGCTGCTCAACGGCATCGAGCACGGCAACTGCGGCATCACCTTCGAGGAGAAGACCCGCTTCACGTCAGCGGGGATCTTCCTGAAGGGGATCATCCGGCGGAAGATGGCGGACGATCCGTCGATCCGCGGGAAGCGGGTACGGTGCGGCTACGAGATCAAGCCGGACCGCACGCGGGTGACGGTGACCGACGAGGGGACGGGGTTCGACTGGCGGGCGATGCTCGCCCGGCTCGACGCGCAGGGCGACGAGGCGTCGGCGCTGTTTCACGGCCGGGGGATCATGCTCAGCCGCGAGTACGTCGCGTCCCTGGAGTACAACGAGGCGGGCAACCGGGTGACGTTCATCTTCGCCCACGAGAAGGCCGACGGCTACAAGGTGCCGGCGCTGTTCGAGCGGGACGCCGAGACCCGCGTGGCGCCCGGCGACGTGATCTTCGAGAAGGGGGAGGAGTCGAATTTCCTGTACTACATCGCGGCGGGCCGCTACCGGGTGACCGACGAGCAGGCCGCCGAGCTGGCGGTCCTGACGCCGAACGACCTGTTCATCGGGGAGATGGCGTTCCTGCTGAACAACCGCCGGACGGCGGGGGTCGAGGCCCTCGAGGAGGGGGTCCTCTACCGGATTTCGAAGCGGAACTTCATCGCGGCGATAAAGAAGTACCCGTATTATTCCTTCCTGCTGTGCAAGCTGCTTGCCCGACGCCTGGCCGCGATGGGGGGGGAGGGGTAATCACTTATTCCAGAGGCAAGCTGTTTTCTCACCTCTTCATTCCGTAGAATGCTCCTGTTCGCATTCCAGGTATT
>CAZLBC010000152.1:0-7775 GCA_964557575.1 uncultured Planctomycetaceae bacterium
CGCATTCACCGTACGTATATCTTTGCGAACTTCAACGGCACGTGGAACGAGCCGGCGTCCGGGCCGAGCGGTGAGAACGCCGTTGTCTCCGCGTCCCCGGTGCCGGCGCGTTTCCGGTACAGGTTGAAATACCAGGGCAGGCTGGTCCCCTTTCCCGAATCGAGCGCGGTTTGTTTGGCCCGGAACGGCCGGCTGCCGATCAATTGGTGGAGCGGATCTTCGTCCGAGGACGTCACCGGCAGGCGCAGCTCCACCGACCAGCAGTCTTCGCCCACGTGGGCGGCAACGTCCGCCTGGGAAGACCAGTCGTACGCCGCGGGCAGTTTGACGGCCCGGTCCAGGTCGATGACGGCGCCGGCGGGATTGACGACGATCTGGTAGTAGGAGTGTTTGTCGGTTTCGATGAGCACCTCCACGTGCTCGCCCTGCCAGATCGCGGGGTCGTTGTCCCGCCGCGTGCCGATGACCGGCGGCGCGCTTGTGTCGAATGCGCACCGGATGCCGACATAGAGGCTGTCGTTCCACCAGCGCGCCATGAACCGCGTGGGCTGTTTCGGTTTCCTGCCGGTACGAACGTCCTTCAGGGGACGCGGGTGGTGATAGGCGGTCCAGAAGGCCTCGTCCAGTGTGCCGTCCATGGTCAGCGTGTCGCGGGCGTCGCGCCACTTGTCTTTGCCCATGTCGATGACGCGGTATGCCGGCAACCCCGCGGGCCGCTGCACGTCGATCTGCGCGGCCCGGTCGCGCAGCGTCGACAGGAATGCATCGACCAGGGCGATGCGCCGGCCGTACACCGAGTCGGTCGGCGCGGCGGCTTTGGCCCGCTCGAAAAGGTCGAGCGTTTTTTTCGTTACCGCCGCGTCGGCGCCGAGGTCGGCGTATTCCACTTCGCAGCATTCGATAAACGCGCCCATGTCGGCGGCGGCGGGTCCGTAGAACAGCCGGCAGTATTCCTTCAGTAACGCGTCGACATCGCGGTCCGGGTCCCACCAGAGCCGGGAGATGACGTAGGGATTCAGGTGGGCCATCCCCGGGTGGTGCAGGCCGCCCCTGCCGCTCGACAGCCAGACGTCCTCGCGCCACACCGCGCCGCGGGAGGCGCGGATGCCGCGGGCGATGACGTGCGGCCAGTATTGCGGCCGGTAGGCCCCGCGATTCGTGAAGGGGGTGTAGTTCAAACTCACCGACAGCGGGTTATCCGTTTTGGCCAGCCACTGTTCGCGCAGCGCCGCCGCGCGCCGGTGCACGTCGTCGTCCAGCTCGCGGATCGGCCGGCCGTTCGTGATCTGTACCAGCACGTTACGGGGCAGTTTCTCGATGGTCAGCGGCGGCAGGCGGTAGCTGCTGTAGGCGCCGCATATAATCTTCCTGTCGGGATGCGTCTTCGCCAGCTCGTCGGCCACCCGCGCCACGAACCGCCAGACGTAATCGGAAGACCGCCCCGACGGCCCGCGATCGAGCGTCGCCCGGTCCCGGCACTCGTCGCACCGGCAATGCGTGAAGCCGTCGTGCGGCATGACCGACACGATGGGCACATCGTAGTGATCGAACATGAGCCGGGCAAAGGAGACCGTTTCGCGAAACAGGCCGTCGGAACTCAGGCAGGCGTTCGCCGTTTTGCTTTCGGTGTCCCGCTTTCCGTTGGGCAGTTGCACGTAGTATTCCGGATGAGCGGCGCGCTGGTCCGGATGCTCGGTCAGGTTGCGCAGCCCGTGGTGCATGATGCCGTACTGATCGTTCGCGCCGATGCGCAGATACCACCAAGCGTCCTCGATATCGGACGAGTTCAGCAGGGGCCGACTCACCGACCGCACCGCGAACGCCGGCCGCACCGTGCGATCGACCGTCGGCAGCGCGATGTCGCGGAGGGACGGCACGACTTCCCCCAGCGCGCCCGGCATGTACCAGCGCACGCCCAGTTCGCGGAGAAAGGCGTACACCGCGTTCAGCGAGCCGCGATGGTCATAGCTCCAGATGTCCAGTCGCTTGTTGTAGTCCTTGTACATCCGGGAAGCGACGGGGTTGCGCCACGGATGGCCGGCGAGCCGTTCCCAGGCCTTCTTTTTCTCCCTGAGCCACTGCCCGTGATTGCGTGCCCGGGGCTCGCGGGGGACGAATTCAGTGTCGTCGCCCACCAGCGCCAGCCAGTTTGGCCCGGAGACCATGCGAAACGCATCGCGCGCCAGCCCTTCGGCGGTGACCCCCGCCCGGCGTGCCGCCACGCTTTTGCCGACGTACACCCTGACCGGCATGGTGTTCGACGGCGCCGTGCGGATCGCGAGCCGGCAGCCGGTTATCTTCTCGATGTAGGCCTGCAACTCCGCCGCGCCGAGCGCGGCGGCGCGGGCGGGGTGTTCGGCGATAACGATCTCCGCCCGCGCCCGTCCGTCCTCGACGATCCGGGCTGCGGCCTTCACGGCGGGCGGGGGAATCATGACCGTCGTGGCCAGGAGGGCGCAGCAGGCGGCGGAGCGCTTCATGGCTGCGGGGACATTCAATCGTATCTCCCGTCGGCATGGTGATATGCGTCTGTCATTGCCCGTCCCCGGCGCGGGAGAGAATGAGTGCCGCCGGCCGGACGGCACCCCGCTCCGCTCTGCCGGTATCCCGCTACGCCATGGCCCACTGCTCGCGCAGCAGCGTGACCATGTTGAGGATCAGCTTCGTCTTCTCTTCCTGGGGGAGGCCCTTCTTCCGCTTGCCGGGCATTTTCGGCCAGCCGCCCTCGAAGCTGACGGCCCCGCGGTATCCGATGAGCTTCAGCCCCTTGAAGCCGTCGACGTATATATCGTCCTCGGGATTGCACCCGGGAATGATCCGCTGCTTCAGCCCCGCGATGTGCACGTGCTTCAGCAGCGGGCCCCCGCAGATGAAGGCGCCCATGAAACTCGTCTCCTCGAGCTGCATGTGCCAGAAATCGCCCATCACGGCCGCGCCGGGCCCGATGTCGGCGGCTATCCGGGCGCCGTCCGCCACCTGGCGGAGGAACGGGGTCTCGTTGCGGCGCAGCGGCTCCAGCACGATATGAGTGCCGTGCTTGGCCGCGTGTTCCGCCAGCCGCTTGCCCGTGTTGGTCACGAAATCCTTGCGCAGTTCCGCGAAGCCCATCGGGACCTTCCGGCGGGCGGGGCAGAGGATCAGGCCGACCGACTTCATCGCGCCCAGCGCCTCGATGACCGGCATGAACTTCTTGACCTCCGCCTCGCGCCGCGCGGCATCGGCGTGCGAGAAGTCGCTCGGCCCGCAGGCCGTCGCGATGAAGAGCTTCCGGCCCTTCATCGCCTTGTTCATCGCTTCGCAGTTATCGATCGGCCACTTCCCCGAAGGGATCTCGACCGCGATGAATCCGTTTTTCTCGAGGAAGTCGAGTTTCTCGTTGATTGCGCGGCCGGGGATCTTGTTCCACTGCAGGCAGAGATTCAATTCGGCCGGTTTTTCAGGCGGCGTCAGTTTCGGCATGCCGCTGGATGCCTTGTCCTCCGCCCCCGCACGCCGTCCGCCGCTCAGGGCGGCGGCTCCCGCGACACCCGTAGTCGTGCAAAAATCACGTCGTTTCATGGTTCGTTTTCCTTTCCGTGTATCGGTTCCGCAAAGAATACGCGGGCGCCGGGGATTTTTCAAGAGGATCTCCGCTCCGCGGGCGGATAATCCCCGATCGGGCGGATCGCCGCGTCGGGACACCCACCGGCGGCGTGTCATCGGGGAGAGGAAACGTTACGGCCGCAGTTCTTCGAGCGGGATGACCGCCAGTTCGGCGCTGTTGTTGTTCCACAACTCGCGCCCCTTCCCCGCGCGCCCGGCGTTGCCCCCGTTATTGGAGTAGGCGACGTACAGGTTGCCGGCGTGTTCGGCCGCGTGGGGATAGGCGAGACGCGCTTTCGGGTGCGACTCGCCCGGCCCGGCCGGAAAGACCGACGGCCGTATCGTGCAGATCCGCGAGAAGACCGTCTCCCCCGGGGCGGTCAGCGCGATGGTCAGCGGCGAGCGGGTGTTCCGGCAGTCGGCGTGGGTCGTGCCGATAAGAAAGTGCTGTCCCGTGCTCAGCGTGCCGGCGCAGGGCTTGGTGCAGTCCATTGCCATGTTGCTGACCCCGGATCGCGTCCAGGTGCGGCCGCAGTCCTCGCTGACGGCGGCCACCGCCCGGGCCGTCGCGCCGTACCGGGCGATGCTGATGATGCGCTTCCCGAGGACGATCACGCTCGACTCGCCCCACATGTTCCCCGGGGGCTTGGGGATTCTCACGACGTCCCACCTCGTGAAGTCGTCGCCGCGGCTGATCGACACCGCCGCGGGGCTGTTTTTCCCGTTGACGATGATCCCCGCCATGATCCAGTTGCCGTCGTCCATCCCGATCGGGTTCTGCGAACTCCAGAACTTCCCGCGGCTGACGACCCCGCGCGGAACCCACCGGTCCTTCTGCTCGTCCAGCGTGTAGGCCCGCATCCGGAGGTTCTTCATGATGCCTTCGTAGCAGCCGTGAAACGCCCAGAGCGTTCCCCGGTAGGACAGGAACTGCCCGTGGCTGACCGCGATGCCCGGTTCCCCGGCGTCGATCACCCCGGCCGGCCCCCAGGTCCTGCCCCCGTCGGTGCTGACGCGGTACTTCGCCTCCTCGGTGTCGGTGTTCTCGCCGCCCCTGTTGTGGCCGAACGACGCGTAGAGCCTGCCCTCGTGCCAGACCAGGGCGATCCCGTGCAGGAACCGGTACCCGTCCTTGTTGAATTCGTAGGGCTTGATCACGGAGAACCTGACGTTCTCGAGCTGTTCGAGTTCCGCCGCCCGGGGCATGGGCCGGTCCGGATCCCAGAGCGTAAACGGCTTCACCGCCGGGTCCCTGGCCGCGGCACCGGTCGCCAGGCAGAGAACGACTGCGGCCCCGAGGATTCGCCGTGGAGTGTTCATAATCTGCTCCCGTGTCTTTCGTGCGCGCCCCGCGCGGGTATCGCGCTGCACGCCGTGATAGCGTTCTTTATCCGCGGCTGTTCCATCCCGGATTGAGGCGCGACTGTATTTCCCAGGCATCGAGCAGGACCAGGGCCGCCATGCTTTCGATAACCGGAATGACGCGGGGCACGATACAGGGGTCGTGCCGGCCCTGCACCGATATCGTCGCGTCGGCACCGTTCTTGTCCACGGTCTTCTGCTCTTTCGCTATGGAGGGGGTCGGCTTTACGGCGACGCGCAGCACCACGTCCCGGCCGGTGGAGATCCCGCCGAGCACGCCGCCGGCATTGTTGGTGATGAACGTTCCGGATGCCATCTGGTCGTTGGATGCGCTGCCGCGCGATCTGGCGAGCTGGAAGCCCGCGCCGATTTCAACGCCCTTTATCGCGCCGATGGTCATGATCGCGTAGGTGAGTCTCGCGTCGAGCTTCGCGAAGACGGGATCGCCGAGCCCGGGGGGCAGGCCCCGTATATCCAGTTGCACGATGCCGCCGACGGAATCGTGATCGGCGCGAACGGTGTCGATATACGCTATCATGTCCGCGGCGGCGTTCTTATCGGCGCAGCGGATCATGTTGTGTTCGATCTCGTCGTAATCGATCTGTTCGGCCGTGATGCCGCCCAGTTCATGCGTGTGCGCCCTGATCGTCACGCCGCGCTGCGCGAGGATCTTCTTTGCGATGGATCCTCCCGCCACGCGCGCCGCCGTCTCCCGTCCCGATGAGCGGCCGCCGCCCCGGTAGTCATGCCGGGCATACTTGTGGAAAAAGGTGAAATCCGCGTGTCCCGGGCGGAAGAGGTGCTTGATCGTCTCGTATTTCGACGAATCGCTGTCGGTGTTGTAAATCACGAGGGCTATCGGCGTGCCCGTCGTCTTGCCGCGGAACATGCCGGACAGGACGTGGACCCGGTCCTTTTCTTTCCGCGCGGTGGTAATCCTGCTCTGCCCCGGCCGGCGGCGGTCCAGTTCTTTCTGAATATCGTCCTCGGTGACGGCTATCCCCGACGGCAGGCCGTCGAGGACCGCGCCGACGGCGGGGCCGTGGCTTTCGCCGAACGTGGTGAGCCGTATGACGTCCCCGAGCGTATTCGGCGACGATACGCGCAGGGCAAGCTCGTCGTTGATGCGCGCCCGGGCTTCTTCCGCGAGGTCCGCGGGCGATCCCTCCGTCGTATCGATGACGATGTCCGCAAACCCGGCGTAGATTTCATCCTTTTTCCGAATGTCTTCCGTGTACCAGTCGAGGAACACGGCCTTGCTCAGGCCGGCGGTGAAGCTGACATCGTCTTCCAGCCGTTTGATCAGGACATCCGTGTCACAACGGCAGTAGATGATAAGGGCGTTGTTCCTGAGGATCCGCCGGTTTTCGGCGTACAGAAAGGTCGACCCGCCGGTGATGATGACGTGACGGTCGAGGTCGAGCGTTGTGTGCACGGCGGTTGTTTCCAGTTCCCTGAACGCCTCCTCGCCGACCAGGTTGAAGATTTCCCGGCAGGTCCCGGCGGCGGAAGACTGCTGCTCGTAGAGGGTTTCCAGGATCTCGTCGGTTTCGACGTACGTGGTGCCCAGGGTACGCGCGAGTTCCTTGCCCAGCGTGCTCTTACCGCTGGCTTTCGCGCCGATCAGGACAATGTTCATGAGTGTGCAATCCAATCTGCCCGTGCTGTTGTGAGCCGGTTCTTACCGCGTCACGCACGGCGCGTATTGCCCGCCGCCGGCCGGCGGGTCATTTATCTCTCAGTATTATAGTGATGTAAGCGTAACGTATCCCGGCCCGCCGGCCGTTTCGCCGCGCAGCCGGGGCGATCTGCCGCATTCTACCGGCCCCGCCGATCGCGGATCAAGCCGTTTTCGGGAAACCGCCGCCTCCCATGCCGCCGGCTTTTCCCGGTTCGGCAGCGCCTCCCGCCGCGGATAGACGCTGATGTATATCCGACACAACGATACAATAATCAGCGTGATCGTTTCACGGTTGATTGTATGTGCGTCATGATCGTGTCAGAAAGGTAGAAACCGGCCTTTTCCCGCAAATCCCGCATCACCTCAAGCGGTTTTTCTATGTTCCCCCGTTGAAACGCCCGCATGATAACACCAACGACACCCGTGGTTTTCAATCCACGGTCCTTCGCAGCACCGCGCGCATCTTTTTCATCCAATAGTACAAGAGGTGAAGCCGTCTCGATGGCCAGGGCAATTGTTTCGGCCTCTCCATAATCGAGGTATGCTGCAGTACTCTCACCCGGTTTCTGTTCGTAACGGAACGTACTTCTATCCACCCCTCGTCGATGGCGCTCGTTATCTCGTTATTTCCCGTATAGTCTTGATCGAGCCGTAATTCTTCAACCACGGCGCGGGGAACGATAATCCGCCCGAATTGAAATCGTAACAAGTGAAGATAACCGACGGTCGCAAGATTGAGGATAGGCGATGTATTACTGATCGCCGGCGTAGGCAAGGTCGTCTCCTAATTCCTCTTCCGTGTAATGGCGTGGTAGTCGTGACCGCGACAAAAGCGCCGCGAATTCCCTTTTACCCAGTCCGGCGAGTTGGCGCGCCTTGCCGAAAGACAGTATGCCGTCGCAGTACAGTGCCACGGCCAGTTCCTTCGAAAGACTCTCCTGCAGTTGAGATACGGGTATCTTCATCGCATCGACAATTGAATCAGGTATCGTAATGGTAACCGGCATGTGCCTACCTCGTGAAGCGCCTGACTGTTTTCCAACCCCTATTATAGACGAGTGCCGCCCGTTAGTGAACACGAACCTGATGAAAACCGCCTCGCGTCGGTCGTCTCAATGAACGCCGGCCCGGCCGTTACTCTTTCTTCGCC
>CAZLBC010000153.1:0-7726 GCA_964557575.1 uncultured Planctomycetaceae bacterium
CTGGCATTGGCCGGCGAGAGCGAATGAAATTTGTTTATTCATGCCCCTCGCTCCCGTTGGTCGCTCGGGGATGGTACCCCGGCCGATGAGATTCGCTCGCTTCGCTCGCGGCATGATCATCGGCTGCGATGAGATTCGCTCGCTTCGCTCGCGGCGCCTCCGGGGGCAGGCATGCCCCTCGCTCCCTGCGGTCGCTCGGGGATGGTACCCCGCTCCGGCGTCGAACTCACGGGGCGTCTTCGCCCGCGGCGAATCCGCGGTGCGTTCTCATTTCATCGCCCATAAAAAAACCCCGCAGGGCGGGGTTTTTTAAAAAAGCGGGCGATGAGATTCGAACTCACGACATTCACGTTGGCAACGTGACGCTCTACCACTGAGCTACGCCCGCATCAACGGGGGGAATTTTAGCATTTGGGGCGTTCAGGTCAAGTATTTTGGATTTGAAAATGGGCCGGCCGCGGGAATTGCTTGCGTGCGGCGGCCGCAGCGGATACCCTTTGCCCGACATGATCGCCGACATCATACCGGAAACGTGCTTCCAGTCACTCGTCCCGGACCGGCTGTGGTGCCTGTGGCTGATCGCGGCGGGGGCGATCGTCCTGCTCGTGGTGGGGGCCGACCGGGTGGTCGCCGCGGCCGTGCGGCTGGCCCGGTCGATCGGGATGAGCACCATTATCATCGGGGCCACGGTCGTTTCCCTCGGGACCACGTCGCCGGAGGCCTTCGTCTCGGTGACCGCCGCCTTCAAGGGCAGCCCGGGACTGGCGCTGGGCAACGGGATCGGTTCGGTGATCTGCGATACGGCCCTGGTGTTCGGCCTGTGCTGCTGTATCGCGCGGCTCCCGCGGGACCGCTACGTCCTCAGCCGCCACGGGTGGATACAGCCCGGGGCGGCGCTGCTGCTGGTGATCATGGTGGGCGTGCCGGCCCTGGTCGGCGGGAGCATCGAGGGCAACTACCTGCCGCGGTGGTGCGGGTTCGTCCTGGTCGGGTGTCTCGTGGCGTACATGATCATGTCGGTCCACTGGGCGCGGAAAAACCCCGACGACGCCTACATCAAGGAAATATCACTCGCGGTCGAGGCCGACACCCGGCTGTCGTGGAAGGGAGTGGTCGCGAGCGTGGCCGTGCTGCTGGCGGGCCTGGCCCTGGTGATCGCCGGTTCGGAGTTGCTGGTCGGGTCGGTCAGGCAGATCTGCACCTACTACCACGTCCCCGAGAGCATTCTCGCGGTGACGCTGGTCGCCTTCGGGACGTCCCTGCCGGAACTGGCGACCGCGATCGCCTCACTGGTCAAGGGCCACGCTGACCTGCTGATCGGCAACGTCATCGGCGCCGACGTGCTGAATATCTTTTTCGTCATCGGGGCATCGGCCTCCGCGACGGCCCTGCGGGTCCCGGGAGAGTTTTACTCCCTGCACCTGCCGGTGCTGATGGTGGTGTTGCTGTTTTTCCGCTTCGCGGGGCTGGGGCGAGGCGCGCGGTTTTCCCGGTGGCAGGGGGGTGTGCTGCTGGCGATGTTCGCGGGGTACTACGCGCTGCTGCTGGCGACGGCGTCGCGGTAGGTCCGCCGGAGGGGGATTCAGGCACCCGCTTTCTCGATGGCGGCCCGCGCACGGTCCAGCAGGTCCTCTGCGGCGACCATGTCGGGCGCCTCGGCGAAGATGCGGATGATCGGCTCGGTGTTGCTCCGGCGGACCAGGAGCCAGCGATCCGGCAGGGCGACGCGGATCCCGTCGGATTCGTCGATCGCCGCGTCCGTATCGTCGGCGAAGGCGTTTCCGACCGCGGCGAGGACGCCGGCGGCGTTGTCCGGGAGGGGTATTTTCGTCTTGGCGAGGAAGTAGGCGGGCAGGGCGGATACCAGTTCGCCGACCGTTTTGCCGGTTTCGAAGAGGTGCTGGAGCACGAGGGCCATGCCCAGGAAGCTGTCCCGGACGCCCGAAATGCGGGTATCGATCACGCCGCCGTTTCCCTCGCCGCCGAAGATGCATCTTCCGTCCGACAGGGCGGCGACGACGTTCGCCTCCCCGGTCGGCGTCCGCACGACCGCAGTTCCTTTTTCGGCGGCGATATCCTCGACCATCCTGCTCGTGGAGAGGTTGGTGGCGATGGCGCCGGTACGGTGGGCGAGGGTATACGCGACGCAGAGCGCGAGGGTGTACTCCTCGCCGGGGCAATAACCGGTTTCATCGACGATCGCCAGCCGGTCGCCGTCGGGGTCGAGGGCGAATCCGACGTCGGCCCGGCGGCCGCGGACCGCGTTGCAGAGGTCAGCGAGGTTGTCGGCGACCGGCTCGGGGCCGCGGCCGAACCGCCCGTCGGGCTCGTCGTTGAGGTGGACTACTTCGCACCCGAGCTTCGAGAGCAGGGTGGCGGCGCCGGTGCACCCGGCGCCGTTGACCGTGTCGAGGGCGACGTGAAAGCGGCGCGACGAGATGCCGGTCACGTCGACCAGGGAGAGCACGCGATCGACGTGTATGCGATTGGCGCGGCCGACGGCGGTTTCCGTGCCGATGCGATCGCCGCCCTGAAAGGCGAAATCGCCGGTCTGCCTGATTCGCGCGACCTGTTGCATGTCCTCCGCCGACAGGCAGGCCCCGGCGGCGCTGAGAAGCTTGATGCCGTTCTGGTCGGCGGGATTGTGGCTGGCGGTGACGACGACGCCGCCGTCGCAGTCCAGGTGCCTGACCATGACCGCGGTTCCCGGTGTGGTCACGACGCCCAGGCTGATAACGTCGACGCCGCAGGCCAGCAGGCCCGCGGCGATGCTGTTTTTGATCATCGAACCGCTGGGCCGGGTGTCGGTGCCGAGGGCGACGCGCGACCCGGGACCGAGAAAGGCGGCGAATGCGCAGCCGTAATCAAAGGCTTCGCGGGGGCCGAGGGCCGTGCCCGCCGGACCCCGGATGCCGGATACGCTGATCATCAGCCTGTCGTTTTCGGGGGATGCCGTCAACGTGATGTGTTCCGTATGATCGTGCGGGGGTTATTCCTGCGATTGATTGAGGATATTATCGACGATCCATTTCTTGATCGGCTCGCGGTTGGGCCAGATCAGGAAGCCCAGGACGACGTTCGCCAGGATGCCGATGATCGCGGCCCAGAGGATGATTTTCCGTTTTCGTTTTTTCCGCTGTTCCATCGCGAAAACGAGTTCGCGCTGTTTTTCCGCCTCGGCGGGATCGCGCTCCGCGCCGAGTTCGGCGAAGGCGTCCGGGGCCGGGGCGGTCTGCGGGAAAAAGCCGTCACCGGGCGCGGGGATGCCTCCGGGAGCGGCGGCCGGCGCTGCCGCCCCGGCCCCGCCGTATCCGGAGAGCCGGTTGACGTCGACCCTGCCGTCGAGTGAAAGGCCGCTGACGACGTCGTCGCCGCGCGCGGGATCGGGGCCGACGACGGCGCCGGGCGCGGGAGAGTCCCGGAAGTCGGCGGGCGGCGAAAAACGGTCCGGTGGTTGTCGATCCTGATCCGCACCCCCGGGCCACTGCTGCGGCGGCCGGCCGGGTTGGGGCATGGATTGCGGGGGCGCCTGCTGCTGTGGTTGCGCGGGTTGCGGCGGGGGCTGCTGAAACGGTTGCTGCTGCGGCGGCCGGCCGGGTTGGGGCATGGATTGCGGGGGCGCCTGCTGCTGTGGTTGCGCGGGTTGGGGCGGGGGCTGCTGAAACGGTTGCTGCTGCGGCGGGGCGGGTTGGGGCAATGGTTGTTGGGGCGTATCCTGTTGCGACCGGCCGGGTGGGGACACGAATGGTGAGGGTGCCTGCGGTGACTGCGCGGGTTCCTGCGTATCCGCCGGCCGCTGAAATGCCTTTTGCTGCGGCGGTGGTTCGGCCTGCGGTGGTGGTGCGGGCTGCGGCGGGGGCTGCTGAAACGGTTGCTGCTGCGGCGGGGCGGGTTGGGGCATGGATTGCGGGGGCGCTTGCTGCTGTGGTTGCGCGGGCTGCGGCGGTGGTGCGGGCTGCCGGGAAGGGGTATCGGTGCGGAGGGAATTCGGGATGGCCGGGCCGCCTTCCGGTTGCGCGGCGTCAAGACCGGCGCCGCCCGAAGGATCGGAGGGGTTGAACGAGCTGCCGCAGGAGGGGCAGAGCTGCGGCTGGTTTCGTTCGTGGTCTTCGAACGATATCCGGGAGCGACATTTGGGACATTTTGCCGTGAACATTAAGTTATTCCACCATGTATTCCGGCGCTGCCTGTTCAAAGCGCGTAATCTCCGGCCGGAAGGTGAGATTCACGACGCCGGTCGGACCGTTTCGCTGTTTTTCGACGATGAGCTTGGTGATGTTTTCTTTTTCGTAATCATCTTCACCCTTGTGGTAGTAGTCCTCGCAGTGGATCAGCATGACGACGTCGGCGTCCTGTTCCAGCGAACCCGATTCCCGCAGGTCGCTCATCCGGGGCGTGTGTGTCGGCCGGTCGGCTGGGCTGCGGTTCAACTGGGCGGCGCAGACAACGGGAATCTTCAGTTCGCGGGCCAGTGCCTTCAGGTGCCGCGACATTTCCCCGAGCTGTTCGTATCGCTTGGTGTTGGACTTCTGGGGCGACGGGCTCATCAACTGAATGTAATCGATGAGGATGCACTGTATGTCCCGCTCGGCCTTCATGCGCCGGGCCTTCGCGCGGAGCTGCATCGGGGTCAGCATCGACGAGTCGTCGATGAGAAATTCAGCCTCGTAGAGGTTCCCGGCCGCGGTCTGAAGCTGGGTCCAGGTTTCGGGGCTTATCGCGTCCCGGAACTTCCGCAGGTCGAATTGCGCGTGGCTGGCGAGGAGGCGCTGGGCTATCTGCATCTGCGACATTTCCAGGGAAAACATCGCGAGCGGTTGCTTTTCAACCACCGTTATGTGTTCGGCGATGTTCAGGAGGAGCGACGTTTTTCCCATGGAAGGCCGCGCCGCGATAATGATGAGTTCCTCGTCCTGGAAGCCGGCGGTGAGCCGGTCGAGCATCTGGAAACCGCTGGGAATGCCGGTGATGACTTTCCCGGCATTTTCCTCGAGGTTCTGGAAGGTTTCCTCCAGCAGCGTCTTGAGGCTGGCGGGACCGGAGGAGATTCTCTTGGCGCCGATATCGAATATCTGTTTTTCGGCCTCGTCTATGATTTCCTGGGCGGGCCGCGACGAGTCGTACGCGTTCGACGTGATTTCTCCGCCGGCCCTGATCAACTCCCGGAGCAGCGCCTTGTCTCGAACAATGCCGGCGTAATATTCTATGTTCGCCGAACTCGGGACGCGTTCGGCGAGGCCGAGAAGGTACTCGACGCCGCCGATGCGCTCGAACTGGTTTTCCCGTTCCAGGTCTTCGCGCAGCGATACCAGGTCGATCGGCTGGTTTTTATCGCGCATGCGAACCAGGGTGTCGAAAATGACCTGGTGCGCGGGGCGGTGAAAGAATTCCGGTTGCAGGATCTGCACAACGATGTCGATCGTGTGATCGTAGAGCATCATGGTGCCCAGGACGCACGATTCCATCTCGATCGACTGGGGGACGACGTGCTCGGCCCCGAGGGCGCCGACGCCACCCGCGGGGGGGGCGGGGGCGGCGCGATCGCTGCTGTTCGGGGCTGTCTCCATTGCAGGATAACTATACCGCGCCGACAACCGCCGATGCAAGCGTCGAGCGCGTGACGCGGTTAAAAAGAGGTAACCTAATATAGGGCCTGCTGAACACGTCGGCCGTCGGCGAGAAAGAGACACGTTTTTCGCACATCAAGGAAGTCGAAGCAGATGATTCTATATGAATCGCCGATGGAGACTGACGATGATGTGCGGAAAATGTCCTTTCGCGGGCAGGCCCTGAATTGTTCAGCAGGCCGTATATAAGCGTGTGTGTCGTGTGTCCAGGCCGCCCGGCAGTGTGCTCTCGGTGTCAGGACAGGACGGTTTCATCGTCGCCGCTTGCGTCTTCTTCCGCCGCGATTTCCGGCGCCGGCGGCGGCGTTTCTTCTTCCGTGTGGGTGTCCCCCGTTTCCGCATCGACAGTCGTCACGGCATCCGGATCGCCGGCCTGGTCGGCGGCCGGTTCGTTCTGATCGTCACCGCCGGCGAACATGTTCGGTTCGAACTCGGCTTCCGGTTCGTGCAGGGGGACGATCCAGACGTGGATTGTCGCGTGGATGTCGTCGTCAAGCTCGACGGTTACGTCGTACTTGTCGAGCTGCCGTATCGCTTCGGGCAGCCTGATCTCGTCGGGCGAGACGGGGATGTCCATTTCGTTGAGCGCGTAGGCGATCTGGGCGGGGCCTATGGAGCCGTACAGGTGCCCCGTCTCGTTCGCCCGCGCTGTTATGGTGATCTCCTTGCCGGCAAGCACCTCCGCCCGCGCTTCGAGCTCTTCCTTCTCCTTGGCGAGTTGTGCAAGGTACGCCGCTTTCTCGTGTTCGATCCGCTTGAGATTCGCCGCGGTGGGCATAATGGCGAGCCCGTGCGGCAGCAGGTAGTTGCGGGCGTATCCCGGCTTGACATCCACCACGTCTCCGATGGTGCCGAGCTTGCGTATTCGTTTTCTGAGCAGAACCTTCATGACGATTACCTCGTGTCCGGCATGGCCGGCATCAAACTGCTGGTAGTGAGTTATACGTTAACTGACGTAGGGCAGGAGGGCTATAAAGCGGGCCCGTTTCAGCGCCTTCTTGCACTGTCTCTGGTGATAGGCGCAGTTTCCGCTCCTCTTCCTGCTGAATATTTTCCCGTGATGGGTCAGCAGCTTGAAGAGATCCGCCGTGTCCTTGTAATCCACTTCGCGGATTTTTTTCCTGCAGAATCGGCACTTTTCGGAGTCTCTGAAGTTTTTTATCTTGTCTCTGGCCATTACGGTTATTCCTGATAAATAAGTACGGGCTGCTGAACAATTCGAGCCTGTCCGGGAAAGGGTATTTTCCCGCACATCATCGTCAGTCTCCATAGACGATTCATATGGAATCGCCCGGTTCGACTTCCTCGATGTGCGAAAAACGTGTCTCTTTCTCGCCAACGGCCGACGTGTTCAGCAGGCCCTGAGTAATGTTCATTTCACGTCACACTGCACGATGTTCCTGTATTTAAAAGGGGATGTCGTCATCGGGCGGCATGCCGCCGCCGTCCCCGTAGTCGGGTGATGAGTTCTGCGGGGCATTCGGGGCCGGTTGCTGTTGTGCGGGTTTCGGGTCGGACGGGTAATTGTCCTGTGCATCCCCGCCCCTGCCGAGAAACTGGAAGTTTTCGATGAAGACGCGGTGCTTGCTCCTGGCCGAGCCGTCGGGTCCTTCCCAGCGGTCGAATTCGAGGTGTCCCTCGATCATAAGCGGCTGCCCCTTCTTGAGGTACTGGTTGAGTATTTCCGCTCTCTTGGCGAAGGCCTTGCAGTCGATGAAACATACCTTTTCCTGCTGTTCCCCGTCCCGGTTGCGCCACCGACGGTTTACCGCCAGTCCGATTTCACAGACCGGCGTCTGCGTGTTCGGCAGGTAGGTCAGGCTCGGATCGCGCGTCAAGTTTCCTATCAGTATCACCTTGTTGAAACCCGTCATGTTACACTCCTTCTCTCTGTACGGTTCCCCTTTTCAGAACGACGCTCGTCCTGAACCGTGGGAAAATAATCGCTTTATTCATCAGTTATCTTTCTCGTCGGATTCTTCCGCCGCCGCGGGTTTCTCCGCGTCGCTTTCTGCGGGTGCGGATTCCTGCTCATCGCCTGCCGCGCCGGTGCCGCCGCCGGTCTCGTCGTCCGACGAATCCTCGCCGCCGGCTTCATC
>CAZLBC010000154.1:0-6105 GCA_964557575.1 uncultured Planctomycetaceae bacterium
CGTGGCCTCTGACCCCGCGTGCCTGTCCTTGCGAAAGGTGCCCTGGATTACCTTAGAATTTGTGGGCTTCGGCTTCCTACCTTTAGTCATGGCTCAATACCTATTTGCAATGAGGGCTGGAATGGCATGGAAATCTTGTTGCTTTTACGAATATTATCAGCAGCCCACATAGGTCTAAGGTTTTCTAGTGACCAACACCGCTTAAAATCAATATCTGTCGGAGAGGAAAAATTAAAGGCGGAAACCGGAATCACGTGGTCTATATGCCACTGGCCCCTGTTTTCCCAAGACATGCCAGGAAGAAAATGTTTCTCTAGGTGTTCCATGAGTTGTTCGAGGCTAAAATCAACAAGCGTCCTCCAACTCTTCATTTCTTTTTTACCGCGTAGCATCCGTTGCATATACGTACTTATCCTATGATTAAGGCTCCCCTTTGCTGTGCCTCTTAATTTTTTATTTGCCCGCATTGTCATTAAATGAACTTTTTCACGATTATCCCTGTTCCACTGCCTTTTCGTTTCAGCCCTTGATCTTTTGTTTTTTTGTTGCCACTCTTTTGCTCTTTCTATTTCCCTTTCTCTGTTGGCCCAATACCGTTCGCGCTGCTTTGCTCTTTTTCGTGCACAAGCCTCCGGGTTGTTGAGCCTCCACTGTTTTTCTCGTTCTCTTTCTTTTTCAGGATTGACGGCCCTTCGCATATTTCTATATTTTGATCCACACGATTTACATTCATAGTAGCGCCCATCAAGTGTGTGCTTGTTAGGAGAAAAACAGCCCAGGCTTTTTATTTCACCACACGTACTGCACATCTTTTTCTCACCGGGTGGTGTCGCTTTTTCCTCTCGCTTCGGCTTTCTGCCCTTCATGATTCACCTGTAATATTTCTGTCTTGATATGCTCTGCTATGGCTTTCATTAGATTTGGAGGAACGGAGTTACCAATGCGCGCCCATTTATCCTTATATTTTCCAACTAATTTAAATCCCTCCGGAAATGACGCGAGACATTTGATCTCAGGAATCGTCAATTTTCTAATTTCATAGGGATGTACCATTCCAGTTGATGTATTGCCTGCATCCTTAGTTATTGTAGGGCATATTTTATTTGGATTAATTTTTACGAGAGAAAAATGCTTATGTTTTTCTAATCCTTTAAGAATCCTATACATTTGCCATGTTGGTTTTATTTCTGCTTCTTTTAAATCGGAATCGCTTATAAATATTCCCCTATATCCCATTTCAGATTTGCAAATTGTAGCCGCACTTTTATCAGCTGATATCCAGGGGTTTATATTTTGACTCTTCGTACCGACACATCCTGGGAGCATTTCCCCAGACGATACCGGCTTCGTCTGCGGCTTCGGATGGCTTGGCTCCATACCCAAATCATTCCGCACTCCAATAATAATGACCCGCTCCCGGCTTTGCGGTACGTTGTAATACATGGCATTTAACACCTGGCCTTTTGCTTTATATCCGCATCCCCGTAATGTCCGCATAATCTCAAGATATGCTTGCTTCATGCAGCCCTTGATCATGCCGGTGACGTTCTCCATGACAAAGACTTTCGGCTGTAAATCCTGAATCAATCGTGCATATTCCCGGAATAGGCTGTTGCGCGGATCATCAAACTTGCGCTTCCCGGCTGTACTGAACCCCTGACATGGTGGAGATCCATCCAGAACATCCAGTTCACCGGCACCAATTCCGGCAAGTTTCATACATTCTTTACTTGTCAGCTTGGCAATGTCTCCATGGTAAACCGGTACATCGGGGAAATTTAATTTAAATGTTTCAACTGCATTATCGTCCCATTCAACGGCGAGCAGTTCTTTGAAGCCAGCCATTTGATACCCCAGAGAAGAACCGCCACATCCGGCAAAGGTTGAAATTACAGTCGGCTTTACCATTTGAATCCGCACTTAGGACACTCATGCTTAGTTTCAGCCATTGCGTCCTCATCAATGTCTTTGTTTTCACCTGGTATCGGATCCATCCAAGCATCCGGTAAATCCACACCCCAATCCACAAGAGGCAAATCATCCCAAGCATTGGCGAGCTCGTCAAAGTCCCAAACCCCAAATGAACCATTGTCCTTGATTACAAACTCCCGCTTCTGCTCGTCCGTCAGGCCGGTGACAATCTTGGCGAAGCACTCGGTGGCCCCGGCTTCCCTTAAAGCCCGAAGCCTCATGTTCCCGCCCATGACCATCATCGTTTCATCAACCACAATCTCCCGAATCTCCAACATCTCGGGGAAATCTTTCAATGACTTCACAAGCCGATCAAACTCCGCCCGCCCGATCTGGCGCGGGTTATTAGGGTTTTCGTGGATCTCATCCAGCTTGACTTTTTTGATTTCGACTTGCATTTAACCCCCGATTTTTTACTCCAAAATGCTAACGTGTTGAAATGATTATGGATAAAAATTTAGCTTTTTTCATTTTTCCTGTCGATTTCCCTTGACATCATGATTTCAAAGTATTATATTATAACCAAACACTGAGACACAAACCCAAAACCAAGGAGGACACCATGAAACAGGTCAGAATCAGGGTTCAGAACGAAACCGCGTCTGGCCGTCGCCAAGGCTGGACCAAGCTCGTAACCGATGTGGATCCCGAGGGCCGCAATGGTTATTCATTTGCAGGCGACTTCCTCCGGGGCGGCGCCGAGCACGATCTGCCCGTGGGGGGGATCGTCATCCAGTGCAACCCCGAGGGCAGCGCCAAGAACGGCTGGAAATCGGGTGTCTGCCTGCGCGTACAGGACGATGGTACCCTGCTTCGGTTGCACGAGGAGACTTATGATTGGCGGGATGATTTCCTTTCGTTCCGCGACCTCGTGATTTCCGCGCTCACGGCTGAACCGGGCCACGAGAAGCTCCGCGCCGAGCGCGACCGCCTCATGGCCCGGATCGCCGAGATCGATGCCCTCCTGGACAGCTAACCCCAACCGCCCCCGCTTCGGCGGGGCAGAAAGGATCACATCATGGAACTGTACTTTTGCGAGCTAGTCAACAACGGCGTTATCGAAACCCGATTTTTTGCTCCAAAACGCTAACGTGTTGAAATGACTATGAATAAAAATTTAGCTTTTTTCATTTTTCCTGTCGATTTCCCTTGACATCATGATTTCAAAGTATTATATTATAACCAAACACTGAGACACAAACCCAAAACCAAGGAGGCAATAATGTATACAACACAAGCAGGATCTCAAATTGTAAATCTTACCCCGCACGCGATAACGGTGCGGGGGAGGGACGGCGAAACAACCTTTCCGCCCTCGGGGGAAGTTGCCCGAGTTACAAGCAATTCCACGGAACAAAAGGATTGCTTGGTGACCAGGCCCGAGGGGGTGCTTCGCGTCCCGGTGGTCTACCAAGCGCCGGGAACGGTGGAAGGGCTTCCCGGCCCGAAGGTCGACACCATTTTTTTGGTGTCAGCAGTCGTCCTTTCAGCTTGTCAGGGGCGGCGGGATGTGTTCGCCCCCGACACCAGTCCTACAGGTGCCGTTCGGGACGACCAGGGCCGCATCATCGCGGTCCGGGGGCTAGTTGCCCCTGCAAACCACCATCCGGTGGTGAATTTAGACGAGAATCCCCCGGATGACGAGGAATAGTATCCTACTACCCTTAACCGCGCCCGCAAGGGCGCATGGAGGAAATCAATGATAACGACCCGCACACTGAAAAATGGAAACGTCCTAGTCGAAGCCCGCGCCGAAAGGCGGTTTATGGACGCGGACATCCCCACATACACATCCGAACAGGAGCCCGAGTTCCGCGCTGTTGCTGTTGGGGATGAGGGAACCCTTTACACCCGAGAACACACCCCCTCCGGAAACATCCTCTCTGTCGGCCTCTGGGCTGATGGAGGTTGTCCCGGTAACTCTAACCCTGCCATTCAGCACTATCACGGATGGAGGGGAACGTTTAACGACGTGGGCCAGTTCGCTGACGGCTGGAGGCGCGTCCTGGAAGTCCGGCCCCTTACTCGTGGCAACGGCTGGAGGATCGTTTTTTCCACCGATCTCCGTCCCAATGAGGCCTAACCCCAACCGCCCCGCTTCGGCGAGGCAGAAAGGAATAACCATGAAATCCTTAATCATCCGCAAAATCCCCGACGACCTACACCGGGCGCTAAAGATCAAGGCCGCCCAGGAAGGGAAATCCATCCAAGCCAAAATCATCGAACTCATCAGGAAAGAGACCAACAGTGAAAAAAAATCTTAAAAACATGCAGTCTCCCACTGTTTTCAAGCGAAGGGACGTTAACCGAGACACTCGCAAATCCGTTCGAGGTGAAACCGCAACCAGAACGATCGGGCCACTATATCCGGGCTGCGAGATATTCGGATTCACCAAAGGGCAGTTTTCTATCATCGACATCATCGAGCACTGCCTGCTGGAAGCGGGGCCATCGAAAGTTACAATTTGCACCTGGTCTGCGGCCGATGGAGACATTCGCGCAGCCAACCGGCTCCTGTCAAACCACGCAATCACTGATCTTAAGTTTGTGATAGATCACAGCTTCAAAGCCAGGAAGCCCGTACTCTGTCAAGCCCTCATAGACACTTTCGGCTATGACTGCATCCGAGTCACATCAATTCACGCCAAATTCACAACTATTAAATCTGACAAGTACTCGCTGGTCATCCGCACAAGCATGAATCTCAATTATAACCCGCGCTTTGAAAACTTCGAAATCTCTGACGACCCCAAAATGTATGCCTTTCTAAGCCAAATCATTGACGAAATATGGACAACCCAAGACCTTGCTGAGGGGTTTGAAAAGCCCCGATACGATACTATCCAGCAATTCAAGAAAATGTATACCTCGGATGGGCTCGAAAGGGTATCACTGGATGACATCACACCTGGAAAACTGTAATTTAGGCCCTGCGCTTGCTACGGCGGGCGCAGGGCTCAACCCCCGGTCGTCAATTTTGACTGCGTAACATCCTGGCTGCAATTACGGTGTCCAGCCGATGGATCTGTGGAGATGCAACCGGCCTATCCCCCTGGTATCATTACGTTTTCTCTTTGGCCGTCTTGATCCTATGGCATGCAACACATATCGCTCTCAGATTGTCTTCGTCCTCTGACCCACCCTGACTCATCGGCACAATATGATCCATCTCTAGCTGCCGCGTCACCCGCCCACACACCTGGCAAATGTATCCATCCCGAAGCAGCACCCGCTCGCGCTTCCTGCGCCACGGTCTACCACCTCGGCCCTGACCCCAGGTTGGTTCTTCCGTCTCGTGTCGTTTAGTTATGTTAGGTAGTGGTTTGTGTGTTTGTGGTTTGGTTGGCATATTGTTTTGAAAGCGCAGGGCTTGTTACCCGCCCCCTGATCTGGTCCCTCTGTATTTTACTATCACCCTGAGGCTTGCAGGGTCCGGCCACAAATCAACGACTCTGCATTCAGAACGGCTAAACTCAACGGCCTTTGTTTTTTCCTTGTCAGCGTAAACCCGAGCACACAAATCCTCGAACTCTTGTTTTTCGTGCTCGCCAAACTGATATGTTTCTAGAAGCACCCTGCTTTTTTCAAGCATTTATCATCCTCCCGGTTACCCCAATAGAAACGCGCTCGATTGCCTCTCATTGCGATACCGCACTTCCGGATTAATCAAACCCCGTGGCCGCTACATGTCCTCCCAAGTAAGAACTTAGGGCTTCACGGCGCACAGGGTGGGTGCGGGGGACGGAATCGAACCGACACATCCGGGATATGAGCCCGGACGGGCTCCAAGCCTCCCCGCCAAATTATCCTTATTTTATATCCAGCCCTGCCATAGCGAAGAAGGCCCCGATACCAGCCCGTAGTCTCGCACAGTCGTTTGACATGACCTTATGGAGTAGGACTTCATGCAACGGCGCGAATGGCGCACACTGCGGTTGTGCTGTTGGCTTGGGTGCGCTGTCTCTCGATAGTGAGTATGCCGCTATCTCCTGCCTGTGTCGCCTGCGCTCGTAGTCGTTGCCTCTCATAGCCTCCACCATAAGAAAAGGCCGTCGGGTTCCCCCTTCGGCCCCTAGACATACTTGTTCACGGTCAAAGCTACGACACTATGCCCTCTTTGTCAAGAAGTTTTTT
>CAZLBC010000154.1:6205-7707 GCA_964557575.1 uncultured Planctomycetaceae bacterium
TTGTCAAGAAGTTTTTTTCACAGCGACAGCGCCGCGCAATGCTTTTCCGTCCGCCACCGCAAGTAGCCTTTTTTAAGCATCTCGCACACTTGCCGATTCATGCCGCCGTTCACCCAGTAATCTTGGATCATCTCCGGGTCATCGAATAATATGTAAACGCCTGCTTTGTCCACCGCCGTCCGGTGTGCTGCGTCTTGCTCCGGCTTGCCGCCCCGCTCGAAATTGACTGACACGGCCTCCCGGCCTGCGTACAGCCAGCGGTCAAGCTCGTCGCAAAAGAGCTGGTCCTCCAGCGGACACCTAGCCTCATAGCAGTCAAGATTCGACTGGGAACATCGGCGTTTCTTCATAGACAGCCCTCCATCATTTTTCGCAGTCTCGGAATCCGTAATATTTTCCGCATTCCTAATGCTCCACCGGTTTTGCCGGGTAATCCTTCGATTTGCCGGACCCTCTCACGAGTTATGCCCAAGACTACACCAACCTCATCCAACCGAGCAGCACCTCGATCCGCCACGTCCAGGCAACATGTTTCAGGCATACGTTTCAACTCATCTATTATCTCATAGTCTCGCCTGTATTTGTGCATTCCAGGCCGCTCCCATACCAGGTGATACCGACAACCCACATACGGGCATGGCCTCAATTCCCTTACACAGTCACCTCGCGTTTTTGGCCTCACTTGTCCCTCCACGGTGTAGGATAATCACTTACCACCTTGACCAGGTCTCGCAGCCTCTTGATCGATTCGTACACGGCCTCGGATAGGTCGTTCAAAGCTTCGTTGATTTCAATCAACACCTCATCGGGCTGGACGGACCCCCGCTGAATAGGCTCCCAGTATACATACCGATGTTCCCAGATGCAATCGCTTATAGGATTGTCCAGGGCCATACACTCACCTTCCCAATGTCTACACGCTCTACATGTCTTTTCCATTTTTACACCTCCATAGCTCTGATATATGTCACGCTCCATGCACTATCTCCAGAAATGACTTGTATGACCGTATCACATACACCTCATGTTTGTGGTACTTTAGCATCCGCAATGTGTGTAATTGTTCTTTCGATGGTCGGCCGTCCTTAGCCTTTAGCTCGACTATGACCACCCGACCTTCCGGCAGGAAACATATCAAATCCGGTATGCCGCGCTTGTTCTTCTTTCTCGAACGGTCGTGTACGTAGAAAAAACCGTGGTCTTTCAGCCACTTCTCACATTTTGACTGCAACCTTGATTCCCGGCCCGAATCCGGCTTGTCGAAGTCTTCAGGATGACGGCCTCGCTTTACGATGTACTCTTCGTATTGCTCTTGGGTCCAGCGCATTATCTGCTCCAGAAATCCAGGGGTTGTGGGAAATCGGCATCGCTATAATCATACATCGAATAATTCTTGTTTTCCCGCTTAAGGTCTGCCGTTTGCTGTTTCGGCATTGGCCCTGAGTCGCAGACAGTGACTTCTCCACCACTCGCGAAGAATTCTTCTACAAGCACGTCGGTTT
>CAZLBC010000155.1:0-1638 GCA_964557575.1 uncultured Planctomycetaceae bacterium
ACAGGCTAGTTTTCTGCTGATTCCCGTTTGTCACCGCTTGGTAGAACAGGTGAAAAAGCAGCCTGTCCCCTTTTTTGTATGCCATTGACACCGACGCCGGTTCGTGTACCTTCTGTGGTTTGATCGCGGGGCCGGCCCGCCGCGCCCCGCCGCACCGAAGCGCAGCGGAACAGCCCCATGATTTGCATCGTCGATTACAACGCCGGAAACCTCACCTCGGTCAAGCGGGCGCTCGACCACCTCGGCCGCCCGTCGGCGATCACCCCCGATCCCGCCGACGTCGCCGGCGCCGAGCGGATCATCTTCCCCGGCGTCGGCAGGGCGGGAACCGCCATGGCGATTATCGCCGACCGCGGTCTCGACGCCGCCCTGCGCGAGGCCTTCGGGAAGGGGACGCCCATCCTCGGCATTTGCCTCGGAACCCAGATCATCCTCTCCCGCTCCGCCGAGGACGACGCCGACTGTCTCGGTCTGATCGCGGGCGAATGCCCGCGGTTCGCGCCGGACGACCCGGCACTGAAGGTCCCCCACATGGGATGGAACGCCGTCCGCACGACCGCCGCGCATCCCGTCCTCGCCGGCATCGCCGACGGCGACGAGTTCTACTTCGTCCACTCCTACTACCCGCTGCCCGCCGACGAGGGCAACGTCCTCGCCGTCTGCGAGTACGGCATCGAATTCCCCGCGGCCATCGGAACCGCAAACCTGGTGGCCACCCAGTTCCACCCCGAGAAAAGCGGCCGGCTCGGCCTGGAACTGCTCGAGAACTTCTGCCGTTGGGACGGATCGCCGTGCTGACCAAGCGCCTCATCTCCTGCCTCGACGTCCGCGGCGGCAAGCTCGCCAAGAGCGTCCGCTTCATCGACACCGTCGACATCGGCGACCCCGTCGCCCAGGCCGGAAAATACTACGACGACGGCCTCGACGAACTGGTCATGTACGACATCACCGCCTCCAGCGACCGCCGGGATATCATGATCGACGTCGTCTCCGACGTCGCCCGTCAGGTCTTCATCCCCTTCTCGGTCGGCGGCGGCCTGCGGACCGTCGAGGATTGCAGCCGCGTCCTGCTCGCCGGCGCCGAGAAGGTCAACGTCAACACCGCGGCGGTCGACAACCCGCAGCTCGTGGCCGACGCCTCCCGGGCATTCGGGACCCAGTGCGTGGTCCTCTCGATGGACGTCCGCCGGGCGACGGGCGCCGCCCCGCCCTCCGGCTTCGAGATCGTCGTCGACGGCGGCCGCACCCCCACCGGCCGCGACGCGATCGCGTGGGCCGCGGAGGGCGAGCGGCTCGGCGCCGGCGAGATCGTCGTCAACGCCATCGACGCCGACGGGACCACCGCCGGCTACGACATCGAGCTGACCCGGCTCATCGCCGACACCGTCTCCATCCCGGTCATCGCCTCCGGCGGCGGCGGCACGCCCGAGCACCTCCGCGCCGTCCTCACCGACGGCCGTGCCGACGCCGCCCTCGTCGCCTCCATCCTCCACTACGGCACCTACACCGTCCGTGAACTGAAGCAATACCTCCACGACAGCGGCCTGCCGATACGCATGCATTATTAAGTGCCTGCCGGCCGCTCCGGCCTGGCTGCGAAAGGATCTTTTTTGCGCCTGTCTTCGTCATCCTGCATCG
>CAZLBC010000155.1:1738-7535 GCA_964557575.1 uncultured Planctomycetaceae bacterium
AAAAAAAACGGGGACGCTCACCTGTTTCACCATGCCTGAAAACAGGTGAGCGTCCCCTCATGAAGCGTCGGTGGTTGTGACGCTACTTCTCGATCGGGATCAGGACGATATTCCGGAACTCCATCTTCGAGCCCTCCGACTGGAAGGCGATCGTGCCGGGCACCTCCTCGCACGCGGTCGCCGTGTTCTGCAGCAGGCCGTTGACCCGTATCGCCAGGTCGCCGCCGTTGATCGTCATCTCGTACTCGTTCCACTCGCCCAGCGGCTTCTCGTTTGACGGGTGGAGCTTGACGGTCCGTCGGCCCTTCGTCCGGTCGGGGTCGACCGTCATCGGGAACTTTCCGATGTTCCAGATGTCGCCCTTGTTATTGAACGCGCCCTGGCACTCGATCGACTTCGGCCAGACTGTATCCTCGCCGACCATGCGGAGCAGGACCCCGCCGTTGCCCTTTGTCAGGTGGCGGACCTGCATCCGGAGCACGTAGTTGGCGTAGTCCTTCTCCGTGCGGATGTAGCCCACCGGCCGGCCGGCGTTGACCAGCACGCCGTCCTTGACGCTCCAGACGTCCTTGAGCTTGTCACTGGAAAAGGTCCAGCCGTCGAGGTTCTCGCCGTTGAACAGGCCGAACGCCTCGCCGTACTGCGCGTCCAGGTTCTTGAGTTTGATGTCCTTGAACTCCACCCACATCGGCGCACCGGCGTGGAGCTGGAGGGCCAGGACGCCCGCCATGCAGCGGCCCTTCGTGTCGTTGTCGATCAATTCCATCGTCTGGAAGCCGTTGAGCCGCATCATCACGTGGTTTCCGCGGCAGATGATCTCGTACTCGTTCCAGGCGTCCGGGTCGTCGTTGGACCGGTAGTAGCCGGCCTCGATCATCTTCTTGACGTCGCCGACCTTCCCGACCACTTTCTTCTCGATCTTTTTCTCGCCCGGCTCGATGACCATGAAGTCGCCGACGTTCACCAGCCAGCCCCGGCCCTTCTCGTGGTAGAGGAACCCGACCTTGCCGGGCTTCTCCTGGACCTCCGCCTGGTAGCCGCTGACCACCCACGGGTTTGTCGAGCCCTTCTTGCCGACGACTGCGCTGCGGTACTGGACGCCGGAGTTGTTGCTGTCCCCGACGCGGAATTTCAGCCTGAAAACGAAGTTGTCGGGCTTCCCGCCCTGCCGGATCAGGAAGGTGTTGCCGCGGGCCTTCTTCTCGGGCGTCGTCTCGCCGCGGATGACCCCGTCCTTCACCGACCAGAGCCGCTCGTCTCCCTCCCACCCGGAGAGATCCTTCCCGTTGAACAGGCTGACGTACCCCTCGTCGTCCGGGGCGGCGTCGGCCGCGGCAAGAGGGGCTGAGAGACATGCCGATACGAGTACTGCCGTCATGATCGTGCGTTTCATGGTGTTGCCTTTCCTTTTCAAGACGTGAGGTGTGACTCAATACGACATTATACCGCCGTTCGCCCCGGCGTTTCAACCGAGCCGGATACGTTTACAGCGGGTTTTACTGAAGTGCCTTTATTTCAACCGATTCGGCGTTTCAATTTCCCGCCGCCGATGGGTATAATGACCCCGCAGCATTTTTCTTTTACAGGAGACTGACACCGTGAAACGACGGGAATTCCTTCACACCGCCGGCATCGCCGTTGCCGCCGCCGCGACCACGACCCGCGCCGCCGCCGACAAACGGCCGAACATCCTCTTTTGCCTCGCCGACGACTGGGGCTGGCCCCACGCCGGCGCCTGCGGCGACCCGGTCGTCAAGACGCCCACCTTCGACCGCCTCGCCGCCGAGGGCGTCCTCTTCGAGCGGGCTTTTGTCGCCGCCCCGTCGTGCACGCCGTGCCGCAACGCCCTCATGACGGGTCAGTGGCACTGGCGCCTGGGGCAGGGGGCCAACCTCTGGAGCACCCTCCATCCCCGCTACCCGGTCTTCCCCCGCCTCCTGGAAGACGCCGGCTATTTCGTCGGCCACTGGCGGAAGGCCTGGGGGCCGGGCAGGTGGCAGGCCCTGGGCCGGAAGGAACACCCCGCCGGCCGGCAGTTCCGCAAGGGCTTCGGCGACTTCCTGAAGCAGCGGCCGAAGGACACGCCCTTCTGCTTCTGGCTGGGCACCTCCGACCCCCACCGGCCCTACGCGGCCGGCAGCGGCGCCGGGAGCGGCATCGACATCGACACGATTCGTCTGCCGGCCGACCTGCCGGACTCCCAGATCGTCCGCCGCGACGTCGCCGACTACTATTTCGAAGTCCAGCGGTGGGACGGCGACGTCGGCCGCGCCGTCGAGCGCCTCGAGGACGCCGGCGAACTGGAGAACACCATCGTGGTCATGTCCGGCGACCACGGCATGCCCTTTCCCCGCCACAAGTGCAACCTCTACGACGCCGGCACCCGCGTCCCGCTCGCCGTTCGCTGGGGCGCGAAGGCCCCCGGCGGCCGCCGGGTGGCGGACTTCGTCTCGTTTACCGACCTCGCCCCCACCTTCCTCGAGGCGGCCGGCGCCGCGGTGCCCGAGCAGATGACCGGCCGGTCGCTGCTGGATATCCTGCTGTCGAAGAAATCGGGGCAGGTCGACCCCGGCCGCGACCACGTCCTGACCGGCCGGGAGCGCCATACCCCCGCCCAGGAGAAGCCGAGCATGGCCGGCTACCCGATGCGGGCGATCCGCACCGACCGGCACCTCTACATCCGGAACTTCGCGCCGGACCGCTGGCCGGCCGGCGTCCCGGCCGACTCCACCCACGGCACGCCCTACGCCGACTGCGACGGCGGTCCGACCAAGTCGCACATTATCGCACACCGCGACGACCCGGCGGTCCGGCCGTTCTACGACCTGGCCTTCGCCAAACGCCCCGCCGAGGAGCTTTACGATGTCGCGGCCGACCCCGGGCAGGTCAACAACGTCGCCGGCGACCCGAAGTACGCGGCGGTCAGAAAGAAGCTCGCCGCCCGCCTGGACGCCGCGCTGAAGGAAACCGGCGACCCGCGCGTGACCGACGCGCCCGTGACGTTCGCCTCCTGCCCCTACTACGGCAGGATCAGGAAGTAACAGCGGACAGCGGGAGGGCGGTACGGCCGTGGTGGTACCCGGTTACCGGGCGCAGAATCATACGTGTGGCCGGAATCAGGCTCCCGCCGAGTTTCCGGTTACCTCATTGAGAAAGCGTATCAACGGCGGCATGCTCATATTCGACCTCCGCCGCGTTCAACACGGCATCACGGAAACGAGGATGCAGCCCCGCTGTCGTGTGCAATTCGGTCCTGCGGCCCAGTATTTCACCAAGCTCAATTTCCAGTCCCGCCAGCGTAATAAGCCCCACTCGCGTGCCCGGCTCGAATTGCACCAGCACGTCCACGTCGCTGTCCGCGGAGAAATCCTCGCGCAGCACCGATCCGAACAGGGCCAGCCGGCGAATCCGGTTGCGCCGGCAGAAGTCTGCCACCATATCATTCGGTATGTCGATTCTGGCTGTCATGCCGTACTCTGTTGAAAATTATAGCGTACCCGTACCCCGGTCAATGCTGCAACCGTTATTCCTCCGGCCCCCCGTCGGCCCCCAGCCTCCCCGCGGCGAGAAACAGCAGGGCGGTTGCGGCGGTGATGCGGTTCATGGTCGTTTCCTCTCCGGCCGGGAATCGAGGATAGCATACCGGGGGTGACACGGCAACCGGTGGGGGGGTGACGGCAATTCACCCGGCGGCGGAAACCGCGCACAAGACATACACGGCTATGTTCTGCGGCGCGATTTCTTTCGACGGTTCGTCTTTATCAGATGCCTGTCGACGCATTGCCGCGGCCACAGAACCGTGATGCCCCTGAACCCCGACGCGGCTCGCAGCGCCTCACCCCCGCAGATTAATGATATCAGGCAAACGCCAGGCGATGGCCGCGCGGGGAGGGAATGGGGTCGCCGAATTCTCTGGCTGTTTCTATCCAGTGTGAAATAGCCTCTTTTGCGCTCGCCAGGGCTGATTCATACGAATCACCGTGCGCCATGCAACCGGGCAATTCGGGAACATCGGCGACAAATGACTGATCCTCGTTGCTCCAGAATATGATTATTTCGTACTTAGTCATCACAGGTGTCTCCGAACTTATATTTCAGCATAACTTTTCTGACCTGGTGCACTTGGTAGGGTTTTGCTTTGTTTCCATCTTTTTGTATGTTTATTTTTTCATCGATGCCGGATTTCCTGAAAAGGTGATGACTGCCCTTGACTCTTTCCTCAAAGCCAAGGTACATCAAAAGACTGCGCAAATCAGAGAACCGTATGTTTGCATCTGATGTTCCTTGCAGGATTTTCCACAATACCTTCTTCTGGTTGCCCATGTTCAAATAATAGGCTATCGGACGTACTTCTGCAAGTATCATTACGTATTGATTACGCCGCGCTTCCCGGCGGATATAATCAGAGAAAAAACAGTCAAGCCAAGCTATTATAGTTGGTTACATCCTCACCGGTGACCTCTCTGAGGGAACGTATCAGCGGCGGAAGGTCGTCGGTCACCGTATCCCACAGCAGGCCGTAATCCACGACGTCATAGCCGTGAATCAGACGGTTGCGCATACCATAATCTGGGCCCATGGTATATCCGGATAGTTCTCCACGTTCTCGCGTGTGACTCGATTCGCCGCTTCGCCGATAATCTCGACAAGGCGCGTCAGGGTGAGTTGCAGCACCCGATCGTCTTTCAGTGCCTCACGCCCCGTATCCCCGAGCAGTTCCACCGCCTCGTTTGCGTGACGCAACATATCCCCCAGGCTTGTCTGGTCGTCACGCATGCTCATATTCAACCTCCGCCGTGTTCAACACATCGTCGCGGAAACGGGGATGCAGCCCCGCGGTCGTATGCAATTCGACCCTGCGACCCAGGATGTCGCCCAGCGTTATTTCCATTCCCGACAGCGTGATCAGTCCCACCCGCGTATCCGGTTCGAATTCCACCAGCACGTCAATGTCGCTGTCCGGGGAGAAATCATCGCGCAGCACGGACCCGAACAGGGCCAGCCGACGGATCCGGTTGCGCCGGCAGAAGTCTGCAACGACATCTTTCGGTATGTCTATTCTCGCCGTCATGCCGCTCTCCGTTGAAAACAGTAGTATAGCGTACATCTGCCCCGGCCCGCGTGGCAACCGTTATTATTCCCGTCCCCCGTCGGCCTCCGGCCGCCCCGCGGCCCAGGGGACCTGTTTCCGCGCCTTCTCGTCCCAGAACGTCCGCTCGCCCGGCGCCGCGTGGCCGAAACGGATATCGTCTCCGTCGACCGTCACCCGCCCGTCCGTCGCGGTCACGGCGATCTCCGTCCCGTAGACCCCGCCCGCCTCCGGCGCCGGCAACTGCGGCCGGGACCGGCCCGGGGCACCCGCGGCCCGCCACGCGTTCCCGGCGAAGGTGAACGTCTCCGGCCGGGTGTTCGGCCCCACGTTGACGTGGACCCGCACCGCCGACGGGCGCCAGACCACGAGGTTATGCGCGAAGGTGTTGTTCCGGCAGGGGACGTAGGGCGGGGAGGGCTTCTCCTGCAGTATTCGCAGGATCCACTTCTCCGGCCGCCAGATCGTGTTGTAGACCACCCGCGACCGCTCGGTGCCGACGAAGACGATCGGCGCCATCGACCCGGTGAATGTGCAGCCGGTCACCGTCACCGCCCGGCTGTCGTACTTCGCCCCCGGCGGCCGGTAGTAGGGCTCCCCGGTCGAGCCCCCGATATTCACCGCCCGCCCCCCGGCCGTGATGAATGTACACCGCCGGATCACGATGTCGCTGCTGCCGCCCTTGCACTGGATCCCGGTCGCCGCCGC
>CAZLBC010000156.1:0-7306 GCA_964557575.1 uncultured Planctomycetaceae bacterium
TGTCGGCACGCGCGATATCCAGGGAGGGGAGCCGGTGGTCCTTTTCGGCGGCCCACCATTTCTTCAGCCGGTCGGGCCACCTGAACCGGGGGGTGTTTTCGGGGTTGTATCCCGCCAGGTGCCCGGGCGTGGCGCGGTCCGCCGGGCGGCGATACCGCCACGGAATATCTCCGAGCGTCGCGCGGATGAGGGCCGCCATGGCGGGATCGTAGGCGATCAGTTCCTCGCGCGTATCGACGTCCTTGTGATCGTGGTCGTTTTCGCGATTCGTGTCGAACCACGACTGCACGGCCTCGGCCCAGTATTCCGCCCGGTTCGTCCCGGCGTAGGTCTCACGCCACCGGCCGGCGGCGACGGTCTTCTCGTAGGTCTCTTTGAGCGTTTCGTCGAAGCCCCCCTTCATCTTCTTCAGCGTCCAGTGGATCGCGTGGGCGAATTCGTGGATGAATATGTTTTCGGCGCCCCAGGGATCGCCCGGGTAGCACAGGAGGTTCTCCTCGGCGCAGCTCACGACCGGGTTGTCGTCGCCCGGACCGTAGCCCCGGCCGCGGCGGTCCCAGAACGAGGCCGGGCGGCGGTGGGCGTACTCGGGTATGTCCGTGGTGAACTCCCCGATACCCATGACGATGCAGCGCAAGTTCAGTTCCCGCATCTTCGCCACGATGTCCGGCCGGTTGGCGAGCATCTTCCCGACCAGGTGGCCGGTCTCCAGGAGCGCGTAGTCGGATACCTTTTCAGACGAGCAGATCGGGAACCCCGCGTCGAGGTATTTCCCGTAGAAGGGATCCAGGCCGAGCTCGCGGGGGACGGCGGTCACCCGCTGCCGCGCGGGGGCGCCGCAGGCGGCGCTGCAGAAGAAGAGAAGGGCGGCCGCCGGGACGGCGATGGTAAGCATGCCGGGATGTTTCGATACGTTCATGGTCCTGCGTGTACGTGGTGCGGAAAAAGCGGCGATTCTTGCGGATGGTAGTATACTGTGCACCATGATAGCACATGTCTTGTCGATTTTTTATATAATACAATCGTTTCGAACCCTGTAGCGCATATGGTGCCCGATTCAGGAGAATGCACGATGCATCGATTATGGATGATCGCCGCGGCGTTCGCCGTCGCGTGCGCCCCGGTGCAAACGCCGTCGTCGTCGGCCGTTGAAGGCGGCGTGTACGACGTCGTCGTCTACGGCGGGACGTCCGCGGGCGTCATCGCCGCGGTCCAGGCGAAGAAAATGGGCACGCGGGTCGTCATCGTCGGGCCCGACCGGCACCTCGGCGGACTCTCGTCCGGCGGGCTCGGCTGGACCGACAGCGGCAACAAGGCCGTGATCGGCGGGCTGGCGCGGGAGTTCTACCACCGGATCTGGCAGCACTACCGCGACGAGGAGGCCTGGCGGTGGCAGAAGCGCGAGGCCTACGGCAACCGCGGGCAGGGCTCGCCGGCGATCGACGGCGACGAGCGGACGATGTGGATCTTCGAGCCGCACGCCGCGGAGGGCGTCTTCGAGGACCTCGTTGAGGAGCATGCTATTCCCGTCCACCGCGACGCGTGGCTCGACCGGGAGGGGGGCGTGGCGAAGAAGGACGGGCGGATCGTCTCGATCGCGACGCTCGACGGGCGGACCTGGCGCGGGAAGATGTTCATCGACGCGACGTACGAGGGCGACCTGATGGCGGCGGCGGGCGTCGACTACCACGTCGGCCGCGAGGCCGGCAGCGTGTACGGCGAGAAGTGGAACGGCGTCCAGGTCGGCGTCCTGCATCACAGCCACCACTTCACGAAGCCGGTCGATCCCTACGTCACGCCCGGCGATCCCTCCAGCGGGGTCCTGCCGCGGATCTCCACTGACGATCCGGGCGAGAAGGGGGAGGGGGACAAAAAAGTCCAGGCGTACTGCTTCCGCATGTGCCTGACGAACCACCCGGAAAACCGCGCGGCCTTCCCCCGCCCGGCGGGGTACGACCCGGACCGGTACGCCCTCCTGCTGCGGATCTTCGCGACCGGCCGGCGGGACGTGTTCGGCAAGTTCGACCCGATCCCGAACCGGAAGACCGACACCAACAACCACGGGCCCTTCAGTACCGACAACATCGGCATGAACTACGACTACCCCGAGGCCGGCTACGAGCGGCGGAAGGAGATCGTCGCCGAGCACGAGACGTACCAGAAGGGGCTGATGTACTTCCTGGCCAACGACCCGCGGGTGCCGGCGGCGATCCGGAAGCGCATGAGCACGTGGGGGCTTGCGAAGGACGAGTTCCGCGACAACGGTCACTGGCCGCACCAGATATACGTCCGCGAGGCCCGCCGCATGATCGGCGCGTACGTGATGACCGAACACGACTGTTTCGGCACCCGCCGGACGCCGGCGCCGGTCGGCATGGGCTCCTACACGCTCGATTCCCACAACGTCCAGCGGTACATCACGCCGGACGGGCACGTCCAGAACGAGGGCGACATCGGCGTCCACCCGGGCCGGCCGTACCTGATCTCCTACCGCTCGCTGACCCCGAAAAAAGCCCAGTGCGAGAATCTCCTGGTGCCGGTTTGCGTGTCGAGTTCGCACATCGCCTTCGGCTCGATCCGGATGGAGCCGGTGTTCATGATCCTCGGCCAGTCGGCGGCGACCGCCGCGTGCCTGGCGATCGACGCCGGCTGCGCCGTCCAGGACCTGTCCTGCGAGCGGCTCCGCGCGCGGCTCCTGGCCGACGGCCAGGTACTCGAGCATGCGGGGGGCGGGGGCCGGTCGATCGCCCCGCGGAAGCTGAAGGGGGTGGTCGTCGACGACGAGGCGGCGAACCTGTCGGGTACGTGGACACCGAGCCGCGCGCAGGGCAGCTATGTCGGCCGCGGGTACCGCCACGACGGCAACGCGAACAAGGGCGGGGCCGCCGCGACGTTTACCGCGAAGCTCCGGCCCGGGCGGTACGCGGTGCGGGTCGCGTACACCGCCCACGGCAACCGGGCGACGAACGTGCCGGTTACCGTCCGCCACGCCGGCGGGGAGACGACCGTAACGATAAACCAGCGAAAGGCCCCCACGGTTGACAAGCTCGCCGTGACCGCGGGCACCTGGTCGTTCGGCGCGACGGCCGCGGTCGTGATCGCCAACGACGGCACCGACGGGTACGTGATCGCCGACGCCGTCCAGTTCGTCTCCGCGGAGTGAGGATAACAAGGAGCACGACTATGACCATGACACGACGCACATTTCTGCAAGCGACCGCCTGCGGGCTGGGCCTGGGCGCCTGCCGGCGGGGATTCGGGGCCGCCGGAAACCGGCGGCCGATCGTCGGGCGCATTGACAGGCGTTGCCGGGGTAAGTAACATGGGTTACACCGGTACAGAAAAGGAATAAACGTTACATTGCACGCTGTGTATTAAGCTCGACAGTGTACGGGTAGCGCATACGATAACACGGCGATACACGGAGACGGGTGCCATGAAGGTGAAAGTGATTATACACCAGGCCGAAGAAGGGGGTTACTGGGCGGAAGTGCCGGCGATTCCGGGCTGCGCCACGCAGGGAGAGGATCTGGAGGAATTGATCCAGAATATTTATGACGCGGTAGAGGGGTGCCTGAGTGTTGACGTCGAGTCCGTTCAGCTCGGGGACACCGACCGGGTGATGGAGCTTGCCGTTTGAGATGAAGACAATAAGCGGGAAGAAAATGAGCGGATTGCTCGAAAAAAAGGGGTGGACGCGCGCTCGCGTCACGGGCAGCCATCATATCTTTATCAAAACCGGTAACAATCTTCGGATAACGGTCCCCGTTCACGGAAACCGCGACCTGAAAAACGGCCTTCAGCGTTCCATCATGAAACAAGCCGGCATTATGGAAGAGGATCTGTAATACCCGGTCGGACAGGCCTCGGCGCGCGGAGCATCGAGCGGGTCGGTGTCCATCGGGTGCCGCGCACTGCGCCCCCGGAACACTGTTTCCGGCAACGGATTGTGAACAGGAGCACGATAATGACCGTAACGCGACGAGCATTCTTGAGAATGACCGCCTGCGGGCTGGGCCTGGGCGCCTGCCGGCGGGGATTCGGGGCCGCCGGAAACCGGCGGCCGAACATCGTCTACGTATTCGCCGACCAGATGCGCTCGCACGTGCTGGGCTGCTACGGCGGGACGGCGGTTAAGACGCCGCGGTTCGACCGCCTGGCCGCCGACGGGGCCGTGTTCGAGAACGCGATCAGCACCTGGCCGGTCTGCTCGCCCCACCGGGCCATGTTGATGACCGGCCTGTACCCGCTGCGCAACCACACCGTCGCCAACGACACGGCCGTGCGGCGGGACGTCCCGACGATCGCGTCGGTGTGCAAAAAGGCCGGGTACCGCACCGGGTACGTCGGCAAGTGGCACCTGGAAAACAAGCGGGATCCGTTCGTGCCGCCCCACCGGCGGCTGGGCTTCGAGGACTTCTGGGCCTCGGACAACTGCCGCCACCGGTATTTCGACGGCTACTACTGCGGCGACACGCCCGAGAAGGTGAAGCTCCCCGGCTACAAGCCCGAACACCAGGTCCGCATGGCGGTCGATTTCATCAACCGGTACAAGGCGGAGGAATTCTGCCTGTTCCTCTCCTGGGGCCCGCCGCACGATCCCTACCGGGGCCCGGAGGAGGAGATGGCGCTGTTCCCGCCGGAGGAGATCGCACTCCGCCGGAACGTCGCCGAGCGAAAGGTTGTCGATCGGCTCCTGGAAACCGATCCGACCCGCATGGGCGAACGCGTGCGAAGGAAACGGGCGAACCGGCGGAAGATTATCGACAGCGACCGCCTGCTCAGGGAACGGTACATCCGCGGGTACTACGCCCTGACCAAGACGCTCGACGACCTGATGGGCCGGCTGCTGGACGCGATAGCGGCCGCGGGGATCGCGGAGGATACCATCGTCGTGTTCTCGTCCGACCACGGCGACATGCTCGGCTCCCACCGCATGGCCTCGAAGCAGATGCCGCATGAGGAGTCGATTTCGATCCCCTTTATCCTGCGGTACCCCCGGAAGATCCCGGCGGGCAGCCGCACCGACGTCCTGCTGACGCCCGTCGATATCATGCCGACGCTCCTGTCCCTCGCGGGCATCGACTGCCCCGACGTCGACGGCGTCGACCTGTCCGGGGCGGCGGGGGGCGAAGACCGGACGGGACGGGACGCGGTGCTGATCATGAAGCTGGTTCACGGCGGCAACCCCTGGCTGTTAAACGGGGTGACGCCCTGGCGCGGCGTGCGGACGAAGCGCTACACCTACGCCCGCCTCAACGACCGCGGCCCGTGGGTGCTCTTCGACAATCAAAAGGATCCCTGCCAGCTCGAGAACCTGATCAACAACCCCGCCTGCGCCGACCTCCGGGCCCGGCTCGACCGGCGGACCGACGAACTGCTCGCGGAGGCCGGCGACCCCGACGACACGGCGGCCGTCGAGGCCCTCAGGCGGCAGGTCCGCGGCGGGGGGTAGCGGCCGCGGGGACGACCGCCGGGGGACGGGGCGCACAGTACCGGGCGCGGGGCGGGAGACCGAGAATGGAGACCGGCCGGAACGCTGTTGGGGGAGCGGGAACGAATCCGCCTTATTCGTTTTTCGACGTGACGGGAAGGCCGCTCAGGTCGTTAAAGGAAGATTTTTGTCTTCGAGAACAGTCGCTGCATATTCCAGCGCCTGTCGAATGTCATCGTCCTCGAGTTCGGGATATTCCTTCTTCAATTCTCCGCGGTCGGGAAAGGTCGCCACGGCTTCCAAAACGCGCCGTACCGTCAGACGCAGGTCCCGTATGCACGGCTGGCCGTTCATTTTTGCAGGATCACAGGTTATTCTGTCGAAAGGCATCGCGTTTCCTTACCACCGTGTTGTCGATGGTGTTGTATCGGAATGGCAGGCGTGTCAATACGCCCGGACACGATGATTATAAGCCGTACAATGATGGATTGCAATGTCGCCTGATCGGCCGCGTATGCTCTGTGTGCGTATGCCGCGGCCGGCGACCCCGACGACACGGCGGCCGTCGAGGCCCTCGGGCGGCAGGTCCACGGCAGGGGGTAGCGGCCCAACGCGCTGATCACTGGTGCGAAGAACGAGCATCCAGTGCATTAGTCTTGTTGGCTGTTCTTATCTGCTTCAGCCGCTCCACATTCTGGGCGTGCCGACAGCGTAGATCTTCGCAAATCATGTCCAGATTGTAGTTGAATTTACGGGCGTGTTCATCCCGATATTTTCGGACTTCCTCGACGATCGGATCAATCATGTTCAGCCTCCATGAATTCTTCGGGTGAACAGATTACGGGCATGGAGTAGCCATGCTTCATTACAACACTGCTTATTTTGCGCATCATGAACGGGTTATTGATGTGTTTGAAGTTCCAAGTGACGATAAATTCGATATCGTGTACTGCCGCTACAGCAATATGAACCGCATCTTCCGGGCATTTTTCAGGAACAGCTTTTTCATTGACAAGCGATTTTGCCAACTCTTGAGTCTTGGCGTTTACGTCAAGAACAGAAAAGTCACGGATTTCCCAGAGCCTGCGCTGTACCTTCTCCGCATCGCCACACGATGCTTCCATGACAACCGTGTCTGAAATAAAAACACTGTAGTTCGACAGTGTTTTCCAGAAAGCATGTGTGACAAGCTGATGACCGCTCACCAGGATATTTTCCGACATTTCGGCAACCAAATAGCTGACGACGCTCGTTTCGATGTATAGTGTTCTTTTCATGAAGGAAATATAGGTGATTTGTTGGGCTTGGGCAATAGGTGTTGCCTTTTTTCTCCGCCAACGCCACGCTTCAGCGGCGGCGATTAGCCGTTCCGCCGGACTGGATGGTTGGCCCTCGTTTCCGTCTTGATGGTATGGGTGATCTCTGTCCCAAGAAAAGCTGAAACCAGTGGTCCGGATGCGCCACTCTGACCAGGTTTCTCCATGGAAACCGTCGAAGAAGAAGTGGTCTTTGTCGTGTTTGGCCTCCATGATCTCTCCGTCCAGGCCGATGGAGGAAAGGGCCGTGCGGGGGACCAGTGAATCAACCGCCTCCGTGTCGACGAGAAAGACTCCCTCCCACGTCTTGTCGGGTTCGGCAGGATTACGCGCAGTGACGGTAACATGTTTCATATCCATGCCGGCGAGTCCTTTTGCGCGGTCCATAAACGTGGTATTATCCCGGTGACGATATCCGGTACGAGTAACCGTTCACGAATGTGCGGGCGCTGTCCGTGGCACTGCGATTCGGAGTTCAGTGTAGTGCGAGCCGTGAAAAATAGGGACTGTCCCCTGTGGACCGTCCCGGTTTTTGCCGTTGATACGTACTGATCTT
>CAZLBC010000157.1:0-7188 GCA_964557575.1 uncultured Planctomycetaceae bacterium
GGTCGTCGAGGTGCAGTAACCCCCCGGGGAGGGATCCCCGCGTGAAGGGGACGGGTCGTCGGGCCCGTCCCCTTTTTTTTTTCGCGACAATGCCGCGAAGCATAACTCGATCGGGGGGAATGGGGAGCCGCCGCGGAAAACATGCTGCATACATACCTATTTACCGTTAATCTAGCGTACGCGGATTCGAAGAAGGAGTCGCTGTTCGTGAAAAATGTATTCATGCTGTTTCTATTGATGACGGCCGGCGCGATCCATCCGGCAACAACCGGGGGCGAAGAAAACCCCGCGCTCGTGGACGGCACGTACGTCCCCCTCGACGCGGCGCCGCTGCGGCCGGACTGCTGGGGCGTGTACACCTGGGGCGGCACCCGGGGCGTCAACGCCCACAGCGCCCCCAACGTCGTCGGCATGCCCGTCATCGTCACGTGGAACCGGCTGGAACCCGAACCGGGCGCCTTCCGTTTCGACCGCATGATCGGGGCAACATTGAAAGAGGCCGCCCAAAACGACTTTTACGTGTTTATCATGATCTGGGTGGCCTCGCCGGGCCGCGCAACCCCCGCATGGCTCTACGAAACCGAGGGCGTGCCGAAGGTCATGACCTACCGCGGCAAAAATCCTCTCGGCAAAAAAGAGAAACCCCTGACCTTTCCCTACTACCTCGATCCGACGTACCGCAAACACTACTACCGGCTGATCGAGCGATTCGCACGGTATATCAACGGGCTCCCCGCCTCACTGTACAACCGCATCATATTCGTGCAGTCCGCCGAGGGGTCGACCGGCGACGGTCAGCCCTACAAGGGCAAGCCGATCGCCGGCTACGAACGATACGCGATCGATTTCAAGACATGGTCGGCCTTCAGGACAGCGGCCTGGGAGCAGTACAAAAAACACTTCATGGACCGACCGGAACGCCGGATTGCCATCGTCGTCAACGCCGACGCCAACCGGGGCGGGCAATTCAAATGGATGATGGATAACCTGGCATACATCGGCGTCAAGCAGGGGATGTTCACCCACGGCTGGCACATATCCCGCGGCGTGCAGCGGCGGAAAAACTGGTTCGCTCTGGTCAAAAAGGCCGAACTGGCCGGCAAGCGGACCTTCGTCCGCGGCGAGGAAGACGGTGAGATGTTCGTGTACGGCCGCATGACCAAACACATCCCCCGGGGCCTGTATACCGCGGCGCTGTACTGTCTGCACAACGGCGTGGACTGCTGGAACGTCCCCGGAAAGGCCGTGTGCGCCGCGGAGAACCAGCCGGCCTTCGCATTCTTCAACAAGTACGCCGGCCGGCGGGACCCCCGCGGGGCGCCCGCGGCGTTCTGCGCGCTGCGGGAAGGGCTCGATGCCGCGGACACGAAAAAGTTTCCGGAAAAGAAATTCGGCAAAGCCCACCGGAGGAACGTCGACCGCTACCGGAAGATCGCGGCGGCGCATGAACAATACGGCGCCGTGCAGGGCGATCCCGACAAGGCGACCGGCGGCGGCATGGTCAACCGCAAGCGCATGGACTACAACGACGTCGGGTGGAAGATTATCCCCGGCAATTATTACCGGTTCCTCGAACAGATCGATCCGGCGGCGACGAGCGTCGGCTGGTGGCACCAGGGGCCCGCGGATGCTATCTACGCGCAGTTCGCCCGCAGTTTCAGGATCGACAGCGGGCGGGGATCGCTGCTGTTCACGCTCCATCCTTTTTTTTTCGGCGATTCGAAACGCCCCGTTCCCGTGAGGATACGGGTAGTCTATCTCGACCGCGGCATGGGACGGTGGTCGCTCCGCTATGCGAAGAATGGCAAAACGGCGACCGCGTACCGGGTCGAAAACGGGGATACCGGGCAGTGGAAAGAGAAGACCGTCGACCTGAATAACGTCCTGGTCGCCGGCGCGCTGCGGCGCGGCGCCGATTTCGTGCTGCGCTACGAGGGCGGGGATACCACCCTGTTTCACCTAATCGAGGTTGACCGGCGCTGATCACCGGCCCCGCTTCGCGGTCGTGCGCCGCGTTTTCAGGAATTACACCTTCTCCAGGTCCCAGCCTTTCCGGTACTCCTCTTTGACAAACGCCTGGGCATCGGGGCAGTTTTTGAGCGTCATGCCGGGGCCGTCCCACTCGATTTTCTTCTTCGCCCGCACGGCGACGTCGCCGAGGAGGACGAACTCGGTCAGCTTCGCGCCGTAGCCGAAGTTGCTGCGCGCCGGCTGGCCGCCCTTGCAGGCGTCGAGCCAGTCGCGATGGTGCCCCTTCGACTTTCGCAGGGTGCGCGGGGGCGTTGTGCCCTTGTTGGCCCGGAGGTATGCCTGCATCTTCTCCTCGGGGATGATGCGGGGCGACTTGCTCCAGCCGCCGCCGATGATCGTCCCCTTGTCGCCGACGATAATGACGCCGTTGCCGCCGCCGCCCATTTTGCGGCCCTCCGGGAGTGCCGCGGGGCGGGGCGGGCGGAGTTTTCCGTCGTACCAGTGCATGGCCAGTGCCGGCTTGTCGCCCTCCGCCGCGTATGTCCAGACGATGTGGTTGTTGCCGCCGATGACCTCCGCATCGACGAAGTCGGTTTTCAGGCATTCCACGGAGACCGGGTGACGCGTGTCCAGTTCCAGCGCGGCGAAGGCCGGATCGAAGTTATGGACGGACATGTCGCCGACGGCGCCGGTGCCGAACGCCCACCAGCCGCGCCAGTTGTAGGGGGCGTATGCGGGACTGTAGGGGCGGTCGGGCTTGGGGCCCAGCCAGAGGTCCCAGTCGAACCCGTCCGGCACGGGCGGCGATTCCTTCGGGCGGCCGCGGCCCTTGGCCCAGCCGCCGGCGCCGCTCCAGGCGTGGACCTCGCCGACCGTGCCGATCGCGCCGTTCCATATCCACTCGCAGGTGATCCGGTGGGTCTTGCTGCTGCGGCCCTGGTTGCCCATCTGCGTGGCCACGCCCGCCTTCTCCGCGGCGGCGGCGACCGTGCGCGCCTCGTAGATGTTGTGCGTCAGGGGTTTCTCGCAGTAGACGTGCTTGCCGTGCCCGATTGCGGTCATGGTGACAAAGGCGTGCCAGTGGTCGGGGGTTGCGCACAGGACGGCGTCGATGTCCTTTTCCTTATCGAGCATCTTTCTGAAATCCAGGTAGTCCGCGCACGCGTAGGACGTGTTCTTGCCCTTGTAGTGCTTTTCGATCTCGCCTTTCACCGGCAGCCGGCCGGCCTTCCCCTTGTAGTAGAACCGGCTGTAATCGGCCTGTTCGCGGGGGTCGGCGACCGCGATGATCTGCGCGTCCTTCTGGCCCCGCAGGCTGCGGGCGTTGGCCCTGCCTTGTCCGCCGCACCCGACGACGGCGACGTTCACCGTGTCGCTCGGGGCGGCGAATTGCGCACCGCCGAGCACGTGGCGGGGGAGGACGGTTGCGGCCGACGCGATGGTCGCTGAACCGATGAATTGTCTTCTGGAGATACCGTGGTGTTCAGACATCTGTTTGTCTCCTTGCGTTACCTGGCTTGTATACAGACAACTTCTCCGTCCACGGAGGAAAGATAGAGCCGGCCGCCGGCGGCGATGAGGCCGTCGAAGACGGGCATGGCGTCCAGCGCGATGCCCGATACCTTTTCTCCCGACGCGGCGGACCGGCACTGCAGTCGGCCGCCCTTTTCGCCTTCAATCGCGGCCACGGTCAACTGCGCACCGGTGCTGGGGTCGGGCGGGCCGGCAAGGACCAGCGTGTCCCCGGCCAGCAGCATGGCGCGGACCACCGTGTCTATGTTTTGGTTCCAGAGGTAATCGATGTTGGATTTACCTTTCTTTTTGCCCTTCTTCCCGCCGCCGCCGGCCTTGCGCTTACAGGCGAAGAGGCGGTAGGTCGTCCCCCCCATGCGGAGGTGGCCGCCGCCTTGGTAGTAGCGGGTTCGCCCGTAGCCGTATACCGTCCCGTCCCGAAGAATGAGCAGGCGGCCGGAGGGGACCTGGTTTCCCCGGTTGGGCCAGCCGCCCCAGCCGTCGCCCATCGTCTCGGCGATGATCCAGTAGGTCCGGTGCCACCAGTTGCCGTCGAGATAGCCGACGGAACTGAACATGTGCGGCAGGGGCTTCTGTTCTGCGCCCTTCCGGTCGAAGCAGCGGTGGCGCATGTATACCCGACCGTCCTGGCGGGAGAGTATGTCCGGCAGGGCGCCCTCCATGCTGAAGCCGCTGATGGTCTTCTGCGGTTCCAGGCCGGTCTTCGGATCGCGGTCGTCGACCCGGGTTACGGATAACTGTTCGCCGGTCGCGGCGTTGAGCCGGTAGACGTAGATACCGCCGTCGATGTACGAGCACCGGCCGGCGGCGAACCACGCGACCCCGTCGTCGACGAGGATGCTCCCGTGGACCGGCCAGACGGATTCCAGCCTGCCGTAGGAAAACAGCCGCCGGTCAGCCGGGGCGGCGCGGAATGTCCACGCCAGGGCGCCGTCGTCGGCCCGCAGGCAGTAGACGTGCCCGTCCGCGGAACCGAAGAGGAGGCGCCCTTCGTGGCAGGTCGGGGGAGAATCCACCCTTCCGCCGGCGACGAAAGACCATTGTTCCTCTCCGGTGTCGGCGTTAAGTGCGTGGACAGTGTGCCGGTCGACGGCGGCGACGTAAACCGAGCCGCCGGCGGCGGTCAGCGGACTCAGGCGGCCGCCGACGGGGCTTTTCCACGCGGGGGCGAGTTTCGTGCCCGGCAGGCTCCCGCAGGTGGCGTACCGGGCGGGATTCGCCCGGTACGTCGGCCAGTCGGCGGGACCGGCCTTCGGGCCGCCGCCCTTGCCGAAGGCGGGGCCTTTTTCGAGCCGACGGTCGTCGGCTGTCGGCTGCGGCGGTGCCGTTCGCTTCGCCGCGAGGGCGACAAAGCCGGTGAGCTTCGCCCGGATATAGCAGGCGCAGGAGTGGGGCGGCGCGTACAGCAGGCCGTTGCAGGGCAGGACGCCGTAGGCGCACCCGCCCCGGACCCAGTGGTGGGGTATCAGTTCGCCGGTTTTCATGTCGACGAATTCGACGCCGGTTCTCCCGAGGATGGCAAACCGGGGGGTGGCCTTGTTGCGGTAGCAGCGGTGGTGGTACATCCCCACGTTGATGTATTTTTTATCGGGGGGACGTTTGAATGCGACCTTTCCGCTCCGGAAATGCCGCATTTCCGTCATGCCCGGCTCGTTGCGCCCGACCATGTGCCCGGTCCACACCAGGTCGTTGGCGACCAGGACGTCGACGTGCTCGTTGTAGAGTTCCTTGCAATCGCTCTCCCAGAGCTTTTTTCCGTCGGCGGCGTCGTAGGCGTACATCATGCCGGGTTTCGTCCTCCCGCCCTGGCTGGAGATGATCCAGGTGACGCGGTCTTTCGCCAGGTCGGCGCCCTTCACGTACGGCTGCCGGGCGTTGCGGTCGGCGGATATCACCACGCCGTCGTGGACCACGAGGGTGGGGGCCGAGTACGCCGCGCGGGTGGTCACTATGTTCCGTGTCGTGCGCCAGATCTGCTCACCGGTTTTCGCGTTCAGGCAGAAGACGGCTTCGTCGTTTTCGAAAAAGACGCGGTCGCCGGACACCGCCAGGGTAGCGGGCATGATGTCGGCCGTGTCGGCGTCGTCTTTCGTCCACAACACCTCTCCCGTCTCGGCATACAGGACGGTGAGGTGTTTTTCAGGCAGCGTCCGGGCCCGGTTGGGTATGCAGTGCCAGCGGCCCTTGACCTCCCGCGGTTCAGCGGCGCCTTTTCCTGACGGATCCCCGGCGACCAGGAACAGCATCCCGTCGCTGTAAAGAATTTCCCGCGTGTCTTCCGTACCCTCGTACGTTTTTACGGTTTTGCCGGTAGCCGGGTCCAGGACCGAGACCGGCGCGCCATAACCGAGGGTGACGAAGACGCGGTCGCCTGCGGCGACGAGACGACGGGTTATATCGACCGGCCCGCTGCGGAACCCGCGCAGGTGATCTTCCCATTCCGGGATATCTCGTTTCCAGAGGACCACGCCGCTGAAGGCGTCCCGCGCCGCCATGCGCCATCGCGGGGGAAGCTGAACCGAAGCGACGGGGCCCTCGTCGATGATATAGAATACCCGCCCGCCGGTGGAGACGGCCGCCGACATGCTCGCGAGGTGCTCGTGGCTGCGGGCCCACTTCGGCCCGCCGACCCACTGAAGGTGGTGAGGGGGGCCGACAGCAGTGTCGTGCCCCACCGCGTTATTGGTGGGATCGTAGAGATAGTGCGTCCACTCGTCTATCGTGTCGGGCCGGGGTTCGGTGATCTTCTTCCACCTGCCGCCGTCCAGTTGCAGCAGCGCGATGCCGTCGGGGCACAGGACCCGCCGGATTTCGCCCATGGATATCCCCTCGGGTCGGGAGGCCACGATCAGCTTGACGGTGTCGTCAACGTAGGGCAGGCGGTCGCCCGTAAGACGCTCGACGGTAACCGGCCCGTATAGATCCTTCGCCATGATGCGGGACCGGGCCGCCGTGACGTTCTTCGGGTCCCGGTCGAGGCCGTGCACCAGGTACGACTCGTCCGCCCGGAGTGCGGCGGTCAGCGTCCCGTCGCCGCAGCCGAGATGAACCACCAGGCCGCCGCCAACGCCGGCCGCGTCGAGCATCTGGCGGGCCGTATTCTCCTCGCCGGCGGCGGGGCAGGCGGCGGAGTACAGGGCGAGGAGGACTATACACGGTAACAACTTATGTTTCATGATACATCCTTTCAGCGTTGCGGTTACTTGTTCTCGAAACACAGCAGCCTGCCGGCGGTCGTGGCGGCAAACAGCCTGCCGTGCGCGGCGGCCATCCCGTCCCAGGAGACGGGGGCGTCGAGCTTGTGCTCGGCGATCTTTTCACCGTTATCGGCGTTGTAAAAGACAATCATGCCGCCGAGCCGTCCCTCGTATGCCGCGTGGGGATCGTCGGCGGGGATCGTCGTCGGCGCGGCGGCGAGCAGGAGGCGCGTGCCCGCCTTCAGTACCGCCCGCGGCCTGATCGACAGTTTCTGTTTCCACGCGTAGGGGTAGGGCTGCTCCTTCTTTCCGAGTTTTCTGAAGTCCGGGGGGTCGCTTTCGTCCCCGGTGAAGGGTTTGTTTTTCCGCTGGAACATGACGTAGCGGCCGTTCGCCCCGCCGCCGCGGTGGACGCCCCAGACGCCCGTGTCGTCATAGACGAAGATGATGCCGTAGGGAACGGCGATGCCGAAGTTCCGCCGGCGGC
>CAZLBC010000158.1:0-5503 GCA_964557575.1 uncultured Planctomycetaceae bacterium
CTCCTCCTCCGCCGCCGTAACCCCCGCCGCCGCCGGCGCGGCCCGGGGCCGCCCCGGGGAAGGCCAGAAGGATCACGCAGGCCGCCGCGGCCGCCAGGAGAAGCAGGATCGTGCGGTATCTTTTCTTCCTGTTGACTGGATACATGGCAGTTCTCGCCTGGGTTACCGGGTGTTCAACGATCCTCTGTCTCCTGCGTAGCAGACAGCGCCGCGATCGCCGCCTTCTTCAGCGGCCGCGTGTAGATCCGCAGTTCGTCGATGCGGCCGGTGAACGGCTTATGCGACGGCGGGATCTTCAGGTCGTTTCCCTTCACGTCGAGCGGCGCGGTGAAGGACGCGGGAATCTTCGCCCCGCCGTCGGGTTTCCCGTCGCGGTAGCAGTCGACCCGGCCCGCTTCGCGGTCGACCACGAAGGCGACGTGGGCCCACTGCCGGCGGGGCAGGGGGGTCTTTGACCGCGGCCTGACCGACTGTCCCTTTCCCCGGCCCTGGCCGAGGACCAGTTCGAGCCGGCCGTTGTCCAGTATGTTGACCACCCACCACCGGCGGGGAAAGTCCTCTTTCCCCATGAGCCGGCCGCCGAATCGCTCCAGGCGTATCCAGAAGGCGACGGTGAAACCGCCGGTGCCGAATCGCAGGTGGTCGCCGTCCTTTATCACCACCGCGCCGGGGGTGGGACCGGAGGCGACGGCGGTGCCGCGGATGCCCGGGGCCCACCTCCCGGCGACCTCCGCATCGTGTTTCCCGCCGCTGCGGTCGAACGCCGTGGATCCTTTTCCCTCGTCGAACGGCCAGTAGCCGGTGAGACCGGGTTCGGGCCGGTCTTCCGGCCGCTCGACGGTTGCGGCATACGGGCTGATGAGCGGGGACGTTTTGTCATCTTCCCCCGATGGTTTGCCAAGGCGGATCAGCCGGCCGTCGCGGGCCGAGAGGTAGAGGTTCCCTCCCGCCGCGGCCATCCCGTCGTGGACCGGGAGGGCCGCCAGCCGGTAGTCGGCGAGCAGTGTCCCGTCCGCCGCCGCGACGACTTGCAGCCGACCGCCTTCGGCGCCCCCGAATGCCGACAGGGATTTCAGTGCCCGGCGGGGCGGCCCGGCCAAAAAGAGCCGGTCGCCCGCGGCGACCAGGGCCCGGGCCAGCAGGGGCGGCCGGGCGGTCCACCGGTAGTCGACGGTAAACTTCCGTTTTCCCCGCGGCGGGTAATCACGCCGTGCCCGGTCGTATGCCGACGGCGGCTGGGCGGGAACCGTGTCCCGGTCGATCGCGAAGAGGTGGTATTCCCTGCCCGTCGCGCCGCGGTAGTAGGCGGGCGTGTAACCGAAGCCGTAGATCGATTTCCCGTCTATCGCCAGGAGGCGGCCGGCCGGCGTCTCCCGGCCCGCGAAGTACCAGCCGATGTAGCCGCTGTAGAAGTGCGTCCCGTAGATCCAGTAGGTCCGGTGCCACCAGTCGCCGTTCAGGAAACCCGCGGGACTGTAGAGGTGGGCCCTGACCGCCGTCTTTTCGAGGCCGGCCGGGTCCATCGTCATCCGCCGCATGTACACCCGCTCCCCGTCGGACGAGAGGACGTCCGGCAGGGCGCCGGTCATCTCGAACATCTGCGGTTCTTCCGGCTGGGCGCCGGATGACGGGTCGCGGCTGTAGATCCGCCGCGACGCCAGCGGTTTGCCGGATGCCGGATCGAGACGGTACAGGTAGAGTCCGCCGTCGATAAACGAGGACCGGCCCGCCGCGCAATAGAGCCCCTTCTCGTCGACCAGGACGCTGCCGTGTACCGGCCACGCCGATTCCAGTTGTCCGGACGCCACGATGCGCGTGTCGGCGGGGGCGGCCCGGAATTCCCAGACCCGCCGGCCGTCAGCGGCCCGCAGGCAGTAGACCCGGCCGTCGGCCGCGCCGAACCAGACCCGTCCGCCGCGGACGGTCGGGGGCGAGTCCACCCGGCCGCCGGCGGTAAACGTCCACAGCGGCTTGCCGGTATCGGCGTCCAGTGCCCGGACGGCGCGGGCGTCGATCGCGGCGACGTAGACCCGCCCGCCGGCGATGACCGGCGCCGAGAGCCGCCCGCCCGCCGCGACGCTCCAGGATACGCCCAGCTCGACCGGCACCGCCGCGGCGGTCGCCCCGCTCCGGGCCGCGTCATGGCGGTAGGTGGGCCAGTCGCCGTCGCCGACCTCGCCGGCGTCGTCATGCCCGACGTTCCCGTATGCCGGTCCGCGGACGAGGCGGCCGGCGTGTTTTTTCTCCGTCTTTCGGGGCTGTTCCCGCTTCGGGGCGTACGCGCAGAAGCCCGTCATCTTGGCCTCGATGTAGCACGCGCAGGAGTGGGGCGGCACGTACAGCAGCCCGTTGGCGGGCACCGTGCCGTACTGGCAGACGCCGCGGGTCCAGTGGTGGCGGATCGCCTCGCCGCTGCGGACGTCGATGAATTCCACGCCGGTCCTGCCCGCGATGATTGAATGCCCGGCGACCCGGTTGCGGTGGCACCGGTGGTGGGGCATCGTTGTCTTGAAGGCCCGCGCGGGGTCGATGCGGCGCTCGACCGCGCCCGTCCGGAGATCACGCCCGCGGGTGAAGTCCGGCCCGGTCCGCGACGGGCTCTCGCCGACCCAGACCAGCCCGTCGATGACGAAGACGTCGACCGGGGCGTGGTAGGCCTCCGCGCACGTCCGCCGCCACAGTTCCGTCCCGTTCTCGGCGGAGAAGGCGATCAGTTCGCCCGGCTGTCCCTGGTCGACCAGCCAGCCGGCGAAGTGCTTCCGGGCCTCCTTCATCGTCGCCGGATCGGGTGCCGGCAGCCGGTCGGCGGACAGGACGACCCCGTCGCGGGCCACGACCGTCGGTGCCGACCAGCCGGGCCGCTTTGTGGCGGCGGGGCGGGGCGTCTTCCAGCGGGGCGACCCCGTCTCGGCGTCGAGGCAGACCAGGTGTGTGCCGTCCTGGTAGAAGACCTTTCCACCGTCGATCGCGAGCGTGGTGGGCAGGGGGTCGGCCCCCTTTTTGCGCCAGCGCTGCCGGCCGGACTCGGCGTCCACGACGGCGATGTCCTTCGGGCCGCCGTCTGATCTCTCGATGACGAGGAACAGCGTCCCGTCGACATGGCGTATCTCCTCGGTGCCGGCGGTCTGTGCGTATGTCCCGAGGGTCTTCCCGGTCGCCCCGTCGAGGGCGGTGACCGGTTCGCCGCAGCCGAGCGTGGCGTAGACCCGGTCGCCGGCGGCCACCAGCCGGCGGGCGAGGTCCGGCGGCCCGCTGCGGAATCCCCGGAGGTGGTTTTCCCACGATGCAACGGCCCTGTTCCACAGGCGCACGCCGCTGAAGCCGTCGCGGGCGACCAGTTGCCATTGGGGCTCGATGAGTATTGAGGCGGCGGGGGACTCGTCGATGATGTAGTAGATCCGGCCGCCGCCGGCGACCAGAACGCTGACGCTCGCCAGCCGCTCGTGGTGCCGGGCGTTCCGCGGCGGGGCCGTCCACCGCAGGCGGTGGGGCGGGCCGACCGCCGTGTCGCCGCTGACGGCGTTGTTGTCGGGTCCGTAGAGGGCGTGGGGCCAGTCGTCGATTTCTGCGGGTACCGGCTTGACCGTTTTCTTCCACCGGCCGCCGTCGCGCGTCATGGCGACGCCGCCGGGGCACAGGACCCGCATGACCTCCGCGGTGGACACGATACCGGGTGTATCGCGGACGACGAGGTTGACCAGCCCGTCGGCGCAGGGCAGGCGGCCGCCGCGGAGCAGGTCCGCCGCGACCGGGCCGTAGCGGCCCGCCGTCCGGATGCGGGCACGGGCCTTCTCCACGTCTGCGCGGTTCGGGTCCAGCCCCTGGACCAGGTACGGACCCGCCGCGCCGAGGGCGGCGGTCAGCGCGCCGTTGCCGCGCCCGGCGTGGACGACCAGGCCGCCCGCGACGCCCGCCTGTTTCAGGAGGTCCCGGGCCGCCGTTTCCGGCGCGGCGGCCGCGGGGGCGGGGGTGGCTGCCGGGATGAAAAGGGCGGATGCGACGAAGAGTGTCGGGAACAGGTGAGAACGGTATCGTGTTACATCGATATGCATCGATTCTCTCCATGAAATCATCACGTGATTGTCACGGTCAATGGTAATCGTTTTGGCTGCCGTTCGCCAGCCGGGATTGTCCGGCGGCGACTGTCGGCGCATACTGGAAATAAACACGCCGGTCATCCGTTTACCGTCACCGAGAGGAGGCGCAGGACATGTCCAAGGTCATCCGTGAAATGTCGTTCTCGCTATTCGTATTCACCTTCGTATCTCTCCAGGCACCCGCCTTTCTGCGGGCCGGCGGGATGCCGGCGGCGTGGCCCGACTGGCGTGGCCCCAACCGCGACGGGAAGTCGCCGGACACCGGGCTCCTGAAGGAGTGGCCGGCCGGCGGGCCCGAACTGCTCTGGAAAGTCGACTGCCTCGGGAAGGGCTACTCGACCGTGGCGGTGGTCGGCGGCGGCGTGTTCACCTCCGGTGACGTCGACGGGCAACTGGTCATTTTCGGCTTTGACGTCAAGGGCACGCTGCGCTGGCAGACGCCGCACGACAAGTCGTGGACGCGAAACCACCCCGGCTCCCGGTCGACGCCCGTCGTCGACGGCATGAACCTCTACATCGTTTCGGGCCACGGCCTGGTCGGCTGCTACGACGCCCGGACGGGGCGGAAGAAGTGGACGGCGAGCTTGACCCGGATGGGGGGTAAGGTCCCCGGGTGGGGATACAGCGAATCGGTTCTCATTTATGAAAACCTTGCCGTGGTGGTCCCGGGCGGCAACAACTGCATCGTCGCACTCAACAAGCTGACCGGCAAACCGGTCTGGGGCAGCACGGGTTTTCGGGCCGGGGCCCAGTACGGCTCGTGCATCGTCTTCGAGTACGGGGGCGTTCCCCTGATCGCCGCCGGGACCCACCAGGGTATCGTGTGCGTCGGGGCCCGCAACGGCGCCCCGGCGTGGTCGGACTCCTGGTGCGCCGGGAACACCGCCAACTGCCCGACGCCGGCGTATGCCGACGGACATGTCTTCTGGGCCAACGGGTACGGCAAGGGCGGCATCTGCATGAAGCTCAGTAACAGCGGCGGGCGGGTGACCGCGCGGCCGGCGTGGAAGACGAAAGACATGGTCTGCCACCACGGCGGCTACGTGATCCACGAGGGATACATCTACGGCAACCACGGCTCGGGGTGGGCGTGCCTGGAACTGAAGACCGGCCGCAAGCAGTGGCAGGAACGCGGGGTGGGCAAGGGGTCGGTCTGCTTCGCCGACGGGATGCTGTACCTCTTCGGTGAGCGGGGCGGGAAGGCCGGCCTGGCGACCTGCGACCCGTCCGGGATGGAAATGAAGGGCGCATTCAGCGTGGCCGGCAGCGGGCCGAGCTGGGCGCATCCCGTGGTCGTCGGCGGGCGGCTCTACCTGCGGTACGACCGGAACCTCTACTGCTTCGACGTAACAGGACTTGGGGACGGACCACAGCAACTCGTTTATTAAAAAGGAGTTACTTTAATT
>CAZLBC010000158.1:5603-6862 GCA_964557575.1 uncultured Planctomycetaceae bacterium
GGTGGAACTTCCTTAACCTGCCATGTGCCTGTTGTGCTTTTTTCAACCGGAGCAAAGGACTTGGGGACGGACCACAGCAACTCGTTTATTAAAAAGGAGTTACTTTAATTATAACCCTTTATATGGTCCTTAGAGCCGATTTTCACCCCCGAAAATCACCTGTAAGCCGGTGGAACTTCCTTAACCTGCCATGTGCCTGTTGTGCTTTTTTCAACCGGAGCAACGTCCAGTTGCGTTCTGTTGCGTGTCTGATTAGCGACTGCCTGAACAAATGGTTCACTGCCTACTGCCAAGGATTCGGTCCACTGAGGCTCCCTGTTTTTTCCTGCTAATGTTTTGCGTTGGCGGAGAAATGTCTCGTATTTCTTCCGGGCCTTGTCAATATCAGGTATCTCCAGCTTTTCAAGCAGGCTGTTGACGTTGATTGCCCGGTATCGCTTTTTTAATCCCGCAAATTCCCTGTAGCCGGTCCATTTCCATTCGGACGGATGGTCAACGACTCCGGCCCGGACCATGTTGAGATCGATATAACTCAAACAGTTCCAGAAATAAGACCCGCTGTCGATCAGGGTACAATGAAATCGGTCTTCCCAAAAAGGCCCGGTGCGCTGTTTTCTGTTGTTGTACTGTTGAGCGGTGCACCCGGCGGCAAGTTGAACCATTGAACTCACCGCCTTCTGGGATGAGGCGGTGACAATGAGATGGACGTGGTTCGACGTGATGCAATATCCGAGAACAGAGATATCATGTCTTTGAGATCCTTTGACAAGCCAGTTTCGGTATGTGTCGCGATCCTGTCGGAAGCGAAGCAGGTATTCTCCGTTACCACAACGATGCGTGATATGATATATGTTGTCGGGGAGTATGTACCTGTTGGCCCTTGGCATTGCGGGCATATATTACACTCGCCGATTGGGCACGGCAAAACATCTTTGATCTGAAACCGAAAAAATAATCGAAGGCCAAATATCCATTTGATACCGGGAGTTGGAGATCGCAGGATTGTTTTGGCCTTTTTATGCTTAGAAGCTGAAAACACCCCCTTAAAATCGCGTCTAAGGCCTCTATACAGAGAGAAAAAGCGCGTAAGCTTTTTTTAAATAATGAATTACTGTGGTCCGACCCCAATCTGTGCGGTGGCGGGGCGGTACCAGAACGACCGCCAGTAGGCCCGGTCGGTCGCGTAGGGGTCGATCGGGTCGTCGGGGCCGAGGTCCCTCGGCAGGATGCCGTAGCGCTTCATCTCGCGAATGTAGGGC
>CAZLBC010000159.1:0-6813 GCA_964557575.1 uncultured Planctomycetaceae bacterium
CGTCAAACCACCGCCGTGGCAAAGCTGATCGCCGCCATGATCAGCGGCGCCGGCCGGGCGCAGGCGAGGAGGGGCATGACGATCCACCACGGGTTCATTGTATGTACTCCGGTCAAAAAACGTCGCCCGCAGCCCCGGGCGCCTCGCCGTTTCAGAACCGGCTCTTCAGCGCCTTCAGCAGCTCGATGTAGATCGGGTTGCAGAACGCCGCGACCGCCTCCTCATCGTCGGCGGTGAAGCACGTCTCCCACTCGGCGAAGGTCGCGTCGCTCTCGGTCACCGGGCGGAGCCGGACCGTGCCGACGTACGCCGAAACGCTTTCCTTCAGCAGCGGGGCGGGCCCGTCGTCGATGCTGTAGGAAAACGTCTTCGCCTCGTCGTCGACGCTGATCAGTGTTTCGTGGAACTTCTCGTCGAGGACCCGCGTCGCGCCGGGCGTCTTGCCGTCCGGGCCGCCGGGTTCGACGTTGTCGATCACGCCCGCCGCCCACGTAAGGTCGTGAAAATCATTGATTTTGTCCCACACCGCGTCGATCGGTGCCTCGATAACCGCCGAGTTGTAGCATGATCCCATTGTCCCGCTCCTTTCCGTGTCATGAATATACCAGGTGAACGCCGCGGGGGCGGACAATCCCGCGCGGCCGTTATTTCTCTTCACTTTTCGGTCACCTCCCGTATCGCCGGGAGGGTGTCGGCCATGCCCGCGCCGGTGCGCTTCAGTTCCGCGATGAGTCGCCGTCGGAGGGCAACCAGCAGCGGCCGGTGCCGCGCGTCGAGGGCGAGGTTGACCAGTTCCGCGGGGTCGTTCTCGAGGTCGTAGAGTTCCTCGATCTCGTTCGCGACCAGCGTCCGGATGTACTTGTGTCTGCCGCTACGGAGGAACACCCACCAGGGCACGCCGTTCCAGCCGGGGCGGTCGGCCCGCTCGGTGTCGCTGCCGTAGTAGTACTTGGTGTTTTCCATCAGGACGGGATGGTCCCATGCACGGCCGGGATCCTCCAGCAGGGGGGTGATGTCGCGGCCGTGCATCTCCCACGGCAGCTCGATGCCCGCCTGGGCGAAGAACGTCGGCACCAGGTCCTGTCCGCCGACCGGGCGCCGGCAGATCGTCCCCGCCGACCGCTTCCCCGGCCGGCGCACGATGAGGGGTGCCAGCAGGTTCGCGTCGTAGGGGGCGTACTTCCACTTGAACCCGTGCTGTCCCCAGGCGAACCCCTGGTCTGAGGTGAAGACCACCAGCGTGTTGTCGAGCTGGCCGGTCTCCCGCAGGGCGGCGATGACCGCGCCCACGCCCTCGTCGAGGGCCCGGACCGCGCGGTTGTACCGCCGGACGGCGGCGTCGAGGCCGGCGGGGTTCCCGTGTTTGTCTTTTTTCCACACCCCGTAGTCTTTCATGTACCGGGGCTTGGTCGGCCGCGGCGGGAAGATATCCTCCGGGACGGAAACCGGCGGGGTATCCCGATAGTCGTCTTTGTGCCGCCGGGCCGCGCGGTACGGACTGTGGACCGCGTCGTAACAGAGCCACAGGTACCAGGGCGTGTCCCGGTGCTGCGCCCGCTCGGTGATGAATTGGGCGGCGTACCGGGTGTAGTTGTCCGTGGAGTATCCGCCCACCGCAACCGGGTCGGCGCCGTTGAAGCTGATCTTCTGGTTCCGGTAGTAGCCGCCGTAGATCTTCGGCTGCGTGTGGTCCCAGACCGCCGAGTAGTCCCAGTCCCGGCCGTGGCCGGTGTCCGCGCCGGTGTGCCACTTGCCGATCATCCCCGTGTAATAGCCGTGCCGGCGGAAGACCGACGGCCAGAAGGGGCACCGGTCCGGGTCGTAGGTGCTGCCGGGGTACCGCCCGGTCATCCGCATCGACGCGATGCCGTGCTGGAGCTTCCCGGTCAGCGCCGTCGCCCGGGAGGGCATGCACCAGGCCCCGGAGTAGCAGGTGGTGAACCGGACGCCCTCCGCGGCGAGTTGGTCGATGTGGGGGGTCCTGACCCAGTCGTGGGCTTCGTCGTAGCAGCCGACGCAGCGGGTGCTCTGGTCGTCGGTGAAGATGTAGAGGATGTTCGGCCGCCGCGCCGCCGGGGCGGCGCGGAGCGGGCGGGCGGCGACGGCCGCCGCGCCGGTCACCGTCCTGATGAAATCCCGGCGATTGAATGCTTTTTTCATTATGTCTCCATTATGTGCGGTCAATTCTTCTTCCGTTTTCCATCGGCCCGATGGGGGCGGGGTACGGGAACACGATGATATACGCGGCCAGGCAGAACGGCAGCAGGGGGAGGGTACATTTCGCTCGTGCGTTTTTCATGGTGTCCTCGCGTGATTGCATGACCCCGCGCCGGGCGGTGCCATTATGGTAACCGGAACGTGTTCTCCGTCAATTATGCTGCCCGTCATTGGCGAGGCATGCCGGATCTGCTACGATATCCGCGGGAAGGAACGAACCGGTTCCCGTTCCCCGAATCCCTATCCTGAAAGGCAGGTACCATGACCAGACACGTTGCCGCACTCCTGATCCCGCTGTTGGCCGTTGCCGTCGCCGCCGAAGAAAAAAAGCCCCTCTCGGTCGTCCCCGCCGTGCAGACCGCCAAGTGGGCCGTGAAGTGGTGGATGCCCCGCCACAAGGAGAAGCTCGCGGAAAAAGAGAAGATGGAGCGGGTCGACCTGGTCTTCATCGGCGATTCGATCACCCACGGCTGGGAAAGCGGGAAGGGCACGGCGCTGTGGGACGAATACTACAAGATGCGCAACGCCCTGAACCTCGGGTTCAGCGGCGACCGCACCGAGCACGTGCTCTGGCGGCTGCAGCACGGCGCGGTCGACGGGATCTCCCCGACGCTCGCGGTGGTCATGATCGGCACGAACAACGCCGGGCACCGCCGGGAGAACCCGAAAGACACCGCGCTGGGCGTCGCGGCGATCGTCGATGACCTGAAGAAGCGGTTGCCGAAGACGAAGATCCTGCTGCTGGCGATCTTTCCCCGCGGGAAGGACGACGGCGACGCGCTCCGCAAGCTGAATCAAAAGACCAACGAGCTCATCAGGAAGTGCGCCGCCGACGAGCGGGTGACCTTCCTGGACATCAACGAGAAGTTCCTCGACGAGAAGCGGGTGCTGCAGAAGTCAATCATGCCCGACCGGCTCCACCCGAACGCGGAGGGCTACCGCATCTGGGCCGCGGCCATGGAGCCGGCGATCGTAAAACTGATGGGCGAGAAGTAACGTGGTTGCGCGCGGGCGGGCGTTTTTGATCTTCGCGCCGTCGGTTCCGGTCGCCGGGGGAGTGACGGTGGCTGCTACCCGACGACGCTCAAACCCCATTTGCCGCAGTTCCTGATCTCCCGGTCCCGGGTCATCAGGTGAAAACCGTTCTGTATCGCCTCCCAGATGAGGATCCTGTCGAAGGGATCCTTGTGCGTGTCCCGGGGCAACTGGTAGAACGATGAAAAGGTATCGTATCCGACGTCCTTGATGCGGTACCCGCCGGTGACCAGCAGCTCGGGAATCCGGTCGGGCGTTATGTTGGTCAGTTCCAGTTTTCCGATCGCGTATTTCAGGCTGATTTCAAACAGGGAAATCGAACTGCAGAACAGGGTGTTCCGGTCGTCCGCGATAATGCCCTTTTCCTGTTCGGACAGCGCAGCGCTGTCGAACAGGATCCAGAGAATCAACTGGGTATCGAGGAGGATGTTCACAGGGAGGAGAGTTCCTCGTCGGACATCTTGAAATCACCCTTAATGTCGTACGATGCCCGCTCCTCGGCGATGCCGATGGTTCGCCTGGCGGGTTTGTATTTATCGTACGGGATGATAACCCCCAGTTTTTTATGGCTCTTGCCGTACTCGATCGTGATCTCCTCCCCGTGGCGAAGGTCTTCGATCACCTCGGAAAAACGGGCCTTCAGCTTGGCGACGGTCATTGCTTTCATGATTACAGTATCGGTTATTTATGACACGTTGTCAAGTATTTTGGACAGGATGGGCTATGCGGAAAAAGCACTCCGAACGGTGAATGCCGGTATCCCGGGGCATTACAGGTCCTCGCCGTATTCCCAGCCCGTGCGGACCGGCTCCTTGATCCAGGAGTCGAATGCCGGCTGGCCCGTGACCTTCATCGCCTGCGGGTCCCACTCGATGGTCTTGCCGCTGCGCTGCGCCAGCGCCCCGAGCAGGACCACCTCGGTGAGCGGCACGGCGTAGTCGAAGTTGGATCCCGGGGCGGGGCCGCCCTTGATCGCGTGAATCCACTCCTCGATCGGCCCGCCGACCGCCTTCGGGAGCCGCTCGATCTTCGCCAGTTCGGGTTTCATCTCCATGAACCGGGCGTTGGGGGTAAACTGCGGACTGTTGGGGCGCATGCCGCTGTGAAAGAGGGTATCCTTCGTGCCTTCCATGTACATGCCGCCGCCGCCGGGCAGTTTCTTGCCTTTCTCCCAGCGCTTGGGAACCGGGACCGCGTAGCCCTTCTCGTACCACTTCATGACCACCGGCGGCTTCGCGCCGCGGGCGGGGAAGTGGTAGGTTATCACCGAGCCCATCGGAATGAACCCGGGGCCGGGCGGCTGCGTGCGCCGGACTTCGACTTTCGTGGGGAACCCGAGGTCAAGCGCCCAGAACGGCGCGTCGAAGGTGTGGCACCCGATATCGCCCAGCGCGCCGCAGCCGTAGTCCCACCACCCCCGCCAGCGGACCGGCGCGTAGCTCGGGCTGTAAGGCTTGACGGCCACCGGGCCGTGCCAGAGGTCCCAGTCAAGCGTGTTCGGGACGTCCTCCGTCTTCGGGGGAAAGGACTTCGGCGGTATGAACCACGGCGGGTTGGGCCGGTTGGTCCAGGTGATGACCTCGGTGACGTCGCCGACGATCCCGGCGTCGACCCACTCCTTTATCCGCCGCATGCCCTCGAAGGTGTGGCCCTGGTTGCCCATCTGGGTGATGACCTTGTACTTCCTGGCCGCCTTCCGGAGGGTCCGCAACTGCCAGATGTTGTGTGCCAGCGGTTTCTGCACGAACACGTGCTTGCCGCGTTCCATGGCCGCCATCGCGGCGGGGAAGTGCGTGTGGTCGGGCGTCGAGATCGCCACGGCGTCGATCTCCTTTTCCATCCTGTCCAGCATCACCCGGAAATCCTTGAACTTTTTGGCGCCGGGATGCTTCTTGAACGCCTTGCCGGCGCGCTTCTCGTCGACGTCGCAGACGGCGACGAAGTTCTCCCTCCCGGCCACCCGCACCGCGTAGCCGCCCATGCCGCCGGCACCCACCACGGCGACGTTGACCTTACTGTTGGCGGATGCGCCGGCCGTGCCGATCGCGGGCACCCCGAGGGCCATCGCCCCCGCCGTTGACGTCTTGAGAAAGGAACGGCGATTCAATCCGGACATGCTTGCTTCTCCTTGTTTCCGCGGTATCGCTGCGATGCACAACCCGTCATCATACCCGCCGGGCATACCGGCGGCAATCGCGAAGTTTTATCCCGGTCACCCCTTCGTGCCGGGTACGATCGCCCCGTGCGTGCCCAGCAGCGCCCTGATCGCCTCGAGCGGGACCTTCAGGGGCGTCGTCTGCCGCTGCGCCGCCAGCGCGGCGGCCGCGCCGGCCGCCTGGCCCATTGCCATGCACGGGGCCTGGACCCGCAGGCCCGAGTTGGCCAGCCGGTCGCTGGAGACGCACCTGCCGGCGACGATGATGTCGGTGCTTCCCTTCGGTATCAGCGCCCCGAACGGGACGGTCGGGACCGTGCCCTTCGTCAGCGGCTTGGGCTTCACGCCGCTCCGGGTGTGCAGGTCCACGGGGTAGAAGGCGTAGCACAGCGCGTCGTCGAACACCCGGCCCGCGGTGTAGTCGTCGACGGTAATGACCGTCTCGCCCACGATGCGGTAGCTCTCGCGGAACGCCGCCTCCGGCTGAAGGTGCTGTATGCGGGTCTTCTTTTCGCGGATCGCGGCCAGCACCGCCTTGCGCCCGGCGAGGTTCGCCGCCGTCCGCGTCGCGGCCGTCGAGGAGTCGGCCCCGTGGACGTACACGGCCTGCAACCGCTCGCGCCCGGGGCGGTAGCCCGCGCCCGCCCTGAACAGCATCGACCCGGGCTGGGTTTCCTTCCCGCGGAGGCGGTCGAGACCGAGCATCCCGACGACGTCCGCGCCGCCGGTGCAGTCGACGATCTGTCTGCAGGCGATCGTCCTGCGGACCCCGGCGCCGACGGTCGTGACCATCCACCCGCCGCCGGTCTTTTTGACCGCGGCCGGGCATTCGTAGTAGGCGATCTGCACGCCGGCCTTCAGGCACGCCTCCTCGGCTATCAGCGCGTAGAGGAACTGGTTGACGAGTACCTGGTTCTGCCAGTGGCGCCGCGGGACCGTCGAGAAATCCGGAAAGCTGCCCCCGTCGGCGGCCACGGTTTTTTTTACGAGTTCCCACCCGATGCCGGCGATGATCTGCCTGCCCCACGCGTCGAACAACCCGGGAAAGGCGACGCCGCCGACGGTCATCGTGCCGCCGAGCTGGCTGCCGCGTTCGACCAGCACGGTCTGCGCCCCGGCCCGCCCGGCCTGGATCGCGGCGACCGTGCCGGCCGTCCCGCCGCCGACGACCAGGACGTCGGCCCTCGTCTCGAAATGCGTCTCCGGCCTGATCGTCGACGCGCCGCCGATCACGCGGCCCGCCGACGCGAGGAACGCGGTACCGGTCGCGGCCCGCATGAACCTGCGCCGGGCGATATGATCCGTGGTCATGTGTTTTCTTCCTTCTATCATAGAAAGTATCTTACGTTTTTGCGGACGGGCTGCTGACCAGTTCAGGGCCTGCCTGCGAAAGGACATTTTTCCGC
>CAZLBC010000160.1:0-1343 GCA_964557575.1 uncultured Planctomycetaceae bacterium
CCCCATTGTAAAATCCCCCGCGACTTCCGGCCAGTGAATATTCTGCTTATTGCGCCGGTGTCCCGCCGCAGACCGGACCGCGGCATTCACCGCTCGACGGTCACCGTGACGCGGTAGCGTATCGCCTTGTTTTCCCAGCTGCGGCGCTTCTCGAACGACAGTCGGGCAGTGCCCGGCCGGGAGCCGGCCCGGAAGCGGAAGACCGCCCATTTTCCAGCGCCCGCGATAATCCGGGCGCCGGATGATGTTTTCTTCATCGGTTCCGTCGCGGTACCCGCGTGCGTCAGGGGGCCGTTTACCGCCGTTAGTTTCGGGTTCCCGTAACCGGTGCCCGCGTAGTGTGCCACCTTGACCAGGACGGTTCCCCCGGCAGCTACCCGGCAGCTCTTCTCGCCGCCGTGTTTGAATGTGACGGTAATCGCCGCGGGTGTTTTGGGTTTCGGCGTATCGTCGCCGACGATCGCGCCGCCGACGCGCGTGCCCACGATCGCGTTGTTGTGCATGACATTGCCGCCCCAGAGACCCTTGAAACGCTTACCGTCGCGTGAGAGCCGCAGATCCTTGAACTGCATCACGACTATGCCGCCCTGTACCATTTTGGCGTTCCAGACGCGACCGCCGGCGCTGAGCGGGCCGCGTATCAGCCGCGTATCGTGCTGGGGTCTGGCCACGGCCCGCGAACCGGTGATTGTAATCTTCCACCGCACCGTGTTCGTCGGTTTCCCGTCGGCGTTCCCGGATCCGTAGAAGGCGACCTTCCAGTCTCCGGCGAAGCTTCCCGCGACCGGCTGGTCGTCGGTGTTGTCGTCCGGCCCGGTATCCGGCTCGTCCTTCACGCAGCGCACGATGCGCGTGAGAATACGCTCCTTGCCGTCCATGATCGGGCCGGGCGCGTAGATATTGTTCTTCAGCTTTCCCCTGAACGTCGACAGCGTGGAGCGGACGTGGAGAGGAATGGTGCCCTTTTGCTTGTATCCCCAGGACTGCACGTTGAAGGTCGCGGGACCCCTGATCGACACGCGGTCGCCGTTGATCGTTCCCGTGACGGAAAAGGAGGTGTTTCCCTTGTATCCCTGGTTGCCCAGGTCCTGCAGGTACCGGTAGGTGCCGGTCCCGACGAGTTTCCCGCCCGCCTTCGGCTCGGCCCAGATCTCCGCCAGGAAGACCGTTGTTTTCGTGGGATCCTTTTGCAGGCGCGGAACGGTCATCCGGCGGGTGCAGTGTATCCACCCGGGTTTGTTGTCGGAATCGAACCCGTCGGGGACACCGGGGTTGTGGTCCGGTGCAACGTCGGGATCGCCGTCCGGGTCGATCTGATCGTCGGGGGTGACCGGATCGTCGGG
>CAZLBC010000160.1:1443-6772 GCA_964557575.1 uncultured Planctomycetaceae bacterium
GATCGTCGGGGGTGACCGGATCGTCGGGCGTGACCGGATCGTCGGGGGTGACCGGATCGTCGGGCATAATATCGGGATCGGTGATGTCGAACGCGGTGTCGTCGGAAGGCGTGGGCATGACCGGCCCGGTATCGGGCCCCGGGTGATCGTCCGGTGCGGTATCGGACCCTTTGAACACCAGTGCCAAATCGACCGGCGAGCGGTCGCCGACCGCAACCGTGGCCTGCTCTTCGCCCAGGGTGTTGCTCCGGGCGACGACGTCGTAGGTTCCGGGCCCCGGGAGGGCGAGGGCGGCCCAGCCGGTCGAGCGCGTCGTGCCGCTCACCGCCTGCCGTGCGGGCCCGCCCCGCAGACGGGCGGTGACGGTCGCCCCGGCCACCTCTTTTCCCGGCTTCTTCTGCCCGGCGTACGTGGTCACCATGAGGAGTTTGACCTTCGGTTTCACGGGCTTCGTGTCGCCGGAGGAATCCGGTTTCGTGCCGCTGTCGGTATCGGCCGTCTGATTGTCTTTGAGGTTTTTGCCGCCTATAGTAATCGAGACGGGTTCCTTGGAGAAATGCGGCTTTTTCTCTTCTTCTATGATCAGTTTGACAAAAGTAACCGGCAGGCAGGAAGACTTTTCCTCGTCAAACGTATGCCATTGTCCATTGGTATGATTACAAACACGGTATGTTGCATCCAGATTCGCCGATCCCTTGCAGGTAACAAATTCATGGGGGGCGGAAGAATCATGTGCATCCCATGTTTCACGTGTCCACCTGAGATGTGATGCCCCCGCCGCGCTTACATCGATCCTCTTGTTTACGCTTTCCGGATACACCAGATCGCATTTTGTAAGAGCGACTTGTATTTTTCCGGCGGGATTACTGTTGTATTTATCCTGGCTGTTCGGATCGGGTTTGAACGCAAGATTCGTAATGGTCACATCGTATTTGCCTGAGTTTTCGTTGCCGGATACTAACAGATCATATGTAATATCAAATCTATACACGCACCATGGGTCTTTATTTGTGATCGACTGTCCGTGTTTAACATGGAACACTACCTGTTGCGGATAATAAGACCAGCTCTTCGCCTTTTGGCAATTCCATTCGATAGCCGTGTTTTTAAGCTTAAAAGCCAGGTCGGGGCGTTTTCTGTCGCGGTGCAGGGCATCGAACAAATTTTTCAGCAAGGTCCAGACGCGTGTTTTGAATTCCTTGTCGTAGGTGAAATACGCCGCGAAAACCTCTGGATTTCCGGCACAGGTAAAGTGCTCATAGTAATAGTCTTTGACCTTTTCCCACGCGTGGCAATAGTCGATGGTATTCTGTGAACCGATCGGCAGAAGATTGTTGGACTTTGTCAGGTACCGGGCAATTCTGAGACTGATGTTTCGATCCTCCATGAGTCGATCATAGATGGATTTCCGAAGATAGGTATAGAGTTGCCCCGCCTTGAGTGTGCGCCCGAGCACCAGGTTGTCGCCGTACACCGTTTTAACCGGAACATTGCGGTTGATGATGGTCCACGATTTAACCGACGGGTCCCATATCAACAGCGGGGTATTGATTTGAAAAGGTCGATAGGCATAGCTCGGTCCAATAGGGTAGTAGGTGTACTTTTGCCATACTTCGCGGTGGTTGTCCCAAAGCGCCTGGTTACGAGGAGAGGAAGCGGCCGAGGTTCCGGCACCGATATGCTTTTGGTATTTAAGTTCTGTAATCCTGATGGATAGTTTGTTGAGGGTGAGGATAAGTTTCTCGGTTATTTCACCGTACGCGCCCAGTGCCTTTCCAATCAGCGGGACCTTGCCGCCGTATTTTTTCAGTGCCGTCGAAAGTGCCAGCACATTTGTTGAGAGTTCGCCGCCGGAACCGGAAATCACCAAGGTAGTGGCTTTCCGCCGTATTTCCCACATCTGCCCGGCCACGTCGAAAACGTTACTGCCGTTTTTCAGTAACATTCGCACGCGGCCGCTCCGATCGATCGCATTGTAGACTGCTGTTTTCGACTTGTTAATTTCTTTAAACAGGACAGATTTTTCCTTGCTGGTAAGATCTGAATTCTTAACCCCGCTAGTAACGGTTTCAAGTTCATCCCGAGCGATGGTGCGCAGCTCGCTGATGACGCATTCGATTTCCTTTTTGGCGTTCGCGAACAACGTGTCCGCATCTTCCGTAAAGCTCTTCGACGACAATGTATTCCCGGCGACCGGACGTGCCGGGCCGGTGTTTGGTTCACGTCCGCCCACATCTTTTGCGGCAGGGTCTTGGTCGGATTGAGCGCAGACGGTCGATTCCAGGATGATCAGAGCTATCGTTGATAGTATAACGATGCTGATAACAACGGGACGTTTTGAACACGTTGTCTTGTTATTGGATGAATGTATATTCATTGCACTATTCCTTTGCTACGGCGTAGTACATGACAGGGGGAATTTCGCATGTCGCCATCCGTATTTTCTAAGGATCGAGGGAAATGTATCTCCTTATTCTTGATTATATAACCTTGGTTGGTCGGTGCCAGTTAAAAATTCGGTTAGTACTATCGGGGGGCTTTTCGCAGTGATGCTCGTTCGTTTTTACCTGCTTCGCCGGGATAGTGATGAAGAACAATCCTCGCGAATCTGCTATTCGATGTGACATGCTCCGGCGGCGGTTTCGTCCATCCGCCGCACCCGCGCAACCGGCGGGGGGTGTGAGTAATTGAAGGCCACGTAGACCGGGTGGGGGGCCAGGTTGGCGAGGTTTTCGCCGCAGAGATTGACGATCGCCTCCCGGAGCGGCCGCGGCCCGCCCATGACCTCGATCGCGAAGGCGTCCGCCGCGTATTCAAAGCGCCGGCCGAGGGCCAGCAACAGCGGCTGGATCGCGAAGAATACCGGCTGGGCGACCAGGCCGAGCAGGAAGAGCCCCCCGTAGAGCAGGCCGCGGTCGAAACCGAACGCATCGTAGAGCGCGTCGGCACCCAGCAGCAGTGAGGCGAGGTAGAACAGCAGGAGGGAGAACAGCCCGTTGGCCAGGAGCAGCTTCCCGGTGTGCTTCATCTTCCAGTGTCCCGCCTCGTGGGCCAGTACCGCGAGTACCTGCTCACCGGAGAGGTGTTCCCGGAGGGTGTCGAACAGGACGATCCGCCTGGTCTTTCCCAGGCCCGCGAAGTAGGCATTGCTGTGTTTCGACCGCTTTCCGGCGTCCATCGTGTAGACGCCCGCCACCGCGATCCCGCACTGCTCCATGAGCGAGCGGATCGCATCCTTCAACGCGCCGTCCTCGAGGCGTTCGAAGCGGTTGAACAGCGGGGCGATGAGGACCGGGTAGAGGGCCCCGAGCAGCAGCCCGAAGACGAACACGATCAGCCAGGCGAGGAGCCACCAGGTGTGGGGGAACCGGTAGAGCACCGCAAGCACCGCGCTCCCGACCGCCGCCAGGGTTATCGCGCCGAGAGCGAGCGATTTGAGCTTGTCGGCCGCCCAGAGCAGGGGGCCCCGGGTGGTGAAGCCGTATCGCTTCTCGACGCCGAAGACCCGCCGCCAGGAAAAGGGCAGGCCGACGGCGAAGTCGACAAGGTAGAGGCCCAGGAAGAAGGCGATGCCGTTGACCACGTCGCTGCCGGTCAGGCCGTCGCAGCGGGAGACGAACCACGCCAGGGGGCCGCCGAATACCAGGGGCACCAGCAGCAGGGTGGTGACCGCCGTTTCCAGGATGCCCAGGCGGGTCTTGTCCCGGGTATAGGCCGCGGCCCGCCGGAACCGGTCGGCGTCGATCGCGCCGGCGAATGCCTCCGGCACTTCATCCGCCGCGGCGAGGCGGCGGAGGTTGAGGTATTCTACCAGGAGCCGCGCGGCGGTCGTGGCCAGGACGAGCGACAGTATGATCCACGTGATGTTCATGGCGGTGTTATCCGGTGTGTTCCTTCACGCGGCCGGGGCGCGGACCCCCGCCTCAGCCGTTACCGTCGCGCGGGGCGCCGTCCGCCGTGTCGATCTCGTCGCGGCCGGTCAGGGCCCGGAGGATCTGGCTGGAAACCGGGGGGCAGCCGGGGATGAAGGTGCCCGCGTCGCGGTGGGCGGCGGTGCAGTTGCCCACACAGAAGGTGCCCGCCGGCAGGTCGTCGTGCCCCGTGCCGATGGCGATGTGAAACGCCGTGTCCGGGGGGAAGTAGTCGACGATACGCTCGCCGTACCGCTTCAGGAACAGCATCAGCGTCGACTGGCAGGCGCTGCACGACTGCCGGTCGTGTACCGTGACGCCGTCGAACTCCACGGAAATATCGGCCGGGGGGCGCGCCAGGTCCGCCGCCGCGTCCTCCCAGCCGGCGGGGCCGACGTCCATGCGGCCGATGTCGATAACGCCGCCGCACCGTTCGGCGCCCAGCCTGAGGTGGGCTATCGCGCCGGGGTCGACGCCCATCAGGCGGCAGGCGACGGCGTCGGCGGCGAAGGGATCGGCCGCGGCCACCGCCGCGTCCAGGGTGCGGGGAGTGCCGGCGGAGGGGCCCATCCCCTCCATCGCGCAGGTCCCGTCGATCACCGCCAGTTGCGGCCGGAGGACCGTGCTCATGTCGGCGATCGCCACGTCGATGGGCTTTTCATCGCAACCCTCGACGGGGGGGAGCATGTGAAGCTGGACCTTGCTGCGCCGCCACAGGCAGCCCTTCATGTTCTTGATCGAGAGGGTCACGCCCGTGTGCATGTGCATCTTCATGACCGGCACCGACACGATGAAGTCGACCTCCGCGATGTCGGCGCAGACCTTCAGCGAAGCAAGGGCCGCGCCGCCCGGGACCGGCACCGGTATGCAGGGGCGCTGGTCCATGTCGATCAGGCGGCACTCCCGTTCGGCGGCCACGGCGGTTATCCCCCCGGACGCGAAGGCCGCCGAAATGTCGACACCGACGATCGGGCTCTCCCCGATCACGACGTCCGCGCCGGTCGCACGGAAGGCGTCCACCACCGCCGCGACCACGCCGGGGTGCGTGGTGACGGCGTCGCCGGGCCGCGCCATCCTCCCGACGTTCGGCTTGACCAGCACCCGCTTGCCCCGTGCCGGCGCGAGGTCGAAGTCTTCCAGGACGGCCGCCGTGTTTTCGTAGGCCCCGCGGCCGGCGCAGACCCGGACCCGCGGCCGCCGCGGATCGGCCGTAAAGGGCGAACGGTCGGGCAGGGCGAGATTCATGCGCGGTTCCTGAAAACGGGTTTCATTCAGATGAGGACATCTTACCGTCCCCGGCGGATTTGATGAAGTGATTGTTTTGCCGCCGCGCCGCGGGGGGCATCATCCCGCGGTCCGATCTTATCTGTTTACGGGCTGCTGAACAATTCGCGGTGAGCCTGCGAAAGGACATTTTT
>CAZLBC010000161.1:0-6768 GCA_964557575.1 uncultured Planctomycetaceae bacterium
ACCGGTCGACGGAGCCCGACATGAAGATACGCGCAAAGATGCTGTTGCTGTCCCTGGTGCTGTCGCTCCTGCCGATGATCCTCATGGCCCTGGTGAGCTGGGCGGCTATGAACCGCATCAAGGACGACGTGTTGGATATCGCCTATGCCCGGTTCGAAAAAGGCGCCCGTCAGCACCTCGGCAGCCTGGTCGAGGATTACGGGCGCGTCATACGGCGGGACCGGAAGCTGGTCGAGACAATCCTCGATATCCAGCGGCGGGAAGTCGAAAAGAGACTCGCCGCCCCGCCCCCGGCTCAACCGGCGGCCTATCAATTGAAGGATTACGCCGCCAGGGGCGCCCCCCCGCCCGGCATGAAATGCGACGAAAAGTATCAAATCCTTGCGCCTGATGGAGACCGGCAGCCGATCAAACTGTCATTCGACCACCAGGTGATTTTTGCCGTCGCGGGCGTGCGGCAAGACGAGGCGGCGGGAGATATGGCCCGGCTTTCGACGATGTCGCCCGCCTACCGGGAGTTGTACACTGCCGATCCCGCTCTCCTTAAATGGCACTGCACATCGCTGGAGTCGGGCGTCCATTCCAGCTATCCCGGTCACGGGGGATATCCCGCCGAATACGATTCCCGCACGCGGGAGTGGTACCGCCGTGCCCTGGCCGAGTCGGGAACGGCGTGGACGCTCATCCCGGACGTCACGTCGAGACTGATGAATCTAACCTGCTCGATGCCCGTCAGTGGCCCGGACGGCGAGATAGCCGGCGTCACCGCCATCGATGTTCACCTCGAGCACGTCCTGGAAGATTTCCGGTCGCGCCTGCCCGGGGCATGGAGAAACGCGGCCGAAATATTCCACGTCATTATCGACAATGATGAGCGCGTGTCCGAGAAAAGGATGAAGATATTTATTCGCGAAAGCTTTCAGTCCCGCGGTTACGAATGGCGCGTACCCGTTGAACTCGATGCCCTTGTTGCCGACGACCCGTACCGGGCGGAGATGATAATCAACCGGATTTCATCCGGCCGGCCGGGGATACTGCGGGCCGGCCATAACGGCGAGGATTGCCTGTGGGCCTTCAGCCCGATCGACGATGAGGGCGGCGTGGCCACCGTCGCCATCCTTCCCGCGGCGACCGTCGTCGCCGAGGCGACGAGGGCCGCGGGGGTGATCAAGGGGCTGACCAGAAAGGCCATCGAGGTCAGCGCGGTGACGTACTTCTTCGTCCTGTGCATCGTGGTGGGTGTCGCCGTCAGCTCCAGCCGGCGACTGACCCGTCCCATCAGGGATCTGACGGACGGCGCGCAGCGGATCACGGAGGGGGACTACGAAAGCCGGGTGAACATACGAACGCGCGACGAACTCGAGGAACTCGGAACCATCTTCAATAACATGGGGCCGCGGCTGATCGAAAACGAGAAGATGAAGCGGTCGCTGGCCGTGGCGAGCGAGATCCAGCAGCACATGCTCCCCCCCGGGGCGCCGGGCATGGAGACCTTCGATATATCCGGGAAGATCGATTACTGCGACGAGACGGGCGGCGATTACTACGATTTCATCATTGTCAGTCCGACCGACGAGGATCGCGTCGGAATCGCCGTCGGGGACATCACCGGCCACGGGATCGGCGCGGCGCTGCTGATGGCCTCCGCGCGGGCCGTGCTGCGAAGCCACGTCCCGCAGTACGACGAGGACCTCAGCGGATTGTTCAATACGATCAACGATCACCTCTGGCGGGATACCGGCGAGGAGCGGTTTCTGACACTCTGCTACATCATGATCAACGGCCGCACCCGCACGCTGCGCTACGTCTCCGCGGGCCACGATCCGGCGCTGTGGCGCCGCGCCGGTTCCGGCGAGATCGAGGAACTGCGCAGCACGGGGATCATGCTCGGGGCGCTGCCGGATTCCACCTATACCCATTCCGACCCGGTAACGCTTGCATCCGGCGATCTTGTTGTCGTCGGGACGGACGGCATATGGGAGGCCCACAACCCGGCCGACGAGATGTACGGCCGACAGCGGCTCAAGAGCGTTATCGACGCCAACGCGTCGCGATCCGCAGAGGAGATCCGCGACGCGATCATCGCATCGGTCAAGGCGTTCTGCGACACGGCCGCGCAGCTCGACGACATCACGGTCGTCGTCATCAAGGCGCGGTGACGGGGCGGCATGACCATTTGAGGACGGGACACATGGCCATCAGGACGCGCGTGCTGTCATTATTGTTCCTGGCCGCGGTTCTCTGCGCGCCGGCCCGCGCGGCAGAAACCGGCGGGCTGCTGGCGAAGGGCACGCGGTGGGAAACGCCGTACTACATCGTCGCGGCCTCCCGATCGGGTCCGACGGTGTTGATCAGCGGGGGTATCCACGGCAACGAGCCGGCCGGCGCGTACGCCGCCGGGCAGGTCAGGCACTGGCCCCTCCTGCGGGGCCGGCTGGCGGTGATCCCCCGGTGCAACGTGCCCGGCCTGGAGGCGTCCTCGCGCCGGATGCCCGGTGTCCCGAAGAAGCGGGCGGACGCGAACCGCAACTTCCCCGCCGCCGCGGACGAGAAACCGACGGGGGAACTGTGCGCCGCACTGTGGGCCTTCGCCGCGCGGCTGAAACCGGACTACCACCTCGACCTCCACGAGGGCTACGGCTACCGCGGCGCCGGGTCGCAGTCCGTGGGGTCCAGTATTATCGCGGTGCCGGACAAGGAAACGAAGCGGCTGCGGGACCTGATGCTGGAGGCGGTCAACGCGACCGTGGAGAATCCCGCGAAGAAATTCGTCGCCCTCCGGGGCGGCGCGACGGGTTCCTTCGCCCGCGGAACCGGCGCGGTGCTCGGGGCGAAGTCGATGATCTGCGAGACGACCTGGCGGGAGGACCCGTCGGGGAAGGACAGGAAATCCCGCCAGCCCCTCTCCCGGCGGATACGCCAGCACCGGATTATCGTCCACCGCCTGCTCCGTGAACTGGCGATGGTCGACTGCCCCGTCGAGCGGATGCTCCCGGACCCGCAGCCGGGCGACCCGCCGCGGCTGGCGATCTACAACGGCCCGGGAACGAAGAACGACACCTTTCTGGGCCTGGAGAAGCTCTTCGCGCGGCGGGGGACGATGACGGTCCGGCCGGTCGGGCCGGCGGACATCCGCGGCGGGGCGCTGGGGCAGTTCGACGCCGTCGTGTTCCCCGGCGGCAGCGGGAGCAAGCAGGCCCGGGCACTCGGGGACGAGGGGCGGCGGCGGGTGATCGCGTTCGTAAAGGAGGGCGGGGGGTTCATGGGCATCTGCGCCGGGGCGTACCTGGCCTCCGCCGATTATTCCTGGTCGCTGAAGATCGCGGACGTGAAGGTCATCGACCGGAAGCACTGGAAGCGCGGCACCGGCGTGATCAAGATGGAGATGACCGCCGCGGGTCAGGCGATACTCGGGAAGCGGAAGCAGATGGACATCTACTACGCCAACGGCCCGCTCCTCGCTCCCGCCGGGCGGGACGACCTGCCGGACGGCACGGTCCTGGCCCGGTACCGGACCGAGATCACCGAACACGGCCCCGCGGGGGTGATGAAAGATACCCCCGCGGTCGTGGCGGGCGTCTTCGGGCGGGGGCGGGTGATCCTCTTCGGTCCCCATCCCGAAAAGAAAAAGAGCGAAGAGGGGGCGGAGGTCCTGCTGATCAACGCGGCGCGGCACTGCGCCGGCGGGGCGCAGCGCGCATTGAAAAAGGCGTCGTGAGCATCGTATCGGGAGAGCCCGGAGGCGAAACGAAGGATATATTACTGATGTTGCCGGTTATGTTGTTCGGGCGCACGACACTGCAAGGGAGGAATGACCGGAGGCGGCAGCCCATGAAACGAGGGAGACCGGGTTTTCTGCAGCATGGTTTCCGTCCTGCGCCGGGATCGGGAACGAGAGGATGGCCGCCGGCAGCAGTAATCTCATTTATGTTCCTTTTCGTACACCAGTTCCACCAGGCCGGCGTCGATGTACTGCCCGCCCTTCGTCTGGCGGCAGTGGACGGCGATCGTGTTTTTCCCTTTCCTGATCGGGTTCTCGATCCCGACGAACGTGTAGGCGGTGGTGTAGCCGGAGAGGCCGGCGACCCGCGTGCCGTTGATGTAGACGTCGGCGTCCTCGTCGTGGTGCACGGCGAGGTGCAGGTTCCCGCCGGGAACCTGCTCTGACTCGAAGTCGCGCCGGAGCCAGATGGCGGGCGTGTCCCACGTGGTGCGGACCACCGTGCCGGGCGTGTCCTTCGTCCCGAACCCCGCCGGTCCCGTGTTCCAGGCGGTATCGTCGAAGCCGGGTTTCTGCCAGCCGTCCGCCGGTTTATCGGTCGTGTACCGCCACGTGACCGCCGCCTTTTCGGCGGTGGGGAGGATGACCGTCGTCTTCGGCGGGGGCAGGAAGAGTTTTTTCGTCATCTCCCGGAGTTCGGCGGGCGGGATCTTCTTGACTTTCCGGTCGTAGGTCACCAGGCCGTTGAGTTCCCCCTCCACGTCGGTGGTCTGGGTGTAGACCGCCCCGGCCACGCCCTTGGCTTTCAGCCGGTTGAGTATGTCGATGGACTTGCCGAACCGCTGCCGGTACTCCTCGATGGTCTTGGGCAGGCCCCCGTAGCCCCAGTTGCGCTTGTCGGGGTTCCAGAGGTGCTCCTTTGACACCAGGTAGCCGTGGCCGCCGAATTCCCCGACGACCTTGATGTAGTCGTTGAACCGTTCGTCTTCCAGGGGGAACGCGGGGTAGGGGTAGCTGTGGTGATCGGCCACGTCGCCGACCGGCCAGAAGTTTCCGCCGCTGGCGATGTTGACCAGCCGTGACGGGTCGTATGCGCAGATCCACTTCCCGACCTTCATCGTCCGGTGCTGGCCCCACCGCTCGTTGAAGGGGATCCAGGAGACGATGCAGGGGTGGTCGTGCAGGGTGTCGACCATCTCCCGGAATTCCTTCATGAACTGTCGGTGCGCGTCGTCGGGCCACTCCCTGTCGACGGGGTTGGGCTTCATGCGGGTCCATTTCGGCCCCGGTCCGCCGCTGACCTGATCCTGCCAGACCATCAGTCCCAGCCGGTCGCAGTGGTAGTAGTACCGGCGGGGCTTGGCCTTGATGTGGTTGCGGACCATGTTGAACCCGCTGTCGACGAGAAACCGCACGTCGGCCAGCATCGCCTCGTCGGCGGGCGGCGTCAGGAGCCCGTCGGGCCACCACCCCTGGTCGAGCGTGCCCCAGTGAAAGATCGTCTTGCCGTTGAGCGTGAACCGCAGGTGGCCGTCGTCGTCGCGGGCCGTGCCGACCGTCCTGATGCCGGTGTACGACTCCACGCTGTCGATGACGGTTCCCTTTCCGTCGAGCAGGTCTATCTTCAGTGAGTAGAGCGTCGGGGAACCGGGGCGCCAGGGCCTGGCGTCCGCGATCGGCAGGCCGACGCCGTCCGGGCTCCCCGTTTTTTCGGCGACGGTCTTCCCGTCGAGGGCGGCGGTGACGGTTAATTTTTTGCCGGCGCCGCTCGCGACGAAGGCCTTCACGCTGATCGAGGCGGGTTCGAGGGTCGTGTCGATCTCCAGCCGGCTGATATAGGTCTCCGGCACCTCCTCGAGCCAGGCGGTCTGCCAGATCCCGGTCACGGGCGTGTACCAGATGCCGCCGGGGTTGCGGGTCTGCTTGCCGCGGAGCTGGAAGTCGCCGGTGGCGTCGAAGACGCGGACCGTGATCTCGTTTTGCCCGGACTGCAGCAGTGCGGTGACATCGAAGCTGAACGGGGCATTGCCCCCGACGTGTCGCCCGGCTTCCGTCCCGTTGACCGTGACGCGGGCGTCGTAGTCGACCGCCTCGAAGTGCAGCAGGTAGCGGCGACCGGCCTTTTTGTCGACGGTGAACGTCCGCCGGTACCAGAGGAGCTGATGTTCCGAGATTTGTTTCTTCACGCCGGAGAGGCGGGACTCGACGGGGTAGGGGACCAGTATCCGGCCGTCCCATGTTTCGGGCGGGCCGGCGTCTCTGGCGGTAATCGCGTAATCCCACAGGCCGTTGAGATTCGTCCACTGCTTCCGGGTCATCTGCGGCCGGGGGTATTCGTCCCAGGCGTTTTCCGGGGTGACCTTCTCGCCCCACGGGGTCATGAGGGGGCCGGGGGCCGGCTCCCAGGAACGGGCCGGGCCGGCGCTTGCCGTGATGACCGCGGCGACGGCGGCGGCGACCAGTGGCGGTAAGACGGATCGTTTTCGATGCATGGGGCATTCTCCTTACGTTATGCATTCGTGTTTGCGCGACCTATGATACTCGGCCCGGCCCCGTTTATCATTGTCGTTTTGTATATCGCCGTTGTCGATTTGGATAGAGCTGGTTTCATAACTTGCTTTGGTAGCGAAAGCGAGGTATTTTGTCGATCTGGCAAGGAACGGAAACGACGACATATTAAGGAAATATGTCGAGTTTTCGTGACGCCGCCAGACGGCAAAAGAGCCGCTTGTAGTCCAAATTGAAGTTATGAAACCAGCTCTAGGAATCCGCCGGTTTGAAAACCGTCGTGTTGCCGCGAGTGCCCCGCCCCGTTGAATTTGCCGACGGCGAACCGGATTCCCGCGTACAGCAATTCACGGGTGTTCCGCTCGCCCGTATTCGCTGGCGGAAAGACTATTTCCGCAAATGTCCTTGACACGGGGGAATGTGTTTTCTATGGTATCATACACACTGCACGATGTGTGCAGGAGGGGCCCGAAAAGGGCTTTTTGGGCTGAAAACAAAGGACCGCTGAAATGCCACCGGCGATTATGAGATATTGCCTG
>CAZLBC010000162.1:0-6629 GCA_964557575.1 uncultured Planctomycetaceae bacterium
AGCCGACCGTGTAGGTGACGGGCACGGAGTCCGTATCCAGTGTCAAGGACTCGGCGGTCAGCTGCCCCGTGTTTTCGTCATGCGTGTATCCCACGGTGTTATTGTAGCGGCCCTTTTCGGCCGAGACAAGCCGTCCGGTCTCGTCGCCGGCGGAATCGGTGTAGGTGTAGGTATCGGTGTCTTTCAGGATATCGTCGGACGCGTAGTACGCGCGGGTCTTCAGGCGGCCGGCTAGGTCGAACGCGAATACGACGTACTCGCCCACCTGGTCGGTGGCCTTCGTCTTCTTGCCCTGCGCGTCGTATGTGAAGGTTTTCTTATCGTAGTCGCTGTCGCCCGGACTGGCGGCGGTGTTGTGGCCGGGATAGGCGACAGAGACTTTGCGATTGAGATTATCGAGCACATACAGCGTATGGGGATTGGAGGCGTTGGCGTCGTAGGAACTGCCGTCGTCCCACGCATCCGCATCGACGATCCTGACGAGGTTGGCGTTGACATCGAAGTACTTCGCCGTTGTTTTACCCCGGCGGTCTTCCGTTTGAACAGTACGGCCGCGGGTATCGTAGGCTACCGACGTGGATTTGCCCTTCGCGTCGGTAACAGCAAGGACATTGCCGGTGACATTATAACTGCGCTGCGTGCCGTCACCCTGCGTATCCTCTGTCTTGACCGTCCTGCCGCGGATATCGGTGTAAGAATCAACGCCAACGGTGTTGGGATCGCGGCTGCGGGATGACCAGTCCGCCGAACCGGTCCCGTAGCGCAATGCGTACTCATTGGTTGAGATTTTGCCTAATCCATCCACCGTCTGTATCGTCCGGCCCAGACCGTCGGTGTAGGCCTTGTTCGAGACATACGAAATCGCATCGTCTATCGGCTGGTATGGACTCTGGGTTTCATTGATTCTGCACAGCCCGAACCCGGTAACTGATCCGGTTCCATACGGTTTCGACATGCCCCACGTGACCGCAGTACAGTCGCTGCTGTCGAGCGATGCGGAGATGACTGCGGAACCGATACCGTCGGAGACGGACGCCGAGAAGGTGCCGTCGGCGGCGATACTGAACGTTGCCGAACAGTCGCTTACCTGCTCGGTATCAACCTGAATATTCGGATCAAAGCCTATCTGGTTCTCGGCCTTCCCCAAAAGGTCCCAGACGTTTTTGTCTGCCGTGTTATCGTCCAGGCCGCTGCCGTCCGTCAGGTCGTCGTCATAGAGACGTCGTGTCGTCAGCCCGTAGTTTGACGAGATGCCGCCATCGCCAGCAATCGGCGGGTCCAGCCGATCCGGGTTCCCCCCCGTGTCGGTTGGCCATGAGGGTCGGTTGTCGATGTCCGACCACGTGGTCGACGCGACGACGCGGTTACGGGCATCGAACTTGCTCGTAGACATGCTGACCGCATCCGCATACCAGGAGGCGTCGGTCTCGAGCAGGTTGGACATGAACGTAAATGACGGGTGTGTCTCGCCGTTGATCGTCTGCGTGCCGCCCGCGGCGGTGATGAAGGCATCGGCGTCATCGACGATGGCCGAGAAGATACTCCTGCCGCCGGCATCGGTTCTCTGGATACGGCCGTGACCCTCGGCGTCCTTGGTAAGCACCAGGCGCGCGCAGCACGGGCTGTAATAGTTGGTCGTCACGTTACCCCGGAAGTCGGTTATGGTCTTCCGCTGCCCGTCGAGGTAGTAGGTAAAACTCTCGGTCGCTTTCTGCTTATTCTCAGAAGCGCTGTCGTCGACGGCCTGGGCGACCTTCCGCTCCTTCAGGAGATCCCGGCGCGTGTAGATCATCACGACGTAGTCTTTCTGGTAGCCGTTGGTGTCCGCCGAGTCGAAGTACCGCGGGTTGTTCCTGCGCGTCGTATTGGAGTTGACGTCATAAATCGTCTGACTGAACGCCTTGATCTTCGAATCCGTAACGGCCGTGTCGGTGTAGGTATAATTGGATGCGTAACTGCGCGTGGCGACTGCCGTAACCGACACGGTCGTTCTTCGCCGGCTGTCGGATATCGAGGAACTGACCACGCCCCGCTCGTCGATCGACCGGTCCGCCAGGTCGCCGGCTGCGATAAGCCCGGATGTTATCTCCGGATCACCTGATGCCAGCGCAATGTTATTTTCATTGTCGCTGATCGCGTAGGCCGCGTTGGGATCGCTGTCGCGCAGAAGGCTCTTGAGTTGAGTCTGCGTCGGTATCGCGCTGCTGGACAAGCTCAAGGCGTCCGTCACGGCGTTGGGAACCGCCTCGCGGATCGTTCGTATCCTGTCGCGATCTTCATCGTCGTAAACAGTCCATACTTTTCTGCCATACGCATCTTCGGTAGCGACAAGCTCATTATTGGAATAGATATTCTTCTTCGTCAGCGTGACGCCGTCCCGCGGGTAGGTGGTGGTTTCGACGCGGCGGTTGCGGTAATCGTAGGCATACGCGGTCCGATCGCCGTTGACGGTCTCGTTTTTGATGAGGTTGGTGCCGTTCACGTACGTCCTGGTGGTGATACTGTGCTGGGTGCTGTCGGTGACGGCCGTCGTCGTGTCGTTGATATTCGTGATGACATTGTTGCCGTCTATATCGTACGTGGTCTCCATCGTCTCGTGGCCGGTCTTTACCGTCACGATACGGTCGGCGTTATCATAGCCGTGCTCGACAACCATGCCGTTGCGATCCTTTTTCTTGATCAGGAGACCGGGGTAGGCGCTGGTCGCATCGCCGTAGATAAACCGCTCGGTCGACCCGTCGGCGTACCGGATCAGGTCCGTGCGCCCGTTTCCGTCGTAGTGGTAGACAGTGGTGCGGTTGCAGGCATCGGTGCTGGTATGCACCCGGCCGGAACTGTAATAGGTATACGAGGTCTTCGTGTGGTAGCCGGACCCGGTATCGTCCGGCTCCTTGATCTCGGTGAGCTGGTTATTTGAATTATAGATGTATTCTACATACTGATCCGTGGTTCCCGACATGTTGTCGACGGCATCGTATTCCTTCCACAGCAAATACTCGTTCTGGTGACCGGCGGGGTAGTACTCCCTTTTATATACCGCGTACTCATCCTGGTTGACGTCCTCCCCGTCTACCTCCAGTATCCCCACCTCCTTGGCCGTCAGGTTATACTGGCTGTTGTAATGATACTTGGTGACCCGGCCCCACCGGTCGCGGTACCGCGTGACCTGCTCGTTGCTGTTGAACGTCCGCTCCTCGTAAGTATCGTCCTCGTAGGTTTTCTTCTCGATCGCCCCGTCACCGTTGTAGGCAAAATCCACCCGCCGTCCGGTTTCGTCGATTTCGTATTCAGGTTCGCGGCGGTACTGAGAGATGGTGTTCGGATACGACCACTGCTGCTGCGTCGGCTCCCAGGTGATATTGAGATTATCCCACGCAAAACCGTCTTCGGCGGCCTTGAGGCTCCACGATTTGGCATACCTCGCGAGGTTCCGGTACACTTCCCTGACCACGCCCCCGCCCTCGTAAAAAACCCGCCGGTCATCGTTTTCCTGGTGGACGGTCATGATGAAGGTCATCTCGCCCTCGCCGTTGGCGACCCCGCGGGTCAGCCCCGATGCCTGGGCCAAGGCATACAGCGCCCCGCAGCAGGTACCCGTGGCGTTGTCGCTGACGTACACGTCCTTGTCACGGTGTGTCGGCTCGGCCATGGTGTCGTCGAAAGACAGCTTCGTGCACTGCCTGGAAGTGTCGTAACTGCGGTCGAAGCTGCTGGTGGTGCCGTCGGGGTAGGTGACCCCCGAGAGGAACCCGTCGGTGTAGCTGTAGCTGATGGATTCGTTGTTGGGCAGGTCGATGCTGCTGACGGACCATCGCCCGGACTGCTGGGTTGCCCCGTAATTGAAGGTGAGTTTCCTGCTCTGGCTGTCGGTGACCTCGTGAATCTGCCACTGCTTCGAGGGAGACCCCCCGAAGTCGTCACCCGGGTCGAAGCGATAGGTCAGGTCGACGCCGTAACCATTGCGGCGTTCGCGCCGGACCAGGCGGCCGGCCAGGACGGATGAGGTCTGGCTGAGTGCGGCCATTTCCTCGTCCTCATCGATGGCGCGGTCGTAGATCCGCACATCGTCGATAATCCCCTCGAAGTGATTGTTGTCATGGTCCGTGCCGACGGCCAGGTCGATGCCGCTGGTCGTGTCGGTGTTCACCGTGCCGTTGGTGTAGAAGCTGAGCTGCTCGTACGCCCCGTCGACGTAGAGTTTCGCCTGGCTGATCCGGGTGTCGCCGTTGTCGTTGTGCGGCAGCGAAACGGCAATGTGGTGCCACTTGCCGTCGCGAAGGTCCCGGTCTCCGACGATGCTGCCGCTGCCGATATCCACGCTGAGGGCCCCGCCGTTACCGCAATCACTGTCGTCGTTGAGTTCCACGTTCCACTGCTGTCCCTCGCTGGCGGATCCCCAGCTTACAATCGGGCCTTCCTTGCTGGTTTTGAACCATGCGCTGACCGTCCGCGCACTGTTCCGTCTTGTAAGGAGGCGGTGTTGTCTTCGCAAATCGAGGGCACGCAGTCGTCGTTCGCGGACCTGCTTCTGCACGAGGAGGAACTGGCCCCCGGCGTGCCATTGGATGATGTCCAGGAGGTCAGCAACTACGTCGCGTGGGGTTGACCCCATTCATTGGACAATTACCGGCATGAATTAAGGTGGAATCTTCCGGCATTATCTTACCTCAGCCACTGCTGCGGAGGGAGTCTGGAGGGCGACCGGAGCAGCAGTGGCTCGCGCGACAGTGGACCACCCACCGCGTCTGTGGTGTTCTTGATGTTGCCGGAGCTGTAATACGCGTAGGAGACCTTCACGTGATGCCCGGTGCCCCCGTCGTCGGGCTCCACGACGGCGATAAGCTCGCTGTCTGAATCGTAAATGAAATACGTTGTATTGCCGTTGGCGTCGGTCTCGGACTTCTTGAGGTTCTCCGGCTGCGGATCGGCCGCGCGGTCCTCGACGTACTGGCGGCCGGTGGTTATCGCCGGCCCCTCGGTGCCGTCATAGTAACGCCACTCGTACTTGGCATACTCGTCCTGCTGGACATCCGAGCCGTCGACGACCGTGATGCCCACCTCGCGGGTCAGCATGTTGCCGTTCGCATCGTAGCTGAATTTTACGACACGCCCGAACTCATCCTCGCTGCGGGTGACCAGTTCCATCGCGTTGTACTGCTTCTTGGAGATGACCGTGCTGTCGGCGTGGCGGGTGACTTGCGTGACCGAGCCGGCGGCATTGTACTGGTAGTCTTTCCGGCGGCCGGTCTTGTCGATCTTGTAGTTCGGCCGTGCCAGATACTTGGCGCGGGTGTTGGGGTAGTGCCACTGGTTGTATGTTGATTCGCCGGTAAAGTCGATCTTGTCCCAGGTAAACTGCTTGTCGCCCGGGTCGACCCAGTCCCACGTGCCGTACTTGCGGCCGCGCACAAAGCCCCGCAGGACAACTTTCCCTCCGCCGTTGTAGATATACACGACCTCCGAGTCGTCGGGATCCGCGGCGTCGGTATAGAGTACTTTCCCTTCGCCGTTGGTGACCAGGCGGCAGATGCCGGCGGCCTGGGGGGTCATCATTATCTTCTCGTTGGCGTGGCTGCGGATAGTGACGTTGTTGGTGACATACATGTCCTTGTCGCGGTACGCGGCTTTCCCCGCGATGTCATGGTAGTGGACCTTCGTGCACTGTTTCGTGCTGTCGTAGCTGCGGGAGAAGGTCGACTGGATCCCGTCGGGATACGTGATGGTCTCCAGGAAACCCGTTGAGCTGTAGCCGAAGCTCACCGATTCGCCGTTTATGTATATTCTCCTGCTTATTCAGTCATTTTCGACCCGGAGTCGAGTAAATTGGTAGGACGCTCAGGATCAAGTATCAAGCTTACCGATTGGCACCGGTCAAAACGAGTGAAGAGAGTTGACGTTTGTATTGACGATGTATATACTACGTATATAGCATCGGGAGATTACAGACATGATCAAAACACTGACAAAGCATGGCAACAGTTACGCCATAGTAATTGACAAGCCGATACTCGAGTTGCTCAAGGCCGGGCCTGAAACCCCGTTTGAGATCATTTCGGACGGTCGATCGCTGGTGTTGTCCCCCGTACGCGACCCTGAGGCCGAGAAGAAGTTCGACGATGCCGTGGCGATGGTGCACAAGCGATTCGGCGACGCCATGAAGAAACTGGCGGAGTAGTCGATGGCGATACCGTTGTTTCTGGATATGGACCATGTCATACGGCTGCATCGCAGCATGCTCGCTAACTACGGAGGCCTTGAGGGTCTGCGTGACGCGGGATTGCTTCACTCGGCTATTGCCATGGCCCAGGCCTCTTATGACGGGGAATATCTCCATGACGATATCTTCGAGATGGCGGCCGCGTACCTGTACCACATAGTACAGAACCATCCGTTTACCGATGGCAACAAGCGCACCGGCGCCGCGTGCGCCATTGTCTTTTTGGCAATGAATGACATCCGGATCGACAATGACCAGGAAGGCTTGGTGATATTGACGCTCTCGGTGGCCGCCGGTAAAACAGGGAAAGCCGAGATCGCCGATTTTTTTCGCCGTCGTGCTCAATGATTGCGATGAGCTTCGCTCGCGGCATGATCATCGGCTGCGATGAGATTCGCTCGCTTCGCTCGCG
>CAZLBC010000163.1:0-6550 GCA_964557575.1 uncultured Planctomycetaceae bacterium
CTTTCATGATGCACCTGCCTAACACAGCAAATATAATAATATAATAACTGATATTAGTGGTACTTACATGTAATTATATGCCGCGCCGGGCAGACCGGAAAAGGGTATTTACAGCAATCATTTTGAAAAAGCTACGCTGTCCCGTTACCAGAAGACGATGAAGAAGATCACCACCCCCGCTATCACCGCCGCTCCCGCCAGCTTGACGACCGGCTCGGTCTCGACGTCCATCTCCTCGCGGACCGGCAGCGTCCGCGGGCGGTGAAGCGGCCGAATGGCGGTGATGATACCCATGATCGCGCAGAGGATCAGGAAGGTGACGAACACCTGTATCAGGAAATGAAAGCCATCCGAGAAAAACCAGGCCACCCAGTCCCATTCCGGGAGAAGCGGCGTCACCGCGCCCTCGTAGAGGTGCCGGAACTGGAGGAGAAAGTAGATCGCCGGCCCCCCGGCGAGGGCCGTGACGCCCGCCGCGGCCGGGGCCCGGGGAACGACGAAACCGAACAGGAAGGCGGCGACCACCCCCGGCCAGATGTATCCCTGGAACTGCTGGATGAACTGGAAGACGCCGCCGTAGCGCGGATCGTCCAGGACCGGGGCGATCAGGCAGCCGGCGGCGACGAAGACCAGCGTCATGATCCTGCCCAGCAAAACCAGCCGCTTCTGGGGCGCGCACCGGTCGACAAGGCGGTGGTAGACGTCCATGGTGAAGATCGTGGAGGCCGAGTTGAGCATGGAAGCCAGGGAACTGACGACCGCGCCCGCGATGAAGGCGAACATCAGACCCCGCATCCCGGCGGGAATGAGTTTCTTGATGAGTATCGGGAAGGCCTCGTCGGGTTTCGTCATCTGGTCGCCGTACAACTGCAGCGCCATGATGCCGGGCATGATGATCGCGAAGGGCACCAGCAGCCAGAGCCCCCCCGCGAAGATGACGCCCAGTTGGCCGTGTTTGAGTGTCCGCGCCGCGAGGTTCCGCTGGACGATGAACTGGTTCAGGCCGCAGTAGTAGATGATGACGATCCACATCCCGGAGGCTACGCCCGTCCAGGGCAGTTTCGAATGGCCGGCGGGGAGGATCACGTGGAGCCGGTCGGCGTTTTCGGCGGCGAAGTCCCCCCAGCCCCCGCAGGCCTCCAGGCCGAGGTAGAACGTCACCAGTCCCCCCGCCAGCAGTCCCAGGCCCTGGAAGAGATCGGCCCAGGCAACCGCCTTCAGGCCGCCCCAGGTCGTGTAGAGGGCGGCGATGATCCCGATCAGCCAGGCACCGTGGGCGAGGGGCAACCCGAAAATGGTGCGCAGCGTCAGCCCGCCCGAGTAGAGGACGGCCGTCAGCAGGACGGCGACGTAGACGACGACCGTCATCACCGCCATGATCGCCCGGGCCGCGGAGTTGTAGCGATACTCGAGGAACTCCGGCATGGTGTAGATGCCCGCCTTCAGGAACCGCGGCAGGAGGGTGAACGCGATGATCACAATCCCCACCGAGCCGGCGAGTTGCCAGGCGCTGACCGCCAGACCCACCTCCCCGGCGCCCTGGCCGGCCATCCCCACGAACTGCTCGGTGGAGATGTTGGCCGCCACGATGGACAGGCCGATCAGCGGCCAGGCGAGGCCCCTGCCGGCGAGGAAATAGTCCTCGCTGTTCTTTTCCCGCCGGCTCTTGTACATGCTGACGGAAACCACCACGGCGAAAAAGGCGCCGAACACCAGTATGTCCGCGAGACCGAGCATGTGCGTCTCTCCGTATGCCGAAAGCGATTCTACCCTTCCGGGGGGCGGGGGTAAAGCAGTGCGTGAAAAGAGAGCCGCCGTCGCGGCCGTCGGACCGAATTGCCCCCGGACGCCCATTTTTTACCGAAGATCGCTGAATATGCCGTACTTTTTCACCTCGTATGTGTTAATAATATACTCAAACCGACCGATGGGAGATTGCAACTGCATATACGGAAGATGGCGGCCGCCATCGCGCGCAGTCGCGACTACCTTCGGGCCTGCTGCACACAGGCGGTAACGGTTTGAATCGCCGAAAAGGGGGGAACCCGCCGGCCGTTGTGGACGTTTTATCCTTCTGTTACCGCGGTTATCGTGGTACGATCGACGTGAGAGGACCGGACGATTTCAGCGGCGTCTCCGGAACCCCTCGTTATTATCTCCCCCGAGAACAGAAAGGAAACTCATGAATAGCTCAAAACTTATTATTTTTGCAGCAGTTATGCTCATTGTTTCGCCGGCGATTGCGGGCGAACTGTGGACAGAGGACTTCGCGGCCGCCAAGAAGACCGCCGCAAAGGAGGACAAAGACCTGCTGTTGAACTTCAGCGGGTCGGACTGGTGCGGCTGGTGCCAGAAACTGGACAAGGAAGTCTTCGACCATGAATCCTTTACGCCGAAGGCCACGAAAGAATACGTGCCGGTAAAGCTTGATTTTCCCCGAAACGCCCCCCAGTCGGACGAGATAAAAAAGCAGAACCGGGCGCTGCAGCGCACATATGGCGTCAGTGGATTCCCGACGATCCTCCTGACCGATGCGGACGGCGAAGTCTACGCCCGCACGGGATATCAGAAGGGCGGGCCCGAGAAGTACCTGACCCACCTCGCCGAGCTGCAGAAGAACAAGGAACAGCGGAACGCGCTCGAAAAGAAGATCGAGAATGCCGACGGCGTGAAAAAGGCGAAGGCGATGGACGCGCTGGTGGAGTGGAAACAGGACGAGGACCTCCCGGTCGACCCCGCGGTCTACGGGAAGATCGTCGAACTTGCCCCGGAAGACACCGACGGGCTGAAGACCAAGTACCAGAGCAAGGCCCTGATGCACCGGACCATGAAAAACGTCGAGGCCTCGATGAAGAACAAAAACGCCGCCGGGGCGGTCAAGTCCATCGACGAGGGCGTGAAATCCGAGACGCTCGGAAAAGAGGAGCGGCAGAAACTCCTCTTCGTCAAGGGACAGATCCACCTGTCGCAGGGCGACGCGACGAACGGACTGAAGGCCTTCCAGGACGCCCGGGCGGTCGACCCCGCAACCCGGCTCGGCACGGGGCTCGCGAATCTCATCGAGCGCCTGAAGAAACAGATGGCGCAGCAGCAGAAGCAGCCGAAGAAATAATCCCGGGGGACGGTCTTATTCCGTCCCTTTTTCAGCCCGCATCCGTTCCGCCGTTTCCTGCGCTTCGAGCCGCGCCGCCTCGGTCTGCTCGGCCCGGTCGCGGTCCCGGTCACCCTGCGTGCCCTTCTGTCGGACGTCTATATTGTCAACGGCGTCCGCTTGTCCGTACAGCACCAGCAGGTCGCCGGCCGCGATCTCGGTAGTGCCCGTCGGAACGCCGACGTAGCCACCGTCCTGCCGCTGTATCCCCAGGACGGTGATACCTTCGGCGTGGAGGTCGAGGTCGGCGAGGGTCCTGCCGACCACCCAGTCGTTTTCCTCGACGTATACCTCCGCTATCCCGAAATCGTCGGACAGCCGCAGCAGCTTGACGTAGTCCTTGACTCCCGCGCCGCTCAACCGGTTCAGGGCCCGGTCGATCACCCGTTCCATGCCCCGGGTTATCCACCGGCTGGAGGCCAGGAACCACAGTCCCGTCAACCCCGCTATCAGAATGCCCATGCGCAGCGGCAGCGAGGATTGGTCGTCGGTCCGAACGAATGCAAGGACCAGTGAGGTAATTGCCGTGACGATACCGGCGTTACCCAGGAGCATCAGGAGCATGACGATGCGCCGGCGAACCGGGTGCTTCATCATCTGTTCGCTTTCGGCGGTCGTGAATCCGCAGCCGGTGAGGGCGGAGCGCGCCTGGAATCGCGCCAGTTCGCGCGAGAGTCCGGTCAGGGTCAGCGCCGCCGTGGCGATACGCGTGACCACGATCGAGAGGACCAGTATGACGAGCAGCGATACGATTGCCAGCATGGGATCTATCCTTCCTGCGATTCAGGTTGCGTATCGGACTCTCTCGGCCGGCACGACGGTCGGTCTCCGCGTAAAAAAAAAGCGCCCCCGCCGGGGGGCGCTCGCTGCGCGAACCGGCGCGGGGTTCTATGTCACCTCGATTCTCCTGGCGGCGGGAACGTTGGTCTCCACCTTCGGCAGCGTCACCGTCAGCGTTCCTTTCCGGTACGCGGCCTCGGCCGTGTCGGCGTCAACCGCCGCCGGCAGGGGAATCGTCCGACTGAAACTGCCGTACCACGATTCCCTGAGGTGGTACTGTTTATCGTCTTCTTCTCGCCCGCCGCTCTTTTCTCCCTGGATGGTAATGGCGCGGGGATAGATGGCGACGTCGATGTCTTCCGGGTTCATCCCCGGTAGTTCGGCGCTGATTTCGATCGCGGCATCCGTTTCCTCGATGTCCACGCGGGGCAGTCCCGTACCGAGCAGATCCCCGCCAAAAGGACTCCGGCGTGCCGGCGGGAAAAAGTCCCGTCCCCACGCCGGCCGCCGGTCGTCATCGAAAAACCATTCCATCCCGGGGTGGGCATCGGGCGGGTACGCGCGGTCGCGACGCGCGGTCCGCACCGGCCGCTTGCCCCAGTTCCAGGGCATAAGCTGCGCCATTTTCTTCGGCAGTGACATCACGCACCTCCTTTCCCGGTCAGCCCGATTTCACCTCTATCTTTTTCCGGCTGGGACTGGTCTTGGGGAGGGTCAGCGTGAGGACCCCGTTGTTCATGTTCGCCTGTATGTTGTCGCGATCGATCTCGCTGGTGAGGGAAAACGACCGCTGGAAATTGCCGACGTCATACTCGGCGTACGCCGGCTGCCCGTCCGACCGGCGGGCGTCGCCGACCGTGCCGTGCACCGTAAGCACGTCCTTTTCAAGCGTGATGTCGACGTCGTCGGCACCCACGCCGGGCATGTCCGCCACCAGTACGATGTTCTCATTGTTTTCCAGGATATCCGTGGGGGGCATGAACATCCTTCCCTCGCGGGTGGGTTCGACGCCCTCGCGGACCTGCGTTTCCTTCTTGGCCATTTCTTTTGTATTGTTGTCTGCCATGATACACCTCCTTCGGCATTGCATCCGCTTGTACGAAATCGGAGAAACAACCCGTCACTTCACGGCGATCTTCTTTGGTTTCTCCGCATCGCTGCGCTCCAGCCGCACCTTCAGGACACCGTCGCGATACTTCGCGTCCACCTTCTCGGAATCGACGCCGAAGGGGAGTTCGATATCGCGGGTGAAGGTCCCGAAGACACGTTCCCGCCGGTGCCACGTGTCGTCATCTGACGTCTGTTCCGGCTTCCGCTCGCCGCGGATGGTCAGCAGGCGATCGTTGACCGTGACATCGAGATCATCGGGTGCCACGCCGGGCAGTTCGGCGGTTACCACGGCGCCCTCGGCATCGGTATAGAGATTAACCGGTGGAAACGAGCCGGGTCGTGAAGCGGAAAAATCGCTGAAGAGCCGGTTCATCTCTCTTTCCACTTCCCGCAGTCTGCGCCATGGGCTCAACCAGCTTGTGTGCATTAAACCGTTCATGGTGCCACCTCCTTTCAATACTTACTGTGCATTGAATCGACTGCTGTTGTCCCTGAGGCCGGCACTGTGCCGTGCCTCCGCTGATAATTTTGCAAACAGCATGCCAGTGGCCGCGTTGATTTTCATCGCGTATTAAAAAAACTCATAAGCTATTTATAGTAATATATTTATAAAGAATAATGACAACGAGAATGAGTGTGTGGAAATGGGGAGAAAAAACCGACAAAACTGTCATTTTGACAGATTACCCCGGACAGAGTAAATCGGCCCCCCAACATTTTTTGTGTCCGCGTTTTTATTCGTTGTAAAAAACTGATATAAAATATGTTATGGAGGAAAACAGTCGGCTGTAGTCACGAGTGTCGGGTGTCCGGTTTTGAACTGTTTCGGCGTCTGACCAGGGTGGTGGTGCCCACATATACCAGGCTGCCGAGCACGACGCCGACGGCGTCCAGGCCGGCGTCGGTCGCGGCGGCGCAGCGGCCCGGCACCATCGATTGGTGCAGTTCGTCGACGGCACCGAAGACAACGCAGGCCGCTGCCGTTACTGCGACCCGCGAAAAGGACAGCGGGCGGGCAAAACCGCAATGGAGTGCGTACTGGGCCAGGAACGCGAGCCCGGCGTACTCGAAGGGGTGAAACACGCTGCCGGAGACGCCCGCGGCGGGGCGGGGATTGACCGAGGACGCCAGGGAGATCACGCCCGCATACAACACTGCCGGCAGCAGCCGCCACAGCAGCCCGCCTGAGACCAGGCGCCGCCGGACCGGCGGCGGAAGACTCAGCATACCGGCGGCGGCGAATATCCAGGGGATCCAGCAGTACCGGGGTTCAGCTACGCCCAGGACGTGGATCAGCAGGGCGGTCACAACGACGTGGACGGCGAAAAACAGTGTCAGCATGGCCGAAGATATCCTACCACATGGTTCGAAGAAACCGGACACCCAATACCTGATCTTCTCTAACATGCTGGAACACACACTCGTTACGGCAGGTCCCAACCGGGTACAACGCCGACTGTTGAGAATCACGGGAGGGTGTCCGGTTTGTGTTGAACCTTAAAGGTATTG
>CAZLBC010000164.1:0-2350 GCA_964557575.1 uncultured Planctomycetaceae bacterium
GCGAAAAAATTACTGACCTTGGGATCGTCGCAGTTGCACAGGACGGTTTTGTTCCGGAAATGCCTCGTGTAATGCCGCAGCTCTTTCTCGATGTCTGAAAGCCGCGTGTAAAACTCATCCTGCTTGGTGGCCTTCGCGGTGTTCAGGCTTCGATTCAACGGCTTGCTCGGCATTCTTGTCAGGTTTGTTGTGTGTTGTTTGTTTGTTGCCCGCTTCATAGCAGGCTGGTCTGCGGGTCAATTTTTTCCGCGTCGTCAAACCGGGCGCACGCCGCCGTCCACAATAACGGGATCGGCTCGTAGGACACCGGGCCGTGCCGGTTCAGGGCGACAATCGCCTGCCTCCCGTCCGGATCGTTAGGATCCTCGGTTTTTTTCCAGATCAAAATCAATTTGTCGCAGTCGGCTTCCCCGCCGCCGCCGTAACGCAAGTCGGCCGCCCTTGGCCGCCGCTCGCAGTTATCATTCCGGTGCCGCCGGTTCAGGTGCCACAGCGCGATCACCGGCACGTTGAGCTCGATCGCCGCCTGTTGCAGTTGGAGCGAGATAATATCGCTCTTGTCATTAGTCGAGTAGCGGCTGCTCTCCCGGCCGTCCGGCGACAGTCGGCCGATGTGGTCAATCCACACCACGGCGATCTCCGGGTGTCGGGCGATATACCTCCGCGCCGCGCCCTTGATCATCCCGGGCGTCATCCCGGCCCGGAAGAAAAACCATAAAGGGGCGCGGGCCACCCAAGCTCTCGCCCGTTGATAATTCGGCCAGGAGACCGTGTCGCCCTTTTTCAGCTCCCGCAAATCCGCCTTGCTGATCTGGCACGCCAGCCGCATCGCCAGATCCTCGCCCGCCATCTCATTGGAAAAAACCAGGCTCCCCACGCCTTCCTCGCGCATCACGGTTATGTGCTCTATCGCTTTTAACATTAGCGCCGTTTTTCCCGCTTTGGGGTCGGCGCCGATGATCCCGAATTGCCCCGGCTCGAACCCTCCCGTGAGCGCGTCGATCCGCCTGATCCCCGTGCGCGCCGCCGCGATGCCCCCGCTCCCCGACTCCCGCGCCGCCCTCAGCTTCTGGTCCGCCGCCGCCATCGCCGCCGCGCCGTTAAGCTCCCTGCCGCGCGCGGGCTTGATGATGCGCTCCAGCCCGGCGATGTGCGCGTCCATCAATTCTCCCGGCGGGCGGTCCCCGGGCGCCGCGCAGCTCCGCGTTAACTCCCGCGCCGCCGCGGCCAGCCGGCGGCGCGTCCAACAATCCATTACGATTTTGATCAGGGCGCGGGTGTCGGCCAGTGCCGCGTCCGGGCCGGTCAGCCGGTCAATAGCGGCGGCGCCCCCGGCAATCTCCAGCAGGTTCTCCCCGTGCCGCCGCCGCGGCCAGGACGGCAACACGTCTCCGACAGTCCGCCGGGACAGCCAATCTCCCAGCGTCAGCTCATCAACAGGCTCCTCTCCCGCCAGCCGCATCGCCCGGACCCCCGCATACACCACCTGATGCGCCGGCGTCCCGCAGGCCTCATGCGTTATCCCGGCGTCCCACGCCCGCGCCATGACGCCGGCCCCGCCGTCCGCGATCATCGCTCCCAACAACGCAGCCTCCGCCTGGGGGTTGCATAGCCTGTTCTCTTGATCGTTAGTCATTGCCGCCGCCTTTTGTTTGGTTTTTTTTCGCCGTTCTTTCGATTTCTTTTTTTATCCGGGCCCGCCACCCGCCCGAAACATTATCCCACGTTTTGGGCGCGTCGTCAAAATTGCCGTTCCATACGTTTCTCAATGCCTCGCTCCAGCCACGAGGTTCGCGCTCACGGGGTTTTTGCGCCCCGGTTGATGCCCGGCCCCTCGTTTTTGATTCAAAGCCGTCCTGCGCCCGTTTAAGCCACGCCGTGGCAAATCTCCGCCAGTTAGAGTATCGCCGGCCGGGATTACTCACCAGCCACTCGCTCATCTGGCTCAGCTCCAGCTCCGTATCCACGGCCGGATACACCGACCGCCATCTGTCCAGATCCGCCTGGGTGAGGTTGATCCATCCGTCCGTCCCGGTCCACGAGAGTTTTCGCGCCTGCCGCGTCGAAGGTTCTTTTTTCCGATCCGGATCCGGATCTGTATGGTTGGGTTCTTTCCTCTCTCCCATCCTCTCTCCTATCTCCGCGGTGGGGGGATTAAAGGGGGGTATAGGATCGGAAGGATAGGAAGGGAGTGTGAGGGAAGGAAAGGAAGGTAAGGAAGAGGGGGGGAAAAGGGGGGCTTCGGTAGCGACGTTAGGTTTTTTCAAGGTTTTGGTAGCGACCTTGGTAGCGACCTTGGTAGCGACCTTGGTAGCGACGTTAGGTTTGTAAGCGGCCTTCACCGCCCTCC
>CAZLBC010000164.1:2450-6457 GCA_964557575.1 uncultured Planctomycetaceae bacterium
GGTAGCGACGTTAGGTTTGTAAGCGGCCTTCACCGCCCTCCATTTTTCGGGGCTGTTGCGCCAACGGCTCTGCAGCGCTCGGCTGGCGCAATCCCACCAGTCGCGCAGCCTGAGATGAGGCTCGCGGTCGAGGAATCCGGCGCCGCCATCCCCTCCGCACGACACCAGCGCGTCGAGGAATTTCTCCGCGTTGTCCGCCGGCACCCCCGCGGCGTCCGCGATTGTGCCGGCGTCATGCGCGCGCAGGTCGCCGTCCGGGGCGGCGTCCAGGGCCCACCACCACAGCCGGTGCAGCTTGCCTATGCATTGATCGTTACTCCAGCCCATGAGCCGCGCGAGGCGTTTCATCGGCGGGTGATCGGCGAGGCGCCGGTGAGATTTGATCCAGGCCATTTTTTTGGGGCGTTAGGTTTTGGGCGCGGCGCCCTCAAGCGCGGCCGACCGCGACCGCCAATAGTCGGCAATCAGCAGGGCGTCACAGGTGGCAAGGGTGGGCTTGCAGTCGGGGAATCTCCGCCACGCCTCATCCCGCAGCAGCGCTTTGCGGGCCTTGCCTTTGGTTTTTTTCAGCCCGGCGACGGTGGCTTGCCATGCGCGGGGCGTGACGAGCCTAACGGGGATGCCAAGAGTCATCAGGGCGCCCTCGATGAATCCCGCGTTGCGCCCCATTTTGAACATCGTGTAGCCGGGAGGCGGCTTGTCCGTTTTTCCATCCGCCCCCGGGGAGCGGGGAACAAAGCCGGTCAACCGCTCCATGCAGGCCTCCACGCCGGCGCCGGGGAAATCCCGGCGGGCCCGCAGCAGCTCCACAATCTCAACCTCCGCGGGCATACGAACGGCCGCCGCGTAACCCCCCGGGCCGAGCACGGCGATGCCGCCGCTGACGCCCGGGTCGATGCCTATGATTAGTTTTTTCATTTTATGTCCTTTGTTTTTGCCAGCGCCGGTGTCCCTTGTGCCTGAGTCAGAATGCCTTCCAGCAGCCGCTCCGCCATCCGCCGCGCCGCCAATTCCGTGGACGCGCGATCGTCTTTCCCCTTCAGGGATTTCGCCAGCCGGGGGAGCGACACCGAGCAGGCCGCGCCAAATTCGGCGGGCGTTAGGAATTCCTGGAGCCGCTCATAACCGGCCAGTACGTCAGTCACCCGTTTGGTCGTCCGACCCGGAGCGAGTTCCCAGCCGGCGATGGCGTCAGGGTCGCGCGCCAACAGCAGCCGCGCTTGTTTTTCAATCGAGCTGATGATTTTCTTGGCCACCTGGCAGCGGTCCAGCAGGCCGCCGGATACCACGAACGGCGGCGCCTCATCAGCCATCACGACAACGGCATCCCGCGCCGCCGGGCACAGCCCCGCCTCCCCCGTCCGCTTATCGGTCCCGGCCATCGCCGGGCAATACCGGCACCACTCGCCGGTCCGCAACGCGGCGTCAGGGTCGCGCGCCTCGGCGAGGATTCCCAGCACCGCGCCGGCCGCGGCGTCCGCCTCCTCTTTGCCGTAATACACCGGCGGGGGCTTGTCCTGGTGCGGCACCCGCGGCTGGATAATGTCCAGCAGCATTGTGTCGTCAGGCCCCATTTGCCCGGCCAGACACGCCGCGATGCCCATCAGCTGGTGATTCGCCGCCGGACGGGCAACCGGGAGGCGGCCGAATTTCCAGTCGATTACAAGGGTTTTTCTGCCGGCCCAGACAACCAGGTCGGGCTTGGCCGAGAAGACCGGCTCCGCGTTTCCGGCCGAGAGCCAGAAGCGGTCTTCCAGCTTGCAGACCAGGGGGGGGGCGTCACGGCCGAGAAACCCGAGGAACGCCTCGCAATTATCTCCGCCGAGAAAGGCCTCGCAAAGCGCCCGGAACATTTTGAGCGCGGACTCGACGGCGCCGGCCTGCTCCTCATCTAACACAGGATGATTAGGCGGGGCGATCCGGATGTCAAAATCGCGGGCGACAAGCCAGGCCATGCGCTCATGCAGCATAGACCCCTCAGCGGCTTCCGCTGTCGCGGGCGGCTCCGCGCATTGCCGGGAGAGCCGCAGCGAGCCGGGGCATTCCGCGATGCGGTGCAGCGCGCTCGCGGAGGGCAGCCCCCGCCGCTCGTCATCCCGCGGCGTGTCGTGTATGGCTGGCGCGGTCATGACTCCGCCTAATCGTCAGGGGTTAGGTCCGCCTCCGGCATATTAGACTGTTCCGGTTGCGGCGGCTCCGGCACGCTCGCGAGCAGGCTTGGCTTATCAGGCTCTTTGGCCGCGGCGGGGAAAGCCTCGTCAACCGAGATCTGCCCCTCTTTGATCGCCGTGCCCATGCCAATTAGCAGCTCCAGCTCCGGCTGGCCGAGATCTTCCGCCTTGCGTTTCCCCGCCGCCGAGAGGATGTTGGCCTCTAACGCTCCCATGTTTTTCAGGCGGGCCAGGATTTTCTCCCGGCGCTGGGTCAGCGTGGACGCGTTGCCGACCGCGACAAGTTTGGCTTGCTCATACACGGGCTTGACCAGCGCCACCGGGACGATGCGGAAAACCGCGTTGCGGAACGCCACCGACGACGCCGCCCCGGTAGCCAGGTTAATCATGTCCGCGTCAGGGCGGGCGGCGCCTCGTTTTTTTTGGATTTTCCGCTCGGACTCGACCGTGATAGCGTAATTGCGCTCCAGGTCGATCGCCATCGCCTGCACCGTCACCACCGACCGCGACGTATCCATCCCGACAATACGGACGGCCATCCGGAGATTGCCGTAAGCCGACGCCGCGATCTCCGCCATGCGGATCGACGGCCCCTGGATCCGTTTGCCGCCCCGGGGCAGCGTGTAAAAGCAGCCTTCCGCCGTCTCTTCATCGAGACAGGCCACGCTCATCATGGCCTGTTTGACGGCGGAGATCGACCTGGGCCACCGTTTCGCGGTCGAGATCTGCATGTCGATCTCGCCGCGCGTTATTTGCTCCAGCGATCCGGGGGGAGCGTCACCGCCCTCCGGGATGATTTCCTGGCATTCTTGGCCAGCGTTTTTTTCCGATTGCGTTAGCGCGTGTGTAGGTGATTTCATGTTTTGGTATTTGGTTTTTGGTTACGGAGGTTTTTGATTTCCCGGTCGCGGCCGTCGAGGACGGCATGGCAGCGCGTCAGATAACGGCGCTGGCGGAGGAACGCCCGAAAGCCGGACACCCAGCCCAGCTCGCCGACGACGGCGATGAAGAAAAACAGCCAGGTAAGAAGCTCACATGTCGTGCCGCTCATCTCGTTTCCTTTCTTTTCGTCTAACGTTTTTGAAATTACGCCGCCCGGCGATGAAGGGCGAAACCACACCCGCGCCGGGCGGCTCCCTGGGCTCTTGCCAACCGCAAGAGCCTTGAAAGTCATCATTGGTTTACGATCTCGGCTGTCACCCGCCGCCGGATCGCGTCCGAGCGCGCCCTGAACACCGGATCGTTAGCGCGGCGGCGGGCGGCCTGGCGCGCGGCGTTAGACACCGCTGTCAGGCTCCGCCCGCACGCCGGCGCGATCACCGTGTAGATCGCGCGAACCAGATCGCGGGCGAGCCAGATGGCCACGGTGCGGGCCTCGCTCGCGTGGCGCCCGCTGCCGCCGGCGGCGCACAGGGTGCCGGGCGCCAGGCCATAGGCTTCCTCAACGACCGCGGCCACGCGGCGGATCTGGCGCGTCTGCGCCTCCACCGAGTAGTCAATTGTTGTTGTTGTTTCGTTGCTCATCGTTTTCCTTTTTTTCCTTGTTAAGTTCCGCGCGCCGCGCGGCGGCCAGCTGCCCGCACACTCCTACCGCCAGGGCCGCGCCGACAAAGACCGCCAGGCCGGCGGGCCACCCGTCCCCTAAATACCATGCCGCCGCGCCCGCCGGCGCCGGCAGACACAGCCCCCCCGATTGCCGCCTCCCGGTCCCGGGGGGGGCCAACAACCCTATGAACAGGAGCGTTGGGAACGCCAGGAACGCCAGGGATAAGGTCAGCAGGAATTTAATTTTCATGTTTCTTGTTATGTTTTTTTACTCTCGCTCCCCAGTCACAA
>CAZLBC010000165.1:0-6398 GCA_964557575.1 uncultured Planctomycetaceae bacterium
ACCTTGTCCTTAATAATCGGATCCTGATTCAGGTAGCAGGTCTTGAGAAATTGCAAATTGTCGCCCTGGACAATCAAATTCCGCCAGCCTGCCTGTGCGTGGTCGCACGCAGACAGGCCGGCTTCGTATTCCGGAGCACTTTCCTTGAACAGCATGAGCTGGTTGATCTTTTTGTTTATCTTACCGCCATCGAAACAGCGCTCAAGCTGGAGCGGACAGGCGGCGCCCATCACCGACGCTTCGCTAAGAATAGCCGCTTCCGGCCGCTTGCCGGCATACTCAATCGTGGGAATCCGGGCATCGTGAAGTACCTTGAAGTCGTGCGTAAACTGGCTGGGAAAGAGTTTCTTCGCCAGCTCTGGTGATGGCTCCTCACCTTCGGTCAGGCAGCGAGCCAGAACCATTTTGTCTTCTTCGGTAAGTTCAATGTGTTTCATGCGAACCTCGTTGCGATGATGGGTTGTCGTTTCGTGCTGTTTCCAGTTCGTAGAACTCATGCAGCTTCTTCTGAAGAATATCCTTGTCCGGCAACTGGGTTTCATACTGAGCCACAACTGCCGGGGACAGGCTCCGGCTGAGGGCATACTCAACAACCTCGCTGTCTTTCGATTTACAGAGCAGCACGCCAACACTGGGTTTCTCATGATGCTTGCGCACGTCGCGATCCAGCGCCTCCAGATAGAATTCCAGCTTGCCAAGGTATTCCGGCTTGAAGTCGTCAATCTTAAGTTCAAAAACCGCCAGACATTCGAGCCCGCGATGGAAGAACAGCAAGTCCAGAAAGAAGTCTTTTCCGCCGACCTGTAGTCGATATTCCTCACCAATAAAGCAGAAATCAGGGCCTAACGCCTGGAGAAAACCGCGTATATCGCTAACCAGACCGCGCTGCAGGTCACGTTCGGAATGAGGCTCCGGCAGGTTAAGAAAGTCGAGGACGTATGTATCCCTAAACACTTCTGGTGCAGTGGGATGCAATTGTGCCACCGCTGGTGACACAATTGGTGGAGAAAGCACTTTGCGTTCGAACAACGAACTGTCGATCTCCTTCTCAAGCCGCCGCTTATTCCAGCCTTCTCGTTGCACCATGCGAATATAGAACTCTCGCTCCTCCGGACGAACGCATTTCGAGAGTATGATGATGTTATGGGTCCACGGTAATTCTCTGGAAAGCGCGGCGAGTTGCTCATTGTTACGATATGTCTCGTAGAACTGACGCATCCTGTAGAGGTTCCTGCGAGTGAACCCATTGATGTCAGGATGCCGCTCCGAAATATACCTGGCAAGCTGGTCAACGGTGCCTTCACCCCATGTACCTTCGTCAATCCTGCGGCTGACATATTCTCCGACCTTCCAATAAAGATCGACCAGCACTGTGTTAACGGCGCTGTAAGCGCGCTGTCGAGCCGACTGTATCAGCTCGACAACTTCGGCAAATGATTTGCCCAATTCGATCTTCTTGGTCATATCAACTCACTTCTTTCCATCTCAAATTAGCCCATAGTGAAAACAATGTATATTCTTACTCTTTAGCCATAAACAACTTACGAATCATACTATTTTTGTTTTCCGCCGGGTTCTGAAAACAAATTCACATCGAATCCGTATCCCGTCATCCGAAAGCCCTCTTTAGCAGCCCATCCAGCACCGCAACAGGTGTGGCGCATTCCGGTGTAGGCGTTAGCGAAAACTTGTTGATGCGCAGGAATGAGTAGCCGTAGCTTTCCAGCTCGACCTGTCGCTCAATGTCGTATTCCAGGTACTCCCGGTCAAAGTTCTGCGCGGTTACAATGTCCGGATTCTTGGTGTGGAATTCGAGGCCGTCATACTCAATTACCAGCGACTTTTCCTTGCCGCCTTCGGTCTTTGTCAGCAGGAAGTCCACGCGATAATTTGGAATATGGCGGCGGTATTCCTGGCGAATATATTGACCGATCTCGAACTGAGCTATAAGCCGCACGCTGTCTCTGTTCTCCTGAAAGAACGGGGTCTGCAATATCAGCGAGTACAGGCGCTTTTCTGCTGGAGAATCAAATATAGCTTCGTCTTCGACATAATGGTCGTGGGCTGTCGTAGCTATCTTTTCATAGTGCCGAAGCGCGTCGCCTAAGCGGGAGTCGCTATAGTCGCCGATATCCATGCTGTGGACAAAGACCATGACATCCTTGGCGCGACTGAACCCTACATTCAGACGCTGCATCTTCAGTTTGCGGATGTTGTCCGCCGTTCCGCCAACGGTGGGGTAGATAGTTCGGAGGTCAGCGTTGTCATGCTTCTTGTCCTGAACAAACGAGTAGTAGATCGTGTCGCGCTCTTCGCCCTGCACATCACCCACAAACCAGATGCGGAATTTATGGTTCCTTACGAGTTCCGGATAGATGGACATGTCTTTACGAAACATTTCTTCCATTCGGGCGGCTTGTTCTTTGAAAGAGCAGATGACGCCAATGGTGCCCTGGTAGCCGGCGCCAACGGTGTCCTCAATATCCCGCTGGATAGCTTCAATCTCATCCAGGTTGATATTCCTGCCCGCCAAACCCTTGGTCTGGACCGGAAGGAACCTCAACACTTCGCTGATCGGTTTCGTTCTGATGCGGTTGGTGATCAGTTCGATCTGGCTGGGCCGATAGAAGATGTCATTCGAGTAGCTGATGATCTCAGGGAAGCTGCGGAAATGAGTATTCAGGGAAGCGGAGTAATTCTGCAGTGCCTTGGCAAAGGCCAGGGTCGAGGTCCGCACGCTGAATGTTTTAAGCCATTCCCGCGTGCCGGGCGAAACGGGAATGAATTCGCTGGATTCCTCGTCCTCTTCATCGGGGCTGGCTGAGGCCTCTCGGGCCAGTCGATCACATTCTTCATCGGACATCGAAGTGTTTTGCTCCTTGGCGAAGTCGGTCAGGATGTCTTTGAAGTAGTGCTCCGAGTAGCGCTGCGATACGTTGACCGCGCCGACGGCCCCGTACTGAAGCTCATCACCGAATACAATAGTCTGTTTGGCGCGGAGCATGAGCGAAATGGACTCCGCAATAGAAACCTGCGAAGCCTCGTCGATGATCAGCATGTCGATCATATCAGGCTCCATGGGAAAGTGCTGGGAGATCAACGATGGCTCGGAAATGATGCAGGAGAGATTATTCAACAATACACCAGCTTGGTCGCTACTCATCCGCTTCCCCGCTTCAACCGCCGTCTGCAAACGCGCAACATCGCCCATGTGGTTGAGTATGTTTGAAAATCTGTCGTCTGACTCTCTTTGCAGCAGACGCTGTGTCTTTGTGAAATAATCAGCAACTTTTGCGCTCTGAGGTGGTCGGGCCTGCGGGAGGGCAGAAAGCTTGCCGTGCAACTCGACAAACCTGACTAAATGGTCAAATTGGGTTTCATTTTCTGCAAACCGACACAGCGTTGATATATCGGCGCGTTCGATACCGATTGCCGTAAGCGTCGGTCCGCAGTAGTCGAATACAGCGGTGAGCGCAGCAATATCTTCTTCCGTAAGGACCTTCGAGGCGGCGGAGACGCCTTTCAATGCTGCGTAAAGTTGAGGCAGATCATTCAAGCTGGTGCCGACATGGGCGGCGAACGGATCAATCACGGAGCGAAGCGAAAGGTATTTCTCGGTCGCAAACAGGTTATCGCATGCTACGACCAGTACGCTCAGTGGGGTTGAGTTCAGAGAGTTCCCAGTGACTGATTCAAGCAGAGCGACGGCCTCCGCGTACTCCAGGCTGTGAACGGCGGCAACATCAGCCTTGAACTCGCTGGTTGGATACTCCACCATGCGGGAGACCAAGTAGTCTTGACTGAGGAACGGAAAGCGTTCCTTTCTTGCATCGGCGAAATCTATGCGACGTTGCATCGTCTCCAGAACTTCCGGGACGCTTTTCGCTTCAATAGCTACTGCTAGACGGGAATATTCAGCCTGGAGACGCTCGGTTATCGCCCTGCGCTGCTTCTTGTGCAGCAACCCGCTGAGAAATCGTTTCTGGCACTGGTTAAGTTCATTCAGGATCGCAATTGCCGATTGAATATCGTCGTATCGCAAGTCAATTCCCGGTAATGCGTCCTGCTGTTGTTCGACAGACAGTCCATCAGCCTGACAATCAGCGAGTGTGATGCCCTCACTTGTAGATGTCGCCAGACGCTTGAGGATCTCGCTCAGCGCATGCACTTCCGCCGGTACGGCTTCAACACGCTGCTGATAGGAGTCTGGGATTCGTTCCGCCAGGCTATTGAGCTCATCGCATTGTTCCAAAACGGTCGGAAGTTCATCGCGGGAGTGGTAAAGGGATGCCAGCGCTTCAAGGCTGAGACCGGGGCCGTCAGGTGTGACCGCGCCGACCAGCCGGCGCAGCGATTCGGCTGGGGGGACATCACTGACCGGGAAGCGATGCGGCACCACATTCTGATCATCGGCCTGATCACCAAGAAGCGCACTAAGTTCTGTTGCCCATGCGTGGATCAGCTCCTGTCGTTGGCGCGATATATCTGCCTGCTTCCAGAATACCGAATACTCCGCTTCAAGTTCTTCACGCACGCGTTCCCGATCCGACTCTACCGCCCCTCTTCTCAAGTCCTCGGCTCGCCGACGCGCTGCATTTACCGCCTGCCCTGAAAGGGTGTTCTGAATGCTGTTGATGCCTGCTGGTCCACGTGTCTTCTCAAGCCTTAAGACAGATGGTTTCGCCTGAGGATGCAGATTCTTAAACTGCTCTGTCAGAGCCTGATCTATAACATCAAGGGCCTGGCGCTTGTGTGAAGTCACCAACACCGATTTCCCCAATTGGTTAGCCAGGTAGATTAAGGCAGTTATCGTGTATGATTTCCCTGTTCCCGGCGGGCCATCCACAACAATGATCTTATTCCTGGGATTCTCTGCTGCCGTCAGGATCTTGCGCTGCGTTTCGTTAAGCTGCAGGGGCACGGTGTGAGATTTAGGAACAAGACGCTCTGCGGAGCCGTGTGGATAACGTTTCCTGTAATCACGGTCTACTTCATTGGCCGTGTTCTCCACATTGCTGCCCACATAACGTGAAACCATGTCGGAGAACTTTTTTCCACCGCCTTCATCCAGAGTGGTGATGAGTTCAGAATAATCCAGAATTCGGCGGTCTTCATCCTTCACTGCCTGTAAGCCGACACGATATCGGACACGCGGAAGCTGATCACCGACCAGCGCAGAATAGTGCTGCGAGAACATGAAGCCTTCGGACAATTTGAACTTGGCCTGAAGGAAACGTTCCAGGCCTGATAGCTGGCCCTGCGACTCTGCAAAGCGGCATGCACGTGGTGTTGTCAGTACGGTGTCGAATTCGAAACTGTTGATCGCCGGTGTATTAAGCATAACCACATCGCGTACCGAGCTTATTGATATGGCCTCATTCCCATCTGCGCCCATCACCTCCACAGAGAAGAGCGGATAGCGTGGGTTCTCATCGCTGGAAATCTCATGGTAGAAAGCATGGATCGTCTGTGTGCCGACAAACTGCAGGAAACGACGTAATGCCAGGTGGAGATCGTATATCACATAGTTGTATGGTTGCTGCTCCAGGTAGGAGGTCACTTCATCGACGTATCCTTCAACAGATTGATATCGTTTCGCCTTGTTGGTTAGCTCGTCGTAGAACCGCTGGACTTCCCTCTGGGGGTTGAATGTCGACGGCGGAACGCTGTTGAATTTATACTGTTCGCGCAATTCTTCTATCCGCTTGTCCTGAAGCTTAACCAGTTCCTGTTGAATGGCCTGCCGCAACGCCAGGTTGTATTGCCGAAGCCCTTCGGTGGTCGCACGCCGTTCTAATCCGTCTTTCTCATCTTCAGGGAGAGCCTCTTCAAGGCGTTTTCTGACCTCAGCAACTTGCGCATCCAGCGATTGACCATTCATGTTGTCGGCAACCAGCGCCAAGATATGGGAGCGGACGCTGTCGGGATCGAGCGCAATGGAGTATTGCCCCGGCGCGATATAGAGACTGAAGGTTCTGCCAGCCGCAACAGCATCCATCAATTCTCGCTCGAATTCAGGGAATACGGACAAATCCAATGTGCTGGCATCGTCGGCCCATTCATAGGGCAGGCGTTTATTGAACCGAAACCGCGTCTCACTAAACGCCGCATAATAGTTCAATATACTTTTTGAAAAACTGCGCATTATCCTGCCTCTATTTTTCTGAACTTCGTTTAACCCACCTATCCACTTCGCTGACCTTAAACTTCCACAGTCTGCCTATCTTGTGCCCCGGCAGTTCTTTATTCTTCAGCCACCTGTGTACGGTGTCCCTTGAAACCCCTAAATGTTCTGAAATTTTGTCGAGCGATTGCCAAGGCTCGGTATTGGTCACGTAAGATACCTCCTGCCGGATATTGCGGCATTGTACAGCTTGAATCAGTTCTATACATAACAC
>CAZLBC010000166.1:0-6321 GCA_964557575.1 uncultured Planctomycetaceae bacterium
TTGAATTTCTTAACAGTTCACCATGGTGACGGGAGATAGGATTGAATTTCTTAACAGTTTTCGTAGCGCACCGGCATACTGCAGGCGTGCGCGACGATCCCCTCGCTTCTGACGCAGAGGTTCCAGGTCTTCTTGGCGTCTTCCAATCCCACGTAAATTCTCTTGCCTTTCAGGACGTGTTTTTGTATCGTTCTACTCATAAGGCTATCTCCTTAAAAATGATGGTTTTTGACTATTAAGAAGGTAGCCTTATCTTTTTTGAATATCAACGGCGTTGCATCTTCGACACGCCGTCTGAACCGTTTTTGTTCACGTCGTTGTAATGAGTCATGGCCGTGCTGGGATTAATCAACAGGCTTAACCAACTGCTGCCGCCTGGCCGTGTGCCGGCCTGCCGAGAATGGACCTGAAAACGTACGTCGGAGGTGGCCGGCGCCGGCCGTGGAATATGAACGACGCGTTAAATGACAACCCTTACATAGTACACTTAACAGTGGGCGAACGACCGTATCTATTACACGCTGGATCGAACCCTATGTACGTACGTTTCGGATTGCTGCTGCTGACTTTACTCGCGTTGGCTCCCGGGCTCCGCAACCCCGCCATCGCCGCCGAAAATGGATGGGATGAGTACCCGGTCGTAAACGAGAAGGACTGGCAGGTCCTCTTCGAGACTGCCGACGACCCTATGTTCCATCACCCTGTCCAGGAGGTCGAGGCCGACTTGGGCGGGGCGTATGCCCAGTGGAAGCGCTGGCCGATCATGTCGATGAGTAAAGCCGAGATCCTCAAGCTGATCCCGCAGCAGGTGGGCCTACTGCACTTGGGCTGCCCCGAGTGTAACGCCGGCCCGGAGAACGCTAAGAACGACTTCAACGACTCCTCCCAGCTCCCCCGGCAGTGGAGCCACTGGCGCTGGAGCCCGGACAAGCCCGAGCAGTACAGATGCAACAAGTGCGGCGAGAAGTTTCCGATCAACCCTAAGTACCCGATGGATCACGTGGAGGTCTTCCACAACCGCCTGGGCGAGAAGATCGAGCGGCGGTACTGGCTGGATACGGCGAAGGATAAGAACGGTTTCGACAAGCGTTTCCCGCGGTACTACCTCAACAGCCAGATCGACTATTTCAAGCAGCAATGGGCCGGCGAGCAGCTGCGTAACCTAACCGACGCGTACATCCTCACGGGCGATGAGGCCTTCGCCGAGAAGGCCGCGATCATCATGAACGCGATGTGCGACGTGTTCCCGCACTGGTTATACATGTCCAGCTACGCGCATCATTACAAGGACTACAGCCCGGGTATGCGGATGAAGAGCACGTACACGCGGACCAACTCGCGCCGCGGTGAGAAGTGGACCGGTCCGATCGACATGGGCCGAGCGTACGACGTGTTTTTCAACAGCACCGCTTGGAAGGCGTATTCGGATCAAATCGGTGTAGACCTGCGGGCGAAGTACCTGACGCACATCTGCAAGTTCATCGATCCTGAGATGTTCGCCGACGGCGAGCTGCCGGACACGCCCTGGGACGGCTGGCAGCAGGGCTGCCCGGGGCACAACGGGATCCGGACGGGCAAGCTGCTTCACGATCCGCGATACATGCACAAGTTCGCCGATCAGATGAAACGCATTCCATTCGTCATCTACGGCTCGGACGGGGCGTACTTCGAGGGCTCGGGCTACACCGCGCTGCAGCTCAACCCGATGATGAGGATGCGGGATATGAACGGGTACACCGACCCGCCTAGCTTCAAGCCGCCCAAGGGTGCCCCGCGCATCGAAAACTGGTGGTACCCCACCGGGCATTACGAGGATTTCCATCGCAAGGCGTACAACATCCAGCGGGAGATCGCGCTGCCCCACGGCGGGGGTGTGGTCTACAACGACGCCGGGGGAGGGTTCCCCAGCGCCTCCTATATCTCGAGGCAAGCCAAGCCACGCAGCTTCAACGTCATGAAGCACGGGCTTAAGCATGTTGTGCTCGGTGATGGCGTGGGCGAAGATCAGACCCAGGCGCACCTGCTGTTCGGCCTGGACTCCAAGCACGGCCACGGCGACACCATGAGCCTGCAGGTCTTCGCCAAGGGCCACTACCTCGTCGACGACATCACCTATCCCAAGCACCGCATGCGCTCGACCTACGGGCACGAGTTCCTGCATAACACCGGCTTGATCGACGGGCGCGGACACGCGAAGGGGCCGGTCGGGGACGGAAAGCCCGAGTTCTACGAGCCGCGGTTCAACGGTCTGGCCGCGGTCCGCATCGACGGCGAGAACATGTACCCCGAATTCGAGGGCGGCGTGTTCGAACGCACCCTCGTCAGCGTCACGATCGACCCCGAGCGCCCCTACATCGTGGACCTGTTCCGCATGGATGGCGGGCGGAAGTGGCGTGAGTACATGCTGCTGGGGTCCTACCGCCACGGCTCGCATGCCGAGCTGTCGGTGCCGACCAAGAAGTTGGCCGGCCTGCGCCCGCTGATGAAGGAGGGCGCGAAGTGGGACGACAAGGGCAAGGACGATGTGAAGTACGACGACAAGTACGGGATCTTCACCAACGTCCACGCCGCGCCCAGGAACACCGACTTCAAGATGACCGTCACGCTGAACAACACCTGGCGCGAGAAGACCAGAGACGGCAAGCCCACCGGCGAGCCGAGCGACCTGTACCTCGACCCGGACAGGCCGGAGGTCGGAATGGTCAACCACTTCATCGGTATGCCCGACGCGACGCCTTATCTCGCGAACATCCCCCGCCGGGTCGACGCCCCGGGCTCGACGGCGGACATGAAGCAGATGCCCCAGCTCGTCTTCCGAGACGAGGGCATGGGCGGCGAGTCTCAGTTTGTCTGCGTCCACGAGCCCTACGCGGGCCGGCCGGCGATCAAGCAGGTGCGGCGGCTGCCGAGGCAGGACAACACGCTGGCCCTGGTCGTGTCCTTCAACGACGGTCGCGAAGACCTGGTGCTAGTGTCGACCGATGACCGGCCGTTGCGCTACGACGCGGCAGGCGTGAAGACCGACGCCAAACTCGCGGTCATCTCCCGCCCCGCGAACGGCGAGCCCGAGGCCTGGATGATCGGCGGCACGCAACTGATGGCCGACGGCGTATCACTGGAAAAAGAGAAGCCGCATTTCGAGGGCCGCATCGTCCGCAGCCACCGCGAGTGGGACGGCGACGGGTTCAATGGATTCGAGATCGCGGCTGGCGGTACGGGCAATGGCTCTGCGCTTCCCCCGATCGGCGACGAGCTGGTCGGCGCATGGGTCATCGTTCAAAACGATGGCGTGCAGGACAAGTTTTATGACAGCATTATCAACGGCAGCATGGAAGAGTGGTACTCGAAGTACCACAGCCGCAGCCGTGGCAAGTATCAGGACGAAAAGAAGCAGAACCCCAACAGTGATTTCGTGCTGGACTGGGAGGCCGACCAACGACGCTGGGAGGCGTGCAAGCAGACCGGCGCGGGCTGGGCATTCGAGATCAAGGAGATTGTCCGTAAAGACGGCAGAGTCTTCCTGATCACCGAGGATGACCACGGTCTGAAGATCGATGGCGAGAAACAGTCGGTCAAGGAGTTGTTCTTCCCCAACCGCCAGCTCGACGGTGCGGAGACGACTTGGCGGATCGAGGCCGCCGCTTCGACGCTGCCGATGAAGCGGACGACGCCCAAGCGGATCGTTGCCACGCCAGAGCAGTTGCCGAGGGTGAAAGCGAACCTGATGCCCTGGCCGCAGGAAGGCAACGGCGAGTATCGGTTCATCCGGCCGGAGGACCCGCGGGATGTGCGTGCTCAGGTCGTCATCGACGCGACCGCGCTCAATGCCCAGCCGTCAAGCGACGCCCGACCCGGGCTGATCCACTTCCTTGGTCAGCGCCGCTACGAGAAAGGCAGAGCCGTTGATGCCAAGTACGCCGGCTACGCGGGTGTCAGCGAAGGCAAGATGCGGGACTACATCTTCAAACCCGAGGGCGGTCGGCAGAACTTCGCAGGCTATCTCAAGGTGCCCGCCGACGGTGAGTACACCTTCTACTACCGGGCGGGCGGCAATGGCGAATTGGTCATTGGCAACCAGGTCGTCAGCCCCGAACTGCCCACGCTGGGTGCACCGTACCCACGCATCATCCGCGTGAAGCTCAAGGCAGGCTACGTGCCCTTCGAGTTCTGGGCGAGCATGCAGGGCAGCAAGTACTGGGATGCGAACACGGAGATCGGCTGGGCGGGCCCGGGCTTTGAGCGGCGGCCGATGGCGTTTGGCGACTTCGTCTACAGCAAGGCCGACCTCGATGCGATCGCGGACCAGGTCGATGTCAATCAGCTCGGCGGCGAAGACGACCGGTACGAGGGCATCCGGCGTTTCTACCTCGCGGCCCGCACGTTCGGCGGCGGGGAGGTCTACCTCAACGGCCGTCTGCTGGGCACGCCCGACAGCGGTCGCGTCTGGACACACAGCGTCAACCTCAAGCGCGGGGATGTCATCGTGCTCAAGGCCGAATCGACCAAGGACCATCGCGGCGCAGCTTTGGCCGCGCTGCACAAAGGTAAGCTGCTGTTCGCCAGCTCCGACTGCCAATGGACGACTGCCGAGCCCGATGCCGGGTTCTTCACGAGGCCTGTTGTCGGAGACGGTTTGGCCAAGGCGCGTTCCGAGGACGTCAGCCCGAAGGCGGCAAAAGATCAATCGATGCGGGCCTACGGCAGCGAGCTCGTCTGGCTCGAGGAGGCGGATACCGTTTGGCTCAAGTACGTGGTGAAAGATATTCCGAAATGATGAATCGAATCCGATCTGTTGTCGCGGTCCTGTTGTTGGTGGCTTGTCCGGTGTTTGCTGAGGAAGCTCAGCCGGACTACTTCGCCTTGGTGCGTGCTTACGCCGATACGATGATCGAGCACGGCCGGGACACGTATGGCGAAGCACACTCGCCGCTGTTTGCCGGTGCGCTTGACCGCAACACGCTGAAGATCAGCCCTGACTTCCCGCCTATCCCGGGCATCCGAAACAAGGACCGCTGCCTGACCGGGTCAAATCCGCACATCGAGCAGGGCCTGTACCACGCGCTGTACCGCCTGACCGAGCTGACGGGGGACAAGCGGTACGCCGAGCAGGCGGACGCAGCCTTGCAGTTCTTTTTCAAAACCTGTCAGAATAAACACGGCCTGCCGCCTTGGGGCGAGCACCTGCTATGGGACTTTTACCTGGAAGCGCCGCGTGCATCTTCAACCGATCCGCGCGATGCCAGAAAACTCATCCACGAGCCAGGTGCGTGGGCGTTCCGTGATGAGGCGGCCCGGCTCGCGCCGGACGCGTACTACCGCTACGCGATCGCGCTGTGGGAGTGCCAGATCGGCAACAAAGAGACCGGCGACTACAGCCGGCACGCCAACTTCTCCCGCGGCTCGGGCGGGCAGGGCGCGGCCTACCCGCGGCTGGCCGGCCAGATGATCGAGGTCTGGGCGCACGCGTATGCCTACCCCGCGTTCCAGGACAAGCCGGACCGCGACAAGCTGCTTCGTGCCATTAAACTGATCACCCAGCGGATGCGCACTAATCGCGAGGCCGTGGGCGATGCCCGCGTGCTGCCCTACGCCAACCCCAGCAGCGTCCGAGGCGGGATCAAGCCCGGCAGGGAGTACGACCCGGCGCCCGAGGCTTGGCTGGACAGCAACCTGGAACTAGCGCGCGGCCTGTTGAGTGGGGCCGAACATATCGCGCCCCCGACAAGCAAGCTCATGGAAGAGGTCGCGCTGACCCAGCATGAGGATTTCCTGCGTCAGCCGCACTTCGAGGACGGCAACGACCTGCTGCGTACCGTGAGCACCGGCGCAGCCAAAGACAACCGCAAAAAGCCCGAGAAGAAGGGCGGGATGTGGTTCTCCGCGTACGGCGGCGCGGGCGGGTTCTCAGGCTACCTGACGCGGAAGATGGCTGTCGCCTACCAGACCATCCGGGATGAGCACCCCGCGCTGGCCCAGCAGTACAAGCGGCTGCTGATCAAGGACAGCGAGCAGTACCTCAAGCAGGCACCCGACCTGGACAAGGCGAAGCAGATCAACCTCAAGCCCAGCGTGTACGCGACGCTGATCGAGCTGATGCTTCACATGCACGAGATCACCGGCGAGAAGCAGTACCTGGAGCGGGCGGACTTTTTCGCTCAGCAGGCCGTCGAGCTGTTCCTCGGCGGCGTCGATGGACCCGGGGCCGCGTTGCCGAGATCCAGTACCCAGACCGACCATTACGAGTCCATCACCGGTGGCCCCGAGCTGATGTGGGCGCTGCTGCAGCTGCACGAGCGGCTGCAGAAGTGAGTGCCGCTAGCC
>CAZLBC010000167.1:0-4487 GCA_964557575.1 uncultured Planctomycetaceae bacterium
GGATCATATCCGGGCGCTGCGGACCGCGATCAAGGGACAGGGTGGACGATCTGCGTCAGATTCCGAAAAAACCCGGGGCGCATAAGCTGAATTTGAAAAACGGTCGGGAACCGTTATGCAAACCGGATCGCGTGTCGAGATGGATATAAGTTCCATACGATTCGTCGGCGGAGTGACGATTACTGTTGATCACAATGGCTTTATTCGCAACAAAAAAGTTTTACGTGACGAACTTTTTGTTTGACAGGGTGAACTTTTTTGGTATCTTTCCCGATCGCCATGGAATCGGGAGAACCCTCATGACGGATGCCGACGGACAAGACGTTACCGCCTCTCTCGAGGATTACCTCGAGGCGATACTGCGTCTCGGCGAGGAAAAGGGCCGGGCGCGGGTGGTCGATATCGCCCGGACACTGGGCGTGGGCAAACCGTCCGTCACCGCCGCGCTGAAAACCCTCGCCGAAAAAAAACTGGTCAACTATACCCCCTACCGGGCGGCAACGCTGACGCCGCCGGGCCGGGAGGTGGCCGGCTCGGTCAGGAAAAAACACGTCGAGCTGCAAGCGTTCTTGACGGGCATTCTCGGAATGGACGACACGGTGGCCGAAGAAGAGGCGTGCCGGCTCGAACATGCCGTCAGCGAAGAACTGATGGACCGGCTGAGAGTCTTCAGAAACAATGCGGGAAAGGTCCTCCACAATGAGTGACGGCGCAACCGGACAGGAATCGACGATGCCCCTTTCGCTGGTCGCGGCCGGACGGACGGTACGGCTCGTCCGGCTGCAGGGCGGCGGCGGTTTTCAGCACCGCCTGGCCGAGATGGGGCTCGTTCCCGGTGTCCGGTTCACGGTGATCGGGAGGGGCAGTCCCGGTCCGTGCATCGTGGAACTGAAGGGCGGGCGGCTGGTCCTGGGGCGGGGCATGGTCAACCGGATCTTCGTGGCGCCCGTCGGGGAATGAGAGACCCGTGCCCGCGCGCCCGTTGAACATTGCGATGGTGGGGAATCCCAACAGCGGTAAAACGACCATCTTCAACGCCCTGACCGCGGAAAAACGCAAAGTCGGCAACTATCCCGGCGTCACCGTCGAGCAGGTCGAGGGAACCGCGCGGACGGGCGACCGGGCGGTCCGGGTGACCGACCTGCCGGGCACCTACAGCCTCACGGCCTACAGCGAGGACGAGTTGATCGCCCGGAATTTCATCATCGACCGCGAACCGGACGTCCTGCTGAACATCGTCGACTGCTCGAACCTCGAGCGAAACCTCTACCTGACGACGCAGCTCCTGGAACTCGACGCTCCCCTGGTTGTCGCGTTGAACAAGGCGGACATCGCGGAAAAGCGCGGCCTCAAGATAGACGTCGACCGGCTGTCGAAGCTGCTCGGCGTCGAGATGATCGCCACCGTCGGCTGCGACGGGAGGGGAATAGAAGAGTTATTCTCCGCGGCAGTAGCCGCCGCGGACGCCGGAACGCCTCCCGCCCGGCGCCCGGACTACGGCGGCGAAGTGGAGCCCCACGTCACCCAGCTTGCAGACATGATCCGGGAAGAAACCGGGACGGCCCGCCGGGCGCGGTGGTATGCCGTCAAGCTCATCGAGGGCGATGAAACTACCAGCGGCCGGCTGCGGACGAAGAACGCCGATGCGGCGAACCGGATCATCGCCGCCGGCGCGCGCATCAGGAACCACCTGGAGGGTGTCTGCGGCGATTCCCCGGAAATCATCCTCGCCGACCGCCGGTACGGCTACATCTCCGGCGCGTGTACTGAGTCCATTATCTCCACGGTCGAACGGCGACACGACGCGAGCGACCAGGCGGATCGCGTGATCACCCACCCGCTGCTGGGCCTGCCGATTTTCGCGCTGATGATGTACCTGCTGTTCCAGCTGACGTTCTGGATCGGCAATCCCCTCAGCGACCTCATCGACGCCGGGATCCACGAGTACCTCATACCGGCGATGGAGAGTCACTGGCAGGGCGGCGGCCTGATCCGCAGCCTGGTGATAGACGGCGTGATCGAGGGCGTCGGCGCGGTCCTGATTTTCGTGCCGCTGATTGTCCTGGTGTTTCTCGGTGTGTCGGTACTGGAGGACAGCGGCTACATGGCCCGCGCGGCGTTTATCACCGACCGGCTCATGCACCGGATCGGCCTCCACGGACAGAGCTTCGTTCCCATGATCATCGGCTTCGGGTGCACGGTCCCGGCAATCATGGCCACCCGCGCGCTGAAGTCGCGGCGGGACCGGCTGATAACGATACTGATCCTGCCGCTGATGAGTTGCGGGGCGCGGATACCGATATATATTCTCATCGTCTCGGCCTTCTTCCCGGCGCACCTGCACACGCCGATCATGTGGAGCATGTATGTGATCGGCATCGTGCTGGCCGTGATCGTGGCCAAGGTTCTCGCCCTGACGGTCTTCAGGGGCGAGGCGTCGATCTTCGTGATGGAACTGCCCCCCTACCGGAAACCCACGCTGAAGGGCCTGGGCGTGCATATCGGGGAGCGGACCTGGATGTACCTGCGGAAGGCCGGGACGGTGATCCTCGCGGCGACGATCGTCCTGTGGGCCCTGACCACCTTTCCCCGCAAGACCGCGTTCGAGCGGGATTATGCCGCAGAGCGAGAGCAGGCGCTGACGCTTCCCGTCTTCGCTCGCGCCGCGGCGCTGAACGGGATCGCGGCACAAAAGGAGAGCGAAAAGCTGAGATACACCGTCGCCGGGCGCATCGGGAAGGCGATCGAACCGATCGTCGGCACGATGGGATTCGACTGGAAGATCGGGACCGCGCTGATCGGGGCGATGGCGGCCAAGGAGCTGTTCGTCGCGCAACTCGGCATCGTCTACGCGACCGGAGAGCCGGCCGACGGCGGAACGCATCTGAAACTCCAGGAACGGCTGCGCGCGGAGTATACCCCCCTCGTCGGCTTCTGCATCATGCTGTTCTGCCTGATTTCACTGCCGTGCGTCGCGACGCTGGCCGCCACCGTCCAGGAGGCGGGCGGCTGGCGATGGGGCGTTATCCAGGTGGGGTACCTGACCGTCCTGGCCTGGATCGTAACGACGATCGTCTACCAGGTCGGCAGCCTGCCGGGCTGACAGCGCGCGGCGGGAGGGCCGCGCGCCTACGCTTCGCGTACGACGGGCGAGGCGCCGCGGTCGAACGGGTTGGTCCGGACCGAGAGGGAGAACAGGTACGGGTAGTTGTTTTTCAGGTGTTCCATGTGGGCCAGCCACCGGCGGACGAGCCGGCCGTACACCCGCGTCGCGTCGCCGGCGAGGTGGCGGCGGTCGGTCGCGGGGAGATCCCGAAGATACTCTCGGGCTTCCAGCTCTTCGGCCAAGTGGAATACCGCCCAGAGCAGGTCGGTAAACGACTCATGCTCGAGAATGGTGGGGTTCTCCAGCAGCCGCAGAAGAAATTCCCGACGTGACACCAGGAGCGACCGGACGCGCTCCCCGTCGACCGCGCCGGTCTCCAGGCGGAAATCATGCGACTGCAGGCGCGCGCGGACCGTTTCGAACTTCCGCTCCGCCGTCGTGTCACCGGCGGCGAGTTCCCGCTGTATCTCCGTGACGGCGGGGTCCCCGGCGGACATGATCGCGAGGAGTTTCATCCCGACCTCGCTGAAGAACGCGCCGATGACCATGTGCAGCTTTTCCATCCGCGCCCGCTTCTCGCGATCTTCGAGCACCCGGTGAATGATAAGCGTCACCAGGAGCACCTCGACGAACACGAACGCGACGTCGCCGACCAGGTAGATGAAGATATGATGGACATCCCGGAAAAACAGGTAGTGCAGAAAATAACATCCGGCAGACAGCGCGAGCAATAACGCGCACAGCATGATGTAGCGACCGTGTCTTTTCATCTCGTCGAGACCCGGTATCTCGTGGTAGTGAAACCGGTTCTCCAGCGCCAGGAGAATGCCCCGCCGCCGGGCCTCATCGGCGAGCGCGGCGAGGCTCCGTTTCGCCGCTTCCCGGTACGGCGGGGCCGCGGCTTCCCGCGCGGCGGCAATCCGCCCCTTGAGCCGCTCGTAGGCCGCCGTACCGGCATGCCCGTCCGCGTACATCCGGTTCAGCTCCGCCGCTGTCCCCGTGTCCATGACAACGCCTCCGCAGTGAACGATGACGGCGGCGCCGGTCTGCGCGGCGGTTGCGAACGAGTTCAGCGTGGCCGCCACGGCGCGGCGCCGGATCTCCTCGTCGCGGGAACTGATGGAGAGCAGCCGCGCGGGACCGGCGTCCGTGGGGACGTCCGGGCAGGGGGCGTGCACGCTCGAGACCGCTAATCCGCCGCAATCGAGAATCTCCGCCAGCGCCGCCGGGTCGAGGCGGTAGTTCAACTCGACGCTGCTGAAGCCGGACGCCCGGGCGTCGGCGACGAACCGGTCGAGCCGGTCGTATGCCGCCGACCACATCGTGGAAATGGCAATCGTCATGTGCGGGGATTATAGTATGTGCGGTGGAAAAATCCTGA
>CAZLBC010000167.1:4587-6294 GCA_964557575.1 uncultured Planctomycetaceae bacterium
GAAATGGCAATCGTCATGTGCGGGGATTATAGTATGTGCGGTGGAAAAATCCTGAAAAAAGTCGCGCCGCGCGGAATTGACCTCTATTGGTTCGGGTTCTCGTGCGTCTGTAGTGCGAAGACCGCGGTCTGCGACTTTCCGGAGGTTCCGATCGGAAGGATAGAGTGAAAAGTGAAAGCGATACATCGAAACGTCTTGACGCGCTGATACGCAGGTACCAGGCCGCACTCATCCGCTACGCCGCCGAGATCGTCGGCGACACGGAGACGGGAAAGGACGTCGTGCAGGATACCTTTATGCGGCTCTGGAAGACCGGCAGAATCGACGAGGGCGACCGCGGGCTGACGACGTGGCTCTTCAGGGTCTGCCGGAACCGGGCACTGGATGTCAGGAGAAAGGAACGAAGGATGAATCGCCTCAGCGACAAAGAATGTGCTGGCAGGGCCGGCGGCGACCCGTCGCCGGAAGAGGGAGCGGCAACCCGCGAAACGGCGGCCCGGGTGGCCGCGGCCATAGGCGGCCTGCCCGACGACCGGAAGGAACTGCTCAGGCTGAAGTTTCAGAACGGTTTGACCTACCGGCAGATCGCCGAGATCACCGGCCTGACGGTATCCAACGTTGGTTTCCGGATTCACACGGCCCTGGCCGATATCCGGGACATGCTGGCGAAACACGGCCTTTTCGGCCGCGAATGAAAGGATAGAACGATGATCAGCGACGAGACACTCACCGCCTACGTGCTGGGCGAGCTGGATGAAAACGAGACGGACGAGATCCGCAGGATGCTCGAACACGACCCCGCTGCCGCCAAGAAGGCCGAGCGCATTCGCCGGTCCGCGGACATGGTCAACGCCCACTACCGGTCGGAGCCCTGCTGCGAACTCGGCGGCGAACGAACCCGCTGCGTCTGCGCCGGCGCCGGCCGGCGCCGGTCCCCCGCCTGGCTGCCGCTGGCCGTCGCGGCCGTGGTGCTCGTGGCGGCCTGCCTGGGCGTCATGCTCATGTTCGATGCGGACACCGCCGGACCCGCGAACCGGACGGCGGCGGTCTCCGGGGACGGCCGCCCGGCCGCCGGGACGGTCCCGCTGGATATCGTGCTGCCGAAACCGCAGTTCGAGGGCACTCCCAAGCGCATCCAGGGCATCACCAATCTCGAACCGCCCAAGGGTGACGAGTGGAAGCGCCCGACGTTCTACGTCCCGAAGGGTACGCGGAACCTTACGAAGGGCCGCGAGGTGGCGTCCAGCGACGACCTGCCCATCATCGGCGAGCCGTCCATGATCACCGACGGCGACAAGGAGGGCATGGACCAGTCGGTCGTCGAATTCGCGCCCGGCAAACAGTGGGTGCAGATAGACCTCGGGCAGGCAGCGAATATCTACGCCGTGGTTATCTGGCACTACCACAAGCAGGCCCGGGCCTACAAGGACGTGATCGTGCAGGTCGCCGGCGACGCGGACATGATCACGAACAAGAAGACCATCTTCAACAACGACGACGACAATTCCTCGAAGATGGGCATCGGCAAGGATTTCTCCTACATCGAGACCCATCTCGGCAAGCTCATAGACGCCGGCGGCGTGCGCGGCCGATACGTGCGGCTCTACTCCAACGGAAACTCGACCAACGACATGAACCACTACATCGAGGTGGAGGTCTACGGCAAACCGGTGCAAGCCCCCGCTCCCAATATCCGAAAACCGGACA
>CAZLBC010000168.1:0-6263 GCA_964557575.1 uncultured Planctomycetaceae bacterium
ACCTGTTCTACCAGGGCAACAACACCGGCGGCAAAACGTGGTACCTCTCTGTCGTGCCCGTCGCATGGAACGAAGGCCGGCCCGTTCTCGCGCCGGGAAACCTTCCCGGCGGGACCGGCGAATCGCCGTCAGCGATAGCACTGTCCGTCGATCCGTCGAAGACCGCCAACCGGATCGACGAGAAGGTCTACGGGCACTTCCTCGAGCACATCTACCACTCCTGCGACGGGGGATTGTGGGGCGAGATGGTCTGGAACCGCAGCTTCGAGGAAAACGACCGCGGCGGGTGGGAGATTGACGGCAGGGAAATCGTCCAGGAGAGCCTCTCCTCAAACGTCCGCCTGGTCTTCGGCGACCGGTCCTGGACTGACTACGAGTACACGCTGGAAGCCCGAAAAACGGGCGGCAACGAGGGTTTTCTCGTCTTGTTCCGAGTGGGGGGAGAAAAAGACTTTTACTGGTGCAACCTCGGCGGCTGGGGCAATACCCGGCATACGCTGGAGCGCGGGCGGCGCGGCGAGGGCCGGTGGGGAGCCGTCGGGCCGTCGGTCGCGGGCGGGGTCGAAACGGGCCGGTGGTACCGGATCAGGGTCCGCTGCGCGGGCAGGCGTTTCCGGGTCTGGCTGGACGGGAAGGAAGTGATCGATTTTACCGACGATAACAACGCGCACCGCGCCGGCGCGGTGGGTATCGGGACCTGGAACACCCGGGCGCGCTTCAGGAACCTGACGGTGACCACTCTCGACGGGAGGGTGCTCTACGACGATCTGCCCGGGGAAGCCGATCGCCCCGCGGCGGGCCGGCACTGGACGATCGCCGGGTCCGGCGGGGTTTTTCTCGACGATGAGAACCCGCTGAACGCCGGCGTATCACTGCGCATGGAGACCGCGGGCGGCACGGCGGCCGTGCGGCAGGCCCCGCTGCGGATAGAGAAGGACATGGCATACCAGGGGTCGCTGTGGGCCAGGGGGGACCTCGACGGCGGGCTTACGTTTCGCCTTGCCGACGAGTCGGGAACGATCGCCGAGACCCGGTTGCCCCGCGTTGAAAAGAAGTGGAAAAAACTGCCGTTCGCGTTTCGGCCGGCGCGGCGCGGCGCGGATGCGTATCTGGAAATCGCCGCGTCGGGCGCGGGGACGGTCTGGATAGACCAGGTGAGCTTGATGTCCGCGGCCGCCCGGCGCGCCGGCGGGTTCCGCCCGGACCTTCTGGCGGCGGTGGCTGACCTGAAACCGCCGGTTATCAGGTGGCCGGGCGGGTGTTTCGCCAGCGCCTATCTCTGGAGACAGGGGATCGGCCCCCAGCACGAGCGGCTGCCCCATCCCCGGGACATCTGGGACCAGCGCGACTGCTATTCGCTGGGGACCGACGAGTTTATCGCCCTGTGTAGCAGGGTCGGGGCCGAACCGCTGATCGTGACCAATATCGGCACCCCGAACTGGATGGGGAAGGGCCGGCTGGATGAGTTCCTGCAGGAATCGCTGGACTGGCTTGAATACTGCAACGGGCCGCGGGACGCGACATGGGGCCGGGTGCGGGCGCGGAACGGCCATCCCGAGCCGTACGGCGTGAAGTACTGGGAAATCGACAACGAGACCTGGCATATGGGGGCGGAAAAGTACGCCGCGGCGGCCGCGCGGGTGGCGGCGGCGATGAAGAAAAAGGATCCCTCCATCGTGCTGGCCGCCTGCGGCAGCGGCGGTTTCAACCTCGACTGGAACCGGACGGTCATCGAGCGGTGCGCCGGGTTGATCGACTATATCAGTATTCACCACTACGAGAACCCTGACAACTATGCCGCCGGCCCCCGGCGGTACGAGGAATTTTTCCTCAAGACCGGGGAGATTATCGCGGCGTCGAAAAACCCCGACATGAAGATCTATGTCTCGGAGTGGAACGCCCAGTCCACCGACTGGCGGACCGGCCTCTACTGCGGGGGGCTCTTGAACGCCTTCGAGCGGTGCGGCGACGTCCTGGCAATCGGCGGTCCGGCACTGCTGCTCCGCCACACGTCCGCGACCGGCTGGGACAATGCCTTTATCAACTTCGACCATACCGGCTGGTTTCCCGCGCCGAACTACGTGGTGATGAAACTCTGGCGGGACCACTACCTGCCCCGGCGCCTGGACATTGCGGGAAGGACCGGTGTGCTCAACGCCGTGGCGACCGCCGCCGCCGACGGCCGGACGATCTGCTTCAAAGCCGTTAACCCGGCCCCGGAGGAACGGGCGGTCCGCCTGACGATCGGCGGAACGTTCCGGCCTGCCGGCGCCGCGATGCGGGTCGTCGCGCCGGGAGACCTGAAGGCCCGCAACACCCTCGGCAATCCGCGGGCGGTCCGGCCGGAAGACGCTGCGGTCGCCGTCGACGGGAAGGGCGTGTCGTTCACCCTGCCGGGGCTCTCGGCCGCCGTGGTGGAGGTCAGGGAGTAACGGCGCGGCGGGACGGTCCGTCGGCCCATATGCCGGCCACGGCCAGCACGGCCGCGCAGCCTATCCCGCCCGCGGCGGCGACGTGGTAACTGCCGAGGTATTGCCGGGAGGCCCCGAAGATAAACGGCCCCGAAGCGCTGAAGGCCACCAGCAACGTCCGGTGAAACCCTGATATCTCGCCGAGGTATGCCACGCCGTAAAATCGCGGCCACGTCGCGGTCAGGAGGAGTACGAATACGGCCCCCGCCACCCCGTTGCCGATAACGATCATGGCGTACCCGGCGGGGGTCGACAGGATCATGAGCCCCGCGAGGGCAACCGACATCCCCGCCATCATGAGGATCAGGAAGTATTTGAGCTTGACGAAGTCGCTGAGCCATCCGCACAAAAGGCCGATGGGCACGGACAGAAAGGATATCAGCGGAAAGATGCTGAACGCGCAGTCCGCGCCCCTGCCGGCGTTTTCGAAAACCGACTCCACGTTGAACGTGATACCCGTGAAACACAGCGAATCCAGGGCGATCGCCAGGGTGAATATCCAGAACGCGTAGGTTCGGCACGCCTCGGACAGGGTGAAATCCCGTGTCTGTGCTGCGGGTTCCGCGCGTTTTTTTTTCTTCATGCCCGCATCGGGTTCCAGGCCGCAGGCGGCGGGATTGTCCCTGAAGAAGATGATGGCCACCGCGGTGAATCCGAAGCCGATGACCATCGCCAGGATCGCCCAGGTTTCGCTCCATCCCGAACGCGAGGCCATCCAGTGAAACAGCAGGGGAGAGCAGGAAAAACTCAGGGATATCGCGCTGTTCATGATGCCGCAGGCGAGGCCGCGCCGCCGGTCAAACCACTTCATGACCATGTTGCTCGAAACCATGGTCATCATGCCCGGGCCCGCGAGCCGCAGGAGGAAGAACCCCGCCAGCACACAGGCGAAGGAAACGGGCCAGTTATTGTTTCCGGCCGGCGACCCGGACAGCCAGGAGGCGATGTGATCGAGTCGGCTCATGCCGAAGAGTACGAGAGCGAGCATGACCGCGGCGGCGAATCCCATGACGCGGGCACCCAGGCGGTCGTACAGCTTGCCGATGAAGGTCAGGGCCATCGCGCTGAGGGCGGTCCCGAGCCCGTACGCCAGGGAAAAGCAGGAACGTCCGAGCCCGAGGGCCTCCATCAGGGGCTCGTTGAAGGGCGAGATTCCCATGGTCTGCCCCGGCGAGCTGGTTACCACCCCCAGTGTGCCGACCGCCAGGATGAACCAGCCGTAGGGAACGGGGGAACGCCGGGGCGCGAACGGGAAGTCGGTTATCTGTTTACCTGTCAATCGGTCACCAATCGCCTTCGTATCGAAGCGAGAATACCGGAAATCATGTACCCCCAGTATACAACGCCCCGGCTTGTTTTGGAATTTTCGATCGGCGCCGGTTCGGTCCGGTCGTTAATTTCGGTGGATTAGCCCATTTCGTTCTGCTATTATTCCCCGCCATAGGAAATGAAATTCACCACCGTAACATTCATGGTGTTTCTCGCGGCCGTCTTCGCGTTGTACTGGTCGCTGCGAAAGACGAGACACCGGAACATCCTGCTGATCGCCGCAAGCTACGTGTTTTACGGGTGGTGGGACTGGCGATTCTGCTCGCTGATGCTGATATCCAGTATCCTGGATTACTCGGTGGGCCTCATGCTCGGCAGGGCGGGGGGGCGGCGAAAGCGGATTTTGCTCCTCCTGCTCAGTATCTGCGGCAATCTCGGGCTGCTGGGATTCTTCAAATACTTCAATTTCTTCGCGGAGAGTTTTGCCGATCTCCTGGCTTTGTTCGGTATGACCGCCGGACCGGTGACCCTCCGGATCGTGCTGCCCGTGGGCATCAGTTTCTACACGTTTCAGACGATGAGCTATACCATCGATGTCTACCGCGGCAAGTGCCCGGTATGTCGCGATGCGATCGCCGTCTTTGCGTTCGTGAGTTTCTTTCCGCAACTCGTGGCGGGGCCGATAGAGCGGGCGTCGAACCTGCTGCCGCAGATGATCAATCCCCGCCGGTTCGATTACGGCAAGGCCGTCGACGGCTGCCGGCAGATACTCTGGGGATTCTTCAAGAAGATCGTCCTCGCGGACAACTTCGGGTACGTGGTGGTGAGGATATACGGGGATATCCCCGGCGCGTCGGGACCGGAACTCCTCTTCGCCACCCTCTGCTTCGCCTTCCAGATATACTGCGATTTTTCGGCCTACTCGGACATCGCCATCGGCACCGCGCGGCTCTTCGGCTTCAACCTGATGACCAACTTCTCGTATCCCTACTTCGCCACCACCATCTCGCATTTCTGGAAGCGGTGGCACATATCCCTGTCCACGTGGTTCAGGGATTACGTCTACATCCCCCTGGGGGGCAGCCGCCGCGGCCTGCCCAGGACGATCAGGAACGTGATGATCACGTTCCTGGTCAGCGGATTCTGGCACGGGGCCTCCTGGAATTTCATCGTGTGGGGAGGCCTGCACGGCCTGGCGCTCACCGGGTACGTGTTGTACAACCACGTGCGGCGGGAAGGGGCGCGGCGCGCCGGCGGTGTTGTGCGCGCTCTGAAGGCGGGGCTCTCGGCGGTGCTGACGTTCGTCTTCGTCTACCTGACCTGGGTCTTTTTCAGGGCCGAAACGTTGCCGGAGGCCTGCACGGTCCTGCGCACGATGGTGTTCAACGCATTCGATCCGGCGGGGTTCGAACGCGTAGTGCACATCATCGGCAGGTCGCCGATCGTCTACGTCGCGTTCGGCATGTTTTACGCGGTGGAGTTTCTCCAGCGGGACAAGCCGCATCCCCTCGTGTTGCCCCGGCTGGCGCGGCCGGTCCGGTGGGGGATATACCTGCTGCTGATACTGCTGATACTCGGCCTCGGCGCGACGCCCGAGATAAGCCGGGATTTCATATACTTCCAGTTTTAGCTTCGAAACCATGAAACGATTTGTCCTTGAAATAACGGTCGTCGTTGCATTGGTCGCCGGTCTGCTTTTCATGGTATGCCCGCCGGTGGCGATGGACGACAATTCCTACTTCGCCTCGGTGACGGACAAGTTCAACCGGCTCGAAGCGGCGCCGGGGCCCCGGGTGATATTCGTGGGCGGCTCCAGCGTGGCGTTCGGAAACGACTCGCCGAGAATCGGGGGGAAGCTCAACCGCGCGCCGGTCAATATGGGCGTGCATGCGGATTTGGGCGCCCGGTACGTCGTCTCCTCGGTGGAACCGTTTCTTCGCGGCGGGGACCTGGTGGTGATTTCGCTGGAATATTACCTGTTCAGTACCGAGGGACTGAAGGGCCGGTACGATTACCTCCTCGACGTGCGCCTCTACGAGCAACGCAGTGCCGAGGGAATGAAACTGCAGGAGTTCAAGGACCAGTGCGACAACATGCTGTACCGCTACATCAAGCTCTTCCAGGACCGGGTGGAACGATACCGCAAGGTGCGAAAACTGGATCACCTGTCGTTCGGAGAAAAGCTGGAACGGCTCCTGAAGATCCGCACCCGGCCCATGTACCAGGCGAGCCCGCCGTACAGCCGGGATGCCTTTAATCGCTGCGGCGACGTGGTGGCCCATCTCGCCATGCCGTCGGTCGCGGCCGACCGGCACGTCGACTTCGTCGCCGAACCGCCGGAGTGGGAAAACACGGCGGCCCTGCTCAATCGTTTCGCGGCAACCTGCCGGGGCCGCGGCGTGGATCTCGTCTATTTTTATCCCGCGATACCGAAGGCGGCCATGGAAGACAATCCCCGCTTTCAGCGCCTGCACGCATTCCTGCGGAAACACCTGCACATGCCCCTGTTGAACACGCCCGCGG
>CAZLBC010000169.1:0-6205 GCA_964557575.1 uncultured Planctomycetaceae bacterium
CCCGCCTGAGTTCTTCGGCGGCCGCGAAAATCGCGGCGACCTGTTCGTCGGTCACGGTGTCGTCCATGTTGATACAGCAGATCCCCGTCAACTGCGGGTCGCCGGAGGCCGCCGCCAGTTGCCGCACCGTGTCCCGTATCATCCCGGGGTCCCGGTCACGCAGCGTCACCGGGTCCAGCCGGAGGTTCAGAAAGGCCCGGGGAAGGTGCTTCCGCATCGTTGCGACGTCGCCTCCCGCGCCGACGTCGACGAACGCCAGTCCGGGAATCCGGGCGTAGGAGGCGGCGAACCGGTGCGGGTCGGGACCGCAGAAGTGGACCCCGAAAGCGGGGTACCGCCGGCTCCACGCGACATCGTACTTCATGAAGAACCGCTCGTAATCCCGCTCGGAAATCATGGTGTGGGCGCACTCGGAGTGCAGGACCACCGGCGCGGTGAGATTGCGGACGTTCCGGTTGACCGAGATCGAGCTGGTCGCCGTCCGCGACGAGACGTAGTCGACGAAGCGGGTGACGACCGCCGCAATGGCGTCGAGTTGCCGGGCCGTTTCCTCCGGGCGGGTGTGCAGGTCGATGAACAGTTCCTCGCCCCGCAGGTCCAGGGCGATGTTAAGGACGCCGGCGAAGTTCACGTCCCCGGTCAGGCAGCCGTGCTTCTCCAGCAGCCTGTCGCAGAGGGACGCGAACTCCCTGAACGCCGGGCTCCTGAAGGCCGCGTCGGGATCGACGGCGAGCCGGTCCATCCCGGCGGGTAACACGTCCGGCGGGTCGTCCTCGCGGTACACCACTTCGCAGCCGAGCATCGCCTGGAGGAGGTAGCCGGCGGCGAGGTGGACCGGGCCGACCTCGGGGCGCAGCTCGTCGGAACCGAGCCCGAACTGCCCCCACCGATCCCGGAGGGTCCGCTCCATCAGCCGCTCGGCCTCCACCCGCCGGGCGGGGTGGTAGAAGAAGTCGCGGTCGAACGTAATCCCCGCGCGGGCATGCCACCACCGCGGGGACAGGACGATGTCCACCGGGTAATCGGTATCGCATATGTCCGTTTTCAGGGAATCGATGTCATACTCTCCGTGCGAATATACAAAACAGGGATCGCCAAACGGGAGCCCATTGTACCTATACTGCTCCTGATTGAGAATGCACGAATATGTGGTGCGTCAGTTTTGGTTCACCGGTGCGACCGGTGAGCGATTGCGTGGCGGGTGAATCACATTGAGCGAGCCGGGTGTGCAGGTGGGCCAAAAGAGGCGTGCCGGATAACGTGCAGATGTAATCAGGAGCAGTATAAATGACACCGCGGTTATAAACAGGATGTGGCGGCGGCACCCGTTTTGCTATATTGTAGATTGGTTCGATTACCGGGAGTGAAAAAATGAAACAGATCGCGACGTTTTGTCTGGGAAGCACCGTCCTGCTGGCATGCCTGTCGGCCGCCGGCGCCGAAAAGGACTTCATGCAGCAGCTCATGAACCAGCGGGAGGACCTGCCCCACTGCCGGGCAATCACGACGGGGCCGAAGTATCACTGGTTCGGGTACTACGACAAGCTGCAGTTCGATCCCTCCTGCCGCTACGTGCTGAGCATGGCGGTCGACTTCGAGCACCGCAGCCCGAAACCGGACGACGTGGTGACGGTGGGCATGGTCGACCTGGAAAACGACAACGCGTGGACCGCGCTGGGTAAGACCACCGCCTGGTGCTGGCAGCAGGGATGCATGCTCCAGTGGCGGCCCGGATCGAACACCGAGGTCATGTGGAACGACCGGGAGGACGGAAAGTACGTCTGCCGGATCCTGGACATCGCGACCAAAAAGCTGCGCACGCTGCCGCGGGCCGTGTACCACGCCAGCCCGGACGGGAAGTGGGGCCTGAGCCTGGACTTCCGCCGCCTCCAGGACATGCGGCCGGGATACGGCTACCCGGGCATCCCCGATCCCAACGCCGAGAAGCTCACCCCGGACGACACCGGCCTCTGGCGGGTGGACCTGGAAACCGGCGCGGTGACCTTTCTCTTCACGGTAGCTACAATCGCCGATTTCCCGAAAGCGGGCATCGGCGGGAAAGACGCAAAGCACTACGTCAACCACATCGAGTGGGACACGGTCGGCCGGCGGTTCGTGTTCCTGAACCGGTGGCGCAAGTCGGGGGGACGGTTCATCACCCGGATGCTCAGCGCATCGCTTGACGGGACCGACCTGCGGATCGTCTCCGACAACCCCGGCGTCAGCCACTTCGTCTGGCGGGACGCCGAACACGTTTCGATCTGGCACGGCGGCGGCTTTTACCTCTACCCCGACGACGGGTCGCGGAAGCCGACGCTGCAGTGGAAGGCCCCCAACGGCCACCAGACGTACGTCCCCGGCACCGACAACAAGTGGATGGTGTCGGACACCTACCCCCGGGGCAAAAAGCGCGAGCAGATCCCCTACCTCTACCACCTGCCGACCGGCCGGGTGAGGGTGCTGGGCTACTTCCCGCTCCCGAAGAAATACCGCGGCCAGTGGCGGTGCGACACGCACCCCCGCACCAGTCCCGACGGCCGGCGGGTCTGCATCGATTCCCCCCACGGCGGCAACGGGCGGCAGCTCTACCTGATCGACATCGCCGGCCTGACCGACGGCGGAACAGCGGGGATTCAACAATGACCGGGCGCATCCTGGCGGCGATGGCGTGTCTGACGGGGCCGGCCGCGGCGGGTGTCGAGATCGACGCTGACTATCCCGGCGGCAACATTATTGTTGAGCGGATCGACGGTGACACCGCGTACCTCCGCCAGGACCTCCGCGACACGAAAGGCTGGTGGTTCTACTGGAACTTCCGCGTGCGGGGGGCGGCGGGCCGAACGCTGACGTTCCGCCTCACCAACCGGAACGTGATCGGCACGCGCGGGCCGGCAGTGAGCACCGACGGCGGGCGGTCGTGGTCGTGGCTCCCGGCGAAGGCGGTGACGGGCGGGTCCTTCGCCTACGCGTTCGGGAAGGACGCCGCATCGGTTCGATTCGCCTTCTCCCTGCCCTACCAGGAGCGCGACCTGGAGCGATTCCTGGCCCGCCACGAGGGCACTGCACACCTGTCCGTCGCCGAATTGTGCCGGACGCGCAAAAAACGGCCGGTCCGCCGAATCCACATCGGGAAAATCGCCGGCGAGCCGGAACACCGGGTCCTGCTGACCTGCCGCCACCACGCCTGCGAATCCGTCGCGAGCTACGTAATCGAGGGTGCCATGGACGCCCTGCTCGCAAAAACCGAAACGGGGGCATGGTTCCGGGAGCACGTCGAGGTGATGGCGGTCCCCTTCATGGACAAGGACGGCGTCGAAGACGGCGACCAGGGCAAAAACCGCGCGCCCCGCGACCACAACCGCGACTACATCGGCGAGAGCATCTATCCCGCGGTCCGGGCGCTGCGGCGGTTCGTGCCGGCGTGGTCGGGGGGGAAGCTGCACGTCGCTATCGACCTGCACTGCCCGTGGATCCGGGGAAAAAACAATGAGGCGGTCTACCTGGTCGGCAGCAGCGACGACCGGATATGGAAAGAGCAACAGGCGTTCAGCGACATTCTCGCATCGCTCGACGGCGGGATTCCCTACACGAAGTCAAGCAACGTCCCCTTCGGGACGGCGTGGAACACGAAAAAGAATTACCGGTCGGGAAAGAGCTGCGCCCGGTGGGCGGGCGAACTCCCGGGCATCGCCATGGCGACCACGATCGAGATTCCCTACGCGAATGCCGGCACGGTGACGATCGACGCCGACATGACCCGCGCGTTCGGCGCGAAGCTGGTACGGGCAATCCGGCGGCGGCTCCAGGGACCGCGGAAGTAATGAAGACGCTGGTGAGCTGGAGCAGCGGGAAGGACGCGGCCTGGATGCTGCACTGCCTGCGGCAGGATCCGGCGGTACAGGTCGCGGGCCTGCTGACGACGGTCAACCGGCAATACGACCGCGTGGCGATGCACGCCGTCCCCCGGCAATTCCTCCTGGCCCAGGCGGCCGCCGCCGGACTGCCGCCGGCGGCGATCGACATCCCCTCCCCCTGCTCCAGCGAGGAGTACGAAGATGTGATGGCGCGTTTTCTCGAGCAGGCGCGGGCCGACGGCATCGAGGCGGTGGCCTTCGGCGACCTGTTCCTCGAAGATGTCCGGCGGTACCGCGAGGAGAAGATGGCGCCCACCGGCATCGCCCCCCTTTTCCCGCTCTGGGGAACGCCGACTGCCGCGCTGGCGACACGCATGATCGACGGGGGTTTCCGGTCAATCGTCACGTGCGTCGACCCGCGGGTGATGCCGCGGGAACTGGCGGGAAGACCGTACGACCGTCAGTTTCTCGACGACCTGCCCCCCGGCGCCGATCCCTGCGGAGAAAACGGCGAATTTCACACGTTCGTCCACGACGGACCGATCTTCGACTATCCCCTCCGCGTAGCGGCCGGAGCGATCATCGAGCGGGATGGCTTCGTCTTCGCGGACATTGTAGAATGCGGTCCCGGTTTGATTACGCGTGAAAAATGAGTACGATGTAACGAGTTGGTTCCTGTTGCACGGAGGTACCCATGGCGGACAAAAAGACAAAGGAGTACTGCGTCGGGTTCGATCTCGGCGGCACCAAGATGATGGCGAAGGTCTTCGACGCCGATTACAAAACCGTCGCCCGCTGCAAAAAGAAGACCAAGGCCCGCGCGGGCGCGGAGGCGGGCGTCGAGCGGATCGTCGAACTCGTCGGCGAGAGTCTCGACGAGGCCGGCATCGAGCCGGGCCAACTGTCCGGGATCGGCATGGCCGCCCCGGGCCCGCTGGACCTGGACAGGGGCATTATCCTCGACCTGCCCAACCTCGGGTGGAAGAACGCCCCGGTCAAGGAGAAGCTCGAAGAGGCCTACGGGTGCCCGGTGGCGGTGATCAACGACGTGGACGCCGGCGTTTACGGCGAGTACCGCTTCGGCGCCGGCCGCGGGGGCCGGTGCGTTCTGGGCGTCTTTCCCGGCACCGGCATCGGCGGCGGCTGCGTGTACGAAGGCCGGCTGCTTCGCGGGAAGAACAACTCCTGCATGGAGTTCGGCCACATGACCGTGCAGCCGGGGGGACCGCTGTGCGGCTGCGGCAAGCGGGGCTGCATCGAGGCCGTGGCCGGCCGGCTGGCGATCTCCGCCGCCGCGGCGAAGGCGGCCTACCGGGGCGAGGCCCCGAATCTCTACGAGGCGGCGGGAACGAACCTCGCCGACATCAGGAGCGGGGCACTCTCAAAGGCGATCAAGGCCGGCGACACGGTCGTCGAGGAGATCGTCCGAAACGCGGCCCGGTGGATAGGCATGGCGATTGCCAACGCCGTGGTCCTGATCTCGCCGGACATCGTGGTCATCGGCGGCGGCCTGGCCGAGGCCCTGCCCGACCTGATGAAGGAGGAGATCAAGCAGGCGGCGAACGAACACGTGATGGACTCGTTCCGCGGGACCTTCACCGTCGCGGTCGCCGAACTGGCCGACGAGGCCTCCGCCATGGGCGCCGCGGCCTGGTCGGTTGATTCCTGACGGCGGCGCCACATCCGCACGGGATACGCGCCGCGACGAAAGACCCGCTGAATACAGCGGCCGGTAAAGAGTGCAACGCGACCGTCACCAGGTGTATAATACGCGAAACGACACCTACTCACACCCCGAACCCGAAGGGAGACTGCCGTGAAACTGGATATCGAACGGGTGGAAGTCTGGATAGGGCAGCTCGAGAACACGCCGGGCTCGCTCCACGAGCGCCTCGAGCCGATCGCCGCCGCCGGCGCCGACCTGGACTTCGTGTTCGCGCGGCGCTCGCCGGAAAAGCCCGGCACGGGCGTGGCCTTCATAGCCCCGATCAAGGGCGCCAAGCAGTGCAACGCCGCCAGGAAAGCGGGCTTCAAGAGACCGAAGCGACTTTCTGCCCTGCGCATATCCGGGCGCAACCGGGTCGGCATGGGGCTGAAGATCACCGAGGCCCTGGCCGCGGCGGGCCTGAATCTGCAGGGCTTCTCGGCACACGTGATCGGCGGCAGGTTCGTGCTTCACATCGCCCTGGATACGCCGGCGGACGTCACGAAGGCCGTGAAGGTCCTGAAGAAGCTGTGATCGCGCCGCGACGCTGCCGTCGCGCGCCGTGAACCGCGCCGCGGGCGCGGCGGAACGATCCCTTTTCTGCAGCGGGACCGGCCGCCGTAACCGGCGTTCCGTTCGCTTCTTA
>CAZLBC010000170.1:0-5976 GCA_964557575.1 uncultured Planctomycetaceae bacterium
ACACGCGCCCGGCACGGTCGACACACAGGTCCATGACGAACAGGTCCGTGCGCGGGAATCCGGACCAGTCGGGCGCCGCCGGTGCGGGCGATGATATCTCGCCGGCTGTCGGGGCGCCGGTGAAGGGGCTCTCACCCGATACCGGCAGCGGGCTTACGGCAACAAGAAAAACGAATACCGCTGAACAATGGGCGCGCCTGAACATCGAACGGAAGTATCCTCGTGGAAACATTGCTGATTTTCCCGGGCCCTTTTATTGGCCGACCCTGTTAGCGTGTTGTTTACCGTTCATCGAAAAACGACTCAAAAACGCTTCCCGAGTCAACAGCGATTCTATGTGTACTGAACCACCTTGCCGTGTCAAGGAGAAAATTGTTTCAGCCGTTTCCGGAAAGCGGTGGTATACCGCCCCACTCACTTCCCCCCCAGGCAGACGACGCGGCCGCGGGTATCCGAGACATACAGGCGCCCGCCGGCGGACGGGGCGTAGTTTTTCTGTGGCGGGACAAAGAATCTTGACGCGGCGGACAGGCGGGCGTATAGTGACGCCACCGGTCGCCGCGTGGCGGCCACCAGGGTACGATTCCCACACTGCAATCACCGGTACAAAGGGCGAAAGGAACATCCCATGAGCAACGAGGAACGAGTCATATCTGTTCATCTGGAAACAATTACGTGCAAGGACGAGGGCGACGGCGCCGGCAACGCCGAGCCGTACCTGTGGACGATCTTTATAAAGATGGGCGGCGATGAAATCTCGCACACCAAGGACAGCGTTCACCTTGACGGCGCGCCGGCGTACGAGTTCTCCCGGGGCAGCCACGGCAACCTATGGGGCGGCGATTACGACGCGGGCGACGAGGAGCCCATTCCCTATCACGTCGGGCATTTCACCGGCAGGGTCAAGCCCATACACATCAACGCCTTCGGGAAACACATCACCATCCCCGGCATGGCCGGACTGGTCACGATTCTCCTCGAAGAGGACAACGTCACTGACGCGGGCGCCGAGGACGGCCACCAGGCGCTGAACAACCTTGTCGTCACCAGGGTCAACCAGTTCATCGCGGGCCTCGACCTGTCAGAGATCGTGTCGCTCGCAACCATCAAGTTGGTGGAAGAGCAGGGAAAGACTATCGAACAGTGCGCGATGGCGGTGCTGCAGGAAAAACTTGACGCCTTCCAGAAGGAACTGGTCAACGACAGCACGAGCGTCGTCGTGAACGCCATAGAAAACAGCCAGAACATCTTCGAAAATCTCTGGAGCCTGATCGACCCCGACGATTTCATCGGCGCAAAAATGCACTTCTACTCGGTCGACCAGTTGCTCGCCGCCGGCATGAAAATCGACATCGAGGACACCTTCGACAAAAACGACGGAAAATACGTGATCTCGGGATATTTCTCGGTCACTCCCCCTCTCATTCCCATCGGCGTCCTGCCCGACGCTGAGCGGCTCGAGATCGACTCGGTCGCGATGCGCTACAGCCGGCGGAAGAGCAGCAACTACATCACCCACATCGGGGGCAGGCACGAGGGGACGCCCTGGATACTGCCCAAGCACGAGGGGGCGGTGCTGGAGAAGAACAAGAGCGTGGCGTTTTACGTCGCAGCCCCGGACGGCACGGAGACCGAGGTGCTCGCCGCCGAGCAGGATTCGGGCGAACTGTACCTCAGGACCTGCGGAAACGACACCGAGGAAGACAACCTGCTGTCACTGCCGGCGCTCTGCTTTTACCGGGACGAATAACCGGAAGAACCCCGCGTCACTTCCCCCCCAGGCAGACGACGCGGCCGCGGGTATCCGAGACATACAGGCGCCCGCCGGCGGCGATGAGGCCGTCGAAGACGGGCGGGGCGTCGAGCTTTCGCGCCGCGGTTTCTTTTCCGTCCGCGGCCGCGACGACCCGCAGCACCCCCCCGCGGCGGCCCTCGATCGCGGCAAGCGGGTCGTCGGCCGGGACCACGTCGGGCGTGCCGGCCAGGACGAGCTTTTCGCCGGCGAGGACCAGGCCGCGGACGCGGACCGGGACGAAGACCGACCAGCGGTCCTTCTTCGCGCCGTGCGGGCGGGCGAAGAGGCGCTGGCCCTTGCCGCCGAGCGTGCGGCCCCGCCGGACGCGGATGTTGTCGGTGAAGACGTGAACGCCGTAGAGGGTCTTCTCGTCGAAGACCAGCAACTGGCCGTAAGCGGTGATCCGGCCCATCTTCCGATTCCACCCCGGCCAGCGGCTGCCGAAGGTCCAGTACTTCCCCTCGTTGTCGACGTCGGAGAGGAAGCCGTGGGTGGTGATCAGCCGCTTCCCCGACGACCCGCGGTCCGGGTAGGGCCGGTAGTTCCGGTAGCCGCCGCCCTCCTTGCCCCACTGCTCCATCTTCGCATCGAGCGAACCACGGCGGCCGGGCGGGCCGGCGCCGCGGTGGCGGCGGCCGAGAAGCTGCTCGAACAGACCATCGGCGGGATACCGCTGAACGGCCGCACCCCGCCGGCGGGATACGATCCCCGCCGGCTGAAGGAGCGGCTCATCGCCGCGATCGAGGCGTTGGGGGACGACGGAAAGTAAGGGGGACGGCAGTCCGGCTCCCTGCTATAAGAATCTCCCCCGGTCGGATCACGCGGCCATCAGCCAGGAGACACAACGCCCGACAAAAATGAATGAAGGTCACCATCACCGTCCGCCATGCACATCCCTGATACTTTCCAATGTCGATTGTATGTGTACGATATCCTTTTCCGCTTTAAGTTTCTCAAGGAGACCTTCCATTGGACGTATTAAGGCTATTCCGCTCGCTTTTCCACAAATATCAATAATGTCTCGTTCTCTCTCCGACAAGCCGTCGGCACCAATCTCCAGGTCACGTATCCACCTGCACACTCCCTGGATCAATGACTTGCGATATACAATAAATTGTCCCAGCACCAGGGGGCTCGCCCCGCATTTTTCCAGTTGAATGAAATCATAGGATGCATTTACCAATGGTGCACTATCTGAGGTTATACCGGTCGGTGAAAATGCGGCGGAGATTTTTTCCGATAACTTCTGTTTGATTTGTTTGTCTTCTTTAATCGCTGTCAATCGCCGGGCAATCCTGTCGCGGACCCTGATCACGCCTATTGCCGCGGATAATTCTTTGATCAAGAGTACTTGATCCATGGTAGGATTCGCTTTGGTAATGCCTTCGGCAAGTATATTTTCTGCATCTTCAAAATATTTTTCACTTTCTTCCGACGACGTTCTTCTGCATACCGCTTCACACGCTAGATTAATGGCAATAGTGGCCGCCTGCTGTGGATAACGATTAGCCAATTCGGATAACTCATCTTTTAATTGCCCCCATTTTTTGTCGGATGACGCTTCTATCAACCCCCTGATAATTTCGTTCGAATCTTCATAGTTTGCAGGATTCGCTTCCGGCAGAAGCTGCAAATAACGCTTCCGGCCGTTGTATTTACCATCATCAGATAAATTCTGATCTACGATTATCATAGCCGCATTGCTTTTTGCAATGAAGGCTGTTTCCTTTGCTTCCGGGAAGTACTCGGCCACGGCGTCATACAAAGCAACTAGTTTTTTATAATCCTTTTCAGAAGCAATGCCTCTTCTTATTTTGCGATAGTAGTCGCTCGCATACTGCATTTGAGCGCTTGCGCTTTCCAGTTTTTCAGGACGATAATCGGCCAAGGCTGTGCTGACATTGATAGCAAGTAATAAAGCAAACAACGAGATGGCAATAGAACATATTTTTCTTTTATACATGTTATTTTCTCACGATTTCTATAAAAAACGAAATTTTTATGTTTGATTTACTTATATATGACATTTTGCTATTCTACCGGTGGTGGGTTTTTAGAACATTCTTCCGCACTGTCACAAATTTCTCCGGCGGAAATAGCCCATTTGTAATCAAAAAGTTGTATACTTCCACCGTCTTCCTTGTTGCCCTTCACGTCCCACGTGGTAACGGCTGCAGGTGCCTTGAGTTTCTGAGCCCGCCTGAAAAAACCTAACCATTTATTGGGATCAAGTGTTACGGTAACCGTTCTGTCCTCTTGTTCTGAAATCGATCGGCTTTCTCCAGATTGGAAAGCGCATTGCACATTCAACACGTTTTGTAGCACAGTTACACCAAGCGTAGATGTTATAGAATGACTCGTTGTATACGTTTGGCTTGTTGTAAACGTATAAGATACCGAACCACCAGCTCCTCCGGCCCCTTCAGCTCCTGCGTATATCCACCAATCCGTCATCCATGTATCATGCTCAAAAGAACCCGTCTGTTCAATCTCGATTTTCCTGTGTACCGTATATTCCACCTCATCAGAATCATCAAAATCATCACTCGTAACGGTAATATTCCAATAGGTTAAATAGTTCGGCTTCCCGGTTTTTCCACTTTCTACATTTCCGTCGGGAACAACATCTTGCAGGTACTTATAATCCAGAGTATGGCCACTAAAATTATTTTTAATATATTTATGTATATCATTATTGGGTCGCATGGATTTCATGACCCAATTTCTAGCTTTGCCGGGCACATCATGAAACGTGCCCTGAATTTGGTACCAGTTTCTCTCAAGCAAATCCGTTTGTACTTCTTCTTCCCTGTCACCATCCGGCGTGAGTTCATCTATTTTCAAATACCCTTTTGTTACCTTAACATCAAGATCATCACTGCCAGCAGCAATAGGGATTATCTCATCCGGATATTGGTACAAAACCTCCACATTGGCCGTCCCTTCGACACATCCCGCCACGGTAATCGGATTCCCCTTCTTGGAAATATCAGGCGACGGGGCAAAACCCCAAACTGAGACCTCGCCATCCGGATCCTTACTGCTGCTCCATGTATACACCCCCCCTTCCGGTTTACCTTCGGCTTCCCATTCCTGATCTTCTCCGATACCAATCTCGGATTTGCATTTCGTTATTTTTACATCGACCCAGGTAAATTCCACCTGCGCTTCGTACGTTTCAGTTATGTTTGACCCATCGGCACACGGCCATATTACCTTTACTGTAACCGTTATGTCATAAGAACCGGCGTGCTGAAAATCAGCACTTTCATTTTTCAGGTTCGCACTCAATGCAGCAGTCCTGCCGCTGCCGTTTATGCCGGCGGTTATAAAATCCTCTTCGTGATTTTCGGACCATTCATAGTTCTCATCATCATCCGTCTTCTCCTCCCGGGCCCGAGGATCTTCAACATCCTTTAACTCGAATTCGACTGTCCCCTGACCGGTTACCTTTTGCACTCTGTCTTTTTTATCACTCGTGATGTCAATCACTGCCCCTGTCGTAAACGAAGGGCTGACAAAAACAAAAACTGACAGGAGGATCGATACTTTCGGACTCATTCGAAACGTGTCACCAAAACTATTACTCATTTTTTCTCCTTACCCATTCTAAAAATTCCCGTGGTTTGACTTGCTGGCCGACAACGTATGGCCGTTTCAACTGCTCGAGTTTCTCTTTGTTCGCTTCTTCCCATTCTTCTTCCGTTTCGTATGTATTCGGACTGAATTGTCGATATTTTTTCGTTCTGAGGAATGCGCTTGTTTTCTGCACACAAAACCACCCGAGTTCCATCGCCTCGGCAAATTCGCTTCTCTCAACAGGTGTCCATATACGCATGTACCATCGCCAGTTTTTCAGAACCGTCGTATCGACTCCGGCGTGCCGTGCAGCCCGGTAGGCGTATACCCTCCCCTTTCTCTGCCATTGTTCCACGCCCCGGCACCGCTTTGCTGATTCGAGGGCCTCCCAGAGCCTCAGGGCCCAGGCGGCGACTCGCCCGCCGGGAACATCTCCGGACAAGATTGACGATCTGAGTTGTGTATGTATTGCCGGTGCTTCGTAATACACCATACGCAGGCCGGGGACACTATCGCGTTCAGGTTTTTTGTCTCCCCACGTCAGCCTGTCAATCATTACAGCCGAGATCGTCGTATTGAAGCTGCAGGCACGCCGAACGTGA
>CAZLBC010000171.1:0-5700 GCA_964557575.1 uncultured Planctomycetaceae bacterium
TAAGATTAACTCCCGTTATTCTAAGTGATAGCAATACGAGTGCCGAACAGGATTGTACCTGACCCCTTTTCCCGCCCCATCTCCATGGGACGGAGGACCGCCCGCCCGGCGCTCTCGTCGGCGAAGAGTTCGTACTTCCCGCTGCCCGGCTCGAAGATCGGGCTGTGGCCGCTGCGGTGCCGGTAGACGTGCAGGCCGTAGGTGGTGTCCGCGTCGAAGATCAGGATCTGCCCCGACTTCGGCGCGTCGTAAGCGAAGTAGAACCCCGGCCACCGGGTCCCGTGTATCCAGAAGTTCCGGTCGAACCAGGTACGGTCCAGCAGCCCGGCGTTGCTCATCAGGTGCCGGCTGACCCGGCGGTCGCCGAGCTTCGTGATCCGCGGCGTCTCCTGGCGGGTCAGGTCGGGGTTGAAGCGCACGAAGAACTGGTAGAGGTCCTCCCCGTCCCCGACCAGGACGTCCGTTCGCGTGCCCTCCATGTCGTAGGGAAGCCCCGGGTCCTTGTCCCTATCCGGGCGCCGGCTCGCGACCCGCGCTTCGTGGAGCACCGTCCCGGTTTCCGGCTCGAGGGCGAAGTAGTGCATACCGCCGTCGAGATACGACGACCGGCCGGCGGACAGGTAGAGCTTCCCGTTCTGATGCAGGACGCTGCCGTGGATCGGCCACGCCGATTCGAGCTGGCCGAATATGGTCACCAGCCGGTCGGCCGCGGCGCAGAAGACCCGGCCGCCGGCAGCGACGGGGGGCGTCAGCCGCCGGTCAAGTGTTGTTTCCCACAGCAGGCCGAGATCGGCCGGGACGGCCGTCCCGGCGGCCCCGCTCCGCAGCGCGTCGTGTCGGTAGGTCGGCCAGTTGTTGGTTCCGCGGGCGTTCTCCGCGGTGGTGCCGTACGCTGGTCCGCGGTGAAGCCGTTTCTTCGGTTTCCCCGCATGGTGTCCACCGTCATCGACCTTCTCCGACAGGGTGTTTATGCCGTTGAGCTTGACGCCGGGGTAGCAGAAGCAGGGACTCGTCGACATGTACAGCAGGCCGTTGGCGGGCAGGGCGCCGTGGCGGCAGGGGGCCCGGAGCCAGTCGTGCCGCATGTGGTTGTCGCCCCGCAGATCGAGGAACTCCACCCCCCGCTTGTTCATCAGGATGTAGCGGTCGGTGGCCTTCGGCGGGTAGCAGCGGAAGTGGTGCCCGGGGGTCACCAGGCGCGGGACCGTGACCACCTTTTTCTTTTCGCCGGTCAGCGGGTCGTACCCGGTCGCCGTCGCCTCTCGCGGGGCCCAGTGGAACGGGTGCGCGTGGCTGGTCATCCCGACCTTCGACCAGATCAGGCCGGCGGCCAGGAGGTCGCCCTTTACCCTGCAGCGCTTCTTGCCGTCCTGCGCGGAGAAGGCCGTGTTCCCGGCCAGGACCATCTCTCCGCTCATGATCACCTGCTTCGCGCCGGCCGTGTTCCGCCATAGCTCGCTGCCGTCGGTCATGCTGAGGCAGACGAGTTCCGTGCCCGATGTAAAGCACAGCCGCTCCCCGCCGGCCGCGATCGTCCACCGGTTACGGTGTCGCGCCGGCCGCTTCCACAGCAGGACGCCGTTGAAGGCGTCGCGGGCGATGAGCGTCCAGCGGGCCGGCCTTCGCGGCAGGCCGATTGTCCCCTCGTCGTAAACGGTGAACAGCCGCCCCTGCGCCGAGAGCATCAGGAACGTGCTCGGCGGGCAGCGGTCGTGGCTCCGGGTTCACAGCGGTCCGCACTTCCACTGCAAATGTTGGGGCGGACCCACCCGCGTGTCGTCGGCGACCCCGTCGTTGCGGGCGCCCGCGAGCCAGTGGCTCCACTCGCCGATGTCGCCGGGCCGGGGCTTGACGGTCTTTTTCCACCCCCGGCCGTCCTTGACGAGGGCGACGCCGAGCGGGGCGAGGACGCGCATGATGTCCTTTTCATCGATCGCGCCGGCGTCCTCGGCGACGATGAGGTCGACGAGGTTGTCCCGGTAGGGCAGGGACGGCCGGTCCCGCCGCATCACGGAGACCGGACCGTAGAGCCCCAGGGACCGGATGTGCTTTCGCGCCGCGACTATGTTCCCGGCGTCGGGGTCCAGTCCGTGGACTAGGCAGCGGTCGTTGTTCCGCAGGGCGGCGGTCAGCGTGCCGTCTCCGCAGCCGAGATGAACGACGAGTCCCCCGGAGATGCCGCTCTCCTTGAAAATGACCGCGGCGGTGTCGCTCGGGTCGGCCGCGCCGCCGACGGTGTGGAACGTGGGGCAGGCCAGGGCGGCGATCGCGATGAGCAGGGGAATGTGATTGTGTTCGGTTTTCATATGCGTTTCCGTACAAGAATCGGGGTGGAGTGTGTAACATATCGATGTTGAGCGTGATTATAGCGGATATGCGTTGTGATTCAAACCGGTTGCGCGCACGGAGGGTAATCAAATTGTGCGCCGGCGGAGAATCGAAGGCGTTCGCCGCGCGTTGAACAATCGGCTTGATTTTGGTATTCTGTTCATATGAAAGTGGATCGGACGAAATTATCCGTTGTGTCCCTCAAAGAAGGGGATGATGCCGATTACTGGCGGACCCGTCCCCCGCAGGAACGTCTCCGGGCAGTCCAACTCAATCGTCAGGTGGCCTATGGCCGAGCAAGCGCTTCCGGGCGACTTCAAAGAGTTCTTGAAGTTGCTGAACGATGCTGATGCGCGCTACCTTCTGATCGGCGGTTACGCTGTCGGGTACCACGGGTATCCCCGCGCGACCGCGGACATGGATGTGTGGATAGCGATTTCACCGGACAATGCTGAAAAGATGGTCGAGGTTTTCACGCGATTTGGCATGGATGACCCCGCGCTGTCTTCGTCCCTTTTTCAGAAACAGGGGAAGATTATCCGCATGGGTGTGCCGCCCATGCGAATCGAAGTGATCACGGGGATAGACGGCGTCGATTTTGAGGAATGCTACAATGAGCGGGTATCCGCTGAGATCGACGGCCAGCCCGTTCAATTGATTTCGTTGCGTCGCCTTCGGGAGAATAAGCAGGCGTCCGGGAGGCACAAGGATCTCGACGACCTCGAACACCTCCCGCCATAGAAACGCGCGATCGTCCAACCGCCGGTAGAAGGAGAACCGATGATTGCCGTCGTGTCCGCCGCGTTTTTTGCCGTACTCACGATCACCGGCGAACGACGACACCCCGGTCGCGATCGGCCTATTTCTCGTACCGCGCCGCCAGGCGGTGGCGGCCCGGCGCCAGCTCGAAGAGAACGTAGTGATCGTTCGTTTCCAGAAAACGCACCCCCGTTACCGAACCCGCGGCCGCTCCGCCGCGCCGGATCTCCGTGCCGTTGACGCTGATCGACGACGGGGCCTTCGCACCGGCGCGGGGGATGCCGGCCGTGGCCGTCGTCCCCGGCGGCGACGACAGGTCCATGGTAAACGACCCGTCCTCCCGCACCAGTCCCAGCGCGATATTGCCGGCGGGGGTGACCACGGTGGCGGAAATGTTTTTGAGCGGGCCCATCTGGGGAAGGACATGGTAGGTTTTCCAGGCGAGCGAATCGGGGGCGAGCCCCGCCATGAATTCCGACATGATCGTCAGCGCCCCGCCGCTCCATGCGTGGTTGATCGTCCCGCCGCCGTAGCCCTCCCTGCCGATGCCCCATCCCTCCCACAGCGTCGTCAGTTCGCTCTCGACCATCGGCTTGAACCGTTTCTTGATTCGTTCGACGGCGTCGCGGGGAAACCGCATCCGGTAGAGGGCCTCCAGGACGTATTTCTCCATGTAGGGGCTGCTGTGGGTCTGCTCTTTGAACACCGCCCGGATCGCGGGGTACTGCGCGGGCTCGGCCAGGCCGGCGACCACGGCCAGGGCGTGGGCGCGGTCGTCGGTCTTTCCCGTGTACCCCGGGCTGCGGTACGCGGTGCCGTTCCAGAACGTCCTGTTGAATGCCCCCGCGAGCCGCTTCATCTTCGCGGCGGCGGCCTGCGCGTCGTCGTCCCGGCCCAGCAGGCGCGCCATTTCAAACCGGCCCTTCAGCGCCAGGTAGTACCACCCGTTGTACAGGATCGTCATGTCCTTGTTCTTGCCCCAGTCGCCCCACGTCCAGTCGCCCTTCCGCGGCACGACCAGGCCGTCGGGCCCTTGTTTCCAGATCGCCAGGTACCGCCCGACGCCCGGGTAGACGGTGCGGATCGTCTCCACGTCGCCGCTGTAGCGGCAGTAGGTCCAAAAGCCGTACCAGCCGACGCTGTTGAGCATCTGCATCGGCAGTTCCTTGTTCCAGTTACCGGCCGGGACCGGCGAGAATATCGTGTCGTTTTTCCGCTGCCAGGCGATCAGTTCCCGGATGCCCTTTTTCGCCAGGAGGCTGCTGCGGAGATCCATCGCGTAGAAGGCCTCGCCGAGTTCGTTGACTGCGTCGCCCCACCACTGGGCCCGCTCGCGGTCGGGGCAGTCGAAGTAGGTGTCGCGCATCGTGATGTAGAGGGTCCGCACCGCCTTTTTCCGCAGCCGGTTCAGAAACGCGTCGTCGCACGAAAAGGTGCCCGTGAATGCCGTGTCGTAGCCGGTCTCCCGGAACTTCAGGCCCAGAATTTTGACGCCGGCGGGAACGCGGTAGTGGACGGCGTGGCCGTTCATCCAGCCGAGGTTTTCGTATTCCTGGACACCCGCGCGGGTGATGTACTCGGCGCGGACGTTCGGCGGCCCGCCGCCCTGGTAGTTGTCGGTGCGGATGTCGATCGTTTTGCCGGCCGGGGCGTCGATCTTCAGCCAGGGGGTCACCTGGGCGTTGTAGGGCAGCGTCGCCGCGATGACGCCGCCCGTGCCCGCCGCCGGGAGGTCGCCGGCGTTGACGTAGTCCTTCAGGCCGAAGTCCTTCCACAGGGGGATGGGGCGGGCGACCAGCTTGTTCCAGGGCGGGCAGGGGGGCCGGCCGCACTCCGCGGCCGCCGGCCACCCGGCGTCGTCGAAACCGGGTTGCTTCCAGCCGACCGGCTCTTTTCGCGCGTCGAAGCGGATGTTCGATTCCGAGAGGCGGAAGTTGGGGTGCGGTTTGCCGGTGTCTCCGTATGACGGATGGATGCGGGCCTTCCAGGTCCGGTCGCTGACCAGCCGCGCGCCGTCGATGTCGGCGTCGAAGACGAGGCCGGCCCGGCCGCTGCTCTTGTGGCTGAAGCCGTGCTTCCCGAAGTACCACAGGAGGATCGCCAGCGTGTTCCGCCCCTTCTGCAGGCTGCCGGCGAGGTCGACGCGGTCGACGTAGGTGTTCTTCGGGTCGGGCCCGCGCTTCAACTGCCCCTCGAAGACGAGAAGCTTCCCGTTGACCCACAGCCAGTACTTCGAGTCGGCAGCGATACGGGCGACGGCCCGGCGGGGGGCCTTTTCGAGTGTCAGCGTCTTCCGGCAGCAGATCCACTGGTTGGGGGCGGACTTTTCCTCGACGCCGATCCACTGCGCCTTCCGGTCGGCCGGGGGTTCCCCGCCCCGGCTTGTGCGGGAAGACGCGAGCAGGAGGGCGGATGACAGGGCGAGCGACGCGACGGCGATCTTGTTCATAGGTATTCTCCGTTGGTGGCGGTGGTGCCGGGCCGCTGCGGCCGCGGCGGTGTCGATTGTGCCCCCATCATATCAGGTTGGGTTCGCAGAAGGAAATGGTGCGGCTGGCACTGCCCGGCTGTTTCTCGTCGGGCCGACCCGGTTGTTGCGCCGCCGGCGTGTTC
>CAZLBC010000172.1:0-5613 GCA_964557575.1 uncultured Planctomycetaceae bacterium
GGGTCCATCCTCGCAATCAGCGATGTGCCCGGTTGTGCCGTCTGGACCCGCACTTTTCCTCGGTAACCCAAACACTCAACGAGTTCGACCGCCTGGCGGACGACCTCTTTAGCGCTGACCTTGCTACGCTCTGGCGGGCGTTGCCGGGCGAAATCGAGCAGATGTCGGATGATTTGCGTCATACGGTCGGCCTGCGACTTGATGGTGGCTGCGTTGGTCTGGATGTCCTGCGAGCCGAGCGGGATCGTACCGTCGGAGATCATGTCCGCCCGGCCGCTGATCACGTTCAGTGGGGTTCCCAGTTCATGGGCGACGCCCGATGCGAGCCGACCGATTGTCGTGAGGCGATCCATGTGCCGCATCTGCTCCATGGCGGCAATTCGCTTCTGGGTCTCAGCATGCTCGCGCTGCCTCGCCCCGACCAACTTCGCACACATGTCGTTGAGGCCATCCGCCAGGGCCGAGAGTTCATCGTGCCCGCCGAGTTCCAGTCGCTTACCGAGTTGACCGTCGCCAATCTCGTTGACTCGCTCACGCAGACGGCTCAGCGGCCGTCCGATGACAAAGATGCCCAACAGAATTACCGCTACCCCGCTGCCAACGACGACGACCCCCCCAGAGACAATCTCGCGAACAAGGGCATGTCGAACGTATCGACTCCGGTCGGCAAGCGGTTCGGCCAGTTGGATTGCTCCGTCTGCCTCGGGAACGTCTATCGGCACGAAGAAGTACTGCACCTCGCCCTGCTCATCGTGGCGTCGACGCAGTGAAACCGTCTCGCCGTCGGCCAACTCCGACAAGGAATCGGGGTCGAGGCGGTTCTCTAGCCCGTTCGGTCCCGCGAGCGGCACCCAGGACATGTGAATCGGATGGCGTCCCACGTTCATCGCGTCGATCATGCCGAGCGCGCGCTCACGCCCGTTCGCCATCCACGCGCTGCGAACGGAGGTGCGCAGAATCCGTCCGAACAGGCGAGCATCGCGATCGATGGCCGCATCAAGACGCGCGGTTTCGCGTTGCACCGTCAGCAAGCCTTCGACCGTCCGGATCACCGCGAGTACAAAGAGGATCGCCAGGATGAATTTCAGTGCTACTTTCATGCCTAATTTCTGCTTTCGTTGAGCGAATGTATCCCATACTATCGGAAATGCGGCGGAAATACAAAGGGATGCCTGCCGGGAGCCGCTTGGAGATGGGCCCCGCAGGCTTGCTGGAGACGATCTGACTGCACCGGGGCAATTTATCGCCGGTCGCCGTCGTCGATTCATGGAGAATCGCCTGCTTCGACTTTCCTTGATTTGCGAAAAACATGTCTCTTTCTTGCCAACGGCCGACTTGTTCAGCAGGCCCTGTTGTAAAGAACACGCTGTTAAGAAATGTGGTCTAATGAAGACCTTGGGTATTGTTCGGCCTGTTGACGGCCATACAATAGGGGCGTGTACAGTAGACCATGTTACCGACAGAAGAACGGAAAAGGGCCGGTCCATATATCATGCGTGCGATTGTTCTTGACGTTCTTTCGCATAGGCCTCACGACCTTTGGCGGCGGTTTTTCCATGGCCGCCGTGCTGAGACACGAGATTGTCTTGAACCGCCGATGGCTCAGTGAGAGAGAGTTTATTAATGTACTGTCAACCGCGACCTCGATTCCCGGAGCTGTTGCGGTCAACCTCGCGTTCCTCGAAGGAAGCCGCTCGCGCGGCCTGCGCGGGGGGATTGCCGCGGCGGCAGGCCAAATATGCCCTTCACTTCTCGTGATCGTACTCATTGCCCGGTTTGCGGTGCCGTATTTCGACCGGCCGCTGGTTTCGGCATTTCTGAAGGGGGCTGCCGTTGCGGTAACCGGCCAAATTGCTTTTGCGGCAGTTACCTTTGCACGCAATCTTCGACCTCATTGGAAGAACGCCCTGGCATGTGGCTTGGGCCTGATCGTTGCAGCCATCGGAATTCACCCGGTGTGGGCGATTGTTACAGCAGCGTGCGCCGGGTATCTCATGATGCGCGAGTCGATGGCACGGCGCGAATGGACGGATAAAGACGAACTGAGGCTTCTCGGCCTGATCAACGAGATTGCTGTGCCCGAACTGGTTGGCAATTTGTCCGAAGAAAACATGAAGGGCATGATCAGCAATCGCAATGAAGTGGTGAAGGACCGGCTTGACTCGGTTATTGAACGTTGTCGCGTGTTGGATCTGGACCGGTTGACTGGTTTGGATGAGTTCTTCGATCTCGCCGCCGCTGAACTGGCACAGAAGCTGGAAATGAACGCTGAAACGCTGGCGTCATCGTTGAAGAGGCAAGAGACTGAGAGCAGCCCCGTGCTGAATGAATGGCTTGCGGTTCCGAACGTGATCGTCGAGGGTGAGGGGGTTTTTGAGATCCTCGTGGCCCGTTCCCGAAAGGGTGTCCGTTTCTCGGATGACGCGAGCACAGTGAACGTCATTTTTGTATTGGCCGGGTCGATGGATGAGAAAAAGATGTATCTGTGCACTCTCGCGGCCATCGCTCAGATAACCGGGAGCGTCGGCTTTCTTGAGCAGTGGTTGCATGCAAAGGGGCCGCAGGAATTGAAGGACGCCGTTTTATTGGCAAAGAGAAGAGAAACGCGATGATGCTCGGCGAGTGTCCGCATCTCGGTTAGCGTGGAGCAATGAAGCCATGGAGAAGTTGTGGCCACTGGCGGTAAGCTTTGTCATCATAGGCATCGGCGCGTATGGCGGTGGCCTGGTGACGGTTCCCCTGATTCAGCACGAACTGGTGGAAGGCCGGCATCTGCTGTCCATGGAAGAGGTGACGATGATCGTGGCGATCGCGCAGATGACGCCCGGTCCCATTGCTGTCAACAGCGCGACTTTCGTGGGTTTTCGCACCGCAGGTATCGTGGGCGCTCTTGTCGCTACCCTTGTCGTGGTGCTGCCGGGCATCACGGCCCTTTCAATCGTCTCATGTCTTCGGCATCGATTACCGCCGAGCTACCATTTCCTGCGCCTTCGCCGAGGCCTCCGGGCAGGCGTGTTGAGCCTGCTGGTATATGCTGCATGGCGGTACGGTTGGGGAGTGATCGGGGGTCCGGTTGAATTGGCCATCGCAATGGCCACGTTCCTGATCTTGACGATGTTTGAAGGAAAAGTACATCCCCTTGCGGTAATCGCAGGGGCGGGAGTGGTCGGTCTGTTGGTTTTCTGACGACCTGACCAACGCGTGATCGTTAACGCCGCTCGCACAAACCATCGTCAGCGGCCTGCATGGGCAATAGGCGGACTCAAGCCGGACATTCTTATTCTTCAGTAATTACCGCCCCCATTACCCGCGATCCGAGGGACCGGAAACCGGGGTTTATGTCCGACTCGGGCCCTTCCAATCGTCCACGATGGTTACGCCCCCAATCTGTCCCGGGGTCTCCGCGGCCGACTTGTTCAGCTTAAATATGGGTCTCCGGCCCGGCGTTCCCGTTACCGAAAACGACGGAGAATGGGCGCGAATCAGTTTTGCAACCCCCATGCCATTCGGCCAGATCTTTCCTTAGCTGCTTATTAAAAAAAAGATTAATTTTCATAATCATCTGACCGGTTGCCGCCCAATCCGGCGTGAGCGGAAAAATCGGCATGTCGGGCAGGGATACGGAACATCCCTATGTCGGGGGCCTTTCAGACTGCCGTAGCCACCCGGAAAATGACCGGGAAACCGTGAAAAACCATGGATGTCGAGCGGTGTTTTGCCTATAACGTATCACTGTGCCGGGAAATCGCTCCGGCGCGCCGATCGTTGTTCGTTGCTATAACACAGAAGGAGTATGACATGGACAAGAACGAAAAGAGAGAAAAGGTCATCGAGGTGCTCAACAAGGCCAGGGACATGGAATTGATGGCCGTCGGGCAGTACATGAACCAGCACTACAACCTCGACGACCGGGACTACGGCGAGCTGGCGGCGCAGGTCAAGCTCATCGCGATCGACGAGATGCGGCACGCCGAGATGTTCGCCGAGCGGATCAAGGAACTCGGGGGCGAGCCCGTCAGCGATTACACCGACGAGGTCAAGCGGGGCCAGGATGTCGAGAAGGTATTCTCCTTCGACACGAATCTCGAGGACGATACCGTGGACGCCTACAACGAGTTCCAGCAGACCTGCCGGGAGGTCGGCGACAGCATCAGCGCGCAGCTCCTCGAGCAGATTACCGACGAGGAACAGGAACACCTCAACTACTTCGACAGCGTCCGCGATCACATCGAGACGCTCGGGCAGGCCTACCTCGCCCAGAAGGCCGGCACGCCGTCGGATACCGGCCTGAACACGCAGGGCTTCGTCGCACGGCAGGGGGGCGAGTAGGGGGGCTGTCGGTACAGGTGATCTTCACGCCGTGTTGCGGTCTATCCACCCCCCGCCGAGGACGCGGTCGCCGTCGTAGAACACTGCCGCCTGCCCCGGCGCGGGTGCGAACTGGGGGGTATCGAATGCGACCCCGATCCCGCCGTCTTTACCGATGGTGACAGCGGCACCGCATGGCCGGTGGCGGTAGCGGATCTGCACCGCGCAGGTAAACCGGCCGCCGGACGGCTCGGCGATCCAGTGCGCGCCGGTTACCGCGCAGCCGGGTGCCGTCGCCTCCGCGCGGGTGCCGGCCACGATCGTGTGTTCCCGCGGGTCGATACGGATCACGTAAAGCGGTTCCGACCACGCGACGCCCATGCCCTTGCGCTGGCCGACCGTGTACCGGTGGATGCCGTCATGTTCGCCGATCCGGTTGCCGCTCGTGTCGACGATCGGGCCCGGGGGCGGCGGCTCGCCGCGGCGATCCTCGATGAATGCGGCGTAGCGGTCCTGCTCGACGAAGCAGAGGTCGCGGCTTTCACCGCGGTCGATCGCCGGCAGGCCGCGCCGACGGGCCAGGTCGGTGACCTCGTCGCGCTTCGCGAGGTTCGCGAGGGGAAACACGCATCGGGACAGTTGCGCCTGCGTGAGCCGGTGGAGAAAGTAGGACTGATCCTTCGCACGGTCTTGCCCGCGGTACAGGGCGAACCCGCCGTCGCGCTGTTCGATACGCGCGTAGTGGCCGGTGGCGACGGCCTCGCATCCCATCTCCCGGGCCCGCTGAAGCATGAACCCGAACTTGATTGTCTCGTTGCACACGATGCACGGCGAGGGCGTCCGGCCGGCCAGGTATGCCGCGACGAACGGGTCGAGGACTGCGGACGCGAACGCATCCACGGCGTCGACGACCCGGTGCTCGATATCCAGCAGGGCGGCGATCCGCCGGGCGGATGCGATATCGTCCGGGCCGCAGCTCCGGTAGCACGCCCGGCACATGCGGAGCGTCAGGCCGGTGACGTCGAGACCGCTGTCGACGAGGAGGGCGGCCGCCGCGGAACTGTCCAGCCCGCCGCTCATGCCCACGGCGACGCGGGTGAACCGGTCTGTGATGTCTTGATCCATGGTGCACTCGATGTGAGTGTTTTCGCATGGTAGTCGCATGAGCATCAGAATAAAGGGAGAATAAAGGGGTCAGGTACCTTTTTGTACAGAAATCGGTCGAGATCCGAGAGGGAAGATAGATGGTTTTGCCGGCATGCACTTGGTATCAGTGGAGAAAAAGGTACCTGACCCCTTTACTCT
>CAZLBC010000173.1:0-5608 GCA_964557575.1 uncultured Planctomycetaceae bacterium
GAAACCGGAAAATATTACCGGTACGTGTACGACCGGTGAGGAGGTCGAGTGGGAAAGACGTGCTTGGGGGGTGGGGGCTGCTGCCACCCTTAATCTCTTGAAATGACAGTTACATTTTCAAACACGGCGCTGACCATGTCTTTAAGGATACAATCTTCCGTTGCGAGAAAACCAGTATATGATGCGGCGTGTGCATACGCGGTATCCTCGAAGTCATTCTCCTTCACTTTACGTATATTTGAAGCCTGAAGCATTGAATACCAGCAGGATATCCGACTCAGACGGCCAATAGAAAACACATCCGGATAGTGCGCGAGCACACTGCACCATTGTTCTGATCTGTAAACTTTACCACTGAGTGCAAAAGCGTGTCCCCAAAATGGGGCTCTTATTAAAGGCACAATTTCTTTACGCCAGTTTTGGGCGACACGAAGCTGTGAGATTAAATCGGCCTCGTAAGTCTGCATAGCAATACTTGTTATTTCGCATAGTTTAATAAAAGCAGCTCTGCCTGTCTCATCTGTTTGACGGCCACTTGATGTTTCAAAATCTTTAAACATTTGAAACCACTGCGCTGGCGTTGCATCTTTTCCTGGCCTCATCCACATCGACTACGGATGAGTCCCACTGGAAATCATTGAATACCGCGAGTTTCTTAATGCTTGCGATCTTTTTGAGCATCACACGATCCCCCATCTGATGGCAAACAGTGACTGGATCTCACTGAGGTACTTCAACTGCTTCTCGATCTTTCCGATCAGGTCTTCCCGTTGCTGGTCTATAGCATCCTGGGCATCAAACAGTTCTCGGCGCTTCGAGTTGCGGCGACCTTCCAGGTCACGGAGTTGCTTCTGGTCGATGAAGTCATGTTGGGCCGGGATCATGTCGTACCTTCCTCGCCCCTTTTGAGCACCTCACGGCCTTTGTTCGTCAGCCGGTATTTTTGCAGGCGGCTGCGGGGCTTGTCAGGGATGGTGCGATTGATGAGCCCCTGTTTTAACAGCGGCTCCAGATAGGCTTTGCGGAAATGCTCGCGGTCCTTGATGCCGACCGCTTGCTGGATCTCGTCGCGCGACATGGGAATGTCATCAAGCGCCTGAAGCACCGCGATGACTTGCGGGGTGACTTGGGGGGTGTCTTGCGGGGTGACTTGCGGGGTGGCCGGCTTCGCCAGTGGAACCGTCACCGAGAACATCTCTCCGTCCTCGAAAACCGGCTGTCCCGCGCCGGGGGCGTAGTGGGGCAGGTATTGGTTAACCTTTCGCACGCCGGAGCCGAGTTCTTCGTAGCGTCCGATCTGGATCATGAACTTGCAGATAGTCGGGTTCTTGGGGAACGGCGTGAAGTTTCCGGGATCGATCCGGCCATGGTAGTGCGGCACGTTGGGGTTCTTGAATTCGACTCGGTCGCGGTAGATCATCATTGTGGCCGGCGCGGCGCTGGTGTATTCCCGGTGGGCGATGATGTTGGCGACCAGTTCACGAAAAATGATCGAACGCAGGCTGATGCTGGTGACGCCTTCCATGTAGAACGGATCGTTGAGATGCTTCTCGACAAAGCCCATGAGCAGATCAAAGGCATCAATAAGGTTGCCCCGGACGATCAGCCGATCGTCGTAGCGCTCGGTATCGTGGCGGCGCAGGAGCGCGTCGAACTTATACCCTGGCACGATACTCTGGATCGTCGTGTCGTAGCCGAACATGAGAGCGGCGGCCAAGGTGTAACCGGGCTTGCCGGTGGAATAATCCTGTCGGACGAAGCCCGCGACCCTGAGCAATTCTTCGAGAGGCAGATTGGCCCAGGGATGCTGCTGCTGACGGCCCAGCATCAAATTCTTAGCCTTCTCGAACAGGGCGGGATCGAGATCGTTCATGCCCAGATAGGGATAGACCCGCTGCTCGGTAAAGAAACTCAGCTTGCGGTTCATCAATCCGGCCAGGGAGTTAACGCCTTTGATTCGGTAGTCGCCATCCTCACTGCGCAAAAAGACGCTGCGCCCCACCTGATGCACCTGCGAACTGGCAGGCACGAGCACCTTGACCACCCACTTGTCACCGATCTGTTCCTCGTGGGGGAAAAGCAGATGTGGCGGATCGAGCTTCTGAGGGTTGTTCGACAGATTGGCGATATCGGCCTTCACGAGCCCGATTGCATCCGGGTTCACTCCTGACACCGTGCCGTCATTTTCAACACCGAGCACGATCAACCCACCGTCCATGTTCAGAAACGCGCAGACGGTATCGAAGAAGTTCGACGGCAAGCGGTCGTTTGCACGCTTGAACTCCAGCGTCAACCCTTCTTTGCGGCCGAATGGATATTTTTCCTCCGTTGTCATGCCAACCTCCATTGCAGCGTGAACAAAGACTTCACTTCACTGCTGTGTTTCAACTGCTTTTCGATCTTGCCGATCAGCTCTTCGCGTTGCTGATCAATGGTATCCTGGGCGTCGAACAGTTCTCGGCGTTTCAAGTTGCGGCGGCGTTCCATGTCGCGGAGTTGCTTCTGGTAGGTCAGCTTTTCCTGGAGGGACTGGACAAGAGCGGCCGTGCGGCGCAGCTCGCGAATCTGCTTGTCGAGTTCCTTGATCTCGTGTTCGAGCGACAGCTTCAGGTCTTCGCTCCAGCGGTCGAGCTTGAGGACTTCCTCGTCGAAAAACTGGCAGTTGCGAGTGTCGATCTCCGCCAACCGGGCGCTTACTTCGGCCTCACGTAACGCGGCCAGGCTGGGCACGTCGGCAGTTTCGGCTTCAACCTCGGCGGGCAGTGACAGGAGCTTGCGGCACATATCCTCGTCCAGAGTATGGTTATGATCTGTTCTACCGGCAAAGATCAGAAACTCGTCGACCTCAACGGCCATCACGGTGAGCTTGGAGACTTCGAGCCAGCCAGATTGGCCGACCAGCGGTTCGAGGACGCTGATCTTGGAAGGATGGTTCGTGTAGTCGAACGCAACCTCAGCGGCGGGCAGCTGCCGGCCAATCGCCTGGTTGATCAATCGAAGCGCGAGCGGATGGTCGGGCCGATAGAAGTGCTCGTCGGCGTTTTCGGCTTCTTTCCAGTCCAGGTTGTACCAGCGCTGACGGGCATCGGGGCCGGAGTACTGAAAACGCGGCCGCTGCGGATCGAAGCGTGCCTGGCCGTTGAGTTCGACCCGCGTCAGCTCAAGCAACCATCGCTCCCGCTGGGACAGGCATTCGATGGTCTTCTCCTGGCTGAGTTTCAGGCGGGACCGCACGTCTTCGTCGAAGTGTTCCATGAGTGCCTGGCGCGTCGCCGCAAGTCGGACTTGAATCTTGGCATCGAGTTCAGCTTGCAATGCGTCGAACGCCGCCTTGATGTCCGTGCTTGTCCGGCACGTCTGGTACACCTCAGCGATACGCCGCTCTATGTCTACGCCGGATTCAAGAGCACCTAATACCTCGTCTGAGGCACCAAAGACGCCATCGAACAGCTTAAACTTCTCGCTCAGGAGCTCATAAACACGTTTGTCAGCCTGATTGCGGAGGTTTAGGAAGTTCACTACAACAACATCATGCTTCTGACCGTAACGATGGCATCTACCGATGCGCTGTTCGATGCGCTGTGGATTCCACGGTAAATCGAAGTTGACCACGAGCGAGCAAAACTGCAGGTTTACACCCTCGGCGGCAGCTTCAGTAGCCACGAGTATGGTGGCTTCGTCGCGGAAGTTTTCGACAATGGCCGCTTTCATGTCTATGGCTCGCGAGCCGGTGACACGCTCTGTACCTTCATGCTTGGCGAGCCATCGCTTGTAGATTACCGCATGGTGCGGCTGCTTGTTTGTACCGTTGATGGTAACGACCTGCCCTTCATACCCGCTTGTGTTCAGCAAATTGTACAAATACATTTGCGTTTCGCGAGACTCGGTAAATATGACAGCCTTGCGTTTCGCACCGAGTTCCTGGGCGCGAATGAATGCAATCTGTAGAGCGGGCAGGAGTTTTTCCCCTTTGGCGTTGTGGCTGATCCGGGAAGCAAGTTCGGCATAGCGGCGCAGGTCGGCAAGTTCGACCTTAAGCTTCTCCGGGTCGATTTCACATTCGGTGTCAGGGTCTGCATTTTCAGCGTGTTCATCCGCCAATTCATCAACGCCTTCTATGTCATCGTCATCCAAAAGGTCAAGCTCGTCGCGCAGGTTCTCCAGCCGGTCTGCAAGCCTGCGGAGAGTGCGGGCGATGGCAAAGGTAGACGATGCGAGCAACTTGCGCAATACCATCGTGATTAACTGTCGTTGACTCGCAGGGAGGGCATAGAGCACTTCACGTTGTAGGTAGGTTGTGATCTCATCATACAGAGTTTGCTCATCGTCGGTGGGTAAAAACTCCTGCGTGATGGGAACGCGATTTGTGAAGGGTATATATTCGGTTACTTGCTTGCGTAACGCTCGCGTGCAGACGGCAGCAATACGCTGTTTCAGATGCATATTCCGGCTGACTTCATCCGGATTTTTGATGAACTGCTCGCGAAATGAGGCAATGTCGCCAAAAACGTGCGGGTCAATTACGCTTACGAGGCTGAAAAGTTCAAGCAGCGAGTTCTGCAGCGGCGTGGCAGTCAATAGAAGCTTTGGTGCCTGACCAACTGCATCGGTTATCCTATGCGCCATCGTCTTGCGAGCCGCCGGATTGTTCCGCAGACGCGTGCGGGAACGATGGACATTTCGGAGTCGATGCGCTTCGTCAATAACAACAGTATCCCATGGGACCTGCGACACTTCGGCAGTCTTGGCGGCAGCGAAGTTGTATGAGCAAATAACCACCTTGTCTGTAAGATCAAACGGATTCACCACCCCGTTCTTCTTAAGCCGGTTGAACACACGTGAATCCAAGACTTCTGACGGCAAGAAGAACTTCTCACTTAGTTCCTGCTGCCACTGCTTGCGCAGCATGGCGGGAACGACGATAAGAATGCGCCGTCGGCGTTCTGCCCAGCGTTGCGACAGGACGATCCCGGCTTCAATAGTTTTGCCCAGTCCGACTTCATCTGCCAAGACAGCGCCGTTTGTAAATGGCGAGCGAAGGGCGAAGAGGGCAGCATCTATCTGATGGGGGTTGAGGTCGACCCGGGCGTTCGCAATTGACCTGGACAGTGCCGCAATATCTCCCCCTGACCCGCGGAGCGTCAAGGCGTGAGCCCAGTACTGGCTGTGGTATTGCGTAGTCATAGACTATTTGACTGTTCTGACTTCGCGGTGATTGTTAATAATGAAAGACATCCTTTCTGTCATCAGATGTTCAAGTTAACTTTTTTAGCAGCAGCTTTCCACTCAAGAAACCCATAATCACGCGGATTTACCTGGTCGAAAGCCGTTATTAGAAATTGTTATTCTCCCTCCACGCCCCGTTCTCTCTTCAATTGCTAGATTGGTATGCACTGTTGTTGCCGACAAATCAGAAACGTACTTCCATATCCCGCAGGAAACACCAGTACGCTCAGCGGGTTGGGCAGACCTGTTTTTCCATGACCCGTTTTTCCAGACGTGTATAATGCCCCCTACCCCCACAATCACGAAAGGCTTCCAATGAAAGCAACATCCCGAACATCCCGAACACACTTCGCGATCGCAGCGGTTCTCCTCCTGCCCGCCC
>CAZLBC010000174.1:0-5542 GCA_964557575.1 uncultured Planctomycetaceae bacterium
GTAGAAGCGGTGCCACCCTTGGGCGATGCGGGCTTCCGCCGGGTCGGGGGAGGCATACACTACCGCGGGGACGCAAAAGAGAAGTACGGCAGACAGGGAATATCTCGTGTTCAACGGGGACATTTCAGCGGTCCTTTGTGCTCAGTCCAAAAACCCTTTTCGGGCCCCGCCTGCACACATCGTGCAGTATGTAAAATACCAATAAAAATACATTCCCCCCTGCCTGTCAAGGACAAATACGTGAATGTTGTATTACGTGAACTGATCCGGGACACATGGAGCTCCGGCGAAACTACCCTACCGCGAATCCCCGCGAACATCCACGCCTAATCGAACGGCAGCCCCCCCACGCCGTCACCCTCCGCCGATTCGGGTATTGTCTGTTCTTCCTTGCTCTGCGCCGCATCGGTTTCAGCCTGATCACTCTTTCCGTCCGCATCTTCACCGGCCGGCATTCCCGGCGCTGCGTTCTCTCCCTCCCCGGGTAACCGAAGCCGGGTCGCGGCGGTGATCATCCCGCACGCTTCGAAGGCCGCCTGCGCGTCTTCGGATCGCAAAAACGCCACGAGGTCCGCGGCGGCCTCGCCGGCGTCCCCGGCGACACACGCATACATCCCCGCCGACAGCGGATAGGCCCCCGACATCATGGCCTTCACGCGCGGCATCACCGGCCCCACCGCGCCCTCGATCGCCACCACCCGCAGGCCCGCGGGCCGGGTATCCCGGCCACCGGCCAGGTGCGCGGCGCCGATCAGGCCGATCGACTTCACGTCGGCGGCAATCCGCCCGAAGAGTGCCCGGCGGTCACCACAGCGATGAATCGCGGGCGGGATGCGGCCGGCCCCGTGCCGGCGGACATGCCGGCCGACGGCGGGATCCTTTTGCAGCACGCAGGCGGCGATGCGACCGGTTGCATCCGATACCGCGTCCCATTGTCTGACCCGGCCGGTGAATATCTTCTCCACCGCGGCGGGGGTAAGGGATGGAATATCGTTGGCCGCGTTGACCACCACGACCGGCGCGGACGCCGCGAGCCGGTACTGCTTCAGGCCGGCAAGGTCCTTGGGGCCATCCGGTGTAATCGGCCCGCGGCAGAGAAACAGCGGCATCTCGTAGTCCTGCTTTCGTTTGGCGGCAGTGACGAAGCGGTTTATGTAACCGGCGTCTATGCCCGGCGCATGCGGTACGTAGTGCAGTTGAATCGGCTCCTTCGCCCGCACGTAGGCTACCGCCAGGTCCTGCGCGGCTTCCGCGAACAGCGCGTCGCCGATCATGCGGACATGGTCGCCCTTCCCCGCCTTCATGGCCTTTACCCGCTGGTCGGCGTAATACTGCCTTTCGTGCCAGGGGGTGATGAAGCCATACTTCTCTGAGATTCTGGCACCAGACTCAGAAACACAAAACGCACAAAACTTATGCGCAATATCCGGTGATTCAGGATGCACAAAAAGGCTGATTGACAGTGAGAACGGGTAATCTTTATTTATAATTGGCTTTAAAGGCGGAAACACAGGGCATGAATCATCATTCTTTTGTAAAGAAATAATAGTAACGCGATTTTTGTGTCCAACAGGACGTAGCATATAAGGAATTACACCGATTGCATTTTGACGCTTGTATACATTATCTATAATTTCATCAGTGCTTTTGCAAGATTCATATTTACTCTTATTTATTATCCACGTATCATGACCAGCGAATTGAGTAAATTGATATTTCTCTCGCGTTTTAAATCTTGTCAGGAGAGTATTGGCAAAAAGGGCATAATCAATGGAACAAGGGTTCGTATTCATATATTTTACAGTTGTTATTTTATCCTTCATTTCTGGAGCATATTCATCAGGGGCAAACACTGTTTTTATTTTACCAAGCGTGTGCTTATAACTATCTTCTTTATTATGATTAGTGAGATAATAAAGAAGGTCATTTAAGTTTAGGGACTTTACATCCCTCAGTTCATTAGACGCTATTACAATCATTCTCTTTTGTCCGAGAAAATATCTGTACTTGGACCATATTGTCTTGAGCGGGCACATTTTCCATTCTATGTGGACGCATTCATAATCTGTAAATTTGTCATGGAATAACATAATATCATATTTTTGATTCGCATAATTTGCAACATTGGGCGATTCTGACCCACCGTTACATGCTTTTAATGATTGTTTACAGGCCTTTTCCTTGAGAAAAGCGTCGATTAGATCATTAATATACGGTTGATAACGATTAACAACGCTGATTTTTATTGTATCATCAGCATATGTGATAGAAATACCTATGAATATCACAGATGCAATTGCTGTTGTATATCGTGCTTTTAATAACATCATCATTTGAGGCTTTCCGCTTGGACCTGAAAGAACATTTCGATACTGAATTAACATATGATCACATCAACGCCAGTTTATACTATTTCCTCGTATAACGCCACAGATATTATTGGCAATTAGCTGATCACGCATTACCATCTTTTTAGATCAATTCGTTTCTTCCAATTATTCTCATCGATTATAATATTATTTTTTTGCTCAGGCTTGTCTTTTTCTACTTTTATACTACCCACCTTAGTATAGCTACCTTTATTTATTATTCCCGACTTGTTGTAGCTGCGTTTATCGGGTCGCACATAAATTTCATATTCACCAGGAACCAGATAAATAGAATAGTCATTTCCCTTGAAATTGTTAAGGCTGTTGGCCGTAAATCCAGGATATTGCATAGATATCCAATAAATGTCCCAATTTCCAGTTCTCAATGATTTTAACTTTTTTGTCAACATAAGCCTGCCATATACCCTGACACCATACAACGATATGCTAAGGTTGTTGTTAACATTCAAACCGGCTAACGGCACGATTGTATATCCCAATTTACGATGAGCAACAATCAGCAATGATTTTTCAGGTTTGTCGAATAGATCGACATTAAATCGTCCGTATTTTGAAAGCAATGGCTTACTTTTGAATCTGAAAGATGGAAATCTGGAAGAACGTACATCCATGAATATCCCTGAAAACGGTTTATTGGTAACGCCATTTATTATTTCACCCGTTATTTTTACCGACTTCTCAAGCTTGATTTTAACAGTATGTTTTTTGTCTTTCGGCGCGATATTTATTTTCTTAACTGTGACATTATAGCCATCACATCCTGCTACCAGATGATATGTACCGGGAGTAAGTTTACTAGATTTATCAATACTGATTCCACGGTTTTCAAGACAACCGCCAATTTCTTTTACCTTTTTTCTGCTGATAAAATATATCGGTTTCAATTCTACTGGCATGTTACACGACACAGACAACAATATTTTCATAGGGTCCTTTTTCACCCCTATGTAAATATTCGCAACCTGATTTGAAGAATCATCAATCTTAATTACAGGATTTATTATTTTATAATTTTCCCAGGGCGGCCTTCCAAATCCATGTATTTTTAATTCCTTTGCATTTCGTAAAATACCAGCATCTTTAATTAATGTGAATCTGTTGTTTGCAAATCCATTGACACCACCGACACCACCTTTCCAGCCATCTTTTACGGTAATCCCGACGCATGATTGTATGTTGAGAGGCTCATCTATATTCCTTGCGTCTGGATGTTTTTTAAACACTATTGTCAATGATGGTCTTTTTTGCAGTTTCCATACAATATCTCCGGAATCAAAGGTAATATCACTGGGATATTCATATTCGACAATTCCCCCCGTCGTGTAAATCTTATCGACGATTTTATATTTATGCCCTTTGAATGCCCTGAATGCTATTACACCGTTATTATCAGAATCAACACGGGCGTCTGCCTGGAAATGCGTATTTTTTTCGATTTTTAATGAATCACGACATATAATCTTAACACCTCTAGCATCAATACGAGGCCTTCCATTTATTCCTAACAATTTAATCTGAATAGTATTGTAATCTTTCGCATCTACAAGATGCGTTTGGACCTTAGCAATAGTTTTGCCACTTTTTTTTATTGTTACTCGAGTTTGACCGGAAATCGCGTATTTATTTTTAATAGAATTAACATCTCCATATTCTATGCCTGGAATGACATTAATATTTACGCTTCCCACTGGAGGATTTTCAAGAACAATCGGGCCTGATATTTGTAGAGCACGACAAAAGCTAGCTATGCACTTCTTGTCATCGGAAACAATTATATGAGTATCTTGTAAATTGTCGTTTAATTCAACGGGTGTGTCCACTAGAATATACAATTCCCTCACAGTCTTTTCTTTTACTTCGCTTGCCGAGCACAGATGGCAAAACCCGAATTGTAATATAATCAAAACAGTAAAGCAGATAGAAGTATATTTCATGGTGATTTTTCCTCTAATATTTGCTAATCTATTCATTTCGTAGAATGTAAGGCGTTTACATCTCAATAACCAAACTTCATTGTCAGCCTACCAGCGTAATCATATCATGTCGCACATCCCCAATGCGTGCTATATATTTTAAATTTGTTCGAATATACTTTACAATATTGTCCAACCATTTACTCACTTTTCATAGTGAGACTTCCATTTGTTGAGAATCTATTCTTTATTAATTTATAGATTACTGTTACTCTGCCTCTGGTATGTGCAAAACTACTACTTACGTTTTTACACGTCGCTGAACCATTGATGGTAACATGACCAGTATACGTATTTCCAACATTAATAGGGAAACCGGGATTATTAAAACATCTGTGTAAGGGCTTTCCTGGTTTCTCTTCACTTTCATCATGCGCGAAAACTTCATCTGGCTCTTGTCCATTTGCCCAACCAGGCGTATCTTCGCCGTCATGACCTGTAACACACCATATATAATACACGATAAATTCCGCACTGTTTTCCGGGTTATCATTATCAATTGCATCAACAATAGACTCAGCAATTAATTCACCAACCGCCAGACCTCCAGCCGTACCCCACCCCGGACTAGCCAGTGAACCTCCTATTGCAAAAGCTGCTTTTATACCAAGCTTGACAATCCATTTTTCCACATCATCTCCAGAACTGCCCTTTGTATCCATTTCATAACCAAGGAATCCATCATTCCATGCTGTAAGGTGTCCAGTTCCCTGTGTGCGGTGAATATCGAGACCATATTTTATTTTTTGCTTTTTAAGCACATTTGCTTTTTTGTGTGGATAAGATACACCGAAATAAAAACCAATCGTCTTTTTATAAGCGTCAAGTTGAATCACATCGCCATCTGCAGGTGGGTGGAACAATCCTGGTTTATCTTCCATATCTATATGTACCCCTTTTGTTTTCGAACTATCTATCTCATCTAATTCTAGTGTAGTAAAATGATTATATTTTGTATGATCTATTGGTTGCGGTTCTGTCACGGGCACAACGCTGCCTTTAATTCTATGGCTTTTGAATTTAGCCTTTTTATGCATTTTTGTTTGCTTTGTACATGAATCCATTGCAGACCATTTCTTCTTCAGGCCGATTTCTACAATGTTAATGCTTGAATCCCCAAATATTTTAGTACGATACCAAGGCGTTTTTGCATTAACGAAATCTGTTATAACTTGAACC
>CAZLBC010000175.1:0-5411 GCA_964557575.1 uncultured Planctomycetaceae bacterium
ACATCGTGCAGTGTGTATGATACCATAGAAAACACATTCCCCCGTGTCAAGGACAAATGCGTGACAGCATACATCCACGTCTAATCGAACGGCAGCCCCCCCACGCCGTCGCTCTCCGCCGATTCGGGTACTGTGTGTTCTTCCTTGTTCTTATCCTGCGCCGCACCGGTTTGGCCCTGATCGGCATGTTCACCGGTCGGTATTCCCGGCGCTGCGTTCTCTCCCTCACCGGGTAAATAAAGCCGGGTCGCGGCGGTGATCATCCCGCACGCCTCGAAGGCCGCCTGCGCATCCCTGGATCGCAAAAACGCCACAAGGTCCGCGGCGGCTTCGCCGGCGTCCCCGGCGACACACGCATGCATCACCGCGGCCAATGGATAGGCCCCCGACATAATGGTCTTCGCGCGCGGCACCACCGGCCCCTCCGCACCCTCGATCGGCACGACCCGCAGGCCTTTGAGCCGGGTATCCCGGTCTCCGGCCAGTTGCGCGGCGCCGACCAGGCCGATCGCCTTCACGTCGGAGGCAATACGCCCGAAGATGCCGCGGCGGTCACCGCAACGATGAATCGCGGGCGGGATGCGGCCAGCCCCGTGCCGACGGACATACCGGCCGACGGCGGGGTCCTTTTTCAGCACGCAGGCGGCGATGCGACCGGTTGCATCCGACACCGCGTCCCATTTGGTAACCTGCCCGGTGAATATCTTCGCCACCGCGGCGGGGGTAAGGGATTGAATGTCACTGGCCGCGTTGACCACCACGACCGGCGCGGACGCCGCGAGCGTATATTGTTTCAGGCCGGCAAGGTCTTTTGCGTCCTCCGATGCAATCGGCCCGCGGCAGAGAAACAGCGGCATGTCGTAATCCTGTTTGCGTTTCGCGGCAGTGACGAAGCGGTTTATGTAACCGGCGTCTATGCCCGGCGCACGCGGCACGTAGTGCAGTTGAATCGGCTCCTTCGCCCGCACGTAGGCTACCGCCAGGTCCTGCGCGGCCTCGGCGAACAGCGCGTCCCCGACCATGCGGATGTGTGCGCCCTTCCCCGCCTTCATGGCCTTTACCCGCCCACTTCCCAAAAACTCCCTCTCATGCCAAGATGTAACAAGTCCGTACTTTGCAGCGATGGTGGCACCTTTCTCTCCCACGGCAAACTTGCAGAATTCCCTAGCTGCTTCGCCCGCTTTGGGATGAAGGTACAGGATACACAATTCTGACAGCGGGTAATCGTGCTGAATACGAGGCTCCAACAATGGAGCCACGAATGGGCTACCTTCGCCCTTACCGATCGATAACACCTTCACTCCTTTCGTATCGAGCCCACCTATCCATTGCAGCAGGCCCAAAGCCTTGACATCGCGTATTGTGTTTTCGATAGTCTCTTGCCCTGACTTGTCTTCCTCCGCATCCGGCCGAACAGGCTCCCACCCGACTATCGTGCCTGCAACTCCATCTATGTTTGCAAGAATTGCTGCCTTTAGCATCTGATGCGCCCATGATTCCTCTATCGGCACATGCAACAATATCTCTCGATTCCAGCCTCCAAGGTCGCCCCATCCGATGGGCTTGCGGCGCGCGGCGATTACCTCGCGCAGTTGGCCAATGGTCACCTGTGATACCGGATTAGTCCTGTGCGTTACTGCCAATATCCGCATCTGTCCGGCCAGATATTCCTCCAAACTACCAAGTGCACCAGGTAACTTCCACTCGATCCATAGCCGTTCCATTGCACTGAACTCAGGGCCGGGATATACCAGCACATCGTATTCGCCTTTGACGAATCGCCTAATGCCATCCGTCCGGGGTCGTTCTTCAGCGACCGCCACAATACCCGCACCGGAGCTTGTTCGCTCAAATGCATTAACCCAGTCCAATACCATGGTTGCACTCACCGCATGACTTACGACAATCCGTACTCTCGTATTGTCCTGGGCCGCAGCACACTTCGTGACCGCAAGGACGCCGCCACAGAACACGCATAGTGCTGTCAATGCTCGGCTTGTCATCGGATTTCATGCTCCCCAAGCGTCTTTCTGTTTCTCCACTCCTTGGCATCTATTTCAACACGCTTGATAGTCTTCTTGCGTTCGCCAGCCCCTATACTCACGGCCGGCAAGGCAATGGCTTCGTTCGCCTGGACAAGGTAGGGAATATACTCTCCCGGCTGAAGGATGCCGCTGTACTTCCCATCCAGCATCTTGGACACATACACCACCACCCTCGGTCGCTGCGCAGTGACCCATATGACGCTCCAGCCAACCTCTCGGACGCCGGTTGCTAACACCTTCCCCAGGTCGACTTCGCCAACGGCTTCACATGGTGCCGCCAGTTCTATCTTGCCGACTTCGTCTCGCCATTTTGGCGATAAAGGGACCGTTCTAGCCCCCATCGCCGGCGTAATAACGGCTAACTGTGCCTCCAACCTATCGTCTATGGCAACTGATACTTGCCCAACACGATCAGTTTCCTGTGCCGCTCTTGGAATGCCAAGCTTAGCCGGATAGATCGGCATCACAGCGGCACCAGCAACGGGCTTGCCGACATGATCAAGCACTTGGAGTCGGTACAGTGGCGCGCGATTCATGTCGACTTTTACGCTAGCAGTCTTATCCTTGAGAATGGCAGTTTCATGCGTCGCCAGACGATACCCTTCCTGCCACGCTCGAATCGTATACTGTCCCGCGGGAAGAGTTGTCGGATCTGTGACACTAAGAGCATATGCGGCCTTCGTATCAGCGTGTATCGCACGTAGCTTAAGTTGCGTGGTATCGCCAAGCCCGCCGACAACTACTGAAATCGTTCCGGTAGCTTTGGCTGCAAGCACAACATCGACAACCTGCTCTTCATCCTTGGTCAAGGCGATACGGCCGTTCTTGGCTATAACATACGAATCACTCTCCTGTTGCGGAACATATGTCAGCTTGACGGCATCTGCATCAGCGAGGAGCCCTTGAGATTTACTTAGCTCCAGTTCTGACCCCTTAACCTGAAACATGCCGGCACTCATACCGGTCTGTGGCCGCGGCACTGGCCTAAAATTAACATGAGGACTATCGGCGACTCGCCTATCACCGTTTATGACGATCCAGAAACGCAGCCGCAGAATCGGGCCATGGTCAAGTTGCCACGTGAAAGGTTCCATGCTCTTGGCCGCGGTGATAGGCTTCGAGGTGTAAGTTAGGATCTGATGACGGGCGCGAATCACAACAATGCGATACGTCCTTCCTATATATCCCACAAAAACAAGTTGCCCGTCCTCGGATGTCTCCGCGGAAGACATCAATTGCAATTCCTTGTCAGTTACGTCATTAATTTTTACCGTACCCTTCAGGGGCATACCGTCAACATCACGTATAATTGCGGCTATCCTAACCCCCTCGCTTTTGGTGACAGGAACTCTTGCTGTTGTCATTCCAGTCTTTGCCATGTCCACTTCCGTGGAACCTTCATAACCCTCGCCTGTGCGAGAGACCTTAGGCAGAACAACCACCTTGACTCGACCGGGTGGCACATCACCCACCACCATGGGCTCACGAAAGCGTGTTTCGCCCCGGAATACGAGTTTGTCTCCAGAATAGACAGTGACCCACGAGGTTGCCATCATGCTATCCTCATCGATCCCGCCCCACACCAATCCGAGAGTTGGCGGCTCAGCCTCAGCCAAAGCTACTCGCGCCGATAAGATGGCAAACACGGCGACACAAAGAAGCACGCGCCCAATAAGAATTCCCACCGGCTGACAAGCTCGCACGCCATCGTGCATAACACGCTGTTGAGCATCATATACTCGTTCCATAGTAGATGTCCCATCTGGCAACAAAAACGGAATAATCTGGGATTGCACTAGTCAGTAATTGCGGAGTACACACTAACCGTATTGCCGGACCATTCCTCATCATCGAGAAAATACTTTGCACTGCCCCATATCTGACACCAGGTGTACCAATTCACGCTAGTCTTGCAGATAGCCGTGTTCAGAACAACATGCCCAACGTATGTTCCACCAACCACCAGCGGCACACTGGCCCTATTCATCTCTCTGGGGCTCGCCTCTGGTGGGTTGAAGTTATTCGTCGCCTCATATGGCTGATGTTTCTGGAAGCGGGTTGGATTCGCCTGGCCGGGGAGTTGGTCAAGCCAGATAAAGTGAACGGCTGCATGTCCGGCACCCTCTGGCTGTGGTGAACTCAAATCGCTCGCCAGGGACAGGGCAGCCCCCGAAATGTTCAATGCAATCGACCATCCGCCGGTGGCGAGGGCGCCGCCAATGCTAAACGCAGTGCTGGCAAGCGTCATGCCAAGGCTGTTATCACCATCAGCATCCTCAATCTTGGCAGTCGCTTTCCCGCTGTTGAAGAGCGTGATATTGGCTACGCCACTGTTCTTATCCAGACGCATGCCAGGGCCACCCAAGACCGGGACATTGCCGGAATGATGAGGCCATGATACACCGAAGTAGCAACCTATCGTCTCTCCCGCCACCTTGATTCTGACCTTGTGGGTAAGTTCGCCTGTCAAGGACCAGTCATCCTTGAGCCATGTCTTGGTCTCTCTGATAGTATCGGATCGCAGCACTTCCATGATGCAGTCATCCCAATCCAAAGCCAAGACACCTTGGCGCCCCGTAGCAATCTTGTAAGGGTGCATCTTGCCGCCCCACGGCCCTCCTCCATTGAGGCTATTCCAGAGGTGATCGGCTTGGATGGCCGCTTGCCGATGGATGGCCGTCTGCTTTGTCGCGGCCTTCATCACTGACCACTGCTCTCCTACTTCTTGGTTGGGGTTCTGGCCGATCTCTATAACCTCCACTTCCTTATCGCCAAATACCGTCGGACGAGCATGCGCTCCATCGCTCTTGCTGGCTACCGCAATTGCCGGCATTTCCGATCCCGCAGTCTTGGCCTTGACCTTTACGACGAATAAGGCATTGGATGTGGTATCATGCTGCACGTCACAGTTGCTGTGCTTGAATGTAGCGGCTGTTATCGGGATCCACGCAACATATGTATCGGTAATTCCATTTCCGCTCGTTGCTCCCATGCCGTCGTTGACGTGCCACGTTGCCGTCTTGCTGTGCGCTGCCGCGAAGGACTGAGTCGCATTGTACTCGAATGCAGGGAAATCATTGACGTAGAAGCGAACTATGACCTCCGTCAGTTCCACTTCATCACCCAGATCCTTGACTTGGAATTTGACGGGCACAGCTGCGGTGGCATCTGCATATATATACTTTGGTATAGCGATTATTTCCACTCGCGGAGTATCATACTCCGCCGTCCAGGTTTTGACTTCACCCTTTCCTCCTCCCTCGTTAACGAACACCCCTTCAACCGTGTACGCAACGGATAGGGCCTTGGGTCTGCCGGTTGCATTCGCGCCGAGGATCGACGTGCCCTGTTCTCCCGTCGCTTTTA
>CAZLBC010000176.1:0-5347 GCA_964557575.1 uncultured Planctomycetaceae bacterium
CTATGAAACACCTGAAGAATGGGAACGGGCGAATAAGGACAGGCTGGAGGCTGATGAAAAGTGAAATTAAGTACGGGCTGCTGAACAATTCGGACCTATCTGCGAAAGGATATTTTTCCGCATCTCATCGTCAGTCTCCATCGACGATTCATATAGAATCGTCTGCTTCGACTTCCTTGATCTGCGAAAAACGTATCTTTTTCTCGTCGACGGCCGACTTGTTCAGCAGGCCCTGAGTATTCCCCTGCAGGAATGTAATAGAAGGATTCGCAAATAATGAAACCGGTGAAATAAATGTTAGTCTGAAGACGCCTCCCTCAGAAATCGGCGGAACGGAAAAGCAAAGCGTTTCCGGAACGTAAAAAAAGGAGTTGCGTCACGAACATGGGTCTGCAATGGCTCCCCGGGCGGTTTTGAGGGAGGCGTCTCTGAAAGGAGAAATCATGCACCGAAGAAAGAAATATGGTGAGCAATTCATGGGTGGAGTTACAGTAATATCGGTATTGTGTATCGTGTTAGCTCTGTGTGCTGTAACACGGGGGGATATAACGGTCAAACGCAAGAAATTAGTAGTGTGCGTCGGTAAGGAAGGAACGGCCGAACTTGTAACAACGATACCGGATGATCCGAGAACAAAAGAAGAAAAGGAGGGGCAGAGTGAAGATCCCACGATTGAGTGGGAAATAGCTGAAGACGACGGGACTGATGCGCAAGTTACCGGAAATGGCGATAGTGCAGATTTCAGCGCCGAATCTGGCAACCCGGGATATTACGATATTGTTGTTGAAGCAAAGATTTCATGGCCCTGCGCGCCCGGGACCGGGAGCGTCCCGGATACGGTATATAGCACAACCGTTACGCTGACCGCTATCGGTATCAAAGACCCTCTGCAGTACAAACGACACTGGTATGTGTCTTCCGAGGACGTAACAGGCACGATCTATATGGCCCTTGGAGGCACCGTGTACTTTAAGGCCAACCCAGATCCCGACAGCGCCGATTTCCCCGACGGCAGGCCAGAATGGTACGTCGCAAGAGGAAGTGAGGCGGAGGTCGAGCAGGAAACGACCGGTCAGCGATACACGTTCAGCAAAGATGCCGATGGGAACCCATGGACTGCCGGGACGTACACGATCCGCGCCGCATGTGGAGAGTCGTCGCGATCGGCCACCGTCGTGGTCGTCGAAATCGCGAGAATCACATGCGCCAACCAGGCGGGTACAGTCGTGAAGAGTTCCGAAGCAACCACGGATTCAGAAATCGGAGACGACCAGACTGTCTTCGCCTCGCCGAACACTACCGTAACGCTGACGGCAGTGCCGGACCCGGCGTGCGACGATACCACATGGCTGGGGGACAACCTTTCGTGGGACTGCCCAGCCCTCTGGGGAAACGAGGCCGAGCAACCCGACGCGCCGGATCAATGGGCGTTCAAGTCCGACACGGTCGGCGATTATGTGGTCACGGCCAAGCTGGGAACCTCTGAACGGAAGATGCAGATAAGCGTTGTGACCCCCAAGGTCTTTTCCATCCAGTTCGAAGGCGATATCACCATCCACCATGACGTCACCGGTGCCGCCTACTCCGGTGTGGATTGGCAGGATGACGACCTCGACGGGACCGCAGAGGCTACCGAGATGCCCGACGCGAATGCCGATGATAGCAAACACTATCATCCAATCGCCTACCAGAGCAGGGCCACCCTGGCCATTGACGCCGGCAACCTGGTGTTCCAGCTCGACAAAGGAGATGCCGCCAGTCGCATTCCATACGACATTGTAGGCGTGGCACAGGTCAAGTTCTGCCCGGATACCTTCTGGTATGATCTGTTCGGTGATTGGAGCACGCCCGGTGCGCTCGATGCGTCGGGTGCTAATATCAGCAACAGCGCTCGCCTTACGGCCGCATCACCATTCGAGGGTCATAACGTCGTACGTTACAAAGATACGTTCCAGCTGATCCAGAAGGTCGGCTTCGGCGACGCTGCCGGCGACCTGTATTGGAGCGACGCTGGACGAACCACCAGCGAGCTGCACCTGACTTGGAACTCCACTGATGCGAGCTTTGAAACTGTTTTTTACATAGGATGTAAAAAAGCTCGCAATAAAAGAAAGGCAAAACAAATTGTAAAATCTATTTGGCGGGAGTTTACCGATCAGAGTGTATGCAGGAAAGGAAATACAACGCCTATGACATATTGGGGTAGTGCTGCAACCCATCCTTCATATGGTACTCAAGGAACAGCCCAATTACTCAGGTTATCGGGGGGGCGATGTGGGGATTGGGCACCATTTTTTATCGATCTTATGGCGAGACAAGGAATTACTGTTTCTAGTCGTTTTATCATCAAATCGTATTCTGGATATGGATTTCTTGTAAAAAACTGGGATTTTCCGAGACACCCATCGGGTGGATCAACAGACTATCCGCATGGTCCTGGTACATATACTGACGAAGATGGTGTCGCCGGGCAGGGGAATTCAAACCCCAGAGCGTATTTTTGGACTCATGCTCTGGCAGAATATGGTGGCACCATATACGATCCTTCATATGGAATGACTGCCCATGATTGGACCCGCTACAGAAGCAAGGCTCTTGATGGTTGGTTTGAGAAGACACCTTTGTCTTTGATACCAAACCCTCCCCATTGCAACGCCTCTGACAACATTAGCTTACACACATTGCCATGATATTCTAGGGATACGCCAATGAAAGATACTTGTCCATCTAGTTGCCATCTCGAAGATGTTACAAAATCACTTTGTCATAGCACCCCGTCTTTGAAATGGGTTTTGCTGGTGAGCATGTTGTTCAATTGTTTTGCTGCAACAGGCTATTGCGGCCCAGCATCACGTATGCGGCTAAAGGAGAGCGAAAGAGAGGCATTATCAAAGCACATAGACAAAGCCAAAGTCATAAAGACCATACATGTCCGTGGGCCGTCTTCTGAGAATATCAAGTACTCTCTTCTATCTTTGACACTGCGAAAAAATGGAGCCAGCCCCGATTATACATTAATAGTGCAATCCGCAAAGGGCGCTACGAGCGTTATTTGGGCTACTCGTGAATGTCCAGCTGATGTATTGAGCTTTATTCCGGAAAGAACGAGCCACACCATTGTATATGCCAAAGAACAGGATTCCATATTACTCTTTACAAACAGGGTTTTGTTCACGGACTACGGCAATCCAGACAGACAATTCTCGTCCGTCGAAGCCTTACGTTTCCCCGTAAAAAAACGTAGTGTGTCGGGACGCACAGGACGAGAGGTCTCGATCTATTCTCAGATCCATACTTCTTGGACAAACATCAGAACACTTGCCGGGGAAGGCTGTCTTTTTGTTCAGCAGCATGGGGACAAATCACACAGCTTGATCGTGAAAGAACCATCTAAACCAGCCAAAGAACTCCTTGGTAGAGTAAAAAAACAAAAGGGATCGATTTACACTTCTGCCATCGTGAAATACTTACCCTCACCCCGTATTTTCGTGCAATGCTCCGACGGATTACAATTATTATATCCTCACTGTCCTCAGGAATTAGCTGCTGAAAGCACAGTACTCCCAGTAGTTCCCGTCCGTTCTCCGAAGACATTTCCAAAAAGTCTCCGAATTGATGGAACGGAGTATCCACTAGATTTGAAGTCCATTTACTCTCACCTGTATAGATTAGCGTATAATCCATTTGTGAAAGAGGCACATGTTAGGTACACATCGCAATGCTTGTATCGATATGTTCTCTTTTGTATAGAGAAGGAATTCTTTGAGGACATTGCACTACAAAAATTAGATACTCCATTGCTATCCAAAAAGATCACAGAGTTTTGTGAAAGAAATAAGGTGAAACTATCTGAATTATTTGTAGTTGGTTTAGAAGATAAAGAATTATTGAAGACTATTATTGAGGACAAGGGAGTTCAAAAATATTTTTCCATCAGTGAATGGGTACGGAAGAATCATCGACCTGGGTCAGAATGCACAGTCAGTCAAGCAGAGATAGAGAAATTTTATCAGGACTACAAGTGGGCCTTCCGCAAGGCGCTTCGGAAGGATGCGACGTGCTACCTCTTGGATGAAGTCAGGAAAAAAACGATCGCCGGCGAAATCAAGCGGCTGAAGTACTATCGCCTCGACAAGCTGCTGACACACCCGCCCAAAGTGGAGATCCTGTGGGAAGCAGCGAAGGCGCCAGCGGGACCTCCTGCCAAGGCCGCCCCCGAGCCGTACACACTAAACGAGTTGAAGAAGCTCGGCGGGTTCACGGAGGAAGAATGGCGGTCGTTCTACGGCGCGTTGCAGCAGAAGGCGGCCAAAAGCGAGAACGCGGAGGAATATATCCAAGAGTTCCTGGCATCAACGGCGCGGCGTTTCACGCGCGAGCACATGAAGCAGAAGTTGCGCCAGGCACGTCAGCGCCTCACCGGTACGGAGGTCTTCACGAAGGCCGAGCTGGAAGCACTGTTCCGCGAGCCAGGGGATTATTCAGTCATCAAAGACGGTTATGAACGCTTCGTCGCCTACAACTGGTACGGCCGCTTTGAGCAAGCCGAAAAGCTGCTCGTCCAAGAGGCGTCCAGGAAGAACCCCGCGCCCAGGATCCTGTACGCCCTGGGCCGTTTTCGCGCGGTCGGCAGGCCGGGAATCCCCGCCAGGCCGAAGGAGGCCTGGCCGCTGTTGAAGCGCGCCCTGGCTGCACTCGAGGCCGTCCAGAAGCCCACCACAGCGCAACGCTGCCTGACCATCAAGCTCTATCGCGCGTTGATCGCCTCGCCCGAAGGCAACAATGAGATGGTGGACAAGCAACACGGCTACAGATGCACCATGCGAGAGTTTTGGGAATACAAGGTTAAGCAGGCCTTCAAGGATGTAGCCAAGACCAAAGACCCGGAGGCGCTCTACGCGCGAGCCAGGGAGGACCTCTCGTTGGCGGACAGGTCTTCCGGCGGCGACCGCGCCACGTTTAAGTTGCTTGAGACGGCAGCGGCCGCCGGGCATACGGACGCCCTGGCGTACGTGGGATTCACCAACGTGTGGCAGCATAGCAACAGCCCCGGGCAGACAGCGGCAGCGAGGGCGGGCGTCCGGCAGATAAAGAAGGCGGTCCGGCACCATTCGCTTGAAGGGTTGGTCGCCATGGGCCGGCTGTACGCGGACGGCTTTCCCATCGTTGGCGGGAAGAATGACCAAAAGGCCAGGTACTGGCTGACCCTCGCCGCCGACCGCGGCCACGCAGGGGCCAAGGCTCTTCTCAAGCAACTGCCCGAAGAGCGCCCCGCGGAGTTACCGTGTATGAAGCGACGTTAAGGCTCACGTCGGTAGAGGTAAAGATAACCTCCGATCCAATCGCT
>CAZLBC010000177.1:0-5329 GCA_964557575.1 uncultured Planctomycetaceae bacterium
CGGCGACCCAGTTCGTTGCCGAGGGTGTACATGACGAACGACGGGTGATTGCCGAAGTGCCTGAAGATCAGCTCGCTCTCGCGCGTGCCGTAGTCGTAGAGCGAGACCGCGGTCTCGGTGCTTTTCATATCGAGCCGGTCGATGTTGTGGCAGGCCGCCGCGTCGCTCTCGGGCGCGTTGAATGCGCTGCGCTTGTTCGGCAGCTCCGGCTGCAGGTACACCCCCAGTTCGTCGGCCGCCGCAAAGGCCGCCTCCGGCGGACACCACGAATGAAAGCGGTAGTGGTTGATCCCGTACGATCGGGCGATAGACAGCACGCGCAGCCACCCGGCCTTGTCCATGGGCGGATAGCCGGTCAGGGGGAAGAAACAGCAGTCGAGCTTGCCGCGCAGAAAGACGGTGCGGTCGTTGACGGTCAGGCGGTTCCCATCCGTCGCGAAGTCGCGCATCCCGAAGGTCACGGTTCGCCGGTCGCGATACGTCCGTCCGCCCGCCGTCGTTTCCAGGTCGAGATGCAGGCGAAGCAGGGCGGGCCGGAACTCGTCCCAGAGCGGCACGTTCTCGCCCGGTCGATACGTGAACGTGACGGCGGTCTCCCGGCCGGTGGCCGTGACCGGAATGGATCGCGTCTTGAACGTAGACGGCCTCTCGACGTTGCCGCTTTCGCACCCGACCGCGATTCGTCCGGCGGCCGCCGCGTCCGTGATGTTGCCGATGACCGCGCGAACCGTCGCCTGTTTTCTGCCGGCGTCGGGATAGACCTGAACGTCTTTCAGCCAGACCGGGTCGGCGGCGCGGAGCTCGATCCGGCCGATGATGCCGTTCCAGTTGGTCTGCGTCCGCTCGTCGACGGCGTGTGACGGGCCGACCGGCGGCAGCCGTGCGTTGTCGACCAGCACCGTGATCGTGTGCCGGCCCGGCGTCATCGCGGCGGTCACGTCGAAGACCTGCGGGGCGCTGAGTGTGTCCTCCCAGCCGCAGAACGTCTCGTCGACCCAGACCCGGGTGTTCTTGCTTCGCTCCAGGAACAGCGCGATCCGCCGGCCCTTCCACCTCCCGGGTATCGTCACGCGGCGCCGGTACCAGGCCGGCCCCTTCCAGTACCAGACGCGGGAGAGCCGGTCGTCGCGCCGCTCGTCTTTCCGGATGCCCTTGTGATTCTCGTCGGTCGTGCCGGGCAGGGTAACGGTATCGGCGAGTTCCCGCGCGAACCACTGCTGCGAGACGCCGACGTCGTCGGGATCGAGACGGAATCGCCAGGTGCCGGCGAGGGAGATGGTGTCACGGCCGGTTTCGCCGGTCGTGGCGCAGGCCGCCGTGACGGCGGCCAGCAGGACCGCGACCAGCCGGCTGCGTATAACCGGTGGTATCTTCGCCGGTCCTGCATTTCTCGGGTCGTGCATGGGAATACGGCTCCTCGGCGTTACGTTTATGCCGGTGCCCTGTTAATCCCGAAGCGTCCACGGCGACCGCATCTCGCGGCGCATGAGCTTCACGGCCTCGTCGTCGCCGACGATGGTCTCCTTCTGCGGGTCCCACGTGATCGACCGCTTCGTCCGGATCGAGATCTCCGCAAGGTGCGTCGCCACGTCGGACCGCACGGCCGAGTGGAGATTGTCCACCGGCTCCTCCCGCGACAGGATGCAGTCGACGAAGTTCCGGATCTGGTCGGCGCTGATCTTGAGTTTCTTCCCGCCCGGGTTCCTGGCCTTCTTCCTGAGGGCCTCGGACGACGTCTTCCAGCCGCCGCGCGACACGACCACCCAGCCCTCGGTGCCGACGAACAGCGTGCCGTGACCGAAGACGATGCCCTCGTGGGGTTTTTTCTCCAGTGCCGTCTGTGCGTCCATGAAACGCATCGTGATGCCGTTGGCGTACGTCGTGTCGACGTCCCAGCGGGTGACGGTGTTGAAAAGTCCCTTCGTCGGAATCGTGCCCGTCCCCTTGTAGGTGACGGGGATCTCTTTCATGCCGGCGTTGTCGGCCCACCACTGGAGCATGTCCATCGGGTGGGCGCCCCAGCCGGCGATGAAACCGATCGCGTAGTCGTAAATGTGGAATATGCCGTTTTTGGAGCCCGATCCCAGGCAGCGGTCGCGGCAGAACGGCGCCTGCGGCGCGGGTCCCAGCCACAGGTCGTAATCGAATCCTTCGGGGACATCGAGCACCGGTTCGGGACTGCCGCCCGCAATGCCCTTGGGGGCCCAGACGTAGACCTGTTTGACCTCGCCGATATGGCCGTTGAGTACCAGCTCGATGCCGAGCCGCACGTGCGTCTGGGACCGCTGCTGCGCCCCGTACTGGAAGATCCGCTTGTACCGGTCGACGATACGGCGGGCCTCCAGGTCGTGAACGATCGAGATCCCGAGCGGTTTCTCGACATACATGTCCTTGCCGGCCTTCGCGGCGTGCAGGGCGATCGGTACGTGCCAGTGGTCCGCGGTTGCCACGTGAACGCCGTCGACGTCCTCGCGCGCGAGTAATTCGCGGAAATCGTTGTAGTCGTCGCAGTTGCCGAATTTCTTCTTGAACCTCAGCCGGCGGTCCTTTCGGGGATCGCAGACGGCGACGACCTGGGACTTCTTGTATCGCTGGTACATCCCGGCATAGCCGGCTCTGTTGCCGCAGGCGATCACGCCGATAGCGGCCCGTTCGGCGGGCGCCGCCGTGCCGCCTTTTCCGAATACGGCTGCGGGTACAATCGCGGGGATGCCCGCTGCAGCCGCGGCCTTGATAACGTCTCTTCGTTTCATGATCGCTCTCCTCTGTCACATGGCGCGGTGCGCATTCAAATGGTGAACGCTTACTGCAGCCCGGGTGGCGGGCCGGCGGGTCTGCCGGTCTTCTTGTCGATGGGGTACTTCGGTTGCCAGGTGGGGTGCTTTTGTTTCAGCCAGGCATCCAGTGTGCCCGACAGTGTCCCGGCGATCCCGGGCGCGCTGTCGACCAGGTTCGTTTTCTCGCCGATGTCGTCGGTCAGGCAGTAGAGTTCCCACCGCGCGCCCTCGTAGTAGTAATACAGCTTGTAGCGCTTGCCGTCGCACCGGTCGATGACGACCAGCGTCGGCTGCGCGCGCGTGTCCATGTAGCCCGGGAAGAGGTAGAAGATCGGTTTCCGATCGCGCTTCTTTTTCGGGTCCGCGAGAATATCCGCGAACGATTCCCCGTCGAGGGGGTGTTCATCCGCGGGCGGCATCCAGCCCGCGCCCGCCAGGTCCAGGAAGGTGGCGTAGAAATCGACGGCGTGCACCATGTGGTCCGTGACGGTCCCGGCCGGGATCACGCCCTTCCAGTAGGCGATCAGCGGCACGCGAATACCGCCCTCGGTCAGCATGCCCTTTTTGCCGCGCAGCGGCCGATTGGTGGCGTGGGTGCCGCCGTTGTCCGACGTGAAAAGGATCAGGGTGTTGTCCGCGATGCTGTCGGACGTATCCCCGTCGCCGTCCGGGTCGTCGATCGCCGTCAGCATCCGCGTGAGGTTCTCGTCGACGCCCGCGATGAACCCGGCGTACTCGGCCTTGTTGTGGCCGGCCGCGGTTTCGCGCGCGGCGGCCTGTTTTTTCAGGTCCGGGCGGGCGCGGACCGGTCCGTGAACCGCGTAGGTGTGGAACTGGATGTAAAACGGTTTGTCGCCGGCGGCGAGCTTTTTGATCGTCTCTTCCAGCGCGTCCCCCGTCGCGTCGCTGATGTGCTTGTTCGTTCCGGCAAGCCCGGCCGGCAGTCCGCGCCGCTTGAGGTAGGCTTCGTTGTACGGCGCGGCAAACCGGTCGAAATGCCCCAGGCCGACCCCCTTGAGCCGCCAGGTGCCGTTTTTCTCAGACGCGAAGCAGGTGGGCTGGTGTCCCTGGCTGAAGCCGCCGATATTGATGTCGAACCCGACGTTCTCCGGCATCGTTTCATCGCCCCGGTGCCCGCCGACGTGGTACTTGCCGATGTGCGCGGTGGCGTACCCGTTTTTCTTCAGGGCTTCGGCGACGGTTATCGCCGCGGCCGCGACGTCCCGGCTCTGCCCGGGGCCGTTGAACGCGGCCTCCTTTTTACTGATGCCGCCCCGGCCGTAACGATTCAAGTGGCCGACGACGTACACGTCGTTGTTCACCCGCGCGGGGTACTGGCCCGAGAGCAGCGCGGCCCGGGTCGGGGCGCAGTTCGGCTGCATGTAGCAGTGCGTGAAGCTCAGTCCCTCGTTCGCGAGCTTCTCGATGGTCGGCGTCCGGTAGAACGCCACGCCGGTGCCCATGGTCGGCTGCGGGGCGCTGAGGTGATTCCAGCCCAGGTCGTCGACCATGTAGTAGATGATGTTGGGTTTCCCGGCGGCACCGACCATCGCCGGGCCGAGGCATACCAGCACCGCGGTCAAGGGAATGTATTTCTTCATTGCGGTTTCATCTTTCGTGGGTTTTTATTCTGTAATCTTTGTGACGGTCGCAACCATGATTATACGTGGCTGTAGGGCGCCGGGGCAATCGGTTTCCCGCTGAACCCGCGCCGACGGCAGCCGAACCGCGCGCCGCGTGTCACCGCTCCCGCAGCTTCGTCAGCATATCGAGGACCTCGACGCGGACGGTATCCGCGACGGCGCGGTCCTTGGGTTCACGCCAGTTGATGTGTGCCGGATCGGTCATGGGTCCGGTGACCCGGTCGGCGGCCGTCGCCAGGAGTTGCCGCGCGGCGTCGATGGGCGCGCCGGTCTTCCCCGCCGCCTGCAGCGTGGCGACCCGGTCCCGGAGCATGCGGAGATACTCGTAGTCCTCCATGCCCTCGCGGATCGCCTCCATGTGCACGCCGGCGGTGACCGAGTCCTCGTCCAGGAACAGCGGCGTGTAAGCGCCCCGGCCGGAGAGGTACTCGTTCCACGAGGAGGCCCCGTTGGAATCGCCGAAGGCCCAGAAGCACGAACCCCGCGCGCCGTACCGCCAGCAGAACCAGTGCTGCATCCGGTGGTAGGCGCAGGGGTCCAGCAGCTTCCCCGGGCCGCTGCAGGAGTAGAACCAGAGCGTCCGCCCGGCCTCCCGCTGCCGGACGTAGAAATCCGCGAAGGGTTTTCCCTTCCCGATCCACATCGGCAGGTTCGCACAGAGGATGTCGCACACCGCGAACAGTTCGGCGGGGGCCTTCCAGGGCTCCCGCCAGGTCACGTCCTCCCAGACGACGACGTCCGGCTGGGCGGCCTGGATGACCCGGGCGTACTCGATGATCCTTTGGCTCTCGGCCATGTCGTGCGGCTCGTCCACCAGGAGCAGGCCCAGTTGTCCCGGCGCGATATCCCACTGCTTCAGCCGGCCGACCCACCAGGTGATCCAGGCGGCCACCGCCTTCCTGAAGGGCG
>CAZLBC010000178.1:0-5245 GCA_964557575.1 uncultured Planctomycetaceae bacterium
GCCGCCGCCGGGGCGGGCCACCCGGAGGATATCAACTATCTCCGGGCCGTGCGGTTCGACCGGCCGGACTGGATCCCGATGGTCTACCACGTCAACGACGCCTGCTGGAACCACTATCCCCGGGCGTTCCTCCGAGAGTTGATCGCGTCGCACCCGCGGCTCTTCGGGGGCGCCGAGCCGCCCGGCGGCGACTTCGTCCCCGACTACCTGCCCAATGCCCGGGCCGCCGCGCCGTGGACCGACCCCTGGGGGTGCGTCTGGAAATCGGCCGAGGACGGGATCGTCGGCACGGTGACGGGCCACCCGCTGGCGGACTGGGCCGCCTTCGCGGACTACGTCCCGCCCGACCCGGCGGACGGTGAGGGGATGGGCAACTACCTTGGTTCCGCCATCGCCGCGGCGGCGGACGCCGGCGGCCGTCTGGTGCGCGGGTCCCTGCGGCACGGCCACACCTTCCTCCAGCTCTGCGACCTGCGGGGATATACGAACCTCATGTACGACATGGCCGACGGCGAACCGCGCCTGGCCCGGCTGGCAGGGATGGTGGCCGAATTCAACGAGGCGATCGTCCGGCGCCAACTGGCGGACGGGGCCGGCTGGATGGGATACCCCGACGACCTCGGCATGGACACCGGCCCGCTCCTGAGCCCCGCGCATTTCCGCGCGTACATCCTGCCGGTCTACCGACGGCTGATCGCGCCGGCCCGCGCAGCCGGGTGTATCGTCCACTTCCACAGCGACGGGCGGCTTCACGAGCTGGTCGACGACATCATCGATGCGGGCGTGGAGGTCCTGAACCTCCAGGACCTCGCCAACGGCATCGCGTGGATCGCCGATCGTCTGAAGGGGCGGGTGTGTATCGACTTGGATATCGACCGCCGTGATGTTACCGTATCGGGAGGACCGGCCGATATCGACAGACACATTCGCCGCGCGGCGGCAACCCTCGGCGCCCCGGAAGGGGGGCTGACGATGATATACGGCCTCTACCCCGGCACGCCGCCGGAAAACGCGGCGGCCGTGGCCGACGCGATGGAGCGCTACGCGGGATACTACAGCGGGTAACAGCGGAGAATACGCCATGTCAGAAAAAGAGTACGGAGTCCTGGTCATCGGGGCGGGCTGGGTGTCGACCCAGCACATCGCCGCCTATACCAATAACCCCCGCACGGAGGTCCTGGCCGTCTGCGACATCGATATCGATAAGGCCCGGCAGCGGATCGACGAGTACGATCTCGGCCGCGCCGCGGCGTTCGACACCGCCGAGAAGGCCCTCGAAACCGACGGCATCGACATCGTCTCGGTCTGCACCCCGCAGCACGTGCACTGCGCGAACGTGCTGGCGGCGGCCGGGGCCGGCAGGCACATCGTGATCGAGAAGCCGGCCGCGAATTCACTCGACGAGCTGCGCCGGATGCAGGAGGCGGTCGACCGGGCCGGGGTCAGGACCGTGGTCAGCTTCGTTCTGCGGTGGAACCCCCTGTTCCGGACGATCAAGGGCCTCATGGCCGGCGGCGCGCTGGGGGAGGTCTACTACGCCGAGACCGACTACCAGTCGTACAACGGCGCGTGGTGGACCGGCTGGGAACACGGGCGAAAGACCGAGACGGGATTCAGCGCGATGGCGGTCGCGGGCTGTCACGCCGTGGACTCCCTGCGGTGGTTCGCCTGCGGCGAGGAATTCGCCGCGGCCGACCCGGTCGAGGTGTTCGCCTGCGCGGGCGGCAGACGCAAGGGAAAGACACGGCAGTACGATCCGATCGCCAACGACTGGCGGGAGTACGCGCCCATGGAGTACGACGGCCTGGAGGTGGCTCTCGTGCGGTTTTCAAACGGCACGTTGGGAAAGGTATCGGTGAACTTCGAGTGCATCCATCCCTACACGTTCCCGGTGGAGATCTTCGGCGATCGCGGCTCGGTGAAGAACAACCGGCTCTGGTCCCACCGGTTTCCCGGCCAGCACGACTGGGTCGAGATCCCGGCGATCGGCCCCGACTCCGGGGATGTCTCCCACCATCCTTTCCAGGCGGAGATCGACCACTTCGTCGACTGCCTGGACGAGGGGATCGAATCCCACTGCTGCCTCGCCGACGCGGTCAAGACCCACGAGGTCGTCTTCGCCTGCCAGGAGTGCTACCGGACCGGCCGGCCGGTGAAGCTGCCGCCGGGGTGAAAAAGGACTGTTTTGGCGATATCGGCGAAAAACGCTTGCGTCAAGGGTAGGGGGGCGTCATACATGGGATGACATCGACATGGTATTCCGGCCCTCGGTGTCGATTTGGTGATAGAAAAAGGGCACAAATATTATGACACTAAATCAATAATATGTTCTTTAGGTGACAAATGTAATGCGTTTTATTCGTGTCACCTAATCGACATCCAACTCGTGTCGAGAGGTGTGTATGTTTGTAGGCAGGGAGAGAGAAATCGAACTTCTTGAGTCATTGTTCAAGAAGAAAACAGCGTCATTGGTACTATGCAGGGGGCGGCGGCGGATTGGCAAGAGCACACTGATACAGCAGTTTGCCACGTCGTCGAAGACCTTCCTTGAATTTCAGGGCCTTCCCCCGAGAGAAGGCCTGAAAAACACCGATCAACGTGGTGCTTTTTCCGAGCAGCTTGCCGCGCAGACTGACATACCCGCATTGCGCCTGGAAAACTGGCCGGATGCCTTCTCGTTGCTTGCCGGGGTCATCCGGGATGAGAAGACGGTGATACTTCTCGATGAGATATCGTGGCTTGCCGGGACAGACAGGGATTTTGCGGGGCACCTCAAGATAGCGTGGGATACCAGATTCAAGAAGTTATCCCGCCTTGTCCTTGTTGTATGTGGTTCCGTCTCCTCGTGGATTGATCGAAACATACTCAATAATACGGGCTTTGTCGGGAGGGTATCCCTTGAAATGAATCTCAGGGAATTGCCGCTGGTTCACTGCAACAAGTTCTGGGGCCTGAAAGCGGGGCGCGTGTCTTCCTTTGAGAAACTGAAGCTCCTTTCGGTGACGGGTGGAGTTCCCCGGTACCTCGAAGAGATCGATCCGGGGCTCCCTGCAGAAGATAATATCAAGAGGATGTGCTTCAGCCGGGAGGGGCTGTTGTTTTCGGAATTTGACAGGATATTCAATGACGTTTTTTCTCGCCGGGCAGAGATATATACACGTATCGTCGGGGTACTCGCGGAGGGAAGAAGGAGCGTGAGTCAAATATGCGATGAACTGGGTGTTGAAAAAAGCGGAAATATAAGCCGGTATCTCCAGGACTTGGTGGCATCCGGTTTTATCGCACAAGATTATTCATATTCGCCGGGGTCTTCCAGGCGAAGCCGGTTCACGTACTTCAGGCTCAAGGATAATTACTTGCGCTTTTACTTGAAATATATCGCGCCGATGAAGGAACGGGTATTACAGGGGTTGACCGAGCCTCTCAACCTCGAATCGTTTGTCGAATGGGATGTGATCACGGGTTACCAGTTCGAAAACCTCGTCCTGAATAATATCACGTCGATTTTCGACAAACTCTCGATCGCCGCGAATACTGTCGTCAGCGCGTCGCCCTATTTTCAAACCCGCACCAAAAGGCGGAAGGCATGCCAGATCGACCTGCTGATACAGACAAAACACACGCTCTACGTGTGTGAAATACAATTCCGAAAAACGATTGCCGGGACCGTAATATCCGATGTGCAGGACAAGATAAGAACATTGAAAAGGCCGGCTGACATGACGGTCAGGCCTGTCCTTATTTACGCGGGACGTCTGGTCGCGGGTGTGCGTGAAGAGGGATACTTTGATGCCTGCATCGGCTTTGAAGATATCCTGAGCGGTACGTGGAACTCGCATCGAAACCCGACGACGGCCGGCGGGTGATTGATGCCTGCAGGACGGTCATGGAGCGGGGGCGGGATGACGCCCCTCTTGCCGGCCTGGCGGGAATCTGCAACCGGCTGAACGTGCCTTTCCTCCTGCGTTAATTTCCCGCACGACGGCTTGCTTTATAACCACGTGGTCAAACAACGAGTTGAGAACATCGATCAATCCCGCCTTCGCCAGGACAATAATGGGGGATGCGTTGCAGACGGCCTTCATGCAATCCTCAATCACTCAGTCCTTGAGCGATTTCGTCGGAGGTTTCCTGGAAAGGGGTAACGGAGAATCGAGAGAGGGTGGCTACGAACTCTGTGCGGGTCAAGCCGGCTATTTCTGCAGCCTTGCTTTGACTGAGCCGCCCTGATTCATACCAGCGAACGGCCGAGAAGAGTCGCATTTCCCGGATCATATCTTCAGGATCTTCCTGCAATGCTGAGAGGATATCGTCATTTATTTCAAATGTTAATGTCTTGCTCATGCCGAGGTTTCCTGTTCCTCATCCGGTTGTTTACCGCGTTTTTATTGTATTGTATATAATTTCAGGCAGGATGTACAGATGCCAGGTCGTACGACCCGTCCGTGCTGTGGTTATAGTAACGGCCGGTAAATCGAGGACTGCTGAGCGAGGAACATACAATTCACTGCCCCTCATGCGGCGCACACTTTCCGCCGGCGGCACGGCTTCATCATGGAGTGGGACCGCTGATCACCGGTCCGACAGGAAGCGGATGTCGGCGGGGGTCGGGGCCTCGTTGCGGGCCAGGGCCAGGCCGTCGCTGGTGTTGCGCAGGCGGACGTTGAGCTCGACGCACATCGGCCGGAGCAGCTTCAGCGCCATGTGGGGCTCGCGGGTGACCAGTTTCACGAAATCCTCCCGGGCCATCACAATCAGGCCGGTCGGCGCCGCGGCCACCACGTCGGCCGAGCGCGGGGCCTTGTCGACCAGGCTCATCTCCCCGAAGAACGCGCCGCGGGACAGTTCGGCGATGACCTGCCCCCCCCCTTGATCACGTCCGCCGCGCCGGCGAGCATGACGAACATCTGGCTGTCGGCGTCGCCCTCCCTGATGATCGGCCGGCCCTGCTTGCAGAAGACCAGGTCGGTCATGTTCAGTACCTTGATGAGACCGCCGCTATCATTTCCTGGCCATGTGGCCGGCTGTGTTAATTTAATTATGTCACATGCCGGCCGCCGGCCAAGCCATTTGTATCGAATTGTGCCGCATAATAAAGGCAATATATTGAAACATAGCCTACTTTGGCCGCTGGATATACAGTGAGACAGCGGCGTAGATGTGTTTACACTTGCGGCATAATTATCTTTGCGCAACATCCGCCCGGAATGATCAAACATCGCCCACCTCCTCACGCAATCCCTCC
>CAZLBC010000179.1:0-3811 GCA_964557575.1 uncultured Planctomycetaceae bacterium
GGTCGTCGAGGTGCAGTAACCCCCCGGGGAGGGATCCCCGCGTGAAGGGGACGGGCCGTCGGGTCCGTCCCCCTTTTTTTGGTGCGGGAACCCGGCTGCATGCGGGCGCATTGTGCCACCGAAGATCGAAAAACGCCACCGTGTCTGCAAGCGGAAGATGGCATCATACATCCGGCCGGCGGCTTACTGAATCATGCGGGCGCGCGAGCCGGTCATGTCGTCGTATCGGCCCGGTAGTAGAGAGTGCCCGCGGCGATTTCTTTCGTCAGCACCCCTTCGGCCGTCAGCATTTCCACGTATTTGACGGCCTCGTTGCGGTGTATCCCCAGGCCGTCGGCGATATCGTCGAGACTGCACGGTCGTCGCCGGAGCAGGGCGAGCACCTGCCGGCGGGTGGCGGTGAACGGCGCCTCGTCTTCGGCGTGGCTGAAATCCGCTATCACCTCCGCCGGCGGATCGAACAGCGCGGCGATCTCGTGGAGTTGCTCTTTGGAAACGCCGATTGCGCAGTCTTCGGCGGGGGGGCGGGTAACCGTGTTGAGCTGGACGCGATCCGGGCCGATCTCTTTGGCGGCGCGGGCGATACGGTGCACCGCGCCGGGCGCGTCGGTGCAGCCGGCGAGTATGAAAACCTCCAGGTGCAGGCGACCCCGGTATTCCCTGCCGAAGGCGGCGAGGCCGTCGATCATCCTTTCAAACGAGATGTCGCCGCAGGGACGGTTGACACGCTCGAAGGCCGACGGCGTCCCGGCGTCGAGCGACGGTATGACCAGTTCCGCGCCGGCGAGGTCGGCCCGGACGTCCGGCCGCCAGAGGAGCGAGCCGTTGGTGAGGACGGCGACCGGTATGGCGGTCATCCCGTGAATGCCCGCGATCAGTTCACCCAGGCGGGAGTACAGCGTCGGTTCGCCGGAACCGCTGAACGTGATGTAGTCGGGTTTCGTATCGAGACTGTCCCGCAGTTCGCAGAGCACTTCGTCGAGGGGGATCCATTCGCGCCGCTCGGCGGTCTTGTTCGTGGTCCGCCCGATCTGGCAGTAGATGCAATCGTACGTGCACGTTTTCAGCGGTACCAGGTCCACGCCGAGGGATCTGCCCAGTCTTCGTGACGGCACGGGGCCGAATATGCAGCCCATCGCTGTTTACTCCGGATCGAAGGCATTCAACGCGCGGTCGATCAGCGCCAGCTCGTTGTCGTCGAGAACGACGTCGCCGGCACCGGCGTTCTCGATCGCCTGGGCGGGGTTCCGCGCGCCGCACAGGGCGTGGGTCAGACCCGGCCGGTGCAGCGTCCAGGCGACGGCCAGTTGTGCCGGGGTGATACCGTGGGCCTCGATGACCGGGGCGAACGCCTCGATCATGGCGGCGACCCCGCGAAGGTTGTCCGGGCCGAAGCGGGGATTGTCTTTGCGGATGTCGCCCTCCCCGAATTCCCGCTCCGGGCCGATTTTCCCGGTCAGCAGGCCGTTGTCGAGCGGGGAGTAGGCCAGCACCGAGATATTGTTTTTCTCGCAGAACGGCAACTGGTCTTCCTCGATGCCGCGCTCGAGCATCGAGTACCGCTCCTGGTCGCTGTCGAGGGAGCCGGACCGCAGGTAGTCCTGCATCTGTGCCGACGTCGCGTTGCTTGCGCCGATCGCCCTGATCTTTCCCTCCTTTTTCAGGTCCAGGAGCGTCGCCATCGTCTCTGCGACCGGCGTTGTGTCCTCCTGCCAGTGCGTCTGGTAGAGATCGATATAGTCGGTGTTCAGTCGGCGGAGGCTGCCCTCGACCTCCGTGCGGATCGAGCCGGGCGACAGGTTGATGTAAATGCCGATGTGGCCGTTTTCGCTATAGCCGGCGGCGGTGGAATTGAACTTGAACCGTCCCTCCCGGGTGTTCGCCACCATCCCGCACTTGGTCGCCAGGACCGCGTCGTCCCGCCGTCCTTCCAGGGCCGCGCCCACGATTTCCTCTGAGAGTCCGAAGCCGTAAACGGGTGCCGTGTCGATGAAATTGATCCCGGCGTCGAGCGCCGCGTGCAGGGCGTTGATGGAGGCCTTTTTATCCGTCCCGCCCCACATCCAGCCGCCGAAGGCCCAGGTGCCGAGGGCGACGACCGATGCCTCGATATCCGATCCGCCCAGCTTTCTCATGCGCATAAGTCTATTCTCCTGAATAAATTCCATCGGAAAAAAGGAAACAAGAACGTGGTATTGTACTGTTCCCGGCAGCGAGAACGCAAAAAAAAACAATAATTTATCAATTTTTCCTGCTAAGCTTGGTGGCCCCCCGTGCATTTACTGGTGGAATTCACGGAAATTCCGCTTTTTTGAGAGGCCGATGTAATGAATGCATCGAAGTCGAAAACCACGCAGGTCCAACTGGCATTCATCAAGCACACCAGCCGCCTGAGGGGTTTTATCCTCGCACTGCTCCCGGACTTCACCATGGCCGAAGACGTCCTGCAGGAGGTCTTCCTGGTGGTGACCCGCAAGGCCGAGCAGTATCAGGAGGGAACCAATTTCTTCGCGTGGATCTGCGAGATCGCCCGCCGCAAGATACTCGAGTACCGCAGGCGTGAACAGAAGGCCGCCGGCGTCATGCTTTCCCCGGAGGTCCTGGAGGCGGTCTGCGAGGCGGCGCCCGACGAGGAGGAAGAGCAGGCGGATGTGCCGGAGGACCGGCTTCAGGCGCTGGCCAACTGCGTCGACGAACTGGCGCCCAAGACCCGCCAGATCGTGAAGATGCGGTACCGCGGGGGCTGCCGGCCGGCGGAGATCGCCCGGCGGATGTCGTGGAAGCCGCAGGCGGTGTATGTCGCCCTGTCCCGGACACGTAAATCGCTCAGAAACTGCGTGGAACGCAAGGTCGGAAGGGAGGCCGTCTGACATGGACCCCGCGCGACGGGAAAGACTCCTCGATCGCTACTTCGACGGCGGGCTCTGCGAAGCGGACCGGGCGGAACTCGAGCGGGATCTGCTCGCGTCCGCCGACGCCAGGAAGCTCTTCTGGTCGCGCGCGGAGATGCACTGGATGCTGCGGGAGGTCTGTGGCGAGGAGGCGGGCCGGGAGTACAGCGAATCTCACGAACGGATAAAGGCCGCGGCGGCTGTCGAGGGTGAAGGGGTATCCCGGTTGCGACGCCTCAGACGACGGCGGCTCGTCGCCCGTCAACGGGCGGGGGTACCGGCGTTTCTCAGGATTGCCGTCACGGCCGCGGCGGCGTGTTTTCTGTTTGCCGTCGGGATATGGTTTGCGACCAGATCCGGATCGGACAATGATCGGCCGATAGCGAAGATCCAGCCCCTGGCGGGGGATGTCCGGCTCGTCCGCGACGGAAACGTTATTTCCTGCCGGCGCAGGATCGATATCAGGCCGGGCGACGAACTCCGTGTGCCGGAGGATTCGTTCGCCCGCCTGAAGTTCAGCGGAGAAGCCACCGGCGTCAGGCTCGCCGGCGGTTCACACATACAGATCACGGGAGAAAACGGCGTAAAGACCATTTATCTCCGCAGCGGAAAGATTGCCTGCAGCGTTGCTGCACAAAAGGGGGATCTTTCCCTGTCGGTGGTCACCGATCACGCCGTGACCGATGTGCTCGGCACGATGTTTTCGGTGGCGGTCGACGGTGGTATGAGCCGGATCGAGGTCGTCGAATCCCGCGTTCGCGTTACGGAGGTCGGCACCGGCAGGTCGGTCGTGGTCCGGACCGGCCGGTTCGCCGAGGCCGGCGTCAACCTGGCCCTGCGCACCGGCTCGCTGATGCCCGCGGTGGCCGTCCCCGCGGTGGAACCTCCCGACCCGGCACCCGAACCGGCGGTGGTCCCCG
>CAZLBC010000179.1:3911-5092 GCA_964557575.1 uncultured Planctomycetaceae bacterium
GCCGTCCCCGCGGTGGAACCTCCCGACCCGGCACCCGAACCGGCGGTGGTCCCCGAAGCCGAGCCCGAACCCGAACCGACATTCACCCTCCTGGATCCGCTGCTGAACCGGCGGGTGCGCGTCCTGGAGGACGGTGAGGTCATCAACCTGGCGGACACCGGTTCCACCATCGACATCATGGTCTCGTTTTCTGATCGCTACCGCAGCGCCCGGTTCGAACTCGACGGCCGGCCCTTCGGCGTGGAAAGCGTCCTGCCCTTCGTCCTGGGCGGCGACCGCGACGAGGACTACAAGGGCTGGAACCCGGCGACGGGAAGCCACACGCTCGTGGTGACCCCCTTCACGAAAAAAGACGCGCGGGGAACGGCCGGCCCGCCGGCCGTCCTGCGGTTCATGGTGACCGACACCCGCAAGAAGATCGCCGACCCGGTCGTGAAGAGCTTCACGCTCATCGATGCCGAGCGGGACGAGGCAGTCGAGGGTTGCGAGGCCGTCCGGGGCGATATCACGATCGATACCCGTGATCTCGACGCGGCCGCCATCAATTTCAGGGCCGACACCGAGGGGCCCGTCGCCTGCGTGAAGTTCGTCTGCCGGGGCCCCGGCGGGTACCGCCGCACAGTGGTTGAGGATTATCCGCCGTTTGCGGCGTTCGGCAACGGGTCGACCGTCGGCGGGATGGCGATCGAAACCGGCGACTACAATTACTGGTTCACGACCGGGCGGCCCGAACCCGGTGACTATACACTCACCGCCACACCCTACACGCAAGAAGATGCGCAGGGGCGCAGAGGAACGGCACTGACAATAACGTTTCACCTTAAAACGAAATAGGGCCTGCTGAACAAGTCGGCCGTTGGCGAGAAAGTGACACGTTTTGTGCAAATCGAGGAAGTCGAAGCAGGCGATTCTGCATGAATCGTCGATGGAGACTGACGATGAGTTGCGGAAAACTGTCCTTTCGCAGACAGGCTCGCATTGTTCAGCAGCCCGCACAGAAAGGGAGAACACAATGACGCGCATCAAATGGCACACCATGTTAACGGCGATCCTGCTGTCTGTGGGCATGATCGCCCCCGCGTGGGCGGACGGCGACGGCAGCGTGACCGTCGGCGGCGAGAAGAAGCGCTGGCACAAGGTCACGCTGACGCTGGACGGCCCGTGGGCCTCCGAGACCGGCT
>CAZLBC010000180.1:0-4997 GCA_964557575.1 uncultured Planctomycetaceae bacterium
TAAATTGATCAGAATCAGGGGGATTGACATATATTTGCGCGATCAGTAACACCGGCCACAACCCCCACCACACACAGCACCGCCAGCCCCGCGCACAGGACACGCCGCCACCCACGACCGGCCTTCCCGCGATATCCGCAGTCCATCCTCATGCTCCTTTCTTACTATCCACATCTTCAAAAAACATCAAAACTCCTCGTCGCCCCGCAGCGCACCGCACCGCAGCGCACCGCAGCGCACCGCACCGCCCCGCCCCGCCCCCTTCACTCTCCCGTCACCGTCACCTTCGCGCGGCCGCCGTCGCCGCACCGGAAGAACAGCACCGTCCCCGGCGCAAGGTCCCCCCGGAAAAACGACTCGTACCCCGTCTCCGGCGGGCGCGAGGCCTCGAATGCATCGTCCGCACTCCTCGTCAGGATCCCCCCCGTCTCGTCGGGGCAGTCGCGTATGATTTTCATCGCGCCCTCTTCCGCGGCGACCCGGAAGTCCACAACTTTCATCTCCGCGCCGGCAGAGGGGACCAGGCCCTTGCCGCGGGCGAAGACGTACATCCCGGCGTGTTCGCCGTCCGCCGCGAGGCGCGTCCGGCCGCGTATGGCATTCGGGGCGTCGAACGACCGTCCCGGCTCCGGCTGGTAGACCCAGGCGAGCTCCGGGCGGGCCGGCGGTGCGGGTTCGTCCCGGGCCGCGGCGCCGGCGCCGGCCGTTTCTTTGAGCCGCCGGGCCGTCAGGGTGACGGCGCCGGCGTCTTTGTCGACGGGCCGCGTCCGGGCGCGGAAGCCGTACAGTTCCGTCGCGCCCCGGATCGTCACGGCGGTGCCCGGTTCGGCGACGCCCATGAAGGCGTTCCCGGCGCCGTAGAGATACACCGGGTCGACAGCCGCGGCGTCCGGCGCGGGCTGCGCGATCCGGACCCGGTACGCCGCGCCGGGGTCGAGGGAGAGGCGGGGTATCATCTCCGCCTCCATGTCCCAGGCGTTTTTCAGTGCGTCGACCCGCAGGACCCGGGCGTTGTAGCCGCCGGTCTTCTGCACGGTCAGGGTGAGGCTGCCGCGGTTGTCCCGGTCCGCGCGGACGCCGTTGTCGGCGAGGAAGGCGTAGAGCCGCGTTGCGCCGGTGACCGTGACCGCGTGGCCGGAACCGGCAACCGCGCAGAAGTCGGCGCCCGCGCCCGCGCCGTAGAGGTACACCGCCGATACCGTGGTGCCGCCCCCGAAATCGACGGTCCCGGACACGCTGACGTGATACGTCGACGCGCGGTCGAGGGGCAGGGAGGGCATGTTGTCGGCCGCCGGGTCCAGCGTGTCTTTGGCGGGGTTGACCGTGATGCTCATTCCTTCGTGCGCCACCCGTGCCGGTTGCGGGGTCGCGCCGCTTTCTTCACCGCCCCCGCCCCGGATCGCCAGCCACGCGGCAAATCCCGCGGCCAGGAGGACCGCGGCGGCAGCGGCGACCAGCATCCGCCGCGGCCGGCGGCCGGTTGGTTCCCGCGGCATGATCACCGTTGTGCGATCCGTGATCGCGCCCGGTGCGGCCGCGCAGTTGTGGAGGGCGTCGGCCAGCGCGGCGCAGGAAGTATAGCGCCGCTCGCGGTCCGGCTCGATCGTTTTCATCACGACCCGGTCGAGACCGGCGCCGACGGCGGGGTTGCGAATGCTCGGCGGTTCGGGGGCCGTCTCGATGATCTTCGCGACCAGGTCGGTGCGGTTGCGGGCGTGATAGGCCGTCGCGCCCGTGAGCATGTAGTAGAGGGTCATCCCCAGCGAGTAGATGTCCGTCCGGGCGTCCAGGTCTTTGCCGAGGTGCTGCTCCGGCGACATGTACAGCGGCGCGCCGAGGATGATGCCGTCGGTCTCCGTGACCTCCGACAGGGTGCCCGTGATGTCACGGGCGATGCCGAAATCGATCAGCCGGACCCGCGGCGCGTCGTCCTCCACGTCCTGGTAGATAATATTCCGGGGGGTGACGTCGCGGTGGAGGATACTCCGCGCGTGGGCGTAGTCGAGGGCGGCGGCGACCTCGAAGGCCGTCCGGACCGCGGCGGGCGGGTCCAGCGGCCCGCCCCGGAACGCGACCTCGTCACGCACCGTCCGCCCGTGGACGTACCGCATCGTGAAGTAGGGCGGGGCGGGGGGGTTGTGCCCGGAGTGAAAGACCGGCAGGATGTTCGGGTGGTCGAGGTTGGCGGCCAGTATCGCCTCGCGGAGGAACCGCTTGACCACGGACTCGTTCTCGGCGAGGGACGGCCGCAGCGTCTTGAGGGCCACCGGGCAGTTGAGTTTCATCGCGACCGCCTCGTAGACGATGCACATTCCGCCGCGGCCGAGTTCCTCGACGATTTCGTGGTCGTCGAAGGTGTCGCCGGGCGCGAACGGGCCCGGCTCGTCGAAGGGCAGCCCCCTCCGGGAGACGGCCGCCGGGGCGGCGACTGTGGTCTCGTCGGGTCCGCCGCGGCCGGTGCGCTCGCGTCGGGGGGTGACGGCGAAGAGGCGGGCGAGTTGCCCCGACCCCAGTGTTGTTATGTCGGTTTCGTTCACGGTTTCGTGTATCCTTCCGTCCGGCAGCCGCCGGCGGCCCCGCCACGTATGGATACCCGGGGTTCAGGCGAGCCCGGCGCTGTTTTTCGAAAGAATTTCCATCAGCTCGTCTATTTCCCCGGGCACGTCGGCGTCCGAGCCGACCAGGTCCCTGATATCCCGCTCCATGATGGCCCGGTATTTGCGGCGGGCGGTCTCGACGCGGGCGGAGGCCTGCGACGGCGTCATGTCCGCGTAGGCGCGGCACAGCTCGGCCATGGGCCGGGGGGTGGTGTTCTCGAATATGGGACCCAGCACCCGCTCGCGGAAGAGTTCCCAGTGCGGGACCATATCCGCTGCGCGGCACTCCCGCTCGAGTTGCTCCAGGACCCGGCCGATGAGCTGTGCGGCCCACGCGCGGTTGAACGCCTCGGCCGGGTCACCGTCTCCGGACGGGTCGGACGGGGAGAAGTCATCGAGTCCCTCGAGGGACACGAACCGGCCGGCCGGCCGGCGCTTCTTCGCCGATTCCCCGCGAATGACGTTGGAGACGTAACGGTCCAGCGCGGTCAGCAGGAGGGTGCGGAACCGGCCTTTCTCCGGATCGGCCCTCTCGGCGAGGCCGCGGCCGAGGACGATATCGGTCCAGAACCCCTGGGTGAGGTCCTTGGCGCGGTCGTTGTCGAATCCCTTTTTCCGCAGGTAGATGTACACCGGTTTCCAGTACTGCTCGATGATCGTCCCGCTGATCCGGTGGCGCTCTTCCCCGTCACCGGTTTTCAGCCGGAGGATCTGCGACCAGTGCGTCGGCGGGAACCCGCCGCCCGTGCCCCCCATGTCGGTGCCGTCGTTTTTTCCCATGATGTGCTCCGTTTTCCGGCGCGATCCCGGCGGATCCGCCCGTACCGATTATTATCGGTTTCCCGGGGGATCGCAACGGGTTTTCCGTGTTTCGCGCCGCGCGGCGCAGGGCGGTCTTGATCGGCGCGTGCCGCCGGTGGTAATATACGCAAGCGAAGGGTCCGCGTTTTTTTTCCGCGCCGTGTCGATTTTCGCGCCGTATGGGACGGGCGGCCGTGTATATCTTAAGGGGGCGCGGCGGCGGGAGGGTGGCCGCACGGGCCGGTTGTCGCGTAACCCGTTGATTGCGAGGTGACAGACATGAAACGTATAGGCATTGTGATCGTGACCGTCGGTATGTCGCTCGGGGCCGCGGCGGCCGAGAAGGCGGCGACGAAGACCGTGAAGGCGGTCGGCCGTTCCGCCCAAAGCCGCGAACACGCCGTGAAGCTGGCGCTGCGGGAGGCCCTGCAGCGGGGCGCCGGGATGTGGATCTCCAGCCGGATGGAGGTTGCCGACGCCGCGCTGATCAGGGACAGCATCTATACCCGCACGAAGGGGTACATAGCGGACTACACGGTGCTCGGCGCCGAATGGGAAGGTGACATTCACGCGGTGACGGTACGCGCGGTGGTCGCGGTGGGCAAGCTCAGGGACGACTGGGTCGCCCTGCAGCATCTCGTCGAGCTGGCGGGCCGGCCGGACTTCGTGGTGGAGGTGGACGCGGGTGACCGGGACCGGAACGCCGAGCGTATCGCGTGGATCAGGGGAAAGATGAACGACCGGCTCGAGCGGCTCGGCCTGCGGGTCCGGTACCGGCCGGTGGAGAAGAAGGCCGCGATGCGGGAGTACATACAGGCGGTCAACAGCAAAGACATGAACCGGGCGAAGGCGATCAAGACGAAACTCGGCGCCCCCTACGGCATCTACGTGCGGGCGTTCGGTAAGCTGAAGGATGACCGGGCCTTTGATATTCCCCTGCAGACGGCCGACGTCAGCCTGCAGGGGACCGTGGTTTCCCGCAGCACCGCCGGTATCCTGGCGAGCAGGAGCAGCACCGCGGCGGCGGCGGACCGGGACGGCACCCGGGCGATGAAGAAGGCGTGTGAAAAGGCCGCCGGTGAGTTGTTCGACGCGTGTCTCGAGCGGATCATCGCCAACTGGGCGCGGCAGATCGACGTCGGCGTGAAGGTGGCCCTCGAGGCGACCGCGCTGACGTATGCCGAACTCGCCGGCCTCAAAAAGCACCTCGCCGGCGTGAAGGGGGTCGAATGCGTGAAGATTGTGGAAAACGATCCCGCCGGCCTGAGCATCGCGGAGATCCGGGGCATGGTGAGCGCCGCGATCGTGGCCGACGCGGTACTGGCATACCGGGACGGCCGCTACGAGCCGTGGATTATCGGCCCCGGCCGCGTCGGCTGCAGGAAGGCGGGTGCTGACGGACAGGGTCGAGAGAGATAGCGATTCAACCGGGATGGTAACGGCACCACCGGGTTCCCCTCTTGGTTGTTTATTGCAGTGTCTGCTGCATGCCATGCTGTATATGTGGATCAGACAGAGGAAAGAGAGTGTGTTATGGCTATATGCACTAGCGTGACTTTACAAGTTATGGATCTTTTTTCCGGCAGAACACCTTTCTGA
>CAZLBC010000181.1:0-4994 GCA_964557575.1 uncultured Planctomycetaceae bacterium
TTATCTGTTCAGAATATGTTGTATTTCCTGTCGGATCAACACCCATAACCGGGTTAGCATGGCAATAGAGATATTTGTGCTGTTGTCCGCCCGAAATAAAGCAAGATTAAGCGGCTCGTTTACGTAGAGGAATTCGCCTTCTTCGGACCAATAAATAGCCGAGCTTTACCAGTGCCCGGCTTACGCTTAATCGTTTTTGTTTTGCGAGACCCAACATTTTTTCGTCGTCATTACTCCGCATCTGTCTTAACTTGTCTGCCACCAGTTTTCTGAAGAGGCCTCTGTCCCTATCGGACAGTTCTTTTTTTTCATCCCATAATACATTCGGCGACGGACCGCCGAACCCTTTCGGCCGGGATAATTCGTTGACTCCCAGCCGTGCGGCCTCGACATCATCACAACTCCACTGCCCCGGCCTGCCGGCCCGGGCCGCAAGATGATGGGCACGAACCTTGATTGCCCCGTGTCCGGCCTCGCACGCGCCATTATACTGCGGATAATAGGGCGGTGACAACAGGAAGATGACGCCGAAGTGCTTTAATACCTTTTTCACCGCCGCGGCCACCAGGGACGAGCCGTTGTCGCTTTTTATAACCAGCGGCGGACCGTACCGGGCAAAGAGGCTTTCAAGCAGCAGCGCCGTTTCAATGCCGCTTTCTTCCGGCACCGGCAACGCGGCAAGCTGCTTGCCCGAGCCGAGGTCGCGGACATCCAGGATCTTCCGGTATATCCCGTCTATCGGCAGCGGCGGCGCGGTGTAATCCATCGCCCAGCACACGCCGGGCTGCTGCCAGGTACATTCGAAAGCCTCGGCCAGCTTTCCCGCGAAGAACCGCCTGCGGAACTCACCGGCCAGATGCTGCATCTCGCGCCTGGCAACGGCGGGGAAGTATTCACGGAGGGCCGGGACGCCGGTAAACGGCCCGAGCAGCTCCATCAACTCGAATATCTCGGCTTTTACCGCCGCGGACACTATCAGCGGCCGTCGGCCGCGGGGCACCGCGGCCCAGTCCCCGGCACTGGCACGGCTGCGCCAGGTATAAAGCAACTGGGGGTTAATGCCTATATCCCCGGCCATCTGCGCCAGGGTCCTGCCCCGCCGGGCCCGGCAATCGCTCAGGGCGGCCGCCTCGCAGCGGATCCGGTGTTCTATGTCACGCAGGGGCATCTGGGAAGCCGGGCCCCGGCACGAGCGGTCGGCACCGGCAACCCGGCACGTCGCGATCGCGTAGACCTTCGCCGCAAAAGAATGCAACCGCGCGGGGGTAAAGGCATCGTCACTCACCGCCCGGTCCTCCGTTGCCGCTTGGCCTTCGCCGTGTTCTTCCGGCCCCTCGACCGCTTGCGCCCTTTCCTGCCGGACCGGCTGCGCGAGGGCCGGCACGCGGTGTCCTTTTTTTTTTACCGCCGGTGCCGGGGTTTCCTCCTCCGGGACCAGCAGGTGGGGCATCGTCCGGGCAATCCTGGCCCTGATTTCCGTGGTACGGAGCCGATAGGTCAACTCAGCGATCTCACGGCACAGGGCGGCGACCTCCTCCGGCTCCTCCTCACCGGCCCGCCGGCCGGGCTTCCGGGGTTCCAGCCCAGCGACCGATTCGTCCAAAAAACGCCGCCGCATCTTGTAAAACGCCGCCTGGTTGATACCGAGGCGTTCGCAGGCGTCGGCAACACGCAACTCGCCGCTGAGTGTCTGCAGGATCACTTTCAGACGCCGCTTGGCCAGCGCCGAACCGTCGAAGGCGTCTACCAGTTTCGCACCCGACGGCTTGCGGCCGCGGCGACTCTGTCCACCGGACTGCGTATCCATTCGCCAACTCCCTTTGCCGTGGCGGGCCGCGGCCTGCCCCCGGCCCGGAGGCAGGCCGCTTGCCCGGCCGATATCCGTTGCCATACACTATGACATCACGACGCGCCGTCTGCAACAGCCGGTGAGGTTTCCGGCGGCTGTTTGAGGCCGCCGGCCACCTTCAGGGCACGAACCGACGGGCGGCGCTTGCCCGTGGCCCGGGGTCGACCGCGGGGCTTCTTGAGCCCGTTGGTCTTGCCGGCAACCCGCGCCAGGGCCTGGTAACGCGACAGGTCCCGCTGCAACCCCGCAACCTGTTTCTGGAGCCGGGTTATCTGCTTTTCAGGACCGTCGCGACGACCCCGGGGCCGCGGTTCACACCCCGCGATCAGGCCCTCGAGGCCGTAACGCTCAAGGTGGTAATACCGCACCACCGATACCCCCAGCGCGGACGCCGCCTGGGCGGGGGTCGATTCGCCGGCGAGGACCTCGAGGATAGCCGCCGCCACGCGGCGGGCCGCCGTGCTGCCGCAGCCGCTGAGGTCGGGTCCGCTGCCCGACGGCCGCCGGGTGCGTTTCTTCACGGTTTTGCCGGCACCCGATGCCCGGGAAGCCGACGACGCGGTTCTCCGGTCAGTCGTCTTCATTGCCGTCCTCCTTTCCGGACGGACCGGCTTCAATGTCCTTGGCTACCGCCGAAAGGCCCGTGTCCAGCGCGCTGCGGCCTATTGCAGGGGTCGCACTGCCGCGGGTGTCCCCACTCGCCGGTGAGGATGCCTCTCCGGCAGATGCCGCGGGGGCGGCCGATTCGACGATAAGGTCGACGTCCTGGCGACGGCCGTCTTCCAGCAGTATCACCTTCCCGCCTTCCCGGTGCAGGCTCAGCGGCTTGCCGTCGACGTGCCCGGTCAGGTACACGGACTTGGCGGGTATGCCGTTGACGGCAAGGTGCCGAGCATTCTCGGCGATCCGCGACTTCATCGTCGCCAATACATCCTTGGCCGACCCGAAGAAGCGGTCGGCAGGGACCAGACCGTCGATGCCGCGGTGCGGCCGCTGGAAGTTGTAATGGTCGATGTAAAACCCGATCCGGCGGCGAGCATCTTCCAGGTCCAGGAAGATCGCCGTCTCCACCAGCCCCCGCCACAGGGTGCCCCAGAACCGCTCTATCTTGCCGAGGGTCTGCGGTCGGCGGGGGGAGGCGACAATCTGGCGGATGCCGTGCTTTTCGCACTCCTTGGCAAACGCGCTCTTGCCCCGCCAGGTGATGTACTGGCTGCCGTTGTCGGTCAGTACCTCCTGCGGGGCATGGTACGAACAGATCGCCGCGCGGAAGGTCTCTATGACCATCGCCGCCGAACTGGTCGAATGAAGCCCGAAGCCCGTGATAAAGCGACTGTGATCGTCCATGAACGCCACCAGGTGCACCCGGCGATTCTGGCGCTTCAATATGAACGTAAACAGGTCCGTCTGCCACAACTCGTTGGGCCGGGCCCGCTCAAAACGGCGGGGCTTGTCCGGATGTCGGCGCGTCGGCTCTTCAACCAGCTCGTAGCCCGTCTCGTGCAGCACCCGCGATACCGCCGAGGCGCTGGCACCGAGGGCCGGGCCCCGCGCCAGTTCATCGCTTATCCGCTGGCAGCCGTACTCGGGATGCGCCTCCTTGAGCATCAGTATCGATCGCTTGGTCACCTCAGTCAGCCGGCTGCCCCGGCGGCCGCCCTTGGGCCGATCCATCAGCCCCGCCGGCCCGTCGTCTTCAAAACGCTTTTTCCACTTGTACAGCGTGTGCTGCGAGACACCCACCAGGGAACCGAAGTCCCTGCCGGGCAACCCGCTGCGGAACCATGTGTCCAGGAGCATCAAGCGCTGCTCGGCGGTAAAGACCCGCTTGGGTTCGTTCCCATCCGCCGCCTTTTTCGCCAGGCGACGACGCCGGTCGCCACCACGACCGGTCAGCCCGCGGATCCTCGTCGCCGCCGCTTCGGCCGTTGATGCGATATCGGGCACCGCGTCGGCGGTTGGCTTGCCGGCCGTCGTCCCGATCTCCATGCACTCGGACGGCGCGTCGGATTCGGCCGATTCTCCGCTCCGGCTACGCCTCCGCTCCGAATCAGCCGAATCCGTGAACCGGGCGGGGGTATGTTCCGAAGATCCTCCCTGCTGTCCTGGTAAGGGATGGGGCTTGTTCGGCCCCGCAGCCCCTCCGTCGGGGCTCCGCCCCTCCTCCGGAACTGCGGGGGTATTGCTTGTGTCTTCTCGGTGTTTCATGATTCTCTCCTTCTGATGGGAAGAAGAGAATTCCTCTACTTGTTTAAACCCTTTTATCTTGGATCATTTCGGGAAGGGCTACAGAGGATATCATCCGGGGTGTATTCAAAGCGGTTGGTCCCGCGACTTGCAAGATCAGTTTCGAGAATCTCAAATGGCTGACTCGCTGCTGTTCGGTTATCGTTATCGTCATATTCATTCACAGTAATATGATACGTGGTTTTCTGCAGGTTGCCCGGTTCATCAGCGTCCGGAATATGTTGTATCGTACGCAGAAGGTTACCGTGATTATCATGAACTAATTCCGTTACATTGCCATACGCGTCTTCAGCCTTTTCGACGTGAAATCCCGGAATGGTATTGATTCCATAGTCAAATGGCGCCGCGTTACCCGCCGCATCGGTGATACCCGAAATACGGCCCGTAACAGGATCAAAGTCGACGTGCATTACCGTAACGCCATTAGCATTAATAATATCCGTCAAATAGTGACCTTCCGGGGCGTTGTACTGAAGTTCGACGAAACTGCCGTCGCGTTTGGTGACCTTGATCAAATCGCCGCTTCCGTCGTAAGTGTATTTAATAGCTTCACCCTCAGGGTCCTCGATGGCGGTGATTCTGTTAAAATGGTCCCAAACGAAATTGACTTTCCCGATAATATTACCATTCGAATCCACGGTCGTTGCGCCGTCTTCGGTTAGATGCATCGTGTTACCGGAGGAGTCGCTGATACTTTCCAATTCCCCCGTTCCAGAATCAATGTTGTATTCAAGACCGTCAGGGGATTTCAGTTTAAAATCAACGGGATGAAAAACAGAAGCAGGGTTGAAAGGGATTTCGGTTTCAGGATAGTAAAGTCGGTCGCCTCGCTTCTGTAGAATGATTTCTTCGGATAGTTCCAGTTTGATATTTGAATTCTTGCTGGAAACAAATTCCA
>CAZLBC010000182.1:0-4957 GCA_964557575.1 uncultured Planctomycetaceae bacterium
GACAGCCGGGGCATGACCGCACCGGGAAACAACAACTCAAAGTGACCGCGGCCGAGACGCGGATGAAGGCCTGGCCACACGCCGGCTTCAGCCTCGATGAGGCGATGTATATCCATCCCGGCGACACCCGCGGGCTCGACCGCTTAGTAGACCAGTACGTCGTCCGCACGCCGCTGAGCCTCGATCGGACCGTGAAGGTCTCCGGTGACGGGACGGTCATCAACCGCAGCGAATGACGATGACGGTGCCGGGGAGAAAATCAGGGGCAATATGAATACGTGCCTATCGACCAGTTTCCGGCCGAGTTTTGAAAAACGGCCTGGAACCACAAGGCGGGAACCACTTGAATCGTTCGTCGAGATAGGTGCAAAAAGAGTACCCTGTCGCGATTTTTTTCAAAAAAGTTTTATCGGTGGTTTTCGGAGAGTGTAATATGGTAACGCATGTTTGCTGATTGCCAAAACGACCGCGATCCTGCGGCTATTACGTCCTATCTGTCTATGTCCCGCATAATTTACGATAGTAACGGGAGATACAATTTGAATTCCGCTTATCAGTTCTGTTTTCCTCTGTTTTTTGTGTCTGCATTTTCTTTCCCCGGCTTTGAAAAGAGGAATTGGAGATGAGAGAAAGCTTTCTGGCACTTTTAATAGCAGTTACTTCGGTTGTCGCGGGCGGTCCGTCAGATCCGAAGGTGGTTTCCGGCAGTGCCGACTTCAGACAGCAGAACGGCGACTGGACGATAACCACCTCCGACAAGACCATCATAAACTGGCGGCATTTCAACATTCCCTCCGGCAACAGCGTCGAGTTTGTTCAACCCGGTTCCGGTTCTCTTGTCACTAATCGCGTAACGGGCAATTCATCGACCCGCATCGACGGACTTCTCACCTCCAACGGCAGGGTAATTCTTATCAATCCCCGGGGTATAACCATCGGTCCGACAGGGATAATAAACACGTCCGGATTTATAGCGTCTACTCTGGATATTCCCGATTCGATGTTGTCGTCGCAAGCAGACCTTGTGTTTTCGGGCGCATCCAGCGAGCAGGTGGTCAACCTCGGAACGATAGAGACAGACGGGGGTGACGTTGCATTAATTGCGAGGCACGTGGAAAACAGCGGCAGTATTACCGCATCCGGAGGTGATGTATTGTTTGCGGCGGGCGCGGAAGTTCTTCTGACCGAAGACGGCCGGTTGTTTGTCGAGCCGGATTGGGGAGGGGGAGCACATCTGGTGAACACCGGCCGCCTGAAGGCGGAGGTGAAGTCGGCCGACAACATGTACAGCCTGGCGGTAAACAGCGGTGACCAGGCTGCGGCGACCGAGACGGCAATTGAAGGCGGCAGGGTGGTGTTGAAGTCTTCGGATACCACGGATTTTTACGGTTCGGCCACCGGCCGATTCGTCGAAGTGTCGGGCGACAATGTCGTGCGGTTCCGGGGCGAGGTGAATGCCGATACGCTTTTGCTTGATCCGGTCGATATTTTCATTGTCGACGGCTGGGGAGGGCTGGACGACGGAGAGTTGGCCGACGGGGATATACTCGGTCCGGACGGGGGCGGTTCGAGTTTCACGATATCTGAAAACACGCTGGAAGCTTTCGACGGTAACATGAATATTACCCTGGAGGCGACCGGGAACCTGACGCTTCAGGATCTCACGGACAATTTTCTGACCTTTGCCCCGGGATCGGGCAGGATCAACTGGTCGGCCGGTGGCACGGTCAACGTGCTGGATCCCCATGACAGCATAGTTACATCCGGGCGGGATATATCCATCAGGGGCGGTTCGGTTACTCTCGGCGATCTGGACGCGGGAACGCAGGGAACGGCCTGGCTTGTTTCCGGCAGCAATATAACAGTCGGAGACGTCCGGGCGGAGAACTTCCTGGCGGTCGACAGCGGCACCATCACGCACGGAAACCTCTACGTCACAGGTGTCGCATGGCGGGATTCGGGGAACCCCGTTTATTCCCCTTCGGGTGGCAGAGCATACTACCCGACTATTGTGTATGATGAAACGGCCGGACTCTACCGGATGTGGTCGACAGGTACCGGCTACCGGATCCAGTATGCCACTTCTCCGGACGGTGTGAACTGGACCACTGTCGCCGGCCCCGGCGCAGTCACAGGTTTGACAAACGCCCACCACGCGGTGGTAAAACAGTTTGATCCTTTCAACGGGGGCATGATCTACCGAATCTGGTACTGGGATTACGGCGCAAACCTTTACAGTATCAATGCCATACGGTACGCCGAAAGTCAAGATGGAATCACCTGGTCCAACGACCAGGCGATCACCCAGGTCGGCAATTCCGTGATCAGCGGTGTTCACCCCGACTGGAACAGGGGATCATACGGTCCTGGCTCCGTGTTGTACAACCCGGCCGGTTCGGCGACGATTGTCAATCCGAACAGTCCGGCCAATGTCTGGGCGAACAGGTTCGTGATGTACTACGACGGGACCACCGGTGGAGATGAGGATATAGGGCTTGCCGTCTCCAATGATGGAATCAACTGGCAGGGATACAATGGCGGCGTTTCACCCGTCCTCGACAGCGATCTTCCGTCGGTCTGGCCGGATTCGGCACATTCTTACGTCAGTAGTCCGACCGTCGCGAGAAATGCAGACGGCAGCTTTGAAATGTGGTACAGCGGCGGTGAGAATTACAGCATGGACGACGGGATCGGCTATGCTACATCTTCCGACGGCATTAACTGGACGGTCGATACATCCAGCCCGTTTTTCCATTTCAGTGACGGGGCGGGCTGGCGAGCCAACCGGACTTACACACCTGTTGTTAATGACGACATGATGTGGATGTCGGGGAAGAGTTCTTCCGGGACCTATTCCGTCGGATTAGCTTTGCCTCTTACTGTGTCCGCGATCTCGCCACCTCCAGCCGGCGGGCCGGCTCCCGGGGGCGTGGAACTGAGCCCCGACTACGACACGGCCGACCGGACCGAAGATCTTTTCGGAACCATGGAGGAAAATCGTTTCCACGATCCCGGCGAGAGGAAGAAAGTCCTGGAGGCGAGTCCCGAACCCCTCGTCAACACACTTCGCGGACTCAACGGTTATTTCGACGCCGTGTTGAAGGAAAGGCTGGGCGGTTGAAGTTTAATTACTATCCGGTAGTAAGTGCTTTCATTTTTATAGGATGTCTTGGGTTTCCGTGTTACGCTCAACCCGCCAAGCTCCCTTCACAAGGGCAGTACGATCACTACAAACCCAGAGAACTTCCGTCTGCGCCCCGGTCCGTGCTTCCCGCGCCGAACCGGCGCCTGCCCGATGACGACCGGGTACTCGTGGATAAACTGGTCGGGTTGCGTTTTACAGACCATCCTTCCGAAGTCAAGAAAAGGATCGAAACTCACGGGATCGATACCTCAGATATCGAGCTTCTGAATTGTGAAGCATTCCGCTCGTCTTTGCGACGGTACATCGGCAAGCCGGTGTCCTGGAATGTAATCAGTGAAATAAGGCTGGCAACCATCCGTTTTTACCGCGGGGCCGACAGGCCTGTGGTGGATGTCATCATCCCCGAACAGGATATAACAAACGGTGTTGTCCAGTTTCTGGCGATAGAAGGCAGAATCGGGAAGGTGGCCGTGGAAGGAAATAACTGGTTCGATCAACGCATTATCCGCGGGGGAGTCAGTCTCTCCGAGGGGGACCCGATATACGCTTCAAAATTAATCGACGATGTCGACTGGCTGAATCGCAATCCTTTTCGTTACGTTCGTCCCGTCCTCGGGCCGGGCGAGAAGATCGGTCAGACGGACTTGACTCTGGAGACGGCAGACCGTTACCCGGTCAGGTTTTACGGCGGTTACGAGGACTCCGGCAACCGGTTTACCGGCCCGGGGAGGTACCTGGCAGGGATGAACCTTGGCAATGCTTTCGGCATGGGACACGAAATCGGCTACCAGTTCGCCGTCGACAACAAGTTGGATGATATATCGATACACTCTGCATACTGGCGAATTCCCCTGCCCGGTCGGCGCACGCTTGCCTTTTTCGGCAGCTTTGCTCATTTCGATGCCCACCATCATGACCTGAATTTTCACGGTTTTAGCTGGCAGGCGAGTACCCGTTGGATAGAAGGGCTGGACTCGATAGGAGATTATCACCATGATGTGCAACTGGGTTTCGATTTCAAGCGGATGAACAATGACATGGTTTTCAGAGGGAACGATACTTACGACGGCACCATTGATATCGCCCAGTTGGCCCTGGAATATTCCGGCACGCTACCGGATACCTTCGGCGAAACTTCGCTGTCTTTTGCGGGTTACTGGAGTCCCGGCTGCTTCAGCAGCAAGCAAGACTCCCGGGATTACGATGCCGCCCGCGCCGATACCGACCCTGAATACGCCTACGGTCGCCTGGATCTCGACAGGAGGTGGGATCTTCCCTTCGGCGCATCGCTTGTAAACCGGCTGTCGGCGCAGCTTTCCACGGATAGACTCCCGGGAAGCGAGCAACTGGGGCTCGGCGGATACACGACAGTCCGCGGGTATGATATCCGGGAAGTGAACTCCGATGAGGGACTTTTTCTTTCAGTGGAACTGAGGTCTCCGAATATCTTTACCGTGCTTCCCGCTTCCCTGCAGAAAGCCCTCGGCCGGGTTGGCGGGAGCCGTACGGAACAGAACCTGCAGCTTTTGGGGTTCTGGGATTTCGGGTGTGCTTCTAATATCGGAAACGTCCGGGGTGAAGATCACCACAGCCAACTCCAGTCCGTAGGTGCGGGACTTCGCTATCGTCTGAATCGGAACTTTAATTTCAGGATCGATTATGGCTACAGGTTGAGTGATCCTGATACCGGGGTTACCGATGACGGCCGGCTGCATGTGGGAATAGTGGCAAGTTTCTGAAAAAAGGCCGGCAGAAATTCGGCGGCCGCGCGCTGCAGTGGGACCCGGAGCACTACCGCATCGTCGGCGACCC
>CAZLBC010000183.1:0-4778 GCA_964557575.1 uncultured Planctomycetaceae bacterium
TAATGTATCGGCAGAATAACCCAATGCTCTACAGTATTTTAAGCGAGCACCCTATACGAATGCAGTAATAGACTGCGGTAATAGACAGGCAGCGTCCGATCGAGGACTGCCGGGAACCGTCCGTATTCAACCGCGAGGCCAATGATGCGAATGCACATCACACCGGAATATTCGACCATCGAGCCCGGTCGGGATGCCGCTCTGCACGCGGTGATCAGGCTCGAGTCTCCTACCCGGCGGGGAAATACCGGGAGATCCCCCGTTCACCTCGCGATGGTGATCGACCGCAGCGGTTCCATGTCCGGGGCAAAGATCGAGCATGCACGGGGCGCCGCGGTCGAACTGATGAACGCGCTGACCCGGCGTGATTTTCTCAGCGTGGTCACGTTCAGCGACCAGGTGAACATCCTGGTACCGCACCAGCCCCTCACCGACAAGGAATTGTTTACCTACCGCATCCGTGGTATCACGACCGGCGGTTCGACAAACCTTTCCGGGGGATGGCTTCGGGGGATGCGGGAGTTACGCGGCAACAGGCAAGAGGGCCACGTCCACCGCGTGCTTCTTTTGACGGACGGACGGGCGAACTCCGGCGTCACGGAGGCCGAACAACTCAAGGGAATCGCCGGAAAATACCGCGACATGCATATCTCCACCACCACCGTGGGCTTCGGCGACGATTTTGACGAGGACGTGCTCCGCGGCATCGCCGAGGCGGGGGGCGGACACTTTTACTACGTCGAGAGCCCCGAATATCTTTCCGACGCCTTTCGAGACGAGTTCGGCCACCTTGCCTCGCTCGTCGGACAGAACCTGGAGCTGTGTATCAATCCGGCGGCTGGTGTCGAGATCACCGGTGTGATGACCGGCTGTCCGTCCCGCCGCGAAGCGGAGCGGGCGCTGGTCGAACTGGGTGACCTTCACGCCGGCGATTTCAAGGAAGTGGTCGTCAGGCTGTCCGTTTCAGCGCAGGCGGCTCCGAAGGACGGGAGACTGGCCGAGGTTGTCGGCCGGTACGATGCCGTCACCGGAGAGATGGAGATGGTCGAGGAGCGGGGCACGGTGGTCGCCGTCCCTGCCGGGTCGTCCGAGCCGGACGAGGAGGTGTTGTCCGCGGTCTGGCTGGCCCGCGGAATGGAATTGCGCAGAGAAGCGATGGACGCGCTGGACGGCGCGGCTGCCCCGGCCGAGGTCGCCCGGCGCCTGCGGGACCACGCCGAAACGCCAGGCGAATATCTGAAACCCACGCGGCAGTTGCGGGAGGAACAGGCAAAACTCCGCGAACTGGCGGAGTGCCTGCAGGGCGATGCTTCTGAATCCCGCCGGGTGCGCAAGCAGGTGGCCGGGGAGCAGTTTGCCCGCGGGCGCGGCGGCAGGGTGTCCATGCCCGGTACCCGGCAGGTCGAGTTCGAGTTCGGGGCCCGCAACCCCGAGGTCCTGCTGGACGTGGTGGCGGGGATGGAGCGTTTAATGGGGCAGGAGGGATACGACCGGGCGGTCGTGGATCGGGCACGAATAATCCTCCGGGAACTGGGGCAGAACGCGATCGAGCACGGATGCGGCGGCCGCGAGGACGGGGTCGCCCGCGCGATATGCGTCGTCGCGCCCTACTACGTGCGGATCGTCGTCGAAGACGACGGCCCGGGTTTCGACTTTGACGGGACGCTGGAGCGGCTCGGTTCGCGGGATCCCGCCGCGGGGAAGCGGGGACGGGGACTGATCATGGTCGACGGGGCCGCGGACGCGGTGCGTCACAGTCCGGACGGGCGCCGTATCGAAGCCGTGGTCAGGAAGGAAGCGATGTCCGTGGAATCACGGGTGCCCGGCGTGGGTGAGTGCAGTTTCCTCGGTGACGTCGTGGTTGTGACACTCGGCGGGGATGTGGATCATGAGAACAGCTCTGAGTTGAATGACTTTCTGGCGGGCCTGGTGGAGGGAGGGTGGCACCGTTTTGTCATTGATCTTGGAAATACGGCGTTTATGGACAGTTCGGGACTGTCGGTTTTTGCGTTGCTTTTTGAGGTACAGCACAAGCAGGGCGGCGCGGTGGTGCTTGCGCGGCCTAACGATACCGTCAGTGCAGCAATGCGTCTTGTACATATTGACCGGATGTTCAGGATTTTCGATACGGTAAAGGAGGCGGTCGAATACCTGGGCTGAACGCGGAGAGGAATCGTGGCAAATACGTTCATGCGAATGAGATCAGAAATGTTGCAACCGGGCTTTTTACACGTAACAATATACAATCCTGAAGTCTTCAGATCAGAAATGATGGTTTCGGCAGAGGCAGAGGAGGCGTATAATGGCCTTTAAATGGTGTCCAAAATGCGGAGAGTCAGTGCCAAAGTCCGCAAAAATAACTTCAGAGGAACGGAAATCATTCGGATGGTTTCGGGTGCTTCCACTCCGAAAGTGCCGGCTTTGCGGATGTGTATGGGAACCCGATGCACATCGGGTGTTGCTTGCCCTTGGGGCAGTTTTCGGATTGGCGGCTTTCGTTTTAGGTGTCTATAAGTTTTTAGGGATGATGTATACATTAGTTTATATATCAGGTTGGTTTATATATCTGTGCCGACTGGTGGGTTCAATAGCGATTGGGGTTTTATTGGGGGTGCATTTATGCGTTGTTCTGTGGGGTTGCTGCGGAGTTTTTATGTGGCTATGCCTTGCGAGGTTGATAAGGAAAAAAGACGTCGAAGATGATATCGAGAGCGCAGCCGGGTACACTTCGATTACACAACAACGTTCAAAGAAACATAATCAAAAAAGTTTTAAGGTAAAAACGTACCTGGAGATCAGAAACAGGGGAACACTCATCAAGCGAATGAAGGCGGCGGAGCGGGACGAGCATGGCGATTATGTGTTTCGGCTTGACGACGGGAGAACGGTCACCATTCCGCCGGATCAGACCGTAACGAAGGGAAACCTTGAATTTCGTATTGCTGCCGTAACGGCGCCGAGGAAAAAAGCAAAAACGGGCAGAAATGCTGCACAATCACCCCCTGATACACCGCGTAAACAAACGGCCCGGCGGAGCGATGCGGCGAAGATCAGTTTTACCTGCGCATCATGCGGAAAAAAGATGAAGACGGCGGCCGACAAGGCGGGGAAGAAGACGCGCTGCCCCGCCTGCGGCAAGCGTGTTGTTATTCCGGCCGGGCGAAACAAGGCTCAATGTCCACCTCCTCATATCGATAGTCGCAATTTGAATGTGGAAAAAACTGATGATAAAAAAAATCGCGGCATGAAGTTTGCAAATGAAATCGCAAGAAAATCTGATCATGAAGTTCTGAGTGTAAATCAACATATTTCAGTTATCAGCCTGTGGATACTGGCGGGGATGATAATCTTGCATAGTTATATATGTTTGAGGTTTGGATCATATCTGGGTGAATACTCTCAAATATGGCCCGGCGTCAATTTTGTCACAATTGCTTTTGGTATGTTTGCTATGTTTATTCTGTATAGAGGAAAGTTATGGTTGTTGACTTCAATTCTTGGAATATTATGCGGGGCTTTATGGCTTTATTCTTTGGAATCCGAAACTTGGCTACTATGTCTGTGGATGTTGTATACTTTAAATATCGCGATTATATTGATGCTGAAATGTATGGACGGCAACCGACTGCTCGGTATTGCATATGCATGTTCCGTATTCTTCTGGATAATTGATAGTAAGCTACATTTTATGTACCCGTCTATGGCATTTATGGCATTGAATCTTGTGAGAAACATTTTACTTGGATTGTTTTTGATAGATGCTGCGCGAAAAAGATGGATAGCAACAGCGGAAACTACAATACGTAGAACGTGGGATAGAAAGTACGGTATCGTTTCGATTTACCTCGGGGTATTTGTATTTATTCTGATTGGTGTATCTACCGTTGTATATGGCTTTTCGGAAGCCACCGGCTCAAAATCATATTGCGACGTCGATTTCGGTATCTTTTTTGTTTATGTGATTTCCATCATACTCGGTATTATTTTCGGCATTATCGGCAGAGGGCCCAACAGGCAAGGGAGGGGCATGGCGAAAATCGGCCTGTGGATCAATATTGGATTGTCGTTCCTCTTTCTGCTCTCCCTGGCAAAAACGTTGGGCATGTTCGAAGGCTATACCGTTTGACAAGGTATGTAATACTCCAACATCGCAGCATAAACTCAACAGCAGCGAAAAAAGGGAAGCAGTCCACATGGGTCACGGTGTGAAATTAGTATGAAGACGGGAAAGGAGCAGATGGTTATGACTGACAGCGGTTAGACCGGGAGCGGTATAGCGAGCACAGAAACAACGAAATCGCCGGCAGAACAATCGCAGCCGTTGTCGGATGGGAGTTACAGGGTTGATGTGTATTGCACGAAACCCCCGGGGGAAAAGAGCGCGAATGTATTTGGAGATGGAATGATTATGCTGTCGATTCCGGAATCAAATATAGTCGGCACTCACAAACGCAATGGACTGGCAGCGTTTATCGCAGTGATAGTTACGGCGATGCTTGGTTTTGTCGCTGAAATGATCGTAGAAACAACACCTGTAACTCTGATTGTGTTGCCGGGGTTGCTTATTTGGTACCTTGTTTTTGCTGGACTGCTGAAAGAGGGATTTGTTGTACACTTCTTTCCTGCTCTGTGCAGGTGCTATTACTATGAGAAAAAAGATATTGCATGCCTTTCCCTGCCGGATAAAACATGGGTTGCAGTGCGCGCTGCTTCTAAAAACGAGAGGGGTGCTCGCTTAAAATACTGTAGAGCATTGGGTTATTCTGCCGATACATTAT
>CAZLBC010000184.1:0-4637 GCA_964557575.1 uncultured Planctomycetaceae bacterium
TTCTCAGGCGGTGGGTGCGGTTGTTTTTATGCGGCGAAGCCGCTTAGTCCAACCCAGACTATGGGACGTTCCGGTCGCGGGGTGGTGGCCGTTTTGGCCATGAAGCTTGTATACATAGTTTGCAATATTGCGGTCAATATGCCAACAGCCAATACATAATTTCAGTCGGTTTGCTACTTGACTCATACTGACCGATGTGCGGGAGCATTGGATGGCTTTCCACGCGCGGGAAGATTTCAGATCCACGTGCCGTCGAGCCCGGTGTGACACGGGCGCTGGAATCACTCAAGCACAGGTGGCCCTGCAGTATCATCTCGGGTATAGCCTGGTGTACCTTTTGTGCGACGGCCGTGCCCCCCCCGAAATGTCCCTCTTCGTCGAAGGGTAGTTCCCCGGCGAATGCCGCGTGCCCCGCGGTATCGATCTTACGGGGCGCCGGCGGGAAGGTGCAGCAGCCCCGGCTCGTTGCGCCGGGCCTGCAGGTAGCGGGCGAAGAGGATGAACCGCCGGCCGCGGCCAAGGTCGAAATCATGATAGTCAGGCAGGTCGTCAACAGGCACATCCTCCACCAGTCCTGTTATTTATGGTCTAAATCGGCACTGGCGAATTACATACTGACGGTGCTGGGTGACAGAATGGAGATGGCACATTCCGTGGAAGGACGGCTTCCCTTTCTTGATCATCATCTCGTGGAACTGGCCGTCAGGATGCCGGTACACGTGAAACTCAACGGTCTGGTGGAGAAATATATTCTGCGGGAGGCCTCCCGGGAGGTCATTACCGACACGGTATATAAACGAAGCAAACACATATTTTCCAGTCCCCCGTCGGCGCTACACGGACGGGGGAAGCTGTTTGATTTTTTTCAGGACACGATCAGCAGCATCGACGCAACGTCACTGCCGGTCTTTCAAAAAGAGGCGCTGCTTGGGCAGCTTTCCAGGATGCCGGCAATGGACGCGACAGAACAACGGCATTGTGAAAACATGATGAACAAGGTTGTCAGCACCGTGCTGCTGCATCGGCATTTCATCGAGTAGGGTACGGTGAAAAGGCCATGCGGGCTGATCCCGCGATAGCGATCCTGCGGGGCGCCTTCGCCGAGATGCAGCAATCCCGGCTCGTTTCGCCGGGCCTGGAGGTCGCGGGCAAACAGGATAAACCGCCGGCCGCCCCGCCGTCCGTCTCCTTCGCCGGCGTGAGTGGCCATTGACGGAAACACCGACGGGGAAACGAACTTCACCCACGCCGACGTGGGGGCGATTGACCCCTGGATCGAGATCGACCTCGGCGGCGTCCGCGAGATCGATCGCATTGCGGACCTGTTTGAACAGACCCTCGGGTTTGGTTGACTTTGTGTTACCTGTTAAGACGGCAACGATCCTATTGATACCACGTTCTGCTGTGGTATACTCATATCACCATGACTTCAGTAAAAGAAATTGAATCTGCAATAGACAATCTGCCGCGCGATCAGTTGTTCGAGTTGATCGATTGGGTCAAGGTTCGTTTCGAGGATGCCTGGGACAGACAAATAGAAGAGGATGTGAGATCCGGTCGACTTGATGAATTGGCAAAAGAAGCCCTGGAAGAATACCGTTCAGGAAAAACCAAGCCGTTCCCATTAAATGAATAGTCAAGTAACCGGCAGATTCCGGAAAATGTTTCGCCGGCTCCCGTCGGAAATCCAAGACAGTGCTGTTAAACAGTATCGTTTGTGGCTCGGTAATCCACAACATCCATCTCTTCATTTCAAGAAAGTATCCCGCCGATATTGGTCTGTACGCATTACGAACGATTATCGCGCTCTCGGTATTAAAGATGAAGACGCCGTGATTTGGTTTTGGATCGGCACACACGCGGAATACGAGCAGATTCTCAAGCGATAAGTTGACTTTGTTTTTACGGACTGCGTCCGATCTTATCTTCCCACCAGCCTTCGTCGTCGTCAATCGGTTTTGGATCCCTGTTCCCTCACTCCGGAAACGGCGGTTTCATCGTAATCCGCACCCGGCGGGGTTGTGCGCCGTCGCCGGGCCGCTTGTCGATGTAGGAACCGTAGTAGGGGGCGTTGGCGTCGACCCACGCGACCAGCGTCTTCCACTCCCCGCCGGTCAGCTTCGACGCCGCCCGGTGCTTCCGGTCCTTCAGCAGCTTCAACACCAGCCGGCTCCGGTGCGAGCCGAACTGCTTCGGCTTCGTCACGCTGCTGTCGGAGAACCGGTTGGACACCGATACCAGCGGCTTCTTCCCCTTCTTCCGCGGGAACATCGTCCGGAACGACCGGCAGAACGGCGTCCCGTCCTTTGCCGGCGTAAAGTCCAGCCCGCCCTTCGGTTTCCCGCCCCCGTGGCAGCGGACGCAGCGGCGGTCGAGGATCGGCTGGATCAGCGCCTCGTAGTCGAGGAGCACCGTGTCGCCCCACGCCGGCGGGGCCGGCCGGCTCGGTGCGCGCTGCAGGGCCAGGGCCACCGCCGGCTTGTTCGGCAGGACCCGGGTGCGGGTCTCGTGGCACCCGAGGCAGCCGCGGACCTCGCCGGGCTTGAAGGCGACCATGGAGCGCATCCGGCGGATTTCCATGAAGTTCTCGTCGAGGGCCTGGAAGTAGACCGCCGTGTCCGCCGGGACCGCGAAGTGCGCCGAGCCGTCCTTCTCCACCGGCACCGTCCCGATGATCCGCACGGGCGACCAGGACCAGAAGCCGTATTGCCGCTGCCAGGCGTTGCCCGGCAGGTAGGGCATCTTGCCCTTCTCCTCGTCCAGCGGCCAGGGGGTGTGCTGGGCGATGCGGATATACCTGATCGTCCCCGGCGCGATGTCCGTCCCCTCGCAGACGTCCGCGGTCGAGCAGACCGCGTGGTTTTTCGACGGATCGGTCGTGGCGGGGAACACCGGCGGGAGCGGGCGTTTCTTCAGGGGCGTCGGGTAGGCGCAGGAGTACACCGGGTGGCGGTAGAGCAGCTCCTTGTTGCCGTGGACGTCGACGAGGTAGATGCCGAACCCGTTGGACAGGGCGCGGGTGCAGCGGTCGATCTTCTGTTTCACCGCGTCGTAGGCATAGGAGACCAGGAAGCAGTCCGCCGACAGGGCCCACGGCTGGCGGTAGAGGCCCCCGCCGGGCACCCCGCCGCCGTCGACCGGCGCGCCCGCCATGCCGCCTTCCTGGGGGCGGACGCCCGGGGTGACGATGCGCATCGCGGCGGGGTCGTTCATGCCCTTCGCCGGGTCGATGACCACGACCGGGCCGTGGGCGAACGTGTGGTGGCCCGTGGCAACGGCGACGAGTGTATTGGTGCCGGGCACGGAGCGGGCGTCCCGCAGCGCGCAGGGGGCGGGCAGGTGGTGGCCGTAGAGGGCGTCGACCATCGTCCCGTCCGGCCGGGTGGTCCAGATCGCGTGGACCTCCATGAAGTGCCGCTCCTGGTACTCCCAGCGGGTGAAGGCGATCAGGCCGCTGTCGAGGCAGTGCGGGTAGCGGTCGAGGTCCTTGAAGTCGGTGAAGCGGCGCGGCGCGCCGCCGTCGCGGGAGACGATGAAGAGGTTCGGGTTCGAGACGTCGTTCGGGAAGCTGCCGCACTGGGCGGCGTTGCCCTTACGGTCGGAGGGGAAGACGATGTCGCCGTTGGGACACCAGGCCGGCTCGAAGTCGTTCCACAGGCGGTGGTCGGTGATCCGGCGGAGGCCGGTGCCGTCGACGGCGATCTCGTAAATGTGTACCGGCTCGGTGCTCAGGCGCAGCGCGTGGTGCTGCCGCGACTGCGGCGGCCAGTTATCCTGCCGCGCGTAGCCGAAGACCACCCGGTCGCCCGCCCACCACAGGTCGATCCCCCAGACGAATCCCGGCCCGAGCCGGCCGGCGATCAGGTCGCGGACCCGGCCGCCGTCCCGGAAGCCGGACAGCCGGCAAATGTCGCCGCCGGGCTTGTGCTTCCAGGAGAAGGACCGGGTGATGTTGCGCTTCGTGTGGGCCTGGAACTGCGTGACGAACAGGATCTCGTCGAAATCCAGGGCGGGGTGTCGGAGTATGACCGCGCGGGCGGCGAAGCGGGCCGCGATGTAGGCCGCGCGCCGGGCGTTTAGATCCCCGCCCGCCTGTACCGCGATGCCGGTCGCCGCGCCGGCGACCTTTTCGGCGCGGGCGACGGCCGCCCGCGCGGCGGCGAGGAGTTTCGCGCTGTCCCGGTGGATCCCGCCGGCGATCGCCTGGCGGACGTAGTCGGCCTCGACGTGGAACCGCGGAGAGACGCCGGCCCATGCCTGAAACCAGGCGGGGGGGTCCTCCCGGGGCCACCTGACCTCCCATCCCTCGTTGTCCAGGCCCACCCTGACCGCGATCGCCCACCACGCCGCCCCCCGCGCGAAGCAGTCCTCGGCATCCAGCAGTGCGGCGGCCGCCGCGGTCTTTTGGTCCGTCAGGCGCCGCGCGAAGGCGTCCGCCAGGAGCGCCTCGGCCCGCGCGACATCGGACGCCGCGGATGCCGTGCCGGCGGTTGCGGCGGCGATGATCGCCGCGGCGATGCAGGTGAGTATCCCGGACCGGCGTCGTCGAATGGCAGCCGGGCGGACATCCGCGGTACGTTCGTCCCGGTTGGACTAAGCGGCTTCGCCGCATAAAAACAACCGCACCCACCGCCTGA
>CAZLBC010000185.1:0-4623 GCA_964557575.1 uncultured Planctomycetaceae bacterium
GGGGAAAAGCAGTGACCCCGCCCGCCGAGGGAATGTGCCGGCCCCGCCCCTCTCCTCGCCGCTCCCCAACCCGGCAGCTTTTTCAGCCCTGACCCACAATTACACGTTCAACGCCCTTCGGCGGAACACCGCCGACACCTCATCGAAACATTTTTCCAACATGTCGGTGTCGTCGGCATATCTGAAACACTTTTATATCGGGTTTCTCAGTATGACTAACCGCCTTCCGCAACAACCACACCTTGACAAATCGGCATGATTCCTTACAATTATACTAAATAGTAATAAGTAAGGAGATATGCCCATGCTCACAACATTGACGTCCAAGGGGCAGATCACGCTGCCGAAGCGTTTCAGAACCGCCCTCGACCTGCACGCAGGCGACAGGCTGGACTTCGTCATGCTTGACAACGGTGTCCTCCAGGCGGTCCCGCTGAAGCAGTCGCCGCGCAACATGAAGGGTATCGTCCCCAAAGCGCATAAGCCGGTGAGCATCGAGGACATGAACCGGGCCATTGAGGACGGGGCCGCGAAATCATGATCGGCCTGGATACCAATGTCCTGGTGCGGTACATCGTCGAGGATGATCTCGCCCAGGAAAAACTGGCGCGGCACGTCATCGAAGAACGATGCAGCGTTTCCGATCCGGCGTTCGTGAATCCCGTGGTACTCTGTGAACTGACCTGGGTGTTGCGACGGGCGTATGGGTGTTCCCGCGGGCAGATCGCCGCGGTGCTCCTGAACCTTCTGTTGACGGAAACCATCCTCGTGGAGCATCACGAAACGGCTTGGCAGGCATATTGCGACTATGTCGAGTGCACCGCCGAATACGCGGATTGTCTCATCTCGCGCATGAACGGCGCGAAGGGGTGTGCCACGACGCTGACGTTCGATAAAAAGGCCGCCGCGCTGCCGAATACCGACCTGTTGAAACAATATTCATAATCAAGGTGTTACCTCACCCCGCGACGGGGTCTTCCGCCGCGCGCTGTTCCGCGCGGGCCAGCAGTTCCCCCGCCTGCTGCAGGGACGTCTCCGTGACCGACCCCGCGATCATCGCGGCCAGCTCCGCGAGCCGGCCCTCGCCGTCCAGGACGCTGACCGAGCTGCTCGTGACCGCCGCGTCGCCCTCGGTTGAAATCTCCTTCTCGATGTGCAGGTGATGGTCGGCGAACGCCGCGATCTGCGGCATGTGGGTGATGCAGAGGACCTGGCGGCCCGTGCGGGCATCGGCGAGCTGCTTCATGCACGAACCGATCTCGGCGCCCAGCCGGCCGCCGATGTTGGCGTCGATCTCGTCGAAGACCAGCACGCTGATCCGGTCGCCGGCGGCCATCACCGACTTGATCGCCAGCATGATCCGGGATATCTCGCCGCCGCTGGCGATCTTCCGCAGCGGGCGCCGGGGCTGGCCGGGATTGGTCTGCACCATGAACTCGATATCGTCGAGCCCCGACGACGTCGCCTCGGGCGATGCCGGGTCGACCGGCTTGATCTCGACGGCGAACGCCGCCCCCTCCATGCCCAGGGACCTGATCTTCTCCGTGATCAGGGGCGCCAGACGGTCGACCGCCTCCCGCCGCAGGCCGCTGAGCTGCGCGCCTTTCCGCGCGACCTCCTTATCGAGTCGGGCGATCCGGTCGGCGAGGCCGCCCAGGTCGCCGCCCGCGGCGCGGAGGGCTTCGAGCCGCTCGTCGATCTCCCGCCACGTCGACATAACGCTCTCCATCGAGCCGCCGTACTTGTAGACGAGCGTATTGAGCTGATCGAGCCGGCGGCGGACCTCCTCCAGCCGCCCCTCGTCGGGTTCCAGGGCCTCGGCGTAGCCGCTCAGTTCGTAGGCGGCGTCCCTGAGGATCGCGGCGCACTCGGCGACCTGCTCGCGGATCGGCGCCAGTTTCTCCGGATCCTTTTCGGCGAGCTGCTTGAGCGTGGTGCCGAGGATCTCCAGCCGCTCGACGACCGAACCCTCCGACTCGTGCAGTTCATCGGCGCAGGACGACGCGCCGGTCACCAGTTCGCCGGTGTTCGCGAGCCGCTCGTACTCGGCCTGCAGGGCCTCGAGTTCGCCGTCGCGGGGCTCGGCGCCGGCTATTTCGGCGGACTGGTATTCCAGCAGTTCCAGCTCCCGGGCACGCGATTCGGCCGATTCCTCCAGTGCCCGCTTCCGCCGCTTCAGGTCCCTGAGTTCGCGGAACGCGCCGGCGAAGGCGGTGCGGGCGTCGTCGCAGCCGGCGTAGGCGTCGAGTATCAGGAGCTGGTTGCCGGGTTTCAGGAGAAACTGGTGGTCGTGCTGGCCGTGTATGTCGACCAGCAGGTCGGCGAGATTCCGGAGCATCGGTATCGTGACGGGGGCGCCGTTTACCGACGCGCTCGTCCGGCCCGAGGGGAGGATGCGGCGGGTGACCAAAATCGGCTCGCTGGCGGCGAGTTCCTTGTCGATCGCCGCGCCCAGCTCTTGCGTGACGCGGGTATCCGCGACCTCGAAGAGGCCGCTGATCCGCGCCTCCCTGTCTTCGTCGCGAAGCATCGCCCCGGCGTCCTCCTTCCCGCCGGACCGGAGGCCGAGGAGTATTTCGAAGGCCCCGATCACCAGGCTCTTGCCGGCGCCGGTCCTGCCGGTGAAGACGTTCAGCCCCGATGAGAACTCGACCGCGGCGTCCTCGATCACCGCCAGGTTTGCTATGTGCAGTTCGCGGAGCATGGTCGTCCGTGACGATCCGGGCTTACTGTGCCGACGCGTACTTCTTGTACATCGCGGCCACCCTGCCTTCCTTCTCGTCGCCCTCGTGGAAGTAGAACCGGTAGCGGAAGGTGACGCTCTTGCCTGCCGGCACGGTCAGGTCGCCGGCGCCCTTCTTTTTCTTCTCGAAGTAGTGGATGCCGAACGGGTTCGCGGCGAAGAGGCCGTAGTTCCGCACGTGCCACCAGGTCGGGTGGCGCGGATTGTCGGGGTGGTCGAAAATCGCCACGCCGACGGTCTTGCCCTCCAGCGGGCCGTAGTAGTCGCACCAGGCCGCCCGTTTCCCCCAGGTTTTGTTGTCGCGGTCGCCCGCGCTGTTGACGATATGCCCCGTGCCGACCGTGCCCTTCAGCCGCATCGTCGGGGCGAGGCGGATGGCCATCGAGCCCTCCTTGGTATCGCCGAACACCACCTTCCCGTCGCAGGCGCTGACGGTGATTGCGAAGTCGATGATCCGGCACTTCCCGCAGGTGCTGAAGCGGTGGACGCGCTCGTCGGTGCAGACCGGCTTCCCGTCCTTCGCCAGCCACTTGTTTTTGCATTTCAAAACCGCGACGCCGTCTTTCGACTCGATCTCGGCCGGGCCGTCCTGAACGATCTTCGGGCCCCGGCCGTGGCTCCAGAAGTCGTGGCCGTTGACGTCGCCGTGGGTGAACCAGAGCGAGTGGTGGTGCCGGTGGTCGTGCTGCTCGTCCGTGCCGTCCTTCATCGGCCAGTGGCGGGTAACGTTGACGCCGGTGGGGCCGATGACGGGATAGAAGAAGGGGCGGTCGACGTCCCGGTAGTGGTACGCGGTGAAGGTGTCGCCCCCGATGGTGACGCGGATGACGTCGCCGGCCTTCTCTATGGCGACCGCGTTGTCGGCCGAACACGCAGGGGCCGGAATAACGTGCAGCAGGACAGTGGCGGCGGTTGCGAGCAGTACTGCTCCGGGGCCTTTTTTGTTTTTCATGATACGATTCCTTTTAACGAAGTTCGTGATAACCTGTTCCTGGAATCACTATACAGAAATTCGGCCCCATTGAAAGGCATGCTCATGAAGAATTACGCGGTCGCACGTTTCGAGGATATCGAGCCGCTGCAGTGCCCCTGCGGGACCACCCGCCGGGCGTTCGTCTCGCCCGACAACCCGACGGCAACCATGCACATGGTGACGATCGCCGCCGACAGCACGGTCCACTACCACCGGGACATCACCGAGCTGTACTTCGTCGTCGAGGGCACCGGCCGGATGGAGCTGGACGGGGAGGAGATTTCGATAGCGCCCCGGACGGCCGTATTGATCAAGCCGGGCTGCCGCCACCGGGCGGTGGGAGACCTGACGGTTTTAGTGGTCGCCGTCCCGGCCTTCGACCCCGCCGACGAGTGGTTCGATTGAGGGGGAGGGGAATGTCGCGATGCACTTTTAACAGGGGAAATTCTTGACACACACACACACACACACAATATGGGTATATATAGTCGGTACGTACACTTTCACACACCAAGGATCGACATGCACGCGGGTGATGTTCATACAAGGAGGAGATGTCCTCTTTCAATCGTATTGGTAACACTGTGTGCCATTGCCGTGATACCCACGGTATCCGCCCGGGCGGCCGCTGACAAAAAGACCGCCGCCCGGCTTTCGGCCGCCTGGCGGGCCTTCTACGCCGGTGATAACAAAAAGGCGGGCGCCCTTATCGGTCCGCTGGTCAAATCGCCCGACGAAGCGGTTTGGACCGAGGCGAAGCACCTCGCCGCGCGGATCCTGTGGCACAACGGCACCGACCAATCCCGCCGGCGGGCCGGGACGATCTGGACGGGCCTGGAGAAGACAACCACCCGCAATGTCAGCAAGCACCGGCGGAAGATAGCCGCGGCCCTGCAGTTGTATGCCG
>CAZLBC010000186.1:0-4498 GCA_964557575.1 uncultured Planctomycetaceae bacterium
GCGCAAACGCCGGGTCAAACGAATCCCGCGCCGCGACCGGACAGAGCGACGTCTTGACAACCGTCTTCCCAGCGCCCGACAATAGCCGCACGTTCAACAAGGGAGGCTCGACTCCCGCCGCGAATGGTCCGCAGAAAAGAGGTGCAGGATGAAACGTTTGCATTCATTGATGATTCTCGCCGCCGCCGTCGCCGCCCCCTGCCCGGGGGCCGACACCGCCGGCGCGCCGGCGCTTCGCCCGGTGCCGTTCACGAAGGTCACGATCGCGGACGCGTTCTGGGCGCCGCGGATCGAGACCAACCGCACCGTCACCATTCCCTACGATTTCAAGAAGTGCGAGGAGACCGGCCGGATCGCGAACTTCGCCCGGGCCGGCGGCCTGGAGAAGGGCGGCTTCCAGGGCATCTTCTTCAACGATTCCGACGTCTACAAGGTCGTGGAGGGCGCCGCGTACTCCCTCAGCGTCCACCCCGACCCGCAGCTCGAGCGGTACCTCGACGACCTTATCGCGACATTCGCCGCCGCCCAGCGCGACGACGGGTACCTGTTCACCTACCAGATACTCAACGGCCCGGCGAAGTACCAGCGGTGGAGCAACCTCGGCCGGATGCACGAGTTGTACTGCGCCGGGCACCTTTTCGAGGGCGCCGTCGCCCACTACCGGGCCACGGGCAAGAAGAACTTCCTGGACGTGGCGGTGAAACTGGCCGACCTGATCGACGCGGTCTTCGGCCCCGGCAAACGAATCGGCGTGCCCGGCCACCAGGAGATCGAGATCGGCCTGGTGAAGCTCTTCGCTGTCACCGGCGACCGGAAGTACCTCGACCTCGCGAAGTTCTTTCTCGACCGGCGCGGGAAGGGCCGCGCCTACAGCCAGGACCACAAGCCGGTCACCGAGCAGTCAGAGGCCGTCGGCCACGCCGTCCGCGCCGGGTACCTGTACACGGGCATGGCCGACGTGGCGGCCCGGACCGGCGACCGGGCCTACGTCGACGCCATCGACCGGATCTGGAGGAACGTCGTCGGCACAAAGCTCTACATCACCGGCGGGATCGGGGCCCGGCACGGCGGGGAGGCCTTCGGCGACAACTACGAGCTGCCCAACGCCGCGGCCTACAACGAGACCTGCGCCGCGATCGCCAACATCTTCTGGAACCACCGGATGAACCTGCTGCACGGGGACGCGCAGTACGCCGACGTGCTGGAACTGACGCTCTACAACGGTTTTCTCTCCGGCATCAGCCTCAGCGGCGACCGGTTCTTCTATCCCAACCCGCTCGAGGCCGACGGCAGGAAAAAATTCAACCACGGCGCCGCGACCCGCCAGCCGTGGTTCGGCTGCTCCTGCTGCCCGGTCAACATCGTCCGGGTGTTTCCCCAGATCAGCGGCTGGGTCTACGCCGTGGATGCCGCGGGCGTCTACGTCAATCTCTACGCCGCGGGGACCGGCAGGGTCACCGTCGCCGGCACGGCCGTCGAGCTGAACCAGGAGACCCGCTACCCCCGGGAGGGCGCCGTGACCCTCGCGGTCAAGCCGGCGAAGCCTGCCGCCTTCGCCCTCTGCCTGCGGATACCCGGGTGGGCCCGCGGAAAGCCCGTACCCAGCGACCTGTACCGGGTCGCGGAGTCCGGCGGGGCCGGCGCCGCCGTCGCGATACGGGTCAACGGCGCGGCCGTCGAGCCGGAGATCCGCGCCGGCTACGCCCGGATCACGCGCCGCTGGAAGGCCGGCGACACGGTATCGCTGTCGCTGCCGATGGCGATCCGGCGGGTCCGCTGCCACGAGGCGGTCGCGGCAAACCGCGGGAAGGTCGCCCTCATGCGCGGCCCCCTGGTCTACTGCCTTGAGGGCGTCGACCATCCCCACAACGTGCTGCACTACTGGCTGCCGCCTAACGCAAAGCTGGCGGCCGCGCACCGCGCGGACCTGCTCGGCGGCGTCACGGTTTTGACCGGCGCGGCGAAGGTCCGCGCCGCCGGGGAGGAAACGTCCGAAGCGGTCGACATCACGGCGATACCGTACTATGCCTGGAGCAACCGCGGGGTGACGTCGATGGCGGTGTGGCTGCCGGAATCGGCGGCGGGCGCCCGGGCGGTGCCGAAACCGACGATCGCGAGCCGCAGCCGGGCGTCGGCCTCGTTCTGCCACCGGAACGACAGTCCGGCGGCCCTCAACGACCTGGTCGAGCCGAAAAACTCGATCGACCACGGCATCCCCCGGCTGACCTGGTGGGACCACCGCGGCACGACGGAGTGGGTGCAGTACGACTTCGCGGAACCGGCGACGGTCACGGGCGTCTCGGTCTACTGGTTCGACGACACCGGGCGGGGCCAGTGCCGGGTGCCCGCGCGCTGGCGGGTGCTTTACCGGTCCGGGAAGGAGTGGAAACCGGTGACCGGCGCCGGGAAATACCCCGCGGCGCGGGACACCTACAACACCGTGACCTTCGACGCGGTGAAGACGACCGCCCTGCGGGTCGCGGTGCAATTGCAGGAGGGGTTCTCCGGCGGTATCCTCGAGTGGACGGTGGCGGGAGCGTGGAAAGCCGGTCCGGGATTATTGTATCAGGATCGCCGTTTTCGCGGTTGTCACGCTACTTCCCGTTCCAACAATCACGCTCAGGTTTTCCCGTATGCCAGCATGTTCAGCGCCTGGATGTCTCCGTTATGCTCTGCATGTTCGCGCAGGTAGGCGCGGTGGCGGGCAAGAACGTCCTTGAAGGCCGGATTCTCGGCCTGGTTCACCATTTCTCCCGGATCTTTTTCCATGTCCACCAGCGACTCGCGGCGCTGCCCTTCACTGTAGAGACAGTACTTGTAGCGCGTGCTGCGGACCATGCGGCCGTGGGGGGTGAGCTTCTTTCCGTCAACGGGTTCGCACTGGACCATGTGGTTCTCGGAAACAACATATTCGCGTTCCCACCGCGGGGCATTTCCCATGGCCGGGGCTTTCATGCTCTTGCCCGGCAATCCGTTCGCCGGAGCGATGCCGGCAAAGTCACACAGCGTCGGCAACAGATCAATACCCGTATTCAGAAGCACATCCGACGTTCCCGCAGGCGTCTTCCCCGGCCACCTGATGATAAACGGGACCCGCGCCGATTCGTCATAGAAAACCGTCTTCTGGTTCCACAAGTGCGCACCGTGACAGTCACCGTGGTCGCTAAGGAAGACAACAACGGTGTTGTTTTCATTGCCCGACGTGCGGAGTCCTTCCAGCACGGTGCCCACAAAACCGTCGGCCCTTTCGATCAGGCGGTAGTAGCCCCATATGTGCCTGCGCCAGTCATCTTTCGTGTAGTTGCCCACGGGGAACATCTTGCCGGCCTGGTATGATTTCCGCATGTGGGTGATGATATCGGTTTCGTTCTCCGGTGGGTCGCAGTTGGCCCTGACCGGCGGACGTTCATCTACCGGGGGCAGTTCAGCAATCGCGCCCCCCGGAAGTTTTTGTTTCCTTGACCACTGGCAGATCTCGTGTGGGCTGAGGAACGACGCGAACACCAGGAACGGGCGGTCATGTTTCTGCGCAAGGAATGCTGCGGCGGGGGACGGGTCAAGCCGGGTCGTGCCGCCGTTGAAAATCTCGAAGCCGTGGATATCTTTTAGTGTTCCCTTTACGGGAATATGCCATTTCCCGAAATACGCTGTTTTGTAACCGGCATCCTTGAAGAGTTTGCCGAGGAGCACGAACTTCCGGGTATCCAGCTTCTTCGGGCCGTTGGCCAGAACCCCGGTCTGGTGCGGGTAGTGTCCCGTGATCATCGATGTACGCATCGGAACACACAGGGGATTGGGGCTGTATGCTCGTGTGAATCTCATGCCGTTTTCAGCCAGCGAATCAATGTTCGGTGTGTGAAGGTACTTCTTCCCGAGCACGCAGCTCATCCCGTCTCCGAACTGTTGATCGGTCATAATGACCAGTATGTTGGGCCGGTCCGGCGTCCGACTGTCTGCGGCGCGGTCCCGTGTCGCTGCCGCCAGGAACGTCAGTCCGGCCGCTTGCAGGAAGGTTCTTCTTTTCATGGTTTTTCAGTTCCTCGTAGTGTGATGGATAAGCCGGCCGTGAATTCATCGCCGCGCGTATCAATCTCACGGTGACAATTTTATTCCACGCGGCCGGCGTCAGCGGACCGGTCTGAATTATACCCCCCAATAAGCATAACCACAAAGTGGATTGGAAGGCGTAGCCGTCCCCGGTCCTGGTGACCGCGTAGGGTTCCCGGTTGGCGCAGATGACCGGCCGCCTGCCCTTCAGGTCAACGTCAACCGGTATTTGCACGGTAATTCCTTCCCTCCCGGATCCCTGTCGGACCGGGGTTTTCTGTGTCCGTTCGACCTTTTCATACGATCGGTTTCCGCGGCGAGACGCGCGCGACCGTCTCCGGGCTCACCGGTAACACCGGACGGTGCCGTCGGTCAGCGCGGCGTACAGCCGGCCGCCGGCCGCGAGGATGCCGCCGCGGCGCCCCGCCAGGGCCTCCTCCTGCGCGACCAT
>CAZLBC010000187.1:0-4479 GCA_964557575.1 uncultured Planctomycetaceae bacterium
TTGAGTTGTTACTTGTTTTTATATAAAGAGCTACAACGCATTAAATTCGCCGGCCCGCCCGTCGCCCCCACAGGCTGCTCACTCAAAAAGTACAAATTTGTACCACGCCGTTACCAAAAATACATTTATGTAAATGAATATTCGATGACATATATGTCGACAGGAAAACACAGGTGCGCGGTGATGGGAGCTTTCCCCGCCCCCCGGTGGCAGGAGGTTACAACTCGTCGCCGGTAAGAGGGAAAAGGGGAGCGGCGGTTTCGTCCTCACGCTCCGCTGTCCGGTTCTTCCACCTGGATACGATCTGCCCAGTACCGGGGCCTTCTTCTGCAGTGTGCGACGGCAACGATCCAGATATGGTCGTCATGAAAGGAGTAGACCATGAAAGGAAAGCGATGCATGAGGTGTCTCCGCGTACCGTCTTCACGGAGAGGCGTCGTTCGGGAGATTCACGGATTGATAGAACCGATCTTTCAACTTCAGCTTCAAAATCCAGGCCGAGACCGGCGGCTTTGTCCTCGTAGTACGCGACTGCCTCCCAGAGTTCCACCTCCGCCTCGTGCAGGATGGTGGCCGGGGTCATGGTGAATACGTGGCTTTGATATCGGCGAAGACATCCACTGCGGGCCGGCCGGAGGCATTTCCATCACGCACCATTTGAATGCGGCGCTGAATCTCCTGCTCTTGTGCCGGGCTGAGTTGAAAATCCGACGGATCTTCCAGGCTGAGAATCAGATCGTGCGCAAGACCGGCGCGCTCGCTGGCCGACAGGGCCATAACTTTACTGCGAATGTCCTGAATCGAACTCATGTGATTATATACTGCTCCTGATTAACACTGCACGTTATCTCGCACGCCTCTTTTGGCCCACCGGCACATCCGACTCGCTCAACGTGGCTCAATTGCCACGCAATCGCTCGCCGGTCGCACAGGTGAACCAAAACTGACGCACCATATATTCGTGCATTCTCAATCAGGAGCAGTAAAGTACCGTTTCCGACAATAACTGTCAATTTCGCTGGCGGCAGGTCGCAGCCCGTCCCTGCCCCTCGCGGTGGGAAAAAACGTGCCGATCGACACCCTTCCATGCGGCAGGACCCGTAACGATACAGCACGGTTGCCGGGGCAGGATGTGGATACACCTTCCCTACCGCGACGCCGCGTTGAAATCCAGGACCTTCTTCCGGCGGCCCTTCGTGATCGTCACGACGCCGCCGTTCCAGTCGCCGTTGAGAAACGGGCTCGCGAAGGCCTGCGGCGGCGCGTAGTCGACCGGCCGGCCGTTGATCGCGGGAACGTCCCGCCAGGCCGTATCCAGCGCCAGCCGGTCTTCGCGGTCCGCGCGTGGCCGGCGGCCAGCCCCGGCGGCCGCTGCCGGGCCGCGTAGCGGCCCCGCCCCTTCACGTCGCGGGCGATGTCGGCGACCACCGCCGGCGGGCGGTACGCGCTGATCGCGGCATTCACGTCGTGGCCGTTGAGCCCCGGCCGCTCTTCCTCTGCGTCCAAGTCTTTCACAAACCGCAAAAGCATTTCAAATGTTTGCTCAATAGTTACACGGGCCTTCATCGGGCACGCCCGGATTGAGCGCCATGAGCTTGACGCGTAGCGGTCGAGTCAGCACCACTTCCCGATCCGATGACCGCCCCAGCAGGCTGTCCGGCCCTAAGTCCTCGTTGTTGTAGGCGTACACCGAGTCCCAGCCGAGCTGCTGTTCCAGGTATTCGGCGGTGGTCTGCCGGACGAGGGTGTCTTCGGTGTAGCTCATTCGGCAGCCTTCCCCTCCCATAGCCGCGAGATCGGCACGGCATAGAGCCTGTCGCCAAAACCGACCACATCACCACCATCATAAAGGAGCACACCAGCGACAAAATTCTTTTGCGCAGCATCTCTCAGTTTGCGCAGTCCCCTGAAATCGTCGCCGGAGACGGTCGAGGCCGCCTTGACCTCCACACCGGCTACGCGCCCCTCGGACTCCAGCACCACATCCACTTCGACCTGATCCTTATCGCGGAAGTGATAAAAGGCGATATCCTCTTCCAGGCCGCCGGCCAGTCTTCGCAGCTCCTGATACACAAAGGTTTCCAGCAGTCTCCCGAACAGGGCGCGGTCCGCCCACAGGGATTCCCCGTTCAATCCGAGCAGGGCACAGGCCAGCCCGGCGTCGCCAAGATGCAGCTTGGGCGTTTTGACCAGACGCTTCATCCGGTTGCTGTGCCATGGCGCCAATTCATCCAGCAGAAAAATCCGGGACAACAAGGTCAGGTATTCTCGAATGGTCTGGCGGCTGATCTGGAACGGCGCCGCCAGTGCGGAAACATTTACCAGACACGCAGTCTGCCCGGCGGCCAGCGCCAGCAGGCGCGGCAGCGCGTCCAGCGCATTGATGCGGGCCAGGTCGCGAATGTCGCGTTGGATCAGGGTTTCGGCATAATCCCGATACCAGGTCTTGCGGCGGCGTTGGCCGGCACGCGCCAGAGCCGCGGGAAAACCTCCGCCGACCACCCTTTCCGCCAGGGCCTTCCCCAGTCGTTGTCCCGCAGGCCCCGCCTTGAAATGCCCGGCAAATAGCGCACTGAAAAAACCGCCGGGATGCCCACCCAGCTCCGCCTGGGACAAAGGGTGCAGGCGCAACATTTCCATTCGCCCGGCCAGTGAATCCGCCAGCCTGGGCAGCAGCAGCACGTTGGCCGAGCCCGTCAACATGAAACGACCGGGCTTGCGGCGGGTATCCACCGCCGCCTTGAGCGAGGTAAACAGCCCCGGAACCCGCTGCACCTCGTCCAGCACCGCCCGCTCCGGCAGATCGGCCACATACCCGACCGGGTCGCTTGTTGCCGCCTCCCGCTGCACCTCATCGTCGAAGGTAAAATAGGCAAAGCCTTTCTCATCACCCACCAGCCGGGCCAGCGTCGTCTTGCCACACTGCCTCGGTCCGTGAATCAGCACCACCGGCGAATCCGCCAGCGCCTCCACGACGCGCGGATACAGCAGTCGAGGGTATAAGATTTCTTCACTCATGCTGGCTGTTTATAAGCCTTTCTGCGTCTGATTGCAAGCCCGTCTTCGTCTAATTGTCAATATATAGCCGTCTGATTGTCGGTAGTTGTAGCTGCGCATACCGCTGCTGTTCCAGATACTCGGCGGTCGTCTGCTGGACGAGGGTGTCTTCGGTGTAGACTGAAATCGGTGTCAAACCGTCGCCTCCCTCATTCATATCTCAATCCCCATTTCACTCAGGAACCTTGAAGGCTGTTTCGTCCATTCGAAAACCTGGTCCGAAAAAGTCATAGTCAGGCTTTCCTGGGCGCGTGTAATTGCAACGAAACAGTTCCGTCGTTCCTCCTGCATTTGAAAGGAGTTGTCGCCCTTCTTGACGGCCCAATAACTGGGCAGTTGATCCTCCACCAGCCCCATGAGATAGACGTGTCCGAATTCCATTCCCTTCGATGCGTGGATGGTGAAGCAGGGAACCGCTTCCGGCGGTTTGGGCGGTGTTTTGGATGTGAGATCGAGTTCATGAAGCAACTGATGCAGGCTCGCATCCTCCCCTTCGAATTTCTTGGTTATTTCGGCCAAGAGCATTTTCCAGACCTCGCGTTCCTCCTCGAATTCGTTGAAGGCGTTTTCATCCGGCCGCGATGATTGCTGACAGGCTTCCGCCCAGTTCAACAGTCTGTCCACGAAGTCCCGGTAATTCAGCGAGTTCAGAAGCGGTTTGATGTCGGTTTCGAGCATTCGCCGGGTTTCTTCTTCCAGAGCGTCTCGGCGCCTCACCTCGTCAATCCAGGAACGCAACAAGTCCTTGCCGTCGGCGGATGCGCGGGAAAGCACGGGAGCCAGCTCGATGCTGATGCCTTCGAGTTCGTAAAACGCCTTGGAAAGCCGCGCGAGGGACTGTTTATCTTCGGTTGCGTTCACCAGACGAAGGATAGCGTGCAGCATCCTCAAGGGTGCGCTTTTGAATTCATCCTTGCGGGCGGCGTAATAGACTGAAACCCCGTCCTCTTCAAGTTTTCGTCCGGCCAGATCCAGGAGTTTTTTCGTCCGGGCCAGAACGGCGCAGTCGTTCCGCTCTTCAGGTTTCCTTTGCGATATGTCTTGCGCGATCCACCCGGCTTCCTCATCCACGGTGTTGAAACGGAACACCCGCACGACATCGCCGCATTCACCCTGTTTGACCGCTTTCAACGGTTTTTTCTCGGCAGAACGGTTCAGGTTCTTTTCAATCAGGGCGTTGGCCAGTTCGATGACCAGCGGCGGGCAGCGATAATTTTCCGGAAGCTGCAACTCGGAGACGCCGAAATCGCCCCGCAACGCCTGAATCCGTTTGGGACTCGCGCCGTTACACCGGTAGATGATCTGGTCGTCATCGGCCACGACAAAAAGCGTGGTGGGGTCCGGCTCGGCGATAAGCGAAAGAATCCGGTATCCGGCAGCATGATAGCAGGGAGAGCCGGTGACGGCGATCCCTTTTCCCTA
>CAZLBC010000188.1:0-4364 GCA_964557575.1 uncultured Planctomycetaceae bacterium
CCGGCTGCCATCGGTTCTCCTCGCGATGCGGATCAGTGCGCGGCGGGCACCATTGTGCCGGCGAAAACGGCGGCGCCCCCGCTGAAACCGCGGGACCGCGCCAGCACATACAGTATGCCCGAAAAGCCCGGCGGCGTCTGCAGCGGGCGGCAGCAGCCGTGTCGTTGCCCCGAGTCTCGACGGCGGGCGTATCTTCGGAGCCTAACGTCGAGCGTCACGTGTTTTTGGAAGGCCGTTCGCGGCCTTTCAAAAATCGCGTGGACGCAGTTGTTCTGCCTCTCTCTTTCCTCACGATGGACACGAGTTCATCGGTCGTGACGCGTGCCTTGATCGATGGGACGTCCAGCGGAGACTTGTTGGATTTCTCCGGCGCAATGGAGAAGGTTCGTCCGTCCTTGCGTCGAATCAGGACTCTGCCGGACGTTTCGGCTTTGTCCAAGACGCTGGAGAGTTTCTGTCGAGCTTCAGAATATGTGTAGACTCGCATAGTTCATACCTCCAGAACATGGACGCCGGTCTTGTCAGCCGCTCGTTTAAGGGTGCGATCCAGCGTTAACAGTGGCGCGGCATGCCGCGACGCACAGTCGAGAAAGTACGCATCATATGCGTACATGTTGTTTGCGTGAGCAATCGACATAGCATTTTCCAAATCTACTGCTAGGTACCGAATGGGAATGGAGTTAAAGATGTTCAATCCCCGCTTGGCATCCTTCAGACTGAGTCGATGCTGTTTCAGCATCGACGAGAATGCATCCCCGATCTCCCACGGGATGAAACCCGGTCCGACCAGGCTGTGTCCTGCAGCCATCTCGATGACGCTACCCCTTTCGGGTTCATTGACAATAACGGCAAGAATCACCGAAGCATCTATTATTATATCCATTGCGACACCTTTCTTTTACCACTAGACAATTGTACAATACGGTATCGCAGTGTCAATCACATTTTTGGCCTAACGTCACACATATGCGGCGGCGATACCCGTCCGCTTGATGGGTCTTGTTATCCGGGCGAAACCCACTGGATGTGATGGTTATGGTGTTTTATATTTAAACATCTCTTGCAGGATCAATGATATCTTCTCTGATGTCTTTTTATTAGCCGCACCCGCTTTTTTTAATAATCTTGATTTGTCAACTGTTCTTATTTGGTCTAAAGCTATCATCCCCTTTTTGCCCTTGAATTCAATAGAAACACGTGATGGGTACTTTTTGCCTGATGTTGTCATTGGAGCCACAATCACTGTCCTGATATTGTGGTTGATTTCGTCAGGCGAGACTATAAGACAAGGCCTGGTTTTTTTAATCTCGCTCCCCTTTGTCGGATCCAACGGCACTATATATATTTCAAATTGATTGATTACCATTCCCATTCTTCACTATCCCATCCAGTGCAAAGAGATTCAGGCAGAAGCATGTGATCATCATTGTTTTCATGCATTCTTTTAAATGCGTCATCCCAGCCCTCTCTGACCGAAGGTGAGGATTTGATAATGAGGCAGTCTTCCTTGGCTTCAAGTTCGACTTCATTATCAATATGGCACTGTTCCAGAATGGTTTTTGGGATACGAATACCCTTTGAATTGCCTATTCTAACCAATTTTGCTTTAACAACTGACATCGATATTCTCCCGTAATAATAATTATTATGTAATTACACATTAATTGTAGGCTCCTGTGACATTGTTGTCAAATGATTACGGGCTGCTGAACAATTCGGGCCTGTCTGCGAAAGGACATTTTTCCGCACCTCATCGTCAGTCTCCATCGACGATTCATGTAGAATCGTCTGCTTCGACTTCCTTGATCTGCGAAAAACGTGTCTCTTTCTCGTCGACGGCCGACGTGTTCAGCAGGCCCTAATTATTGCCGTATTTTTGGCCATAACGATCAGGATCACCTGCGGCTGGAGCGCAACGCAAGCCGTCTGGCGCAGCCGGATGTTACACCTTCCGTCTCATCGCAGACCCCATACCTCGGCCGGATCATCAATGTCTGGATCATCGTACCTGGCCAGGGTCGCCAGCCACTCAGGCATCTCCTCCTTGATCTGCATCTTCAGATCATCGAGATCCCCTTGCGTCACCTTGCCTTTCTCAGCCATGAACTTGTAGAACTTCTTGAGGCTTGCGGCGTTGGACTTGATGGACGCCCGGCTCGCCCACATTGCTTTACGAATGAACCAATAGCCCAAGAACATCCCTGCCATATGGACTCCCGCCTCCGCCCTTTTCGCATCCTCATACAGCAGGTAATGGTTCAGGTAGAAATCAATGTTATCGTAGTGTTTCCCGACCGTCGCCTCGGACAACCCGTTGGCTGCCAACGAGTCTGCAAACTCATCGAGAAGCTTCGCATTCTCCTGCTGAATCCTCTTGCACTCTCGTTCGTATCTTGCGTAGTCATCGACCATCAGCCTGCATCCTTCTTCCAGTGTAACGCTGCTAATCAGCCGCGCGGCTTTTTGCGTCGGCTGAATCAGGACCTGCACGGAAATAAGTGGTCAAAGTTCGGTGCTCTGAAACGGAGCAAATGACGACAATGATTGTATGGCTGAGGATGCTGTAATTCAATGGGCTCATACGGTTCGCGCGAAAAAGTACCGGCCCCTGCCGACGGTGCTTTCACCCGACGAGGTGCGGCGCATCATCGATCATACCGGGACGAAATGCCGCCTGATGGTGCAGTTGATTTACGGAACAGGCATGAGAAAAATGGAGCTGCTGCGTTTGCGGGTCAAGGATGTGAATGTCGGTTATCACAACATCTTCGTCAGGGACGGCGGACACCGTGGCCTTCCGGACCGACCCGGCGGCGAAGACGGTCTCGTGCGGAAAACGCGACAGCGCGGCCCGCGTCTTCGCCGCGGGAAAAAAGAGCGGGAACGCATCCCGCACACTGGCGGTGGAGTGAGTGACCGGCCGCCGCGGGGCGGGCCCGTGCCGGCAGCCGCGCCGCGGAACCGCGGTCTCAGGCCCGCACTTTCAATTCGTACGTGCGGGTCAGTCCGTCGAGCATCATGGTCACGAGCGTGCTGCCCATGCAGTAGTCCCTGATGCCCAGGGGCTTGCCCGAGACGGAATCGTAGTGTTCGCTGATGCCGTTCTCTATGGCGTTGGCCACGGTCTTGTCGGCGATCTTCGCCGCGAGGTCCTTATGACCATAGGCGGCCAGGCCGCCGGCGACCTGGTAGCTCGTCGGCGGCCAGGCGTCGCCGCGCCAGAAGGCGTTTGATTTCCACCGCCGGTCCGTGCGGTCCACGGTGGGAACCGGCAGGGGCGTCTGCCAGGCGGGCGACGCCAGGACCCCCGCCATGCGTTCGGCCATCGCCGTGGTGGGCACGCCCGCGATCAGCGGCATCCAACTGCCGATGGTCGCCACCGGGATCTTTTCGCGCGTGTCACGCTTGATCGACAGGAACGTCCCCGCCCTCTCGTCCCACAGGTGGGTCCGCATGGCCGCGACGGCCTTCTCGATGCGCCGCCCGCGCCGCGCCGCCATCGTTCCGTCGCCCGTGATTGTCGCCAGGCGGGCGAGGCTCCGCTCGGCGAGGACCAGGTAGGCGGTGTTTCCCGTCACGCAGGTATCGCCGTACCAGGCCCCTTCGTTTTCCCCGGTGCGCGTGGGATGGGGGGTCAGCTTCAGGTCGTCCATGTCGCATGCGTAGTCGAACGTCTCCCACCGCGCGTGCTGGAGCTTGCCGGTGTAGGCGCCCACGGCGACGAGCCCGATGTCGGTCACGTCGCGCTCGCGCCAGAACCAGTCGTGAAACCGCTCGAGCCGGGGCAGGCACTGCTTGAGCAGTTCCCGGTCGCCGTTGCGCCGGTACACCCGCTCCACGCCCCAGGCCAGGATGGGGATCTGCGAGAACTGCCGGACCGGCTGCGGTTCGGTCTTGATGGCGACGGTGATCATGTCCCGGGCGTACGCCGGCATCCGCCGGTTCCAGCGGTCCTGGAAATCCCAGTAGTTCCGGAAGATGTCCCGGATCAGTTTCTCCGTCCCGGGCAGGATGCTCAGCAGGTCCACCACGAACATGGTGTCCCATATCCACTGGCCCTTGTAGTACGGTCCCCCGGGCCGGACCCAGCGGCGTTTGAGGGGGGGCGCGGGCGGCCTGATTTTATCGAGGACGCATTTTTGCATTACGTCCCCGGCCAGCCTGATCGCATCGGGGCGGTTCGCCGCGAACAGGCGGCGGACGTCCGGCAACACGGGCACCGACGCGCCCGCGACGTCACCCAGGCAGGCGGCCAGCGCCGCCCCGCACCCGCCTTTCACGAAGTCGCGTCGATTCAGTTGAGGCGTGTTCATGGTGTAGTGATACAAAAAATCGCCGGCGAAAACAATTCCCCCGGCCCGGCG
>CAZLBC010000189.1:0-4305 GCA_964557575.1 uncultured Planctomycetaceae bacterium
CATGCTTGTTTCTTTTCTCATTTCTCTTCTCATGGTTTACTCCTTGTGTTTTGGTTTAGTTGCTTTGTTTTGGGTTCCACTGGAACCAGTAGTTCTTTATCTCATGATCGTCTTCCAGGATAATGACGTACTTGCCGTTGTCGCGCCGAAACGCGTTCATGCCCTGCTGGATGTCCATAATCCCCGCTGTTCCGGCGATTTCGGGTCCCTTGTAAAGGCGTGTAACGAATTTGCCGTTTGTGGCCCGTAAAACGTCTATATACACAGAGTTGTTGGCCAAGAAAACGTAGTCGCCCGCATGGTCGAATGCCTGCAGGTTGTTGGAGATATGCCTTCCGGAGCTAGGATTCTTCACGGGCATGATCCGCCAGGTGGGCTCGACGCGGCGTTCGGCTGGTTCGTCCCAGTAGGCCCGGACCTCCCGGATTTGGATTTCTTTCTTGGCATCTTTGGTCAGCACGAGACGGAAGTGGCTGGCTTCAACCGTCTCAAAGGTTATCTTGAGGTCCCCTGTTTTGGTGAGCTGTGGACGACGGCTCGACGCCACTGTGGTGTAGTTCTTCCCGTCGTCCGAAACCTGCAGTTCGAACCCGCTTGGATAGGAATCCTTGTTTATTTTGAAAAAAACCCGTGAAAGTCGGGTACGTTCGCCCATGTCAATGGTCAGCGATTGCCCGGCGCGCTGACGCGAATCACCGGTGCCTTTTCCTGGTTTGTCACTGGTGAAAATATAGTCGTCTGGGTCATTTCCCCAACGCACCTTACGGTTCCAAGATCCGCTCCAGCCATGGCGATCGATCGGGCCGGGCGCCTGCTCGTCGGCATCGAAGGCTCCGGCCTGCCAGTCGTCAACCCTTATCAATTCCGAGCCTGCGGATTTCCAGTGGTAGGCCCCCTTGATCCGGGGATGCTCTTCGGTATAGCCACTGGCATAAAGTACGTCGTCATCGGGGTCGTACTTTACCTGGCGAACATCGACGCCCCGCCCAGAGCCCGTGAACACCGGGGGGATGGGGCGAACGGCTCGCTGTTCGTGTTCGTACTTCGGATGTCCAGCGGGAGCGACGCCCTGGCACAGGTAGCGATAGAGTTTGCCCCCGCCGTGGTTCCACACGCCGCCCTTATTGTCAACGTACATCAGGCGACCGTGGGACAATCCATGAATCCTCGCGACCGTTTTCTCGTCCTCTTCAACGCGTTGATCACCGTCTCTATCAAGCCACAAAACCAAGTGGCCGTCCTCCTCCGTGAACGATCCGCAGTACGCAGTCTGCAACCCCTCAAACCGGTAAATGTGCAGCGATTTACTGACCATGGGGACCATGAACAGGAAGAGGCGGCCGCCGATGCGGACCGTCTTCACCGCGGCCCCGCGCGGATCCTCCGGCGAAGCGTAGGGATCATAATGGGTTGCGGTGTGTTCCCAGCCCCTGCCGGGCGGTGCGTCGTAGTCCACGTGGTAGGTTTGGTAGGGCGTGTACACGGTTTCTCTGTCCTCCGGGTCTGCGTCGCCGCAACTGACAAATTCCAGACCCAGCCGTTGCCACAGCATATTTCCAGCCGGATCGAACTTCCGCAGTGTCGTGCCGCCGGGACCCCAGCGCGTAGCGGAGCCCGTGCAGGCAACGTATAAATTGCCAGTGTGATCGAACGCCAGATCCGTGGGATAATCAAACTTCAATGGGTGCGTTTCCCCAGCTTGGGTATCGAATGCCGTGCCGGAAACGCCGCCCTTTCCGCCGACATGCCCTTTCAGCTTACCGGATGCGCTGAAAATATGGAGGCGTTGCGCCGGGCCGGCATCAACGAGCCAGATGTCCCCGGTCTCGGGATGAACCTTCAAGCCCATCGGCACAACCCCGGATCGGACCGCTTCCGAAGGATTGAACGACCCAAGACGTTCACCGTCGGCTGTACAGTGGAGCACCGTAGGGGTGCCGTTTTTCTCTCGGCCGAAAAAGGTGTTGGCAAAATATCCCCATTTTTCGTTCACCGGCGAGGCATACTGGACAATCCAGAGTGTGCCGTCGGTGGCCACCGCGATCTTGCGCGGGTCGGATACCTCGAACGAACCTACCTCAGGGCGTTTGTCCGTGCCGGTGTCTATGACACGTACCCGGTCGTTGATCATGTCGGTGGCGTACAGCCGATTTTGTTCCCTGTCTACCGCCAGGCCGCCGATCTGAAAGGACTGCTTGTCGCCTTCGGGATCGATTTCTCCCAGCAATTTGTTGTTTCCGGGGGCAAGACTACCGTCGTGCCGGTAGACATTGATGCTGGCGCCCTTCTTGTTGCCGCGGGCGTGGTACACGAACTGCTCGTCCACCGCCGTGCCGGGACTGAAACGAAAGTGAGAACCTTTCCCGAAATAGCGCAGCATACCGTCTGTATCGTAGATGCCCGCCGAATGGAATTCGTCCGGTCCGTTGGTGCTCATAATGCCGGACGGACCATGCACGTCCAGTGCCCAGACGCCCTGTGTGACATGGTATGCGCCGCCACCGAATGAATTGCCGTACCACGACGTCTTGTGGGTGAGGCGCAACGGCTCAATGCGTACGTCACGGAAGACCGCTGCCTGATCGTCGCCCGCCTTACCCGTCGCGATAAACCCCACCTCGACGGTCTCCGGCAAATCCGCGTGAAACCGTAGCGGAAAATTTCGCACAGACCAATCGCGTTCCCGCGGTCGACTTTCCTGCTCGGCGTATTGCGCAAAAACCTTTTTCCCGTAGCGCTGGACGCGGAACCAGGCGGGAAGCTCTACTTTTACAGTGTGGCCAACCGTGGCCGCCGGTAGCGGCCCGCTCTTGAAACGCCGACCGTCCAGGCCGCCGATATGAAGCGGTTTGTCGGGCTTTTTGAGCAGTTTTAATCCGGCGTAGGCGGCATCCGGGGCGGTGCTCGCCCGGACCATCAGTCCCGTCCTGATCGTCTTTCTGCTGGAGGGAGCGTCAATTCTGAACGTCCATTGGAAATTCCCACTCACCTGCTTGTGGGCAAAGTGGAATGCATCCATCTTTTCGCCGAGTTGACCGCTTCCTTTGATTACGAGTGTATCGCCTTTTACTTCGAGCGAGCCTGGCGCGGGAACATTCCCAACGTCCGTGCTGCGCCATGAATCGTCGGCAATTGCGACGTTCATTGTGAGAACGAGTGCGATCGCGGCGCCTGTCGCTATGATTTGTCGGATCATTTTCAACATTTACCTCCTATGGTCTTTGATAATATTATAGCGAACTCTGTCCGATTTTGGATTCTGATAAAACTGTTTAAACGCATGTATTGCCCCAGGGGCGGGATTCTATCCCATTTAGTCGGACACATTTTCCAGCAAAAGATCTTCCCCGATTCTAATTTTCAAATCTAGGTCATCGGGAGGAGAGTTCCCCCATTCACTTGCCTTGAGCCACATATCTCCCAGCTCATCCCGCGAAGCACTTTGAACGTGGCCGTCAGCCAGCAATACATTCGTCCGCCCACGGTGACGCTCATGCAGCCCCCGCCATTCGCCCTTTGGAATAAACTCAGAGAACTGATCTCCTGTGTCCCAGCGATCTTGGACACTATCGCCCAGTAGAATATACGAAGAGGACGGGCTGACACGGTAGCCGATGATCTGGTACCCGCCCGCGTACGTCGAGTCCGGAGGACGGCCAACTTCGTCCAGCCCCAGCTCTACAACCCAGTTGCTACTCCCAAAGTCTATCCCGTTCCCTGTCTTGGAATTTCTCGGGCCCCGTATGCCGTACGCGCTGCGCACGGGAGCCCAGCTATCCTCTCTAACGGGGGGATCATAAGGGCCCTGCCACGCCCCTGACGCCCATGGATTCACAGGGAAGCTCGGGCAGTTGAAGATTTGATTGCTGACTTGGATAGGATCATTCGGAACAGAACCGCCTAAATACGACTGAACCATCGCCGGCCAGGTGTACCACTTTCGGCTATACTGATGACTATAGTAATTCGTCGGGAAAAACCCATCATAGTCGTTCATGTACATCTGGAAAGCCGTGCCGATGTTTTTCTGTCGGGACATGCATTTCGACTGCATTGCGGCCTCGCGGGCAGACTCCAGCGCCGGCAATAGCATGGCCGCCAAGATGGCGATGATGGCGATCACCACCAGAAGTTCGATCAACGTAAAACCCAACACTTTCTTCAGCTCACACTTACGCATTGTTCTTCTCCTTACAAAAGAAAGTAAAAGCGCCGTGACACGCTGTGTGAAACTGTTAAGAAATTCAATCACTGTTAAGAAATTCAATCCTATCTCCTGTCACCATGGTGATTTAAGTGTAACAT
>CAZLBC010000190.1:0-4250 GCA_964557575.1 uncultured Planctomycetaceae bacterium
GAAGGGCGTCGTCCCCGGGGCGGCGTACTGGTCGGCGTCGTTGAGGTACACCGGTCCATCCTTGGTGGCGACCCTGATCAGGACCGTGTCGAACAGGCGTCGCTGGGGGCAGTTCAGCAGCGGCGCGCGCAGCGATGCGACGCGGGGGTCCGATTGCCAGGCGAGGATGAACGCGGGTTTCAGACCCGCCGCCTCCAGGAGCGCGTAGAGGACCACGGCCCGGTCGGCGGTGTTGCCGTATCCGTCCGCCAGCGTCGTCGGCGCGGGCGTGACGGTGGAGAGGGGGAGGCGGGAGAGTGACGGGCCGGCCGGCCTGATGTTGATCGCGACGTAGTCCCGCAGGGCGCAAATCCTGGCCGCGTCGTCGTCGGCCCCGGCGATTATCTTCGCGGCACGGGTCTTGATATTCCCGTCCGTTTCCGCCGCGCCGGACAGGGCCGCGAAAACCGTTTCGCTGTAGTCCGCGAGGTCGCCGGCGGAAACGAGCACCGCGGGCGCCATCGACCAGGCCGGCGGCAGGTTGGATTCGTCCTTGTATCCCGGTATGTCCGCCGCCGTCCAGGTGCGGATCGTCCGCTCGTCCGCCGTCCGGGTCTCCAGCGACGGCGCCGGGCGTCCCCGTCCGGCCAGCGCGCGGGTCGCGAGGTCCATTCCGGCCGGGGCGGTCACCACCAGCGTTCGCTCGGCGACCGGGTCCGATCCGCCGAAGCTGTCGACCAGGGAGAAGAAGGGCTTATCCCGGCTTTCGGTCGTTATGCGGGTCTCGATGATGCTGCCGACGTCCACGCCGGGAAGGCTGAGGACGAGTGTCTTTCCCGCCGGGTAGCGGGGGGCGCCGCCGGCCCAGGCGGCGTCCATCAGGTTCATTTCCTCTTCCTTGATGTTCTTGGCCGCGCCGTCGGTGCCCACGACCGTCGCCTCCTCGACCGTCACCGTTTCCCAGGCCGGGTTGTAGTCGATACGTATCTCGGCGTTGGCCTTTTTGCCGGCGTAGGTGAGGATCTTTTTACGCGTGCAGACCGTGCTCTTCCAGCGGGACGGTCCGGCGATATCCACCCGCCGCTCGCGCGAGAGAATCTCGATGTCGGGTTTCGTGCTGTATTCGGGGATGAGGGTGAATACCGGTTTCCGCCGCTGCTGGTATTCCCTGTCTTTCAGGAGCTGCTTCAACGCCAGGTACTCGGCCGGGGAGAACTCCACGTCCTTCAGGAGAAACGCGGACGTGCCGGAAATGATGCCGCCCTCTTCATTCGTGAATTCCTGGCGGAAGGACACGCACCCCTTGTCGCCGGCCGCCTTCTCCGGCAGGGACAGCGGCGCGACGCCCGTCGCGGAGACATCGACGCGGACCGTCTCCCGCACCCCGCAGGTGATCTGGGTGTCCAGGGGGTAGGTTCGCTTCGAGAGCCCCGTGCCGCGCAGGAGGAAATTCGACGTCCCGAGCACCCGCCCCACCCAGGGGGGCCGCAGCATCGCCAGCCCGTCGCCGGTGAGGAGATAGTCTTTCGCGGTGAACGTAATCTCGGCCGCGAGCTGTTCATCGGTGTTCTGGAGGTTTTTCGGCCGGAGGGCGAAGGAGGCCAGCGTCGCGCCGGGGACGGCCGACTTGATGCGCTGCTCGAAAAACTGCCGGCGCTTTTCCTCTTTCATGCGGGCAAAGTGGCCCCGGTAGACCGTGTCGTTGATGCCCTCGAACGCGAGGTTCACCGTGATTGTCAGTGTGCCGTCTTCGCCGATCGCGCCGGTGCTGTCGATGCGGAGCAGGTTCTCCTCGGCGGGGATGATCGGCGAGGTCTGCAGCGTCTTTCCCTCCGGGTGGGCGACGATGTAGCTCATGTCGCAGAGGTACTCCGGGAGCAGGCGGGCCGTGCTCTCGTTGGTCGGGTCCATGAGGGTAAATTCATCCTCCGCCAGTTCGACGGCGACGATGGCGTGGTTGAAGTAGGGCTGGGGAACGTCCGGGTCCTTCTTGGGGCCGGCGTAGATGAGCACCGGGTATCCCTTCAGCCCCGCCAGCCGCAGCATTGCCGCCAGCAGCGCCGCCTTGTCCCGGCAGACCCCGTAGCGGTTTTCGAACGTGATCCGCACGTCGTGGGGTTCGTATCCCGGGGCGGTCTTTTCCGTGGTGATGCCCATGTAGCGGATGTTCTGGGAGACGAATGTAAAGAGCCGCCGGACCTTCTCCCGGTCGCTGCCGGCCCCCTTCGTCAGTGCCGCGACCTTCTCCTTCATTGCCGGGGTCGTGGCCTCCAGTCGCGGCCGGCACAACTCCCAGTACCAGCGGGATACTTCCTCCCAGTTCTCGAGCGTGCTGACGATCTGGTGCTGGACGACCGTGTGCAGGGGGGGCATCGAGGGTTCCGGGTACATTCGCGGGACGTCCCGGACTTCCCAGCGGTGCAGGGTGTTGCCGTTGTCCAGCTTTTCGGCGGTGCAGGAGACGGTGTCCGCGACGGGGTGTTTCAGCTTCCGGTTCCGGAGCGGGAGCGCCGCGGGGGCCTCGATCTCGTAGAGCACGTGCAGGATCGGCGCGGTCCCCTCCCAGACGTTGTAGTCGCTCCAGGTGTTCGGCATCCGCGCCTTGATGTTGCGGTAGGTCACCCGGTGGTGGAGGATGTCGCCCGGTTCGAGGCCGGGAACGGACACCTGCAGCACCTTCTGGTCGGGATTGTAGATATTCGAACTCATCTGCGACCGGTCGACCATCACCCGCGCCTGTTTTTCGACGTCGATCGCGGTGACGGCGCCGTCCGGCTTGATGACCGCCACCAGCTCGGCGGCGACCCGCGAATAGTGCGTGTTGAACTGAAGGGAGATGGTCCGGCGGTTCCGCCTGCCTTTTTCGGTGAGTACCTTGACGTACTTGTCGCTCCAGTAGACGGCGGTGCCGTCGGGTCGATACCGGGCCAGGACGCGCTCGTCGACGATCACGTCGTCGGCGTTCGGGTACTGCTCCGCGGTGACGGCGGCCGCCCGCGTGACGACCGCCGCGCGGTCGAGGATGACCTTCTCGGGAAAATCGCTTTCGGTGGCCGGGGCCGTCGCGCCTTCGGCCGCGGCCCCGCAGGTGATCGTACACAGCATTACTGTCAGCATGAGGATGATTGCGTCGCGCATGGTCTTCTCCTGTTCGCCCTGTTCGGGCGCGTCGTGTCAATGAAGCACCCATCATACCCCGGACCGCGCAGGATTCAACGGGGCAGCGGGGTTCGAGACGCCGCGGCGGCACAGTCCTGTTACACGCCGCAGTGGTATTCGGCGGCAGAGGAAGGTATAACGGTGTCACTGCATCTCAATACTTCCTGCGTCGGAGGATAGGCCATGCTGAAACCGGCAACGTGTTTCGGAAGGGGATACGGCGGGGGAGAGCGATTGGTGTCGACGGCAATTCTGCCGGTCCTGCTGGCGGTTTCCTGTGCGGCCGGCGCCGACTGGCCGATGTTCCGCCACGATCCCGCCCGCAGCGGCGTGACGGACGAGCGGCTCCAACTGCCGCTCGCCGCCCGGTGGGTCTACCGGCCCCGGCACGCGCCGGACCCGGCGTGGGGGGAGCCCAACCCCCGGCCGGTGGGCGGCTGGTTCAAGCTCCGGGAGGGGAAGCGGGCCCGGTTCGACGACGCCTTCCCGGTGGCCGTCGCCGGCGGGGCGGTATACTTCGGGTCGTCGGCGGACGGCCAGGTATGCTGCCTGGACGCCGAAACGGGAAACGTCCGCTGGCGGATCTACACCGGGGGTCCCGTGCGCCTCGCGCCCCAGGTCGCCGGCGACCGGGTGTACGTCGGTTCCGACGACGGGTATGTCTATTGCCTGCGGGCGGGGGACGGCGGGCAGGTGTGGAAGTTTCGCGCCGCGCCCGGTCCCGGGAAACTGCTGGGCAGCGGGCAGATGATCTCGCGGTGGCCGGTCCGCACCGGCGTGCTGGTGGCGGGGGGGACGGCGTACGCGGGGGCGGGTATTTTTCCCGCGGCGGGAGTGTTCCTGTATGCCCTCGACGCCGAAACCGGAAAGCAGTTGTGGTGCAACGACGCCTGCGGCGCCGATCCGCACAGCCGGATCTCACCCCAGGGTCACCTCCTGGCCTCAGAAGACACGCTCTACGTTCCGATGGGGCGCGTATCGCCGGCAGGTTTCGATCGTAAGACCGGTCGCCTGCTTCACCAGACCTATTTTTCGCATCACATCGGGGGCACCTACGCGCTGCTGGCCGGCGACCAATTGATCACCGGCACCGGCGAACTGGTGTCCTATAA
>CAZLBC010000191.1:0-1435 GCA_964557575.1 uncultured Planctomycetaceae bacterium
GAAGAGGGTCGACTTGTGCTCCATGCGGTGGGCGGCGTCCATGTCGCCGTGGTCGTTGGTGAAGATCAGGCATGCAACGCTCTCTCGTGCCTCAGCGCGCAGACGCCGGGCCGGTTCGCCTGCAGAGTGTAGGCTGGAAGGATTGGAAGGGCCAAGGCTCAATGCAGCAAGAACAGCCTTTTTTACTTCAGATAGGGGCTCCGTTGTTGCATTGTTATCTAAATAGATCACATTTCGGTCTTGAATAACGTTTTTTCGCGCCGGTCCTGATTGTCAATCGGCTCGGTCCGTTCGGCGAATTGCCTGATCAACTCGTCCTCGCTCCCCGTGCAGATAACCTGCCGACCACGATATTTTCTGCCAACAGGTATGGACTCGTCTCGCCTCCGACGCCATAGAGATTGACTTGTAACGCCAACAATTTCAGGAACTTCTGTCACTTGAATAAACTGTTTCCCATTAATCTCGACAGGCATGTTTTCCATTACCCTCGATTGTGTTGGTCTTTGCGCGAAACAGTTAACCCCCCCTCCTCAAACCACCCGGGGCCGGCCCTGAACACCAGGTCGACGCCCCCGCACGGGCCGCGGCGGTTCTTCGCGACGATCAGTGCCGTCGTCCCCGTGTCCGTGTACGCCGGGTCCCCCCGGTGATAGTAATCCTCGCAGTGCAGCAGCGCCACCACGTCCGCATACACCGCCAGGTCCCCCGGACCCCGCAGGTCCCTGAACTGCGGCGCGAAGGGCCGGTCGTCGCAACAGCGGGCCAGCGGGGCCGTGCAGACCACCGGCAGGCCCAGCTTTCCCGCCAGGGCCTTGAGTCTCGCGGCAACCCCCGAACCCCGATCTCCCAGGAACTGCACATCGTCGATGAACACCGCCTCGACGCCGCGCCCGGCCCTGACCCCCCGCGCCGCGGTTGCGAGATCCGCCGTGCCGGCATACGGCGTATCGTCGATCATGATCACCGCCTCCCGCAGCGCGTCCGCGGCGGCGCGAAGCCGGCAACATTCCTCGCGTCCCCGGGCCCGGCCGGCGGCACGGAGATCGAGATCCGCGCGGCCGGCGAGGACGCGGTCGACGACGCCGCAGCGCGGCATGTTCAGCGCGAAGACCGCGACGGGCAGCTTCTCGGCGACGGCCGCGCGGGCCGCGATGGTCAGCAGCAGCGCGGTCTTTCCCATCGTCGGCCGGCTCGCCAGGACGACGAGGTCGCCGCGGTGAAGGCCGCCGGTCAGCGCGTCGAACTGCGCAAACCCCGCGGGGATACCCGTCACGCGATCGGCGGGGGGCTGCTCGAGCCGGGCGAGGACCCGGTCGAGGTCGTCGGCGAGGTTGCGGGCGGGCGCGTGCCCGGGGCCGGCCTGCGGCGCTGCGTCGCCGTTCGATTCGGCTGTCATGTCGGGGTCTCCGTTTTCGTCGGTGTTTCTCGGCTT
>CAZLBC010000191.1:1535-4163 GCA_964557575.1 uncultured Planctomycetaceae bacterium
CGTTCGATTCGGCTGTCATGTCGGGGTCTCCGTTTTCGTCGGTGTTTCTCGGCTTCTCTACCCGTACCACGGGTTGACGGACACTGCGCGTCCGGCTGAAAAACCCGGAAACATATTTTGACGGACATCCTGTGTCCGTTCGGGTACCCTATGGTGGGAGGTCATGACTATGGAACGGACAAAGGCGCAGTTCGCCAGGATCCTGGAACTCGACCGGCGGATCCGCGGCGGCGGGTATCCCAACTGCCTGACCTTCGCGAAAGAGTGGGAGGTCTCCGAGAAGACGATCCAGCGGGACATCGATTTTCTGCGGTACCGGCTTGACGCCCCGATCAGGTACGACCGGAAACGCAGGGGCTACTGCTACACCGACGGGAACTGGTTTCTGCCGGCCCTGAGCCTCAGCGAGGGGGACCTGGTCGCCCTGCTACTCGGCACCCGGGCACTCGAGGCCTACCGCGGCACGCCGGTCGCCGGGCGGCTGGAGCGGGTCTTCGAGAAGATCGCCGGGCTGCTGCCCGAGAAGGTGACGCTGAGGCCCGAGCTGATCTTCCGAAACGTCAGTTTCACCGGGCCGCCGGCAAAACCGGTCGACGAGGAGATCTGGACCACGGTCGTCCGGGGCCTGCTGGGTTGCCGGACGCTGCGGATAGCCTACCGCAGTTTCGGCGCCGACCGGGCGAAAAAGCGGGTCGTCGACCCCTGCCACATGGTGAACCTGGCCGGGGAGTGGTACATACTGGCCCGGTGCCATGCCGCCGAAAAGGTCCTGCAGCTCTCGATCCCGCGGATCCGGGCGGCGGCCCTGACCGACGAGGTATTCGCTGTTCCCCGTGATTTCGACGTCGAAACACTGCTGTCCCGCACGTTCGGCCGGTTCATGCCCGGCGAGAAGACCTCCCGCGTGAGGCTGCGCTTCGACCGGGAGGTGGCGCCGTGGATCCGGGAGAAGCAATGGCACCCGCAGCAGGAGACCAGGACGCTGAAAAACGGCGCGGTGGAGCTGTCGTTCGAGGCCGGCGGCCTCTACGAGGTGTTCCGCTGGGTGATGACGTGGGGGCGGCACTGCCGGGTCCTGAAGCCGAAGGCCCTGAAGGACATGGTCGCCGACGAGGTGGCGGCGATGGCGGGAAAGGGCTGAGCGATGTCGACCCCGTACCTCTCGAAGAGCCGGTACCTCAACGGCCTCCAGTGCCCCCGGCTGCTGTGGTATCACTACAACGCAAAAGACCGGATACCCGCGTTCGACGAGCGCACCAGGGCCCGGTTCAGCCGGGGCCACGAGGTCGGCGACCTGGCGAAACGGCTGTTTCCCGGCGGGATCGACGTCGCGTGGGACCTGCCCCTGCCGGCGGTCCTGGTTCAGACCCGGCACCTGCTCGCGGAGCGCAGACCCCTGTTCGAGGCCGGCTTCGCCGGCGGCGGCGGATACGCGCGGGTCGACGTCCTCGACCCGGCGGGCGGCGGCGCGTGGGACATCGTCGAGGTCAAGATGGGCGCGTCGGTAAAACCGGTCAACTGCCGCGACGTTGCCTTCCAGCGGTACTGCTGCGAGGCCGCCGGCCTGCAGATCAGGCGGTGTTTCCTGATGCACGTGAATACCGGTTACGTGCGGGACGGGGCCATCGACCCCGCGAAGCTGCTGGTGAAGGAAGACGTCACCGACGCGGTCGCCGAACACGCCGGCGGGGTCGCAGCCGACGTGCGGGACATGCTCGAGACCATCGCGGCGCGGCAGTGCCCGGAGACAGATATCGGGCCGCACTGCGATGATCCGCATGCGTGCGTGATGAAGGATACCTGCTGGAAGCATGTCCGCTCCCGCGAGAACAATATATTCACGCTGAGGCGGTTCCGCCGGGACGCCGCCTGGGACCTGTACCGGCGGGGCGTTCCGACCAACGACCGGATACCCGGAGACGTTCCGCTCACGGCCGCCCAGCGCATACAGATCGCGGCGGAGCGGACCGGCGCGCCGCACATCGACACCGGGCGGGTGCGGGAGTTCCTGGAGCGCCTGCGGTACCCGGTCTGCTGCATGGACTTCGAGACGTTCGGCTACGACCTGCCCGTGCCGCTGATCGACGGCGCGTCCCCCTACGGCAACGTGCCGTTCCAGTTCAGCGTGCACGTCGTCCGGTCGCCCGGCGCCGCGCCGGTCCACCGCTCGTTTTTGTGGGACGGCGCCGGCGACCCCCGGGCGCCGTTCATGGAACACCTGGTCAAAGCGGTACCGGGCGAGGGCTCGATTCTCGTGTACAACAAGGGATTCGAAATCCAGCGGCTCCGGGAGTGCGCGGCCCTCCTGCCGGCCTGCGCGGACTGGGTCGCGGCCGCGGAGGGGCGCATCGCCGACCTGCTGGACGTCTTCGGTAATTGCGCGGTGTACTTTCCGTCCCAGCACGGCTCGGCCTCGCTGAAGGCCGTCCTGCCCGCCGTGACGGGCGCGGGGTACGAGGACATGGCGATTGCCGACGGGCAGCAGGCCGCCGACGAATTCATCCGCGTGACGTTCGGGGACGCCGGCGCGGCGGACCGCGCGGCGGTAAGGGACCGCCTGGTGGCATACTGCGCCCTGGACACCCGGGGGCCGGCGGACATCGTCGCGCGGCTGGGGGAGATGATCGC
>CAZLBC010000192.1:0-4157 GCA_964557575.1 uncultured Planctomycetaceae bacterium
AAGCGACGGGAGAACAGGGCACGTCGATCCTCGGCGCGAATGCAACCGGCAGGCCCAAGGCTCTATCCGTTGCGTACACGGTTGAAGGGGTGTTCGTTAATGAAGAGGGGGGAGGGGGAAAAGTAAAAGAATGGACGGCCAAATACGATGCACCGCGTGTCAGGGTTACAGAGGTTCCGGAGTATTTGTACGCTGATGCTACTGGGGCTGTTCCTGTGACGTATAAAGTGTTGGATATCGAGGGCCCAATTAGATTACATACTGTGGATGTTGGATACCGTGTATGGGATCAGGAAGGTTTTTTTGAAGATGAAAGAGAAAAAAATAAATTGTTACCCAGAACAGCAATTGGGGAGGCGACAGATAATGGTGAACCAGTTGTTAATGACACAGATAATGGGGTACTGGTTGGTAATGAACGCGTATTTACCACATGGTTGCCTCAAGAATTTATTGATCGACCTGATGTAAGAGGTGATACCACGGATAGATATTTGTTTTATGTAAGGTTAACAATAAGCAAGGAAGGGTATGACAATAAACAATATTCTATTTTATCTCCCGTGGGTGACAACTTATGGCCCGAAAAATGTTCACCTAAAGTTTTCGGCGACCATCATGTTCAAGTTGTTGAAATAGGTGAAAATCCTAGTACAGCACCTGGCATTCCTGATTTAGACTGTGAGAAATGGTCGGTCCTCGATTCATCCAAACATCAACAATTGATAGATAATGATGCAAATATTGTGCAGGATTTAGTAGAATACTTAAGTCCTGATTATGGTGACTCTGGTCCAGAAGAATTCCAGGAATGGGAGCCCCCTGAAGGAAAACATCATTTTTCTGAATTAGAACAGTGGCCATATCATTACATGAAGAAAGATAAAGGTGGATTGAGATGGTTACATAACTGGACGTGGGTCGCTCCGGATGTCTCAATCTGTCGGTGGAATGTAAAACAAATGAATACATTACAAAGTAATAACAACAAAGCAGTTGAATTAAAAGTGAAGCAAGCTTTCGAGAGAAGAGGTCGTCAAGAAATTCATTTTTATCATGAGGCCAAATGCAGGTTAAAGGCTACAGGAGCTACGATTGGTGGGTACTGCGGCTTTTCATACGGATTAAAGAATGATATTAACGTTCTGAATAAAAACGAAGCTGGCCTATGGCTAGCATACAAAGAAGCAGATCATTCATATATTGCTGCTTTTCCAAGCGGTCGTATTGATGTAATGGGTAAAGTCAATAAATCAAATGACACAACACATCTAGCTCTTAATGTTGGGTCTATAACAATTGGTGTTGTAGGCTCTCTCGCTACCGGTGGCTGGGCAACCGCTTGTGTAGTCGGAGCAGGGGTGTTACAGTTAGCTGATGCGCTACATACGCCCACAGATAACCCAGAAGGATCTATTTGTGCTACCGTAAGAGGTTGTTCTTTGTATAAACATAAAGGAGGGCCGCAACCAGCACAATTATTTATTGCGGATGAAGATGATCCTAATAATCCATCGCCATTGCAAAGAGATGATAAAGCTATAGATGTTGGCGATACATGGTATTTGTATGTCTCGATGTCTGCTGCTTGCTGCGGCAATATGCGCGTTACGGAAGTTATGCAAGTAAAAGCTGGCTATATGCTTTATGAAAGGAATTATGCTGACCCTAACATGTTTTGTTATACTGATTTGAAGAATGAGGAATAATATAATATGAATCGATTTAATTACCTGGTCTATATAATCTTCTTTTTTGTCATAGTATGCGTAAATTCCAAGCTAAGTATTATCACTATTAATGCTAGTGAACCTGATGCTGACAAACAACAGACTATATACAGGATAGGGATCACGTTTGATACTTCAAAAATAGCTTCAAATAAAATCGTAAGCGGCAATAGTGGCAACGCTATTAATACATATATTCGCTTGGCAATTTTAGATAGTAGTAATAATATTGTTTATAATAATAATACATCTATTGCAACTCCGGTGATTGTGCAAGTTAAATCGAAAGGGCATTACAGGATTCTAGGTGTTCCGGAACCAAGCCTCTTCAATAATTATCAACTTATGTGCAAAAAGAATATTATCGTTAATAATGCAATAACCTATGCAACACTGTCACTGCATAAAACCGATCCCGTCGTAATTAAAGTAAAAATAATTGACTTTTATGAAAAGCCATTATGTAAAGGTTCAGTCTATTTATATGAAAATATAAGTGAGTTAATTGGAGGACTTAAAAGGGCTATTCATGTAAGGGCTTCTAAAAAACTGATGACGAGTGATGAGGGAGTAATGCGTTTTTATGGACGTCATCATGGTAAATACCGATTGACACATATCGTGAATGATCCATTTAGAAAGAAATATAAAAAAGATATTACAGTGAATAAAAAGAATCCTATTAGTATAGGGTGGAAACTTAAAAAGCCCCCGCTTATAACCATATCATATCATATTAAAACAACTGCAGGATTATGTAAATTCAATAAACTTGGTGATATATTTTGTGAAACCTATAACAAAAAAGGCGAGGTCGTCGACAGGTGGATGCATGGTATTGGTGATAATAATGAGTGTAATATTGTACTCAATAAAGAAGGGTTTCACTTTATTAAAAATAATAGGGTTGCCACAAAATTAGCTTTTGAATTGCCGTTTGGGTTAAGGGATAAATATAAGATAGTGAATAATGAAAGTGTGGAATTGACTGCCGACTATGACCAAGAAATTAAGGTTATAGTTGAATTAAAATAAATCTATAGGTACGACAATGATTCGGATTAATTGGGTCACTCAATTGAAAGTTATCCTGGTTGTGATAGCACTATTATTCACATGTCGTATGTTACATGGTAACGATATAGAAGATGCCTTGTCGCAACCGGTGATAATCGGAGGCTATTCAAGGTATAATAAACCGTTAATTAGTAAACTCAGAAGTGAATTCGTAGCGTTGTACAACCTTCATAAAAGATCAATCGTATTAAGATTCTGGAATTGTAACGATAATATATTCCGTTTTGCTGATAATGATTGCGACATCCTTGTACATTACATAAATCCTCTGACAATATTAGAACGTTTAATATTGATACAGCGATTTCCGGAGAAGTATAGCAAGATTGCAGCATATTATTTTGGTCAGTATCGTATTATTGTTATTAGCCACGTTTCCAATAAAATTGATAAAATGACGATTGGTGATGTACACAGGCTTTGTCAAAAAGCTGACAGTTACAATAGAATGGATATTCAATATTCTCAGGAGAAAAGCGATGAGTACATGCAATTCTATCTTACGATGGATAAAAAGATTTTAAAGAACTGGCCACGATGTTCTGTACCTTACGATCGTAGGAAGGTATTTAAAGCAATCTTTGCCTACCGTAGTCATGAATATTTGAAGAAATTGAAAAATAAGCATGATGAGAATAATGCATCTAAGTATATTTCAAATGTATGGTTTAATGTATATGGTGGAATATCAGGTACATGGGCCAGAAAAATTGTCAATTTGCAGTTTAAATTACTCACGCGTCCTGATAATGATCGAATAACAAGATACTGGAGGTATCCATTATGGGATGAAAATATCGCAGATTCACGTCAACCCATGTCAAATGAAGAGATTATTGAAAATGTATCTGGTAATGCTCGTTCCTTCGGTTTAATACTTTGTGATGGAAGGGAAATTAAAAACAAGGATATTCATGTCATTCCAATACGGAAACCAGATAGAGACAGGTATACTACTAAGCTTAGCATGCGACCGTATAATCAAGTGGGCTATTCGTTGGCTGATTGTATCAAGCCGAGTCTCAAACCTATAATCCAAAAGGATTATCCCCTCACGGAACCGCTGGTTCTCTATTTACATCCGGATGCGCCCAACATCGCAAAAGCCTTTTGCGAGTTTTGTGTGTCTGATGCGGCAGGAAAAATAGCCGATGATTATAAAATCATCACCCCCTGGCACGAAAGAAAATACCACGCCGACCAGCGGGTAACGGCCATGAAGGCGGGGAAGGGCGCACACATCCGCATGATCGGGGACGCGCTGTACGCCGAGGCCGCGCAGGACCTGGCGGTAGCCTACGTACGGGCGAAGGAGCCGATTCAACTGCACTACGTACCGCGTGCGCCGGG
>CAZLBC010000193.1:0-4109 GCA_964557575.1 uncultured Planctomycetaceae bacterium
CTAGTGGAGGTACACGATTCATGACCGGCACATCGAACACAACCACACGCCGTTCCCTCACCCGCCGGGAGATGATGGGGGTTTCGGCCGCCGCGGCGGCCACCGTCACCATCGTTCCCCGCGCGGTGCTCGGCAAGGGGGAACCCGCCCCCAGCGATAGCTTCGGCGGCGCCCTGATCGGCTGCGGCGGCCGGGGGTTCGGCACCTGGGGCGGTATGCGGGGGCTGCACCCGCGGATGCTGGCCGTCTGCGACATCGACGAAAAGCGGCTGGAACGGGCGATCAAGCGGGCCCACGGCAAGAAGATCAACTGCAAGGAGTGCACGGGGTATACCGACTTCCGCGAAGTCCTGGAGCGCAAGGACATCGACGCGGTCGCCATCGCCACCCCGCCCCACTGGCACCCGCTGATTTCGATCGCCGCCATGGAGGCCGGCAAGGACGTGCTCTGCGAGAAACCGATGTCCCGTTTCATCGCCGAGGGACGGGCGGTGGTCGAGGCGGCCCATCGCTACAAGCGGATCTTCCAGATCGGTACCTTCAAGCGGTTCGGGGCGTCGAAGTCGAAGGCCAGCCGCCTGATGCACAAGATACTTCACAGCGGCCTGCTGAAGAAGAGCCCGGTCGTGCACATCAAGAAGGGCGGCCTGAAGGTCAAGCAGTGGAGCGGGATGGTCAACGCCAGGGAGCAGGACATCCCCTCGCACATGCACTGGGACCTCTACCAGGGGCCGTCACCCATGCGGCCCTTCCACCCGCACCGTCACGGCGGGACCCACCGGGGGTACTGGGACTACGAGGGCGGCGGCCTGGCCGACATGGGCCAGCACCACTACGACCCCATCCAGTGGATCTACGCCAAGGACTTCACCAGCCCGGTGCGGATCACCCCCTACGCCCCCCCCGCCCACATCGAGGCGACCAACCTGTGGGGCTGGGTCGAGCTGGAGTACGCCGACGGCACCATCTTTGTCTTCGAGAGCGGCGAGTGGGGTAAGCCCTACGACCGGCATAAGCCAAAGGACCGCTTCGACGAGAGCGTCCTCGACGAAGCGGGGCGTAAAAAGCTCGCCGAACTGCCGGACCCCGAGCCGCTGCGCGACTTCGCGACCGCGGTCAAGACCCGCAAGCGCGCCGGCGGCCACGCCGAGAGTTCACACCGCTCGGCGACCCTCCTGCACCTGGCGAACCTCGGCATCCGGACCGGCCGCGAACTCCGGTACGACCCGGACGCGGAGCGGATCGTCGGCGACGAAGAGGCCAACCGCCTGGTCAACCCGCCCATGCGGGCGCCGTGGCACCTGTAACCCGCGAGCGAACCGAACTATTTCAGGAGTCGAACCATGGCACCATCATCGGAACTGAAGGAACTGGTACACGCGCTGCCCGAGGCGAATAAGAAGGGCATGCTGCACGATATAAAGGAAGGGCAGGTCGAGGGGGTCGTCGACACAATACACGCCGGCGGCAGGAAGAATATCGTCGGCCTGATCGACATGATCAAGGAACCCGGCGCCGGGGACGACTACAAGCAGTGGTACGCCCTGCAGGTCCTCGCCGTCCGCCTCTGCGACCCGAAGGACAAGACGAAGCAGACGGCATTCGCCGACATCCTCGCCGCCGAGCTGGGGGGTGACCGCCCCGCCGGCGTCCGCACGCGCCTCATCCGCCTGCTGCAGGTCTGCGGATCAGGTAAACACGCGCCGGCGATCGGGAAGGCCCTCGGCGAAAAGGAACTCTGCGAGCCCGCGGCCCAGGCCCTCCTGTCGATCGGGGACGGCGCGGTCGAGCAGTTCCGCGCGGCCCTGCCGAAGCTCACGGGCGGCTGCCGGCTGACGGTCATCCAGGCCCTCGGCGTCCTGCGGGACACGCAGTCGGCCCCGGCCCTGAGGGAAGCGCTCGGCGACAACGACCGCGCTATCCGCCTGGCGGCCGCCTGGGGACTGGCGAACATGGGCGACGCCGACAGCACCGCTCTCCTGCTGAAGGCGGCGGACGCCGCGGGGTGGGAGCGGATCAAGGCGACGAAGGCGTGCCTGTTGCTGGCCGAGCGGCTCGCCGCCGCCGGCAAGAAAGACGCCGCCGGGAAGATCTACACGCATTTGAAGAAGACCCGGACCGATCCGTCGGAGCGGTACGTGGCCGAGGCCGCGACGGCCGGCCAGGCGGCGTTGTAGTACGGCTATCGCTTCTTCGTGCCCGCGGCCGGCTTCAGCAGGGCGTCGAGCTGTTTCTCGTCCTTCCCGGCGAGCGTGATATCCGGGTTGTGAATCAGCTCGATGTCCTTGAAGATCACCTCCTGGGGTCCGCCGGAGTGCAACTGGACGGCGATGAAGCCCTCCAGCTCGCCGATCGGGTCCCGGACGGCGACCGAGACGTGGCCGTTGATCGCGGTCCAGATCCGGTGGCCGACGGCGAGTATCTCGTAGCGGTTCCAGTCTGCCGGCTTCACGTGCTTGAGGCCCTCGCCGGTCGTGTCCAGGAGCCTGCGGCCGGAGTGCTCGTGGTAGAGCTTTCCCCACCAGCCCTTGCCCATGTCGGCCTGGTAGCCGATCGCGTGCCCGCCGCGGTCGACCTGGCTGCGAAACTGGATGCCGCTGTTTGCGCCGAACGGCGTCTGCCGGACCGTGACCGCGAGGTAGAAATCGCCGACCGGAACGTCGCTGAAGAGGAACTCGTTGCGGGGGATCTTTTTCGACGACGCGCCCACGATCGCCCCGTCCCGGACCGACCAGTATGTCATGTTCCCTTTCCAGCCGTCCAGGTTTCTGCCGTTGAAGAAATCCGTATCCGTTTTCGACTTCGGCGACTCGGTGCCGGTGGCGGGGAGGTTTTTCCGGAGGATGAAGCCGGCCGCCGCGATGTCGGCCATGTCGCCCGTGCCGCCGTCTTTCCCGTCCTCGATGACGATGGTTAGCGTTTCGGCACCCGCCGGGATCCGCACCGCGGCCCGCCAGGGGTCTTCTCCGCCGGTCAGGTACGAGGAGTTGCCCGCCAGGACGCCGTCGATGAAGACCTTCGCCATGATGCTGCCCTTCTCGCCGGCGGCGTCGTCGATGCCGACCAGGGCGACGAATGTCCCGTATGCGGGCTTGAGGGCATAGGCGAGTTTCGCCCCGGACCGGGTGCCGATGCCGTGCTCATGCGCGACGCCCCGCATGACGAGCTTCCCCCCGGCCGCGTTGCGGCCCGCCGCGATCTTCGCGGAAGTTGCCGGCTTCAGCTCGCCGAGGCGGACGTCGGGTTGCGCCGCGGCGGCCGGGCAGGTGCATGCAAGGACCAGGCAGGCGGAAAGCAGGAGGGCGGGTGGTGTCTTCATGGCGGTGGTCTCCTCTGAACCGGGTTGGTATTAGAACCGGTTTCATAACCTCGATTTGGGCTGCAAGCGGCCCTGTTGCCGCCTGGCTTCGTCACGCAAACTCGACATATTTCCACAATATGCCGTCGTTTCCGTTCCTCGCCAGATCGACAACATGTCGCGCTTTCGCCTGCAAAGCAGGTTATGAAACCGGTTCTAGACAAACAGCATACCGAAACCCCCGCAGCGGTGAAAGGAGTAACTGTTATGCAAACCTGAGATCACCACCCCCTTTGCCAGGAAGCAGCCGGCACTTATCGCTGAAATGCAAAAAGCCGGAAAAAACAAGAAAGATATTGACACACACACACACATAATATGGGCATATATAATCGGTACGTACACTTCCACACACCAAGGATCGACATGCACGCGGGTAATGTACATAAAAGGTGGAGATGTCCTCTTTCAATCGTATCGGTAACACTGTGTGCCATTGCCGTGATACCCACGGTATCCGCTCGTGCGGCCGCGGGTAAAAAGACCGCCGCCCGGCTCTCGGCCGCCTGGCAGGCCTTCTACGCCGGTGATACCAAAACAGCCGGCGCCCTTCTCGGACCGCTGATGACATCGCCCGACGAAGCGGTCTGGACCGAGGCGAAGCACCTCGCCGCGCGGATCCTCTGGCACAGCGGCACCGACCGATCCCGCCGGCGGGCCAAGACGCTCTGGACGGGCCTGGAGAAGACCACCACTCGCAATGTCAGCAAGCACCGGCGGAAGATAGCCGCGGCCCTGCAGTTGTATGCCG
>CAZLBC010000194.1:0-4062 GCA_964557575.1 uncultured Planctomycetaceae bacterium
GTATGGGGGAGTGATTTGTTAGAAGGATCGGCTATAATGGGAATTCAGGCTAGCGGGTCTCTTTGGGGCACCCTCCTGACTCGACCCAAAATATCCGTTTTATAGGGAGTAAGTCGTCAGTGTGCGTTATAAACTTTACGATTCCTCACTATCATCCCGTCTTTTATCAATTGCGGCTCTTATTTGTGTTCGGACGATAGAGACATTTTTCGGCGAACCAATGAGGACAACTAGTTTATTTGAACAACCGCCCTGTCCTCCTGATGCGATGTGTTCGGCAATGTCATTTGGTTTTGTTATGTCTTCGTACCATGCTGTCATAGGTGACCCCTCACCGACTTCAGCTTGTCGTCCTGCTTCCACGCTAGAACGATCAATTTGATCGTGCAATCGTTCCGAGGATATTCCAAGTATCTCAATCCAATCTGTATTCATGGCAACGAGTGTTGTAGCCAAATACTCTTTGTCCATGTCTTGCAGATATTGTGGATCAAGGATCGCAACAAATGCATCAAACGTTTCACTAGCCCATGGCAAATTCAGTATTACAGGAGGAACAGAGTTAATGATCCAGAATTTATATAAATCTGTAGTTACGAGTTCAGGCATCCCTATCTCCTTCTTCGTAGCACACTGCGGTTGTCAAGCTTCTTATAGATCCTGCCCCCTTTGTTGTAATATACGCTGCATCTCTCGAAGCTCTCTTTCTATCCTGTTGGTCTCGCCCGTCGTTTGCCCGGGCTTCTGACCGTACTTTAACAGATGTTTCTCGTAAGTCTTTTGAAGATTCTTGTATATCGATTTTTGATCTCGGAGGGATTTCTTTTTAAACTGGCCTATTTTCTGTTCTATGTCTGGATCAATTTGTTTATTAGAGGTGCAATTTCCTTCTCCACCTCCTCTCCCCTGACTCGACCCACCGGCCCCACTCTGCGAACGAGACAACTGTGTAACAATATTGGGAATTAATGCCCCGGTTGTTTGAGCAGCAGCCTCAGAAGCCGCATTTACTGCTGCAGCCGCATTTGTACTGACTGAACCCGACATAGTTCGTTGTATGCCTGCCAACACTACAGCAGGAACCCCACCACCTCCGCTCCCTGAAAGTGCATTATTGATTGCATTCGCTATTGTGGGGCTCAATGTCCGCATAATGCCGGCAACGCCGCCAAATATACCCGCACTTGCTAAACCGGAAAGAAGTGCTTCAATGGCATCAAAAGGCCCATCTTCAAGCCATAGTTGTGTTGCAGCGTTGTGGCCCATACCCGAAAGAAATGTTCCCCCCATTCCCAACCAAATTCCACCACCTGCAAAAAGCCCGAAAAGTGCGCCGCTTCCATACCCGATAATAAACTTCTTCGCTACGTCTTCCCACGATTTATGCGGTGAAATCATACCACTGATAACAACATTTACCGTACCGGAAATTACCCCCAATATCGCCGAGGTTTTCAGAGTCTCGATAAGAGTAAAACGCCCCGACGGATCAATACCGTTTATGGGATCTCCGATGCAGTACGCGTACTTATGCAGACTGGCGGGATCTGATATAAACCCTGAAAATGGATCAAGACGATTGAACCGGCCTGTTGCCGGATCGTAAAACCGTGCACGCAAATAGTGAAGCCCCGTCGCGGCATCGAAGGTCTCTCCCGAATACAGCAGGGACGTTAACGCATTCACGGGATCAAAGCCCAGCGTGTTCCCGTATGCGTCGTAGGAATACCGCTGCATGACTTGCGCCAGGGCATCAACCAGAGCGCGGGTGCTGCCGTGACCGTCGGCCAGGAGGAAGTATGCATCAGCCGCCGATGTCTGGGCGATGACGTCGTGGCCGATCGTGTATGTCTTTATAGATTCAACGCTGTCTTGAACTACTCGTTCCTCCAGTGCCTGTGCGTATCCCGTGTGATTCCGGGGATCGTTGAGATATTCGGTCACCTTCGTCGAATCAACCGTGCCGTCACCATCGGCGTCCACCGTTTCGGTGGCCCGTACCCGCATTCCGGCATTGTCGTATACGTATTCCTCGCTGACGCGCCTGGTCAGCACGCCTCCCGAATAGGAGTCAATGTCAACATCCGACATCCGTCCCTGCAGGTTGTAACCGTATTGTGTTTCTTCCGTCACCTCGCCGGTCTGAATGTCGGTCACCGTCTTCCCGGTCTGCTGCGTGGCGGTGTAGGTCCCGTCAACGAACGAGCCGTATTCGTAGTCGGTCCTGACGGCATCGATACCCTCCCGGGTTTTGATTTCCGTCAGTAGGCGATCGTTATTGTCGTAAGTGTATGCGACCACTTCATCCCACTCTGTGTCGGCGTCGTTGTCGGTAAACTTCCCTGTTCTGTTGCCGATCAGATCATATTCGTACCGGGAGACAAAGTCCAGGCCGTCGTCGAACGAATCATGGCTTTCCTGAATCAACCGCCCGAGGTTGTCGTAAGACCACGAGATATTCGTCACCCGCCCCTGGTCGTCGGTTTCGATCACTCCTGTTCGCAGGCCGTCGGGGCGAAGCTGGTAATCGTACGAGGCTATCACTTCGTTGTCCCGGTAATCAACAGGATCACCCGTGCCATCTTCAGGTGCGTAATGAGCCATGAAGTCAAGCCGGTTGATGTCGTTGTATACGTAATCGGTAATAACGCCGTTGGGGAGGGTCGTGTAATCGATATTGCCGACGGGGTCGTAATGATAGGCCGTAATTTCCGGATCGGGCAGCGCAGCCCCTTCGCGATGGGTCTGGGTAACGGTTTCCAGGCGCCCGAGCGTATCGTACCCGTATTCGGTCGCGGTCCTGGGATTCAGCGGATCGGTGCCTGTCCACACGGTCTATTACGATGATTATCCCGCAGGTTGTGTAGCTGGGGCAGGTTTTATTCCGAGTTCCTTGCTCGTCTTGCCGCCATGTTTACGCAGGGTCTTAACAGCTTTATCTGCATGTTCATTTTTAATTGCAATATCCAAAGGCGTTTGCCCCTTCTTATCAATCGCGTTGACATCCGCCCCGTGCTGTAACAAAAGCTCGATGTTATCGACATTCGGTTCAACACCGCCCTGCATAGGGTGAGCCGCCAGGTGTAACGGCGTTTGGCCAAACTTGTTTTTCACATTTACTTTTGCGCCGTTCTTGAGCAGAAGACGGCTGACCACTTCATCTGTAAGCTCGTTGGAAAAGAATGACGCAGTGTGTAAAACTGTATTCCTAGCAATATCTCTTTGATGTATATCTGCCCCATGGTCTATTAACATTTGTGCAATGTGTATTTTTCTGTCATTAGGGTAATGAAGTACTAATTGTAATGGTATAACTTTTCCTTCAGATGTTTTTACATTAGGATCTGCGCCATTTATCACCAATAATTCTACAACATTATACTTTGCATACAAAAGTGCTGTATGTAAAGGTGCATAGCCATGATCACCGAGTGCATTGACATCAACATCATTTGCCAACATTTCTCGTATGGCGGCTTTATCATTCCATTTGATTGCGATGCATAGATTCCTCGGCTTATGGTAACTGATAATACCGAATGTCAACAAGGAAAATACAAAGAGGGAATACACAGTTATGCCCATTCTTCTCCGGGCTTTCGAATATCGACATGCAGCTGCTTTAAGGACTTTCCGATAAAACCATAATGACCATAATATGAACAAGACCCCGAAAGATACGTATATCAAACCGCTGATTATTCCAAGAACTAATGTGACTTGTGGAAATTCATAATTTGTGTTCCAAAAGCTACGCACGAATATTGCAAAATGATCTCCCAAATCATCCGGCCAAAAACAAGGTAATCCTAAAATGTTGTACACAGATAGAACAACCAAAATAATTATATATCTATAATCTTTAGTAATATTATTCATAATTATTAATCTCTATGGCGTTACAAGTAAACTGTATTTTTGATAGTGATGGGTCGTAGTTGTTATTATACCCGGTCGCGGTCCTGGGATTCAGCGAATCGGTGCCTGTACACACGGTCTATTACGATGATTGGACTAAGCGGCTTCGCCGCATAAAAACAACCGCACCCACCGCCTGAGAAT
>CAZLBC010000195.1:0-4056 GCA_964557575.1 uncultured Planctomycetaceae bacterium
GAAACGCTGAAGACGATTGCGCACGAACTGGTTGAAGCGGTCAGGCGGAGCGTAAGCATAGACTGGACTGTCCGCGAAAATGCCCGCGCCCAGATACGCGTGATCGTAAAACGGATTCTGCGCAAATACGGCTATCCACCCGACAAACAGGACAAAGCAACTCAAACCGTTCTGGAGCAAGCAGAGGTTATCTGTAAAGAGTGGGCCACAGAATGAAAGCAAGGATCGCCCAACAAATGGCTGCACTGGCTTTTACTCCGCTACGGACATTGCGCGCTACCAAGAGCCAAACTGCACCGATCATGTGATTCTAAACTGGATGAGAAACCGAAATACCGTCGAGTTTCTCGGCATTTGGGAGCGATTGAACAACCCGGCTTTCAAACCCCTCGAATTCGAGGGGATTAGAAATCGGGCTGGGCTGAACAGCTTCGTTTTTACTCCAAAACAGTGGATCGAAACGACAGCAGCCAGCGGTGTCGCCATTGCCGACGCAGACTGAGTCGCCGATGGAGAACTCGGAGTAGCAAGCTTGTTTGGCCCGGGGACGGAATGCTTACCAACAGCATGCAGCGGTCGGCACTGCGCGCCGCCACTGATGCCGGGCATAAGCGCATAAAAACAGCCCCGGCCTGGGTGAGACCGGGGCCTGGCTCAGTGTGTTTGTCGAATCACCCTTGAGCCAGCTTCATGGTACCGGCGCCGCGTCTGTTTGCACACGCATAAAAACGGCCCGGCAAGGGGGGACCGGGCCTTAATGCCCTCGAGAAAAAGGGGGGGAAATCCCGAAGGCGCGGCGCATCGTATCGGATCGACAATGATTTTCAATGCATTACCGAAAATATTTTCAGGCCCCTCCCTCTCATATCACCCCTGCAACAACAACCATTCACCCTCGTACCCGGGGTACCCTCCATACACGCCTTGCCGAATGCTTATATCTCGCGGGCCTTTTTCGCGGCGATTTCCGACAGATCGCTTTTGCTGATTGAAAGCGGTTGTAATACCGCAACCCCCTTTGGATGGCCGGGGCATGAACGTTATTTCCGTCAACAACGTCGCCCAGGCGCGGTTGATCAGCCTCGTGTCGGTCTCTACCGAAACCCGATCTTCCTGAACCCCCCGTGCACGGCGGCGTTGAACGCCTCAACCGCGTAGCGCCACCTGACCGCCCCGCGGGTCCGGATGACCACCGCCGACTCCGCGCCCGCCTGTTGCTTCACACCCGCCAGCGTCCGGCGCAGCGCCGCCGCGCCGTCCACCGGCGGCCGCCCCGCGATCTCGTACCGGCACGACTCCCGCCACGTCCCCGTCCCCGTCAGGACGATCTCGACCAGGTTCGGCCGTATCCTGGCCCTGTCCCGAATCCCGCCCACCGGCGGGAGCGACCCCGGGATCTGCCCCTCGTCCCGGCGGAACTCCGTGGTCAGCAGGAAATACAGCAGCAACTGGAACGTCACGTCGATCATCGGCGTCAGGGGCGGCTGGAGCCGGTCGCGGCGGTCGTCCCCCGCGGGCGGTGATGCCGGTTGCCGGGTGTCGCGGTCACGGTCCATGGCGGGTCTCCTTCCGTCGTCACCCCTTCTGACGTGACGGGCGGGGGTTTATTAGCCTCAAGCAGCAAAAAATGCGGCCCGGCGGGCGCGCCGGGCGTATAATAACGGGGAGCGACGCGCATGGGCGCATTATACGAATACCACTGCAACCGCTGTTCGTTCAGCCTCCCCGCCGGGGAAGGGTGCTGCGAGTACGTGATCGCCCCGGACGGCAGGCGGGTGCGCTGTCCGCACCCGATTGAGGACGAGAAGGTCCGTGAGATGACGGGGCTGACGCTGGTCGAGGCGCGGCGGCGGGGGCTGACCGGTTGCCTCGACGACTGCGTCTGCCGCGACTGCCTCGAGAAATTCGGCCGCGACATCGACCGCGACGGCAGGACGTGCCCGGAGTGCGGTTCGCCTGCCGTGGCCACCGTCCGGGAACTGGTCGACGCGCCCTGCCCGGCGTGCGGGGAGGGCGTAATCGAGGGGAAGCTCTTCGGTATATCGTGAGGCGTGGCGTTTTTCCACCGATAGAGATTGACGTGTCCCCGCTATGTAACGAAAAAAAACGGTAACGACGCTGCGCCTATTAACAGGTACAAGTCAGGAAATACGGAAGGCAAATCGACCAGATGGTCTATGAACTCTACGACCTCGCCGACGAAGAGATCAAGATTGTGGAGGGAGAAACAAAATGACCCGACCATCCGGCACATCCGAAATTGTCCTTTGGCGAGGGGACGGGTTTGGCAGAGACTGTGAAACGGGTGTAAGGCCAATATTAATTGGTTGGTACGGAAAAACCGCTATGGTATCATGGCGGGAGAAAGGTATGTTGAGAGCGCGGCATGTCCATGGCGAAAATTTCGGTTATTTGCCGTGATGCGGTGTTGATCGGCACCCCCGCCGCAGTCGTATAATAAAGTAGGTTGGCCCGGAACAGGAATTGCCGTCGTTTGCGCCGAGTGCTCTATTCACATGCAGATGGGAGATAGCCGATGCAGCGCCGGGTCTACATTGAGACAAGTATACCGAGTTTCTACCACGAAATCCGGCAAGAGCCGGACATGGTGGCGCGGCGGGAGTGGACCCGCGACTGGTGGGACGGCCACCGTACGCTATATGCGCCTGTTACAAGCATTCCCGTGATCGAGGAGCTTGAGGCCGGAGATCATCCCAAGAAGCAAGAGTGTCTGCGCCTGATCGAAGGGATTGCGGTTGTGCCCATCCCGGACCCGATTGGCGACATCGTTGACGCCTACATCCAGCATCAACTGATGCCCAACGACCCAAAGGGCGATGCGCTGCACCTCGCCTTGGCATCGTACCATCGCTGTCAGTTCCTGCTGACATGGAACTGCGCCCACCTGGCCAACGCCAACAAGCAAGAACACATCCGGCACGTCAACGCACTTCTCGGGCTGCACGTGCCGATCCTGACGACCCCGCTTGAACTGATTGAGGAACCGGAGGAAGAGGGATGAAGAAAGACCCCGTGATCGATAAGATCAGAAAGACCAGGCACGACATCTCCCAGAAGTACGGACACGATACCCGCGCGCTGATCGCTCACTACCGCTCTCTTGAAACGAAGTACGCAGACCGGATCGTGAAAGAGTCATCGGCGGAGTACTCAACCAAACAGCGGACGGGGCCAACAACGTCATGAAGAGGAAGACATACGGAGACCTCATGTTGTCACTGGCTCCCGGGGTGGCCGTATGTGCAACCGCGCACACTCAAACACCTGCAAGTAAATCAACAGCCTGCTATGGGTACGACACTTCGGCAAAAGTGTAGAGCTTCATGGTAACGGCGCCGCGTCTATTTGCTCGCGCATAAAAACAGCCCGGCAGGGGGAGGCCGGATCTTAATGCCCTCAAGAAAAAAGGGGGGAATCCCGAAGGCGCGTCGCATGGTGCCGGTTCGACAATGATTTTCAAGGCATTACCGGGAATAGTTTCAGGCGAACATCCCTGTCATATCACCCCTGCAACCATAACCAACCCTTCAGCATCCGGCGCAGCGCCGCCGCGCTGCCGGTCGCCGGCCGGCCCGCGATCTCGTGCCGGCACGACTCTTTCCACGTCCCCGTGCCCGTCAGGACGATCTCGGCCAGGTTCGGCCGTATCCCGCGCATGTCCGGGACGCTGTTCGGGATATCGTGAGGCGGGGCGTTTTTTCACCGATAGAGATTGACGTGTCCCCGCTATGTAACGTAAAAAAAACGGTAACGACGCTGCGTCTATTAACAGGTACAGGTCAAGAAATACGAAAGGCAAATCGACCAGATGGTCTATGAACTCTACGACCTCGCCGACGAAGAGATCAAGATTGTGGAGGGAGAAACAAAATGACCCGACCATCCGGCACATCCGAAATCGTCCTTTATCAAACCGAAGACGGCAAGATAAAGATAGACACGGTCTTTCAAGATGAAACCATCTGGCTGACCCAGGCGAGAATGGCGGAGCTTTTTGATGTGAAAATTCCGGCCATCTCCAAACACTTGAAAAAC
>CAZLBC010000196.1:0-4001 GCA_964557575.1 uncultured Planctomycetaceae bacterium
ATGGTGATTTAAGTGTAACATAAAATAGACTATGGGACGTTCCGGTCGCGGGGTGGTGGCCGTTTTGGCCAATAGCCGGCGACTTTCTTGACTGTTAAGAAATTCAATCCTATCTCCCGTCACCACACCATGGCCGAAGGGCACGATTTACCGCCGCAAACGCAATGGGAAGCCAACCGGCCCGTATTGGTACGCCTACAGCACCGGCGGAAAAAGATACCACGTATCCCTCAGAACGACAAGGAAAAATGACGCCGGCAACGCGGCCCGGGAAATCTACGCTCTGCAGGAACCCGGAGAGATTGACGAAGCCGATACGGGGATCCTGATCGATCGCCTCAACGCCGGAGACCGCGAGAGCACGACAGAGGCCCACCGGCAATTCAGGGCCCGGGTGCTCCGCGATTTTTTCCGCTGGAGCAACAGGGAATACTCCACGGTGACAACCGTTGACGTGAATAAGTACCTCGATCACCGCCTCGAAACTCGCACGCCGAAGACGGTGCGTAACGAGCGGGGGGTGATCCTGCGTTTCTTCAGCTGGCTTAAAGACCGCGGCTATGTCGAGGACAACCCCGCCGAGAAATCAGACCTGCCGGCAATAGCCCCGCCGGAGATCGTGTACATGGACCGGGCCGAGCGGGACCGGGCATTGGCAAAGGCCGAGGAGCTTGGACTGTGGGCGGTGCATGTTGCAGCGTATACCGGCCTCAGAAAAACGGAGATCACCGGGCTCCACTGGGATGCGGTCGACCTCAAGGCCAAGACGATCCGCGTGAAGGGGAAGGGGGGGAAGACGGCGACATTGCCGATGCACGACAAGCTGGTCCCGATCTTCAGGGAGAAGATCCCCAACGACAACGACCCGTTCGTTTTCCCGCAGCACACCAGGCGGTGGTGGGATGAATACCTGCACCCGCTGCACGACGATTGTCCGACACTGGCCAGGCACGGCCAGGGCTGGCATGTCTTCCGCCGGACCTTCGGCTCCCTCTTGGTTCAGGCCGGCGTCTCGATCGCCACGGTCTCGAAGCTGATGCGGCATGAGCAGGTCGAGACGACGATGCGGCATTACGCTCACCTTGTGCCGGAGCATGGGCGGGAGGAGTTACGGCATTTGTGAAAGAGGGGGGTTGACAAAGCCGCGAGATAGATCATGCTAATGTGAACATCACGATCTTTCCGATAATCCTAATACGAACGAGTGATGGCAACAAACGGCAACCCGAAGGTGGTTAAAACGAGCACGCGGAGAATGAGTCTTGAAGGGGTCCATCCCCAATCGGGGGGCACGGTTACAATTACCCTGTTGAACCACAAGCTTCGCTCGGTGATCAAAAACAATAATCAAGGGCAAATTCTCGAGGTGCAAAAGGTTCTTCCTGACATTTTGAAACACCCATATAGAATTTTTCAGGGGTTGAAAAGGAACGATGAAGAGCCGTACAATGTTGATGATATTGGCTGTGGTGCATATTGCTATTGCGGTATTCCGGAAACTGCTTATGATTTCCACGGAAACCCGTGGCCTCCCTGGAAAGGGGAGGTGTTTGTGGTCTTTGTCACCGATGAGTTTGTTGCTTACCAGTGGTACTGGTGTAAATGTGATGAGAAAGATAGCAATTTGCCGACAAATCATGAGACACGATTTAGGAGGCCGGCATTATGAGCACAATGACCAGAAAGGAATTTGAGGCCGCCATTGATGAGATGGTTGCCGATGCCGCCGGGAATGGATTTGAGCCGCACGCCGACTATATTCCCGAGGGAGATTGTCTAGAGTTTTTTGCTGCACCCGATGATTACTACGCCGAACGGATAGATGGGTATGTCACTGTTTACTACAGCCGCAAGACACAAGAAATAATCGGGATGCTGATAAAGGGGTATCGTGCCATTTGCCGAAAAATAGCCGACAAGCAGGCAGCCGGCATGCAGATCGACGTGACGGACGGCTCAGTTTCCATGGCGCTTATAATTAAGGTGCAGATGGAAGGGGCTAGCCAGCCGAAGCCTCTTTCGCGGTCGTATGAAAAAATGTATCAGGTGGCGGAAAGGTCCCACGTAAAAGCCGAACTGTGTCCCGCGTGATCATACATGGAAAAATTCAGCAATATTTATCGAGGGGCTTTAGCATGACCGGTGGCCAACAGGTGTTCTTTAAAATCATGAACGCAGAACCGAAAGAGCAGTGGGAGGTCTTGGCTCGGGATGCGGACAACGTCCATAAGTACACCCATGAGAACGAAGTTCCCGTCCTCGCAGATGAACAAGCGGAATATGTTCGTCGGGCGATTGCGGCGGCCCTTGAAAAGCATCGCCGAGCGGAATTACTGGGTGAAGAGGAATTGGAAGAACTCTCCCGGGGCTTGGTGTAGAAATCAGTGAAAGGAAAAGAATGGATCTGTTCAAGGCGAATATCTTGAAAGATGAGGAAATCATTCTTGAGGACCTGGATGTATGGGTGGACGTACACGATGATGGAGGTTTGAAAAGCTGGGATGGCCACTTTGATTTGGACCGGACCCCTCCCGGCGATTTAATGTCTGGTAATTTTCAGATTGTCCTTGATGATGGCCGTTCAGGTGAGTTTTTCGTGAGAAGGATTAGCACCGGGGCTGATTCTTCAGAAACAAATGTTGATTTCCAAGGTACCGGCCCGCTTGAATAAGGCGGTTGTTTAGTTGTTTTTCAAATCTTTACGGCACCCCACACCTCTTACACGGCCGCAACCCCTGCTTGATCGCCTTCGACCTCCTGAACGGTGGGGGAGGGAGCGGCCCCGGTAAGTAGAACGGCGAGGATATGTATTCCCTCAAACATGATTTTACCAATCCTTCTGCGCTTTCATCCCGTGTTTACTGACGATGTGTAATGTTCCCTCTTTTGCTCCCGAGGGGTTTGTGACGGTAATACGCCCCTTTCTTCCGTCATCTAGCTTGAGCGTGCCGAACTGTTGGCCTGGACCGAGATCGCCGCTGATTTTCATGCGGGCCTTCCATTCAAAGCTGACGCTTACGCTCGGACTTTCGTTTGATATCATGCACGGAATAAATTTCCCTTTATCAGGGACGAACACGCCTTTGATTTTCTTCGGATCGTTTGGTGACATGCTGCGTTCCTTGAACCGTCACACGTTTTGTTACTCCAGGCTTCTCCCGGTCAGCATTTTGAAAATTTCGTAAGCCAATCTGCGATCCTCCTCAACGTTCATGTGGTACCAAACGTCGCCGTCATTTCCCTTGACCGCAGTTGCGAATTTCGTGAAAGCCATCGGCAATTCCCTGTCGTCCTTTATTCTATACCATGTCCCGCGCTTTTCGAGGGTTCCTTTTTCGACGAGGCCACCGATATCGATCCTGAGAAATTCCTTGATGGAATTAACAAGCTGGTCGTGACTGTCCAGGGGGTTTCTGTTTTGCCCGTGGGGCACTGTGCTTGCTCTTCTCTTCTCCACTGTTTTCTCCCTGCCCGTGCTGGTAGATCCCTGTGTCATTCTTTATTTCGGGCCCCCGTCGGACTCGGCACCGACAAATAGAATGTGTCCGTTGTCACTTTCGGTACTGATGTAGATATCGCCATTTCGCCCATCCTCCAACTCGATCGCCCCCTTCATCAGCGGTTCAAAATTTATCTCGTCATTGACTTCCATGCTGCCTTTCCAGAAGCCATCATCGAAAATCTTAATTTCCAAAAATGTGCATTGGATTGATTCATTGGTGTCGCTTGAAATGTACGTACCCTTTACACCCTCGATCATGTCAACAATTTCCATTCCCTTCTCCTTAAATATGAAATCGCGCCCGTCCCAGTTATGTTAACTATTATTACATCGGCAAAACGGCAATTCAAGGAAACTCTTTATTTTTTCGAGGGGGCTGGCAGACCTGTCAACCCGCCTCGCCTCGGTTTTCGAACAAGGGCATGGGCTGGTGTTTCGGCAATGCACTGTCGAGTAGCTTTTTGAACCCAGCCCAGTCTTTGGATATTCGCATACTGTT
>CAZLBC010000197.1:0-3911 GCA_964557575.1 uncultured Planctomycetaceae bacterium
CTCTCACAGAATTCCAGCGTATCGTCTGCCGGTTAATCGCCGCCAACAGGGTTCGTTTTCATCCGGGGGAGATCAGGGGCGCCTGGCCCCGCGTCGTTTCGTAAGATCACTCCGGCAGGTCGCGGGGGGGCAGGGGCGTGCACGCGGCGGGGGGTAAGGGGCAAAACACACCCCGAGAGTAGAGTGGCTGGCGATGCCCGTTTGATTCGCATTCTTATGATTGTCTTATTAACTGTTAGCGGAAAATCAATCCTATCTACCGTCACCATGGTGAGTTAAGCGCGACATAACCCAGACTACGGGACGTTCCGGTCGCGGGATGGTGGCTGTTGTAACGAGATTACAGAACCATTCACGCAGGGAATAAACAGTTTCCCGTCACCGGCGGCCATACCGTCCCAGACAGGCGATGAATCGATCTTCAACTCGCTCACCGTCCTGCCGTCTTTGCATGACAGGATCTGCAACCGCCCTTCCCCGCCGACAGCGTAGGGATTGCCCTCTGTCCCCTTCTCCATTCCGCCAAGGACCAGCACATCGCCCGCACGCACTATCGATCTCGGGCGAATACCGATCCCCTGCGACCAGAGCCTTTTGTATGTCCCCTTCCGCTTGCCCTTGAAATCCGGCCGGCTGTCACCCTTCGCCGGACGCCTGGCCGCGACGACGGCGTACCCTTTTTTCCCGCGGGTGACCGTCCAGACCGTCTTGTCGTCGAACGCCATCATCAGGCCCACCGGCACGTTGATCTTCTTCTTGATGATCCACGAATAGGCCACGGGCAGGCCGGAAAAATCGCCCGTTCCCAGTCCCCAGTAGACGCGGTTGTGCTCCCAGCCGTCCAGAAGCTCGGAGGTCGAGAACAGGTGCGGAAGGACCTTTTTCATTTCTTCGAGCCTGGTGTCGAAACGCATATTGCGCATGTAGACCGATTCGTCGCCTCCGACCAGGATTTCGTTCCGTGACCCGTGCATCGAAAAAGAGTTGCTTCGGTCCGGCGCCAGGTCCGACTTGTAGTCCATCCAGTTCTGGGAGTTTCGCCTGTCACGTTTCTCCGCATCTTTCGGGGGCTCCATCGCCCCGGCATGCTTGTCGCGAACCAGCTTCTCGCACCGCAACGCTCCGGTGACCGGGTCCAGGCCGACCAGCCTAATCCCGCCGTCCAGGTAGGATGATCTGCCGGCCGCCGCATACACCGTTCCATCCTGGTACAGGAGACTTCCGTGCACGGGCCAGACCGATTCCAGCTGGTTGAAGGCCACGGCCTGATGCAGTCCCGGTGCCACTCGATACCGCCAGGCGAGCTTTCCGTCATCGGCACGAAGGCAATAGACATACCCGTCCCGGCAACCGAACAGGACAAGACCGCCCGGCACGGTCGGCGGCGAATCAATTCTTCCGCCCGCCGTGAAGGACCATTGTATTTTACCGGTGCTGCAATCCAGTGCGTGCAGTGTGTGCTTATCGACCTGCGCCACGTAAACTTTCCCGCCGGCGACGGTGGCGGACGTAAGCCTGCCTCCCCGTTCTGTCTTCCATGCCTGTTTAAGATTTTCACCTATCCCGCTCGTAATGGACCCTCCACGAGTATTGCCTCCGCGATATGTCCACCAGCCTTTTTCCGAAAACTGCGTTTTGACATCTTCGTAAGCGGGCCCCTTCTCCGGTTCTTCAGCCGTTATAATTTCCCGCTTGCCTACCTCCGGTGCAAGTGCCCAGAATCCAAACAGCTTGGCCTCCATGTAGCATCCGCATGAGTGAGGCGGGGCATATATCAGTCCGTTACATGGTGTAATGCCTACCTGGCATGTTCCGCGAATCCAGTTGTTGCGGGAGTGGTTCTCGCCGTCGATGTCGATCATCTCGATTCCGCGCTTCGCCGTGATGATGTATTTCGATGTCGCCTTGCCCATGTAGCAGCGGTAATGGTGACCTTCAGTCCACAGCCTGTCGACGATCGGGCGATTCACTTTCACCTTACCGGTCAACAGGTCGCGGGTCTTGTCGAAAAGCGGCCCCATCAGAGCCGTGCCCTTGTGAATATACATCTCGCCGGGACCGTCCTGCAGGTCGGGATAGTAATCGGTCTCCCACAGGAGCTTGCCGTTGTCGGCGGAAAAAGCTCCTATCTTTCCGCCGTACTCTTTTACAAGGCGGTGGGCGCCGACACCGCGCCCGAGGTATCCCTTTCTGGCCCAGGACTTGTATTTCACGGGGTTTTTAGCGCCGCAGGAACACAGGACGACACCCTCCGCGACCACCAGTTTTCCCGGGTAGTTGACGGAGCTTTCCAACGGAGCGTCCTCGGACTTCGTCGCGCCGGGGAGTTTCGCCCTGTACTGTTCATTACCGGTCTCGGCCGACAGGCAGGTCAGGACCTGGCTGGTTTTGACAAAAACCTTTCCGCCCGCACCTGCAAGTGTCAGCGGCGCGACCTTCTCGCCGCCTTTCGGCTTCCATCGCCAGAGTTCCCTGCCGTCTTCGGCCCGGAGAGCCAGCAACGTGTCTGTCTTCAAAAGCACGAACAGTGTGTCCCGGTACAGAACAACCTCGTCCATATCGTCGGTGCCCTTATAGGTCAGCGATTTCTTTCCGGTCGCCGCATCAAGTGCCACGAGCGTATTGTCAGCCCCGAAGGCCGTGTAGACACGCGTGTCGTCGACCACCATGCGCCGCCAGATACCGGGCAGATCCTTTTTGTAACCCGCTGTCTGAACGGCTGTCGTCCATAGTTTTACACCGCTGAAAGCATCGCGTGCGACGATGTTCCACTTCGAAGATACCTTCATGTTGGAGGTTTCGATCTCGTCGGTCAGGATGAACAGCCGACCTGCCGCCGAAACAACCGTCCTGACGGTCGGGTTGCCACCCTTTTCCGCGTGGTGGTCGCGGCCCCAGAGCGGTTCGGCCCTCCACTGCATGTGCCGCGGCGGTCCCGCCACTTCGTCGCGAGCCATGGCGTTGTTGCCCGGACCATGCAGGTAGTGTGTCCATTCGTCGATGTTTTCGGGAACGGGTTTTACCGTCTTCTTTCCGTTAATGATCGCAACCCCGCGCGGGGCGAGAACGCGATTGATCTCGTTTTCGCCGACCTCTCCGCCTTTCACGACAACCAGGTTCGCCAGGTTGTCGACGCAGGGCAGTTTCTTACCGTCCCACAGCCTGATCGACACAGGACCGTACAGACCCTTTTCTCGAAGAGCAGCGCGGGCGGCTCGCACCTTCGCGGCGTCAGTGTCGAGCATCTGAATCAGGAACTGATCGTTTTTGCCCATTTCAAGGGCGCGCTCTGCATCTGCTCCTATCACAACGACCAGGCCGCCATTGATTCCGCTGTCTTCCAGGGGACCAGCCCAGGTGAAGGATGAGGCCAGAATTACCGTTAACGCAACTATATGTTTCATCAGCGCATACTCCCGTACTGAACTGTGCGAGGTTTATAGATTTTTCAATTATAATTCAGTAACGAGAGAGTGTAAAATTTTCATTTCGACCCGAATACCAAACCGATGCGGGAGAGGGTATGCGAATTTACAGTATGCCAATTCTGGCGTTATCGTTCTTGTGTTCTTGTACACCACAGGTTGCATCCGGTCAGCACGTTGTCCTGGAGCAGCCGAAGAAGGACCGGTAAGTTCAATCCTATCTCCCGTCACCATGGTGATTTAAGTGTAACATAAAATAGACTATGGGACGTTCCGGTCGCGGGGTGGTGGCCGAACACCTGAAAGCCCTCAGGCGGTTGAGCAAGGCCGACGATCCGGACGTGCGAGAAATAACGAAGACCTATATCGCCTGGGTCGAAAAGGTTCAGCAGGCCGCCGGTGAGAAGAGTACAATCGACGGGCAATTCGAAACCTATCTGAAAAAACGTGCGACCCGCAAGATAAAGCAAAAGAATGTCCCGTTTA
>CAZLBC010000198.1:0-3758 GCA_964557575.1 uncultured Planctomycetaceae bacterium
CCGACGGGTCGCCCGTCGCCCTGACCCAGGAGACCGATTACCCCTGGGACGGGGCGGTGGCCCTGACGATCGACCGGGCACCCGCGGCGCCGCTGACCCTCCGCCTGCGGATCCCCGCCTGGGCCGCGGGGGCCGCGCTGAAGCTCAACGGCCGGCCGCTGGACGTCCCCGCCGCGCCGGGCACGTACGCGGCGATCAGGCGGACCTGGGCGGCCGGCGACCTCATCGAGCTGGCGTTGCCGATGCCCGTCCGGCTGATGGCGGCCCACCCGGCGGTCGAAGCGCTGCGAAACTACGTGGCCGTGATGCGCGGCCCGCTGGTCTACTGCCTCGAGCTGCCCCGGCGGGAGAACGGCCAAAAGACCTGGGATGCCGGCGTCTTCCTGCCGGAGAACATCCGCCTGACCCCCGTCCGCCGCCCGGGATTCCTGGGCGGGGTGACCGTCCTGACCGGGCGGGCCCTGACGGGCGCCGGCCGTGAACGGTTCGTCCGAAACTGCGCGGACGCCACGCCGCCGACGGCGCGCACGGGAGACGACCGGCTCTACCGGCCGCTGGTTCCCCGCACGCTCTACCATCCGACGGAGGGCACGGTCGACATCACGCTGATACCCTACTACGCCCGGGCGAACCGCGGCCCGGCGCTCATGGAGGTCTGGATTCCCCTGGCGCGGTGACCGGGCGGGAGATCTGGCGTCAGTCCTGCCGCAGCCCGCGCTACGGCCGCCGCGCCGGGCACGCCGGGGAATGGTCCCGCTGGCGGTCGGCGATATCCCTTGCGTGGCGGCCCTGAGCCTGCAGCGGCTGCTGATCATGCGGATCGACCGGGGCCGGGAGGGCCGGAACCTCTGCTCGTATCCCCGGCGGGTGGAATTCGCCAACGGCATCCCCTCGCCCGCCGTCGCCGGCAGCCGGGTTCTGCTCACCGCTGCCTCCGACCACAAGGAGACGGTATGCCTCGCGGTCGCCGCCGCCGGCATCCGCCCGCAGTGGACAACGCCGCACTACTCGGGGGTCTGCACGCCGGTCGTGCACGAAGGGAACGTCTACACCGCGCACCGGGAACTGCGGTGTGTGGACCTGGCGACCGGCAAACTCGTCTGGAAGGGGGGATTTCGGTTCCGACGGGTCCTGCCTGGTCGCCGGGGACGGGCGCCTGGTGGTCTTCGGCAACGGCCGCCTCGCGATCGCGGAGGGCGCCGGGCGGTCACCGAAGCGGTACGCGGAACTGGCGTCCGTGGGTGGCATCTGCCGCCGGGGCGACGCCTGGCCCCACGTGGCCCTGTCGGGGAGGGCGCATCTTTTGCAAGGACCGGCGAGGAATCATCCGCTGTTACCGCATTGCCGGATAGAAACGGTATCGGCGGGTTCGCTGTATTTACGTCCGGCGCCAGAGCTTCAGGATCACCGCGCATCCCATCCGGGGCGGGAACACCCCATAGTTTAGCGAATGGTATTATACCAGAAAGTATTAGTGCCTGGTATCAGGCCAATGCGGCGAAAGCAATGCGATTACGATACGATTATGATCGACTTTCAACGAGGGTCATTTGCTGGCAATTTCACCGGCGGCCATTCCGTTTTCGTTGAAAGCATCGACTCGGAAGAAGTAGGGTCTGTCTTTCATCAAGACATGAATGCCCAGTTCTGTTTTTTCATTTCCGTTCACCTGAATGCATTGGTTCATTATTTCGGGAGCAACGCCGAACCGGACCAAATAGCCAGTGGCGTTCCGGGCGCGTTCCCATGAAATCGTGGCATTCCGGCTGTCCGAAATGTCTCTTTGAGCTTTCAATATTTCCACTTTAGCAGGCGGCTCCCCCGTCCCTTTGCCGAAAATCCGCAAGCCGCTGAGGGCGAACTTCCCGGACAGGGGCGTATGGATGTTTTCGATTTTCAAATACCTGCCCGTCAGGGGGGCGTCCAGCTCGATATAGTCGTGCGGAACACTGGAACGGTTTTCACTCTTGTCGATCAACAGGTTCCATTCCTTGCCATCATCCGAGCTGAATATTTTGTAGGCATGGTAGTCAGGATCGCCTTCGGCATCCAAACTCAAATCCGGTTTCGCGAAATTGACTTGGACGGCATTGATCCGGCATTGTTCGCCTAAATCAATGGCAAGCCATTCCCCGGGATCACCCGTTTCCGCGGACCACCAGGTCCGCACATTCTCGTCAACAGCATTTTCAACATTGCAACCATCTAGCGTTGAAGAGGCCTCAAGCTTTTTGTCATAAGACAGCATATACCAATCCGGACCCACGCAAGCGCCGTTAGCGGTGGTATACTTTTTAAATCTGGGATAATCGCCCAAAACGGTATGCGTTATCATCCTTCCTTTCTCATCGAAAGTGACGGGAAACAAGCCGAGTCTGCGTTCAAAAAGGTGATGTTTGCCGACCCACATCGTTGTTATCCGCCACCACAATCCGTCTTTATCCTGGAAGACGCAGCTATGTCCGGCACTGCCGATGAATCCGCCCACCTTCATTGAAACCGGATTGTAATCGGCCTCTTCGAAGGGTCCTGTTGGGCTGTCTCCTTCCATAACGATATCGGAATACCACTGGGAAACGGTGCCCGGGGTCGCATACTGGAGATAGTATTTATTCCTGTACTTGGTCATGTAGGGAGCTTCCGGGCAAGGTTCGTTGCTGAACTTGCCGAACCAGTCGGCAGCATCAATTTCATTGAATAATTCTCTCCTGCTGCGGTGATATCCGCCAATATAATCCTTTACACCGGATTTCGCGGGACGCAGTATTTTGTTGCTGCCCGGAATTTCAGTAAATGTTTCCGGATCCAGTTCGAAGACTTGGGTTGGCGATCTCGCGCCCAGGCCATGATAGACGAAAAAGCGTCCTTTCTCGATATAAAGGGACGGATCCCGCACTCGCCGGATACTGCCGCATACTTCCCATACTCCTGATTCGGGGTCCCGGGTCCTGAATATTTTGGCGGGCGCGCCTTTGCGGGTCACGCCATTGATGAAATAGACATAGTCGCCATCAGTGGCAACGGCGGGCGCAGTGATCTCGCCGGCGCTGAGCTCGGCCCAGGTCTCTTCGCTGAACAAGACATCCTTCCAGTTGAAAAGATCATCCGATACCCGGCAACCTTCAATATCCCATGTCGTAAACAGATAATATTTGTCTTTAAACAATACGATTTCCGGATCGGCGGCGTGACGCCCCCGCTCGGTCATGGTGTAGTTGATGTTCAAGGGATTGCAATAAGTTTTGAAGGTCGCGGCACTCTTGCTGGCAAGGGATTTGCTGTCGGCGGCAAAAACCCGGGACGAGCTCGGGGCAATGGTTCCATCCTTGAGTTCGCCCTGTTCTCCGGTCAAAAGGTCGGTTGCCATCGCACCCCGCATGTCAGCGGGCACCTTGTATTCGAAGCTTTCCTCTTCGGAACCGTTCATCACCACGAAGTAGGGGCCGTAGCGCATGGTGCTCAAACCCAGAGCCTTGCCGGGGGTATTCATGCTTTTGGCGGTGACGAGGCGGTCGATGGTGGGCGTAGTGTAGCGCAGGCGCACAATGTTGTTGGGCTTGCCGTCCACCCACTCTCGGCCGCCTCTGCTTTCCCAGTTCAACAGCGCGAACATACGCGCGTCCCCGTGTCGCAACGCCACCAGCCCCAAGTGTTCATCGACGAAAGCGCTGTCCTCTTCCCGCTCGTCCGGCAACCGGTAATCGGTCGGCGGCAGGTCGAGATACCAGGCCCCTCTTCCCTCCTTTTCTTCTCTAGCC
>CAZLBC010000199.1:0-3734 GCA_964557575.1 uncultured Planctomycetaceae bacterium
CGCCGCTCTCAGGTTAACGGCTGCCGCACATGTTTGAAAGGGGAAAGGACGGGGGTTTTCGGTGAACGGGCACCGGCTCGACATACGGAAAACGTTCAAGCAAGGTGTTGCAATGGGCCGGCCACGGATAGCAAACGCACACGGCGACCGGGTGAAGAAGCACCGGCAGGGATGGAAAAGGGCCACCGCGGGCTACGCGCCCTCGCCCCGCGGGCCGGCAAAAGAAGCTAACGCCGCATCGCGCGAATCGTAGATGTCCAAGTGCTCATCGAGGTGAACCAGTTGGATGGTGTCCCGAATATTCTCCCGTACATTGAAGACACAGACCCGCCCGTCATGTTCCCCGGTGCGGCTGAGAATATGGGCGAAACTGCTGAGCCCCGAACTGTCCACGAACACCAGTTGCCCGATGTCGATGGCAATATTCGGGCAAGCGTCGAGGAACGGACCAAGAAGGTCGAGGAACGCGTCGACGTTGCCCTGGTCCAGGCTCTCGTCGCGTATCGCGACAATCGCTACATCCGCTTCTTTTTCCAATGCTATTTTCACGGCAAATTTCCTGAAACACAATGACGCGCCGGCGCGGCGAAGCGGCTGCAAAACACCGAAGGCGGCTCGGCCACGCTCAGTTCTTCCGCAGGATCGCCAGGGCGGTCATGTCATCGGTCTGCGGCAGATCCCCGCGAAAGTCTTCGACGGCCGAGACGATCGCATCCACGGCTTGGCGACTCGACTCCCAGGTATTCCCGGCCAGCGCCTTTATCACCCGCTCCTTCCCGAATTGCTCGTCGCCCGGCGAGAACGTCTCGCTGAAACCGTCGGTGAAAATCAACAGGCCCTGTCCCGAAGGAAGGGCATGGTTGTCGGAGGTGTATTCGCGGCCGAAAATCCCGAGAAACGGGTTACCCTTGGTCTCCACCTGCCGGGGGGCGCCGTCGTTATTGAAAACGATAAACGGTTCGTGACCGGCGACGACATACTCTATTTCCCCCGTCGTGAAATCGAGAACGCCGAGAACCATCGTCGCGAAGTGTTCTTCGGGCGTGTGTACCAGCAGGTGCTCGTTCAAACGGGTCATCACCTCGCCCGGTTCCATGCAGAACGACATCGTGCTCCGGAGCGCGGCCTGAATATTGGACATCATCATGGCCGCCCCCAGCCCGTGTCCGCGCACGTCGCACACGGTGAACACCAGCCTGCCGTCTTCAGCCGTCCACACGTCACAGTAGTCACCGCCGACCCACGAGGCCGGCTGGTAGTAAATCGCCACATCGATCCCCCCCACCCCTTCAACCTTCTGCGGGCTCAATTTCACCTGAATGGTCCGCGCCCGCTCAAGTTCCAGGTCGATCGCTTTCATCTCCGCCCGGGCCTCGGATAGCAGGAGGCTCTTCGCCGTCAGGTGCGCCTGGCGAGCAGCGGTGTTTACGAGGCCCAGGGTGCCGCTGTCGGCCGCGGTCGTGGGCATATCCACGTACAGCAGGTCGAGGACATCATCTTCCGCGGTGATCGTCGCGCACAGAACAGTCCGTGGATCGTTCGGGTTTGCCACCGTCAACCGCATTTGATCGGAATCATCGGGGGCGGTACTGTTCGCCGTGACGGCCGTGCGCCCGGCACGGACCGCACGTAACACCCGGCGGGATATCGGTATCGGTTGAGGGGTCGTCCCGTCTCCCTGCGAGTCCATGGGGTCGTATGCGGGGCGCGAACTCCCGGTCGCCAGCGTTTCCGGCGGCGCAGTAAGGTCTGCATCCCCGGGCGGCACCCGCAGGACCAGCGCCGTGGTGTCGGGAAAACACGCCAGCTCCCGGCACAGGCAGGGATAGATGGCCGAGGACGTGGTCACGGCGGCGAGTTCATCGCCGATATCGTTCATCAGCCTGATGCCCTCGTGCGAGAGAAATGATTCTTCCGGCTTCTGGTCCGCAATCACGGGGGCTCCCTCACCATCCTCACCGTCCGCAATCAGGGTAGTGGCTGTCACGGTCTTTTGCCGGGGGTCCACCACGTTGGTGGCCTTTACCATCAGCTTCAGGCGAAACGGACCGATCTGGATGAGGTCGCCGACCGTTACGGGATGCATGTCGACCTTTTTGCTGTTGAGGTAGACCCCGTTGCGGCTGCCGAGGTCCCTGATCAGCCAGCGGCCGAGAGGATCACGGTGCAGCCGCGCGTGCCGGCGGGATACCTCGGAATCGGGCAGGGTGATGTCGCACTCGGGGGCCCGCCCCAGGACCATACCCTCCGGGTTGGGCTCAACCCTGGTTTCCAGTCCCCCTCCTGTCACTGATATCAAATCGGCAGGCATACGCGTTCGTCCCTCGTCTCCCGGTTACAAGTGTAGTGGCGTCACCCGCCCGGCCACGTGACCGAACCCACCGGAAAAGGCGGTCACTTTCAATCGCCGGGCAACCTACAGCAGAACATAAACGACCCGCATGGTCATCGCAATCAAAAACGCGGCCACCGGGGAAACCGGCAGAGGTTTCAGCCGGGCAAACAGCTACCGGTCCCACTCCATGATGAAGGGGAGCGGTTTTTCGGATTGACTGTCATTCCACTTCCCGTCCCCTCTTAATTCGAGGGCGTGTTCGTTACCCTGCCAGTTATTTGGCTCCTTCGGCTTGAACCAATTGACATATTCCCAGGGCTCCCCGGTGATCCATTGCCATTCCCCTTCAACCTTTTCATCGCTGCCGCCCAACCAGAACCCGTCTTGCGACTGTGTTGCGACGATCGGGACAGGAAAGGTAGTTTCAATCCACTTCTGTTCATCACGGCTGTTTATGGTCACCAGGTGCGCGCCGTATTTTTCGCAGAAAGCTCGCGCTTGATCCCAATTAATGGATATGAGCATCGCGAAATAATGATGGCCGTTGAATGTTTTTGCCTGCGGCGGGATCTTTTCGGGATCCGAGGAAAGGGCCTTCAGGAGGGGGATGGTTACCTCTGTGTGGGTTTCTGCGACTGTCGAAAATGCCGGGGTTTCATCGATCTCGGAAACCAGCTCGCGGGTTTTGTCGAGGAGGGCCTCCGCATCCGGTTGCTTGCCAATCCCCTTCAGTGGTAGCAGGAAGGGATTTTTGCCGGCGATCGTCTTCAGCGTTTTTAGACCCTTAAGGGGATTGAGGCTCTTGAGATTATTACATCTTCTGAGTTCTAAACGATTCAACGGGAGATCTTTTAAAGGAGTCAGATCGGAAATATGCTCGCATTTCAAGGTCAGGTCCTCTAACGGCATACCTTTAAGTGGGCCTAAGTCCTTGAGTTGACCACAATCCAGGTATAGATAGTGAAGCGGCATGCCTTCTAGTGGGCCAAAGTCGTTGAGTTGAGAACTATCCAGGTATAAGTGGTGAATCGGCATGCCCTGCAAAGGGCTCAGGTCGTAAATCTTTCTAGAAAGAAATGTGTTTAGATATTCTAATGGCATACCTTCCAAGGGGCTCAGATCATCTATTTGCCCACAGCAACTCATGTCCAGGTGTTCCAGCGGCATACCCTTCAGCGGGCCCAAGTCGGTGATTTGATTACAACCGTGTAAAATAAGTTTTTTCAGTCGCATACCCTTCAAAGGGCTAAGGTCAGTGATTTGATAACAGTCCCATAGATTAAGCCATTTAAGCGGCATACCCTTCAGTGGGCTCAAGTCGGTTATTTCTTTGCAACCATGCACGTTGAGTCGCTCCAGCGGCAGGCCTTTCAACGGCAAGAGACTCTTTATGTTTCTT
>CAZLBC010000200.1:0-3659 GCA_964557575.1 uncultured Planctomycetaceae bacterium
CGACAATCGTCCAGCCGGTACTGGACAGGTATTGCATCACGTGCCATAACGCCCGCCGGCAGCCCGGCGGCGTGGACCTGACCGGCGACAAGACCGACTTCTTCTGCGTTTCCTACGAACACCTCGCCCGGAAGGGAACGCACGGCGAAAAGCAACCCATGCGGCACAACCTCAAAAACCTGGCCGAGGCCGGGGAAAACCCCTACGTCAAGTGGATACCCACGATCAACGGCTCCGAGGCCGCCATCCTGATGATCGAGCCCCGGACCTGGGGCGCGTACCCCAGCAGGCTTACGGAGATCGTCCTCGGCGGCCACCCGGACGAGGACGGGAAAAAGCGATTCGAGATGGCGGAGAAACACGTCCGCAGGCTCATGGCCTGGATGGACCTGAACGCCGTGTACTACGACAACTCCTTCACCAACCACCCCGCCAGGCCCGGCTGCCGGTGGATGATGCCCCCGAACCTGGGCAAAACGCTTGAGGCGGTCAGAAAACGGCGCTGCGCCGAATGCCACAAAAAGGAACTGCCGCGGCTGTTCTACACGCGCATCACGAACATCGAGGAGAACAACTTCCTCTGCGCACCACTGGCAAAGGCCGCCGGCGGCGAGGAACGGTGCGGCAGAGCCGTCTTCAGATCGAAGGACGACCCGGACTACCGGGCGATCCTGAAGGCCTTCGCGCCGGTCACGAAACTCATGGCCGAGCGGCCCCGCCTGGACTTCCCCGGCGCTGAGTACGTCCCCCACGAGAACGCCTGCCCGGCGGTCGCCCAAAGCGGCGAGTGACACGGACCCGACAGTGAACGACCGCTACAACATCCCGAACATCGAGCGGGCGATGCGCGTGCTCGAACACCTCGCCGGCCACCCCGACGGCCGCACGGTCAGCGAGCTGGTCGGCGATCTCGACATCCCCAAGACGGGGATCTACCGCATCGTCACCACCCTGGCCAACCTCGAGTACCTCAGCCGCGACGCGAAGACCGGCCGTTTCCGGCTCACCCGCAAGCTCCTGGCCCTGGGCAGCGCCGCGGTCTGCCCGGAGAACCTGCTCGAGCCGGCCCTCGACGAGATGTACGACCTCCGCGACGAGTGCACCGAGACGGTCCAGTTGAACACGATCGTCGGCCACCAGGGGGTCGTCCTGGAGTACATCCCCGCCCTCCACCCGATCCGCCTGATGATCGACGCCGGCACCCGCTTCGAACTGCACTGCACCGCGCCGGGCAAGGTCCTGCTGGCCTTCCTGCCGGAACGGGAGCGGGAGGAGATCCTGCGGAAAATGGATTTCACGCAGCACCAGCCGAACACGATTTCCTCCCTGAAGGCGTTCCGGGCGGAACTCGGCCGCGTCCGGGACCGCGGCTACGCGGTCGACCGCAGCGAGAGCAAAATCCCGGGGATCTACTGCGTCAGCGCTCCGGTCTTCGACCGCCGGGAGTACCCGGTCGCGGCTCTCACGATCACCGCCCCGTCCCTCCGGGTCACCGAAAAGGACCTGCCCCGCCTGGCCGAAATGACGCTCCCCCGCGCCGCGAACATCTCCCGCCGCCTCGGCTACGGCCTGGTGTAGGGTCGTCGAGCTGCGGCGGCAGCGCAGGATCGCCTCTCATACATTCTCCACCCGGCGGATCAACTGATCGGAAAAACCGGTTGGACTGAGCGATCGCCGCGTACAAGTACAAAAAAGCTGGAAGCCCTGGGAGAAGCCGGGGTAAAGTATACAAGCTTTTGCATGATTCATTATGAGTGGGTGGAAAAACATGAGCAGCAATGAAACTAAAAAAGAAACCGCCTGGCATGCGCTGGATGGAGATGAAGTATTGAACCGGTTGGGGACCACCCCCGATGGGCTTGATAGCCAGGAAGCCGGGGCGCGGTTGGAAAAAAACGGCCCCAACAGGCTTCCCTACAGATCGGGGGCGGGACCGTTTCTACGCTTTTTAAAGCAATTCCATAATATACTGATCTATATATTGATTGTCGCGGCTGTTGTAACTGCGGCGCTGGGGCATTTTCTGGATACCGGGGTCATTGCAGGGGTTGTTCTGATCAATGCACTGATCGGGTTTATTCAGGAGGGGAAGGCTGAGAAAGCTCTGGATGCCATTCGAGGGATGCTCTCCCGGGAGTCGCGGGTGGTGCGTGACGGTGATGAGATGATGATCGCGGCACATGAGCTTGTTGATGGTGATGTGGTGTTGCTTCAGGCGGGAGACAAAGTGCCCGCTGATTTGAGGCTCTTGAAGAGCCGAGATCTGAAAATCGAAGAGGCTGTGTTAACCGGAGAGTCTGTGGCTTCATCCAAGAATGTCCAGCCGGCAGGAGAGAAAACGGCCCTTGGGGATCGTGGGTGCATGGCTTTTTCGGGGACCCTGGTGACTTATGGTACAGGTGTTGGTGCGGTGGTTTCCACTGGAGCACACACTGAGCTGGGAAGAATCAACGAGATGCTGGGGAGCGTGGAGAAGGTTACCACTCCGCTGCTGCGCCAAATGACGAAGTTCGGCCACGCTCTTTCGTTTGTGATATTGGGCCTGGCGGCGGTAGCTTTTTTTTACGGGTGGTTGGTTATGGACCAGCGCTCCGGGGAGATGTTTCTGGCCGCCGTGGCTCTCTCCATAGCTGCAATTCCGGAGGGATTGCCGGCCATAATGACAATAACCCTGGCGATAGGTGTTCGTCGCATGGCCCAGCGCCATGCCATTATAAGAAATCTCCCTTCTGTGGATACGCTCGGTTCCGTGACCGTGATCTGTTCCGACAAGACCGGGACATTGACCCGTAATGAGATGACCGTGACTTCCATTATTTTGGCGGATAATACAATCTCCGTGGGGGGTGCGGGATACGAACCAACTGGGAGCTTCCAATACGAAGGCAACGAAGACCAGGACCAGGGTGAAAGCGAGGATGGAGACGGTGGCGTAGAGACCGAAGGCGGCAAGACAAATCAAGATCTTTCTCCGGATCTGCGGTTGCTTTTAAGTACGGGTATGTTGTGCACGAAATCACATCTCAGACAGGAGGAAAACGAATGGAGGCTGGAAGGCTCGCCGACGGATGGTGCGGTTTTGGTGGCGGCAATGAAGGCTGGGTTGGATCGCGATACGTTGAAGGCTGAATTTCCAACAGTCGATTCGATTCCCTTTGCCTCTGAGACCAGGTTTTCGGCACGCCTTGTGCGCACACCGGAAGGCGGAGGGCGTATTGTCATGATGGGCGCTCCCGACGCCCTATTAGATAGATGTGAAAACGAACAATTTGCCGGAGCGATACAACCGTTAGAGAGAGATAAGTGGAGAGAGCACCTTGCAGACCAAGCGGCTCGTGGTTTGCGTGTCCTTGGAATCGCTTTTAAAAACCTGGACAAGATCCCCGACACCCTTGAAGTGGATGATGTGGCGGGGGAGATGGTTTTGGCCGGGATGGTGGGGATTATCGACCCACCCCGCCGGGAGGCCGTGGAGGCTGTCGCTGAATGCAAAAGTGCGGGGATTCGCGTTGTAATGATTACCGGTGATCACAAGCTGACGGCTAAAGCGATAGCGGGACACGTTGGTATCCACAACGAAAAAGTGCACACAGGGGCGGAGTTGGAAGAGGCTTCCGATGAAGACCTGCGAGAGTGGGTGCGTGATACAAGCGTTTACG
>CAZLBC010000201.1:0-3597 GCA_964557575.1 uncultured Planctomycetaceae bacterium
CCGTTGTTGCAGTTTTTGTCATTGTTGTACAACGCGTGCAGAAAAGGTTCCTGACTCCTTTTTTACAGCAAAAAAAGCCCCTTCCATATTGACACCTGTCGTATCCCCCGTAGAATGCTGCCTTCTGCTGAGATACTGACTCGCGCCAAGCGGGCGACTTCCGCTGTATTGCGCGGAGGAGTGGGCAGGCGAAGTAGCGGCCGCCTGTTCAGGCCCCGGCCCGAAACCGCAGCCGTGTTCCAGCGTTCGATTTCTCTGAGGTGTTCCGTAAGACCGGGGAAATCCGCCGTTATGCCTTATGCGGCACAGAGCGAAACCCGGTGGTGTAATTGGCAACACAGGAGCTTTTGGTGCTCTCGTTCCAGGTTCGAGTCCTGGCCGGGTTGATAACAATAACGGCTGAACGCCGGTAACATACTGGTAGGTAACGGAACAGCACTATGGCAGGCAAAAACGACAACAGCGACGGCGAAGAAACGCCCCCCCCGTTTTCCGGCTGCGTCAACCCGGACGGCAACAGCGAAATGGTGCTGTTCTGCGGCAGACAGAACCCGGGACTGGGCACCAAGATCGCGGAATATCTCGCAATGCCCCTGGGCAAAGCGAGGATTGCGGAATTTCCCGACGGGGAAACGATTATCAAGCTCGATGAAAATATACGGGGCAGGGACGTCTTCATCGTGCAGCCCACCAGCCACCCCGTCAACGATTCCCTGATGGAATTGCTGATTTTCATCGATTGCGCCCGACGGGCCTCGGCGCGGCGCGTCACCGCCGTCATACCCTATTTCGGCTACGCCAGACAGGACAGGAAAGACGAGGGCAGGACGCCCATAACGGCCAAACTATGTGCGAACCTGATCTCAACGGCCGGGGCCGACCGCGTACTGGTCATCGACCTGCACGCCAACCAGATCCAGGGATTCTTCGACATTCCGGTGGATAACCTCGGCGCCGAACCCGTACTCAGGGCGTACTTCGATAACCTGGAACTGGAGAACCTGGCGCTGGTTAGCCCGGACGTCGGCAATATCAAGCGAGCCAGAACGTTCGCGCAGCACCTGGGGGGCGAAATGGCCATCATCGATAAGCGCCGGATCAGCGGCAAGGACATCGAGAACCAGAACCTGATCGGCAACGTCGAGGGCAAGACGGTCCTGATGATAGACGATATCATCGCCACCGCCGGCACGACCGCCTCTTCCGCCGTGTTCTGCAAATCAAACGGCGCGAAGAAAATTTACGTGGGCGCCACGCACGGGGTCTTTTGCGAGCCCGCCCTCGAGCGACTGAAAGACGCCCCCATCGACCAGATCGTCATCACCGACACGATCCCCGTCAAAGACGAAACCCGCGCGGCGCTCGACAACCTTGTCGTTCTGAGCCTGGCGAGCCTGGTCGGCGAGGCAATCAAGCGGATACATAATAACGATTCGGTCAGCAGCCTTTTTCACTCGCCTTTCGGCGCGGGCCTGCCCCTGATGGACGCGAAAAGCGATTCCGAAGACTGACGGAACACCGCCGCGCGTTGACGGCCGATCGCATCGGACGCGGTGGGCGGCGAACAGGATAGAGCAGAGGAGATGCGGTAATGGAAACACTGAAAGTAGACACCAGAACGACATTCGGCACGCGGGAATCGCACCGGCTCCGGGCGGCAAGTAAAATTCCCGGCGTCCTGTACGGCCACGGCGAGGGAACGGAGTCGATTTCCTTCGACAAGCATGACCTGGAAGTTGCCATCCACCACGGCGAACGACTGCTGGAAATCGATAACAACGGCAAAAAACAGAACGCCCTGGTCAAGGATGTCCAGTTCGACACCTTCGGCATCGACATCCTCCACGTCGACCTGACCCGCGTCGATCTCGACGAACGGGTCGAAGTCGAGGTACAGGTCACGCTCATCGGCAATCCCGAAGGCACCAGGTCGGGAGGGGTGCTGCACCAGACGAGAAGCGATGTAAAGATCGAAGTATCGGTATCGAGCATTCCCGACGAATTGAAAATAATCGTTTCCGACCTCCAGTTGCACGATCACCTCACGCTCGGCGATATCGAGCTGCCCGCGGGCGCGAAACTGCTCGATGATCCCGAAGAGCAGTTGTGTATTGTCTCCGAGATCGCCGAAGAACCCGAGCCGGAACTCGAAGAAGGCGAAGAGCCCGGCGCCGAGGAACCGGAAGTTATCACCGAAAAGAAGGACGAGGACGAAGACGCGCAGCCGGAAGCCGGAGAATGAGAATCGTATTCCGTGGACGAACAGGACAGGCATTTTGTGGTGGGCCTCGGGAACCCCGGGCGACAGTATGCCAAAACCCGCCACAACGTGGGCTTTGTGGTTCTCGAACAGTTGAGAACACGATGGCAGGCGGGCCGCGGCAGGGAATCGTTCGAAGGTATCTGCTGGAACACGAGCCTCCGGCGTCCCGGCGCCGTCCCGGGCGACAGGGAACAACCATCGAGCGTGATCATGCTGGCACCGATGACGTGGATGAACTGCAGCGGCCGGGCGGTTTCGAAACTGCTGAACTTCTACAAGGCCGCGCCGCGCGATGTGATCGTCGTGTACGACGATATCGCCCTGCCGACGGGCATCCTCCGCTGTCGCCCGGACGGCTCGTCCGGCGGGCACAAGGGCCTGGCCGATATCATCAGGGCGTGCGACACGGAATGCATCCCGCGACTGCGAATCGGCGTCGGGCAGCCGCCTCCCGGTGCGGACGCCAAACAGTACGTACTGAGCCGGTTCAGCAGGAAGGAAAAAAAGATAATTGACGCGGCCGTGGAACGCGCCGCGAATGCCGTTGAAGACTGGGTCTTCGGTAACATGCAAACGGTGATGGAAAAATACAATAACAAGAGATATGAAGGTGATGTCTGACATGGAACAAAAAACAAAAACGTACGAAATAATGTTCTTGGTGCCCGCGGGACAGGCATCGATGGAAGCGTCCTGCGAGCCGATCCGGCAGATACTGGACCGGTACGGTGCTGAAATCATCCTGTGCGAACCGTGGGATGACCGGAAGCTGGCGTACCAGATCAGGGAACACAAGCGGGGGCTCTACGTGCTCTGTTACTGCCGTATTGCGCCGGAGAGGATAGCCGAGATCGAACACGACTGCAATCTCAGTGAAAACATTATGCGGATCCAAATACTCAGGAGAGAAGATCTGACGGAAGAGCAGGCCCGCCAAGAATTTACCGCGACGCGCGGCGTCGAGAAAACGTTGTCGGACCGGGATACCGGGGGCGACGACAGTGATACCGGTGACGACGGCTCCGGAGAAGGCGGCGATACCGGCGGCGGCACCGGCGACGAGGTCTCTTCCGACGATACATCCGGCGGCGGCACCGGCGACGAGAATTCCTCAAACGATGAAGCCGGCGGCGAGGATTCGTCGGACGACGAGACCGGCGGCGGCACCGGCGACGAGGTCTCTTCCGACGATACATCCGGCGACGGCACCGGCGACGAGAATTCCTCAAACGATGAAGCCGGCGGCGAGGATTCGTCGGACGACGAGGCCGGCGGCGATACCGGCGACGAGGTCTCTTCCGACGATACATCCGGCGGCGGCACCGGCGACGAGA
>CAZLBC010000202.1:0-3554 GCA_964557575.1 uncultured Planctomycetaceae bacterium
CGGGCCGTGCCGCCCTTGAAATCCAGGTACAGAACGAGGTCCTTTTTCTGTGACTCATCGAGTTTTGAGCCGCCCTTTGATACAGCCTTTATTTCATCGACGGACAGTGCCCGGTGCAAGAGCATCACCTCGTCGATCGCCCCGTTGAAACCGGGCAGCGGATCGGGCAACAGCTGGTGCGTGTCGTCGTACCCGACCTTCATGGCGATCAGCGGATCGCCCGTAAGCGTGGGGACACCCTTCGTGGTCCCCGCCGGCCGCCCGTTGATATACACTTGCATCTGCTTGTCCGCGCCGAGCACGCCGGCCACGTGCGCCCAGTCTTCTCCGACAGCCCTGTCCGCAACCACCTCGTGCGTTTTGCCTTTTACGCGCACGAGCATTCGCGGCCTGCCGTCGGTCAGCATCAGTGCAAAACCGATAACGTTGGCGCCGCGCACGAGGATCGTGCCGTCCTTCGCCTTCGGTTTCACCCACGCCGAGATCGTCAGCGGCTTGCCCTGTGGATTGAGCGTGGGAGATTTTTTAAACACAACACCCGACCCGCTTGCCGGCGCCGGGGCATTCGATGCGCCGCCCGTTATCTCCCGTGCAAACAGATGGTAGTCGATAACCGACGACCAGCGATAGAACTTCGGTTTACGACCGTACCCGAGAACAGTCCGGCCGTCTTTGACCAGTATTCTGCCCGCCGGATTGGATTTCCCGTTACCGTATCCTCCTATGCCGCCGGAAAAACCGTCGTTGTACAGCCAGTAGACCCGGTGAAAGTACGACCCGTCAGTAAAACCGTACGGCGCGAACAGGTGCTTGTGCCCGCTGCCGCCCGGGCCGAGTTTCAGCCTCCTGCCCTCACGGTCCATCGCCTGCGAACGCATGTAGAGTCTCTCGCCGTCGGAGGAGAGGATATCCGGCAGGGCCACGGGCATGTTCAGTCCCCTGATATGGTTCTGCAGCGTCCCGTCGGAAGACTGCGGGTCGCGGTCGTCCAGGACCCTTTCGCCGATCAGCTCGCCGGTATCGACATCGAGCCTGCAGACGCGGAGGCCGCCGTCGAGGAACATCGAACGGCCCGCGACCACTGTCGCCACACCATTCTGAACGAGTACCGAGCCGTGCAGCGGCCAGGCCGACTCGACCTGGTTGTACGCGACGATCCTCCGATCGATCGGCGCGGCGCGGAATCTCCATGCCATTGCGCCGTCGGAGGCCCTGAGGCAGTAGACAAACCCGTCGGTTGATCCGAACAGCAGCCTGCCCCGGTCGTATGTCGGCGGCGTATCGACCCGTCCGTCGACCACCAGGCGCCACGTGTTCTTGCCCGTCTGTTCATCGATCGCGTGAAGCGTGCGGTTTTCAACAGCGGAAACAAAGAGCATGCCTCCGCCGACCACGGGCTGAGTCAATGTGCCCCCGATCTTCACCTGCCATCCCGGCTTCAGCCCGGCGGGGACGCTGGCTTTCGAAGCGCCGCTTCGAGCCGCGTCGTGTCTGAACGTCGGCCATTCATCTTTCAACCCGGCGGCCGGCGATTCGATCTTCCCGTAAGCCGGCCCCTTTTCCAGCCGGCCCGCCGCCCCGATCTTCTCGGGCACGGCCCGGGTGTTCGACGCCGGGGCAAGTGCCGTAAAGCCGGAGAGCTTCGCCTCGGGAAAACACGCGCAGGGATCGGGCGGCGCGTACAGAAACCCGTTGGCCGGCATCACGCCGTACAGACAGCCGCCGCGCACCCAGTGGTTGATCGTCCACGTGCCGGTCCTGACGTCCACGAATTCGGTCCCGTTGCGGGAGCAGAGGATGTAATTCTCGGTGGCCTTCGCGCGGTAGCAGCGATGGTGGAACCAGGATGTCTTTACCGTCGGCGGATAGTCGGACACCTTTTCGCCCGAGGCAAGATCGTAACCGACATAGAAACCGCCGCCGCCCTTTGCCGTCCTGCCCGCCCACGCCTTGCCGTCGATGACGAACAGGTCTTCCGGCGAGTTGTAGCCGCAGAAGGGGTGGGCCGCGGTCCACAGTTTCTTCCCCGTCTCGGCCGCAAAGGCGGTCATCGTATCCTCGCCGATGTCCTTCGAACCCCACCCCATGTAGGACATGTGTATCTTCTCACCGCCGGCGAAGAGGACCTTGTCGCCGGCCACGACCAGTGTCGGCGCGAACCAGGACTGCGTCCCGCGGCCGTCAAGCCCCTTCCAGACCGGCACGGGAGGCGATGTCCACCGTTCTGTGCCGCGTGCCATATCCAGCGACACGATCACGTTCCCGTCGTGATAGTAGACACTCCTGCCGTCGGTGCCCAGCGAAAGCGGGATCACCTTCGTCGCATGCTCCCACCGTTTCTTTCCGCTTTCGGCATCGAAGGCGATGATGCTGCGGTCTCCGTTCGACCAGCGGGTCGAACGGATACCGGCCCAGATCTTTTTCATCTGCGGCGAGTAGGTGGTTCGACGGTCGCGCGATTTTCCCTCCTCGGTATCGGTCTCCAGGTCCTTGGCGTAATCGGCCGGCGTGCGGTTTACCAGCACAAGCACCGTGTCTCCGCTGAGCAGAATCTCCTCGGTCTTTTCCGACCCTGCATACGTCCGAACGGTCTTTCCGGTGGCGCCGTCGAGGGCCGTGACCGGGGCTTCGATACCCAGGGTAGCGTACACCGTATCGCCGCCGGCCACCAGGCGCCTCGGCAAACTGGCCGGCCCGCTCTTCAGCGGCCAGAGGTGCGTATGCCACCGGTCGATCGGGCGTTTCCAGAGGATCACCCCGCTGAACGCGTCGCGGCCGACGATCTTCCAGTCGGCCGGGAGCTGCGGCGAGACCCGCGAACCCTCGTCCATGATGTAGTACAGCCGCCCGTTGCCCGAGACCATCGCCGACATGCTGGCCATGTGATCGTGGTGGCGGCTCCACTTCGGGCCGCCCTGCCACTGCAGGTGTCTCGGGGGACCGATCCTTGTGTCCTGCGCAACGGCGTTGTTCGTCGCGTCCTGCAGGTAGTGGGTCCACTGGCCGATATCGCCGGGCCAGGGCTTGACCGTCTTTTTCCCGTTGATCACGGCCGTGCCCAGCGGAGAGAGGACGCGCATGATCTCATCCCGGGAAACGTCCCCGGAATCCTCCGCCACGACGAGTTTGACGATGCCGTCGACGAAGGGCATCTGTTTCCCGTCAAACAGGCTCACTGAAACGCTGCGGGTCAATCCCTTCGCGAGAATGTGCCGACGGGCGGCCCTCACCGTGTCCGGATCCGTGTCCAGGCCGTGGACTACGCAGTGTTCCCCGGCCCGCAGATCCGCGATGTCCTTTCCGTCTCCGCAGCCTATGCGGACAATCAAACCGCCGGTCACGCCGGATTCCTCGATCGGTGTCGCGCCGTCCAGGGCGGACGCCGCCGCAGTCAGCAACCCAAGCATCAGCACAACTGTGTTACTCTTGAATGTCATTGCAATACCTCACATAGCAGGCTGTTGAAAAACTACTACCTGCCTGCGAACGGATCTTTTCCGCTCCGGCTGCGTCACGAAAACAGCAGAATATTGCTAGAGCTGGTTTCATAACTT
>CAZLBC010000203.1:0-3518 GCA_964557575.1 uncultured Planctomycetaceae bacterium
ATCATGGTCCAGGCCTCCGGGGCGAAGCGGGGCGTCGAGGTCGGCACGGCCCGGGCCTTCGGGGCCGTCAACATGGGCATCGGCTTCGAGCAAACCGGCGGCCGCCTGTACACCATCGACATCGATCCGCAGATGGTCGAACAGGCCCGCCGGAACCTCGGCACGGTCGGGCTCGCGGAGCGCGTGGAGGTCATCGAGGGCGACGCGCTGAAGGTCATCCCCGCCCTGAAGGGCGAGTACGATTTCGTATTTCTCGACGCGGTCAAGAGCGATTACGACGAGTACTTCACGGGTCTCGAGGAGAAACTGGTCCCCGGGGCCGTCATCGCCGCCGACAATACCATTCGGTACGCCGGCGCGATGAAGGGTTTTCTCGGCCGCCTGTTCGGGGGGGCGGCATACGACGCGGTGACCGTCCGCGCTTCGATGAAAAAGAGGGACGGGATGACCCTGGCGTGGAAGGTGCCGCCGGAACACCGGGAACCCGACCCGGCCTCCCGCCTGCAACACGCGCGGGACATGGATCCCCGCACCGCGGTCGACACGATCATCCTCCGGATCCTCGCGGAGGCCGCCGGGGCGCGGCACGGGACGGCCGTCGGGGCGTCGGTCCCGGCGGCGCTCGACATGGGCATCGCCTTCGAGCGGACCGGCGGACGGCTCAACCTCCTCGCCGCCGCTCCCGGAACCGCGCGGGCGGTCAAAACGGCGGGGCTGGAGAAGACCGTGTCCGTCGACACCGGCGACGTCATCGCCTCGCTCCGCGCGGCGGAAACGATCGATTTCCTGTGTATCGACAAGCCGGGCTGCGATTACCGCGACTGCCTGGCGGCCGCCGAGTCCCGGCTGGCGGCGGGCGCACTGGTCGTGGTCGACTCGTGCGATGCGGCCGCGGTGGCCGCCCTCGTCAAATACCTCAAGGAGAGCCGTGATTACGACACGGTGACGTTCCGGCCGGAAGACAAGCAAAAACGGGAACACATGGCGGTCGCCTGGAAGATTAAATAACCGGCGGACTATCCCGCGCGATGTCCCGCTACCTCGCCGAATCGGGGCCGAGGGGATCCCAGGTTGCCCCGTCGCGGGCGAGCAGTTCGTCCGCCGCGGTCGGCCCGGCGCTGCCCGGCTCGTATGACGCGATCGGCAACTCGGGGTCGTTCTCGAAGGCCTCGACGACCGGCGTGATGAACGACCATGCATACTCAACCTCGTCCCGGCGGGCGAAGAGCGTGGCGTCGCCCTTCATGGCATCCAGGAGCAGGCGCTCGTAGGCGTCCCGCGCGGTCTTTCCGAACGCGTCTTCGTAACTGAAATCCATCAGCACGTGCCCCGCGTCGAGTTCATCCCCGGGCACCTTGCAGCCGAAACTCAGGCCGATACCCTCTTCGGGCTGTATCCGCAAAGTCAGCACATTCGGCTTCAGGCGCTGACACGCCTTCCGGTTGCCGAGGAGACACAAGGGAACCGACTTGAAATGGAAGGACACCTCGGTGACGCGGTCGGCCAGCCTCTTGCCCGCGCGAAGGTAAAACGGCACACCGGCCCACCGCCAGTTGTCGACCATCACCTTCAGGGCGGCGTAGGTCGGCGTGCGCGAATCGGGCGCAACGCCCGCGACGTCCCGGTATCCCGCGTACTGTCCGCAGACGACATGCTTTGAAATATCGGGGGGAGTATAGGCGCGGATGCTGCGAAGCACCTTGACCTTTTCGTCGCGTATCGGGTCGGCCCGGAACGTAACGGGTTGTTCCATCGCGCACAGCGTCATGATCTCGAGGAGATGATTCTGGACGAAGTCCCTGATCACGCCCGCCCCGTCGTAAAAACCCGCCCGTCCTTCCACGCCGATCGACTCGGCCGCCGTTATCTGGACGTGGTCGACGTGGCTGTGATTCCAAAGCGGTTCGAAGATGGCGTTCGCGAACCGGAAGACCAGGATATTCTGCACCGTCTCCTTGCCCAGGTAGTGGTCGATACGGTAGATCTGGGTTTCATCCAGTACCGTGCCGATGAACCGGTTCAGCGCCGTCGCCGATTTGAGGTCGCGACCGAACGGTTTCTCAATGATCACGCGCGACCAGGGTCCGTTATCGCGGGGCGGGTGAATCAGCCCCGCCGAACCGAGATTCGCGATGATCTGTTCACACACCGCCGGGGGCGTGGCGAGATAGAACAGGTAATTGCGATGTTCCGAAGCCGACGCCAGCCGTTCCTTCAGGTCCGCGTACGCCGCGGGATCGTCGTAGCCGCCGCGGTGGTAATCGATCCGCGGCGCCAGGCGAGCCCAGACCTCGTCGTCGACCGGGCCGATCCTGGCGAAGGCATCCAGCTTCCGACGGAGGGCCGCCCGGAGTTCCTCGACATCAATGGCACTTCGGGCAAAGCCCATGATGCGGAAATCCTCGTGAACCTGGTCGTCGGCGGCGAGCTGGTAAATGGCGGGTATCAGCTTGCGGTGCGCCAGGTCGCCGGACAGGCCGAAAATGACCAGCGTGCAGGGCTGAATCGGCATACGAACACTGGCGCGATGGCGATCGCAATTATGAGCTTTCTTCACCTGCACCATACTGCTGTCTCCGGAGTGTTCGCCATGCCGGATCTGCCCCCATCCTTCGCCATATTCTACAACTGCGAGGCGGGCGTCGGCTTCAATACCAGGTTCGTGATGTTGGAGACGGTGTCCTTGTAGGCCGGGTCGGATTTGAGCTTCTTCCAACCGTCGCCGGAGATGAACTTCTTCCACCCCGCCTTCTGGGCCGCCTCGTCGTCGAACGTGATCATGTAGGTGAGGTTCGGCATCTTCGTGCCGGCGAGCGTCTCCCCGAAGAACACCGGGTTCATCCCGGCCTCCCGGAACAGCGCCACCTCCCCGCCCTCGTTGAACATCGCGATCTTCTTAAGGGCCCGCTCGACGTTGTGGCTCTCGTAGATACGGAGCTGGAAGAGGCGGGTGTCCTTTTTCTCCGCCGGCGGTTCGAGCTTCGGCACCGCGTCGAATGAAGCCATCAGGCACGTGACGAATCGCTGGTAGACCGGGTCCTTCTTGCCGCAGCCGAGTACGTCCTTGCCCGCCGCGAGAAACTGCTCGTCCGCCATCAGCCGCCGCGTCGCCGTCGCGAACGACGCGAGCGAGGCGTGCGGCATGACCACGTAAAGCGTCTGGTCCTTCCCGTCGGTGTTCTCAAAGACCCCGACCCGGTCGATCCCCAGCCGGTTCAGCGCGGGGACCGCCGCCCCGGCCATGAAGGCGTCGTACTGGATGCGCTTGTCCGCCGATGCGAAGTGGTAGTACTGCAGTTCGATGAATTCCCTGTTCCCGGCCGCGGCGCCCGCCACCCTGCCGGGGGCGAAACCCAGTCCCAGCCCGGCGAGCCCCGTCGCGGCCAGCATGTCCCGTCTCTTCATGGCTCTTCCTTTCAGATTCTTCGATTGACGTCGGTATACCGCACCGCAATGGTAAACCACCCCCGGTGGCGTTTAAAGCGTGTTTTCGATCGGACGGTATAGTTTCTTTTTTC
>CAZLBC010000204.1:0-3475 GCA_964557575.1 uncultured Planctomycetaceae bacterium
CGTGTCCCGTTTCGATCGTTTCGCGGTCGATGCCGCCGCGCCGCTCAGACCTCCTCGGGGATCTCGAAGCCCTTCCGGTACTCGTCCTTGATCAGGGCGTTGGCCTTCTCGTTGTCGAATGTGCCGGTCTCAGTGTCGTACCGCATCCCGACGTTGCCGACCCGGTGGGCGATGTTGGCCATGTGCAGCGCGAGGATGCCGGGGTGGGCGATCGTAACACAGGCGTTGGGCTGTGTGCGGGTCCTGATGCACTCCAGGAAGTTCTTGTAGTGCGGCTGGTCGGGGACTCGTCCGTAGTGGGTCTCGATCGCCTTGCCGCCCGGCTGCTGGACGATCCAGCCGCCCCCGTGCCGGCCGAGGGTCATCATCAGGTCCGTGCCGTACAGCTCGATGCGGGTGGCGTTGTGCGACCAGTAGGGCAGCACGTCGTTGCGCCGGATGGTCCGGGTCGTCTTGCGCATGTAGCGGGGATAGCTGGTGTGTTCCATCGTCATGACGAAGTCGCCGTAGTCCCAGGTGGCCATCTCCACGTCCGGGCACTCGCCGTCGTCCCCCCGGTGGGCGTACCGGCCGCCCAGGGCCCTGACGCTCCGCGGGGGCGGCGGGTCGCCCATCAGCATCAGGGCGATGTCGAGCTGGTGGATGCCGTCGCCGGCCATGTCGCCGCCGCTGAAGTCCCAGAGGTAGAGCCAGCCGTGGCGGAAGATCCGCTCGTGGTAGGGCCGCGCCGGTGCCCGGCCGACCCACGTGTCCCAGTCGAATCCCTCCGGGCACGTGCCCGGATCCCCGAGGCGGAAGGGGCTGCCCGGCTTCATGTTATAGACCCTGACCAGGGAGATCTTCCCGAGCTTCCCGCCCCTGACGTATTCCCGGGCCTCGCGGACGTAGGGCGCCGAGCGGTTCTGCGTGCCGACCTGGACGATCCGCTTGTATTTTTTCCCCGCCTCCATCATCTTGACGCTCTCCCAGATGCAGTGGGAGTGGGGTTTCTCCACGTAGACGTCCTTGCCGGCACGGCAGGCGGCCACGGTGGCGGGGGCGTGCCAGTGGTCCGGCGTCGCGATAATGACGGCGTCGATGTCCTTGTCGTCGAAGACCTTCTTCATCTCCGTGACCATCGCGGGTTTTTCCTCCTGGGCGTCGGCGAGGAATCTGCCGGCCCGCTGAAGCCGGGCCGGATGCAGGTCACAGAGGCAGGCCAGCCGCGCGCCGTTTTCGATCATGCCGCGGGCCACGAAGATGCCCCGCCCCCCGCAGCCGATCAGCGCGATGGCGATCCGTTCGTTTGCCCCGCGGGCGCGGTGTCCGGCCGCCAGGCAGGCCGCCGTCGCTGCCGAACCGCCCAGGAATGTTCGTCGATCGATGGTTGTCTTCATGGTTTCGCCTTTCGCGTGAGCAGGGGGGCGGGGCCGGTGTCCCTTCCGTCCGGCGCCCCGGTATTCGCTTGATCCGCCGAGTGCCTATTGTATTCGTGCGGCGGTTCGCAGTTCAAATATTTGTTTGGCTGATACGAACCGTCTGCCGGGAGAAACGGAAATCCCGGCCGGCGGTCCGAAAAGGGTTTAACCCGCGGCGCCCGGCTGGTACCATGAATGCCGCATCGATTCACCGCAAACAAAGGAGACGACGATGGCGCGACCGCTGAGCAGGATCCACGAGGGGTGGTGGGACTACACGACGCTGGAAAAGGATATTCTCGAGGATGCCGCCGCGCTCACGGCGGATGACCTCGCCCAGCTCGAACGGCCGGGATTTGCCGTCAGGTTCTACGACACGATGGAGTCGTTCTGGGCGGCCGAGGCGATGGAATACATCACCGCCTGGCGCCGGGCCACGGAGAGCGAGCCGGCAGGCATCTGCGGGCCCATCGGGCCGACCGAGCAGCTCCCCCTCGTCGCGCAGATGGTAAACGACCTTGAGATCGACGTTCGCCACGGTCACTTCTGGGGCATGGACGAGTGGTACGTCGACGGCACCCACGTCGACCGCTCCCACCCCCTCAGCTTCGCCCGGGCCGATTACGAGCTCTGCTTCGACCGGATCGACCCGAAGCGCAGGATGCCCGATGAGCACATTCACTTCCCCGCCGCGGACGGTCTCGATGATTTTTCCGCGTCGTTCGGGGAGGTCAAATGCCTCCTGATGCAGGGGGGGCAGGGGGAGGTCAAGCACTGGGCGTTCAACGATCCGCCCCGGCGCGAGGGCGATTTCGCGGATGAGCCGCCGTCGCCCGAAGAGTACCGGCAACTCGGCGCGCGGGTCGTCGAGCTGCATCCGCTGACGCTGGTACAGAACGCCCGCACCTCGTTCGCCGGGCGGGTGGCCGGCATTCCCGACCGGGCCCTGACCGTGGGTCCGAAGGAGACCTGGCAGTGCGAGAAGGTCTCTATCTGGCACCCCGGGTGGCACGACAATCCCTTCGGCATCCGGTTGACGGCCCTGATGATCTCGAAGGCTATTCCCGACGCCGCGGTCCCGATGTCCCTGCTGGCGGACCATCCCAACGTCCAGTTCAACTACTACCGGCCCGGTATCGGCGAGACCGGGTCGGAGATGCACTGAGCCCGCCGCCGGGAGCCCCGCCATGCCGCCGACGGTACTCGCGATACATTCTCACCCCGACGACATCGAGTTCGCCATGTCCGGCACGCTCTTCCTCCTCGCGGATGCCGGGTGCCGAATCCACTACATGAACATCGCCAACGGCTCACAGGGCACCGCGGAGCACTCCCGGGAGGAGATCATCCGCATCCGGCGGGACGAGTCCGTCGCCGCCGCCGAGGTTCTCGGGGCCGAGTTCCACGAGAGCATCTGCGACGACATGGGGGTCTTCTACATCGGCGATTACATCCGGCAGGTCTGCGCGGTGGTCCGGCGGGCCGCGCCGGACATCATTCTGGCCGCCTCCCCGCAGGACTACATGGAAGATCACATGAACGCCTGCCGGCTGGCCCTCGGCGGCGCCTTCGTCAGGGGGATGCCCAACTACCGGAGCATTCCCCCCGTCGACCCGATCGACCGCGACGTGACCATCTACCATGCCATGCCGCACGGTCTCTGTGACGGCCTGCGGAATCCGATCCGGCCGGATTTTTATGTGGATGTCTCGCCGGTGATCGAGCGCAAGGCGGAAATGCTCGCCCGCCACGCGAGCCAGAAAGACTGGCTCGACCGGACGCAGGGATTCGATTCCTACATCGAGGCCATGACGGACATGACGGCGCGGATGGGACAACTGTCGGGGCGGTTCGCCTTCGCCGAGGGCTGGCGCCGCCACCTGCACTTCGGCTACTCCCGGACCGAGCGGACGCCCCTCGAGGACCTGCTGACCGCAAAGATCTGCGAACCGGCGTAGGTTTCTGCCGTTCCCGTTTTTGACCGCACCCGGTCCGACAGGGTGTGGATATCGCCTTCAGGTTTTGTTACGATGCATGATCCTTTTTGGCAATTCGGCGTCCATCGCAAGAACTCCTAG
>CAZLBC010000205.1:0-3444 GCA_964557575.1 uncultured Planctomycetaceae bacterium
ATGGCGCATGTCTGGGCAGCGCTCCAACGGCTCAAAGACTTCCATTCTGTTGCCCGCCTTGCTCGTGGATACTTCACCGGTGATAGTGACTGCAGAGGTCCATCAGGTCGGCGGCCCGTACCGCCTCGACCTTCCTGTTATCCTCGATGATTTTCTGGTCCTTCTCCGCGCATTTACAGAGCCAGGCGATGGCCGACAGGGCGCAGGGTGAAGCGCCCTCGCCCGCCAGGCGGTAGTAGACCCACCGGCCTTCCTTGCGCGTCTCCACGAGCCCGGCCTGGTACAAAATCGACATGTGCTTCGAGACGGTCGAAGGGGCCAGCTCCAGCAACTCGATGAGCTGGCAGACGCATAGCTCACCGCCGTGCAGGAACATCAAGATGCGCGACCGGCTCTCATCGGCAAGAGCTTTAGCAATAGTCATGAACTCTTTCATCTGTTTTCCATCCTGCGCTTCGCCACATAACGATTCTATCCAGGTGGCCGCCTCAATGTAAGCAGCTATTGGCGAGTGACCGTAGATGTGTCCCTCGAGCCAGCCGGACTGTCTTACCCGACCGGTCCGCCCAGCGGTCGCCCTGTCGTGCGTCACCATCACCATTGTCCCGCGTCATTAACGCTCATCTTTCCAAAATGAGGCCCGCTATTCAAAACGTGACCAGGAAATAGAATCCGGCAATCACAAGAACCGCTCCCGCGACCCATCGGATGGCGGCGTCGGCACCCCTCGCCGCGAGGCTGATCTTGCTCAGGGAAACACCCAGCAGAACAGCTCCCAAGGCCGGGAGTGTGCAGCAGGCGCTGGTGACGGCGCTCACCACGCCAAGGACCATGGCGAACACGAGCCCCAGGGGTTCCGAGGCGACGTGCTGTAGGGCGTCGATAACAGCATTGAGCATGAGCGTCCTTTTCTAGTTACAACCCGCGGGCCCGCATCCAGATGGTCCACAGCCTCCGGCACTTGACGATGCCATGAACGCCTGCAACAGCTTCTGCTCGGTCACGTCGCCTGAAACCGACGCCATGCCTCTGCCCTTGCAGGCGACCAGAACGGCGGGGGCCTGGACCTGGGCGGATATCTCCGAATAATCGGGCGAAGTGGCGGGCAGGGTATAAAGTCCCAGCGTGATGTTACTGCGTTTGAGGGTTTGCTGAGCGGCAAGCATGGCCTTGTTCGTTGTCGTATCGGCCAGATCATTCTTCGAAACGGGAATGAACACGAAAGCGGCATCTTGGTTTATGGCGACCGTGTTCAGGGCGCTGAGCGATTCCAGGTATTCGCCGACCCTCTGACCGGCGTTCGCCGCATCCGCCTTCGCGGTGGCCGACGGTTGCGTCTCGGCTTCGGGCGCGGTGCTCGGCGCCGGCTGCGCGAACGCAAAGGCCGCACCTTCCTCGGCGGCGGCGTTGTTCGATCCGCTGTCCTTGGCAATTACGGCCTTGTAGATGAAGATGCCGGCGACCGCCGCCAGCACGATCAGACTCACCGCGATCTTCGTTTTCTTGCCGCCCGAAGGAGGCGTTCCGCAGGCGCATCCAGGCCCGCAATCGTCTGTCTCGTCCAACCTTGTCTTTGTCATTTCGTTTGACCTTTCCTCTTCTGTCTTTGTCATCTCGTTTGACCTTTCCTCTTCTCTGTTCGGAGGCGCTTTGAATATCATGCATCCACAGCTACCGCCTTGCCGATACGCCATCCATTGCTGTTTCTCGTTTCCACGAACTAACAGGCCGCGTCAGGTCAACAGCATTTGCCGCCGGTCCTGGAGCCGCCTCCCGGGCAACACTGTGATGGCGCGGACGCATTCGAAGGAGATTCGAAGACCTCGGCCGCGAACTCGCGCATCGCCCGCTCCGCGCCCGTGGCGACCATCTGCCCCGTCTGCAGGGCCTCGGCGATCTGCTCTTCCGAAACGCTCAGTTCGCGGGCCTTGCTGACGTGATAGGTCAGGCACGGCTGGCAGTGGGCGGACATCGATGCGCCGATCGCGATGAGTTCCTTGAGTTTTTCGTCCATTGTCTTTTCCTTTCGTTGCTCGTTCACGAGCGGCGCGAGAGCCGCCCGACGCGTCGGCGATTGCGAACACTGCTCTGTCAGTAGCGGTCGATGCGATATCTCCTCTGATCGAGCCATGGTCCACTGCGTTGCTTCGCCACTCAACGAAGTATAGCACATAGCACGCCTACCGCATAGCCCTGTTCGAGAAAAACTGAGAATGTGCCGGCCCTCGGCCGGTATCCCGCCTCGCCCGTCGCAGACCAGGCCGAAAGCCGTCGAATGCTCCGAGGACCGCCGGATGCTGAGTAACTCGGAACCCTTGTAAACGGCATCCGCAGCGCCGTATAGTCGCCGACGACACTGAATCGCCGGGTCTTATTTCCGCCCGGCCTTTCCGGAGCTTGGTCTTCCCCGGACCAGGCCCTTTTTCATTCCGCCGGAGAAAAAAAGTCTTGTGCTCACCTGCTCCCGATGATACTATGTGAGCATACAGTCACGCACTCAACAAGGAGAGGCGTTGATGGATGCTGACCGGAAGAGGATGTACAAGCTGATGGCGCAGGTGATTGCGGCCGCCGGGCACGAGATCCGCTTGGCCATTCTTTACTACCTGAAGGATGGCGAGCGGTGCGTCTGCGATATCGCCGATCACGTCGAGGCCAACCGGTCCAACGTATCGCGGCATCTGGCCGTGATGCTGAACGCCGGTCTGGTCAGTCAGCACAAGGACGGTCTGAAGATGATGTATTCCTTGCGTACCCCTTGCATCCTGAACATTACCAACTGCGTCACGGACATTCTGAAGGAACGGACCCAGGAAACCAGCGAGATTCTCGGGAGCCTCAGCTAGAGGCTTGTTTTTTTGGCCATTGCGTGAGCGGTTGGTAACGGACTCACAGAGAGAGGCGGAAGTATGGCGGACTGGAAAATCGAGTGGAAGAAGCTGCTGTGGATCGTCGGGGTGTTCCTGCTGTTCTTCTGGCTGCCGGTCGGCCGGGAGCGCTTCAGCGGCGGCATCATGGAGGCCTTGCACCTGGCCAAGTGGTACGCGCGGGAGCACGTGCTGCTGTGCCTGGTGCCGGCGTTCTTCATCGCCGGGGCCATCGGCGTCTTCATCAGCCAGGCATCCGTGATGAAGTATCTCGGGGCCAAGGCCAACAAGGGGCTGGCCTACGGTGTATCCAGCGTATCCGGATCGATCCTGGCGGTCTGCTCCTGCACGGTGCTGCCATTGTTCGCGGGCATCTGGCGGATGGGCGCCGGGTTGGGGCCGGCCACGGCCTTCCTTTACTCCGGCCCGGCCATCAATGTCCTGGCGATTGTTCTGACTGCCCGCATCCTGGGGCTTGAGCTCGGCATCGCCCGGGCGGTCGGCGCAATCGGCTTCAGCGTGATCATCGGCCTGATCATGCACTTCATCTACCGCAAGGAGGAACTGGAGAAGGCCA
>CAZLBC010000206.1:0-3432 GCA_964557575.1 uncultured Planctomycetaceae bacterium
GGTATCCGGCAGCATGATAGCAGGGAGAGCCGGTGACGGCGATCCCTTTTCCCTAACAGGCTGTTGAAAAACTACTACCTGCCTGCGAACGGATCTTTTTTGCTCCGGCTGCGTCACGAAAACAGCAGAATATTGCTAGAGCTGGTTTCATAACTTCAATTTGGACTACAAGCGGCTCTTTTGCCGTCTGGCGGCGTCACGAAAACTCGACATATTTCCTTAATATGTCGTCGTTTCCGTTCCTTGCCAGATCGACAAAATACCTCGCTTTCGCTACCAAAGCAAGTTATGAAACCAGCTCTAATAGGCAACTGCTTTTGTTCCTTGCCGGAACAAAAAATCTATCGTTCTCGCCGACGGTCTACTTTTTCAACAGCCTGCTAAGGCAGTTCAAGCGTCCTTCTCGAGTTCAGCATAGATCTGCGCCCGGATGCGTTTGATTCTCTCGTGCAGCGACTGCATGGCTTCGTACCCGTTCCCGGACGTGGCGGGATACTCCCGGTCATCGTCGAGCGCCATCGCGGTGACGTCTTCCAGGCAATCCAAATCCCATCGGTAGAGCAGCAGGGGGCGCGTGCCCTTGTATGACTCGATGCGCCGATCCAGGCCGAAGGCCTCCGCCATGTCCCCGGTGAATTTCTGAAGTTCGGTCAGTTCCCGCCCGGTAATGAGAAACGGGTATCGCTTTTCACGGGAGCCCGGTTTCATGAAATCTCCTCCGCCATAGCATCAGGGGGATATTCATCCATGACCGCGAACAGGTGATCAAGAAGCATGTCGGGGATCAGCCGCGGGGCCGGAAGCTTTTTATATTCGGGTTTCAGCGTATACAGCACATCGATGTAGGCGTCGATTAAATGTTGCAGGTTCTCCCGGTCACTGCCGGCGCGGGGCATCTCTATTGGTTTCAGGCCGTGCGTCTCCAGGATGGCGTTTGCACACTCGTACTCTTCTCGGATGTCCATGGGTTACCTTTCTCCGATGTACATGATTTACCGTTGGCAGTGCTCGTTATGGACCGTTGATACTCTCCGTGTCCGGCGCGTCTTGCGCAGGATTCGGAATGAACACGTACGTGCGGTCCCGCAATTAAAAGACGCGGTTCCTGATATCGGCGTCTTTAAAGTACTCGAGAAACCACTCCAGCAGTTGCAGGATGCTTTTCCTGTTCGGCTGGTGCAAGGCCACTACAATCACCCCGTGGTGCGTTTCCTGAAGGTGAGGTACTGTGTGGAAGAAATCCCTGTCGGTGGTAAGGAGGGCCGCTTCATGCTCTTGTGCCATCTCAAAGATCGCTGTATCCCCGGAACCCTCACGGTCGGTTCCCCGAATGTCGACCGATTCGTGTCCGTGTTTCGTCAGCAGTTTCGCCGCGGCCTTCGGGAAGTTCTCATCGAAGAAGAACCTCACGAGGATGACACCTCGTAGGGCGTTTCCTCGAAGCGGGATAGTGCGCCGGCAAACCCCAGTGCGGCGCGCACGTCTTCCTGCGTAATAGTGGGGTAGTCCTCCAGGACATCCTCGATGGAGTCCCCGCCCGCCAGTGCACCCAGGATCGTGGATACCATGACGCGGGTGCCCCGAATGACGGGTTTTCCATGGCATATCCCCGGGTCAATCTGTATACTCTCCTTCATTGTTGAATCAACTCCCGAATCTCTCGTATCTCTCGATTATACCCCATTTCAAATCCCGGCGTAAGGCCTGCCCGTATTTCTGCGCTACCGCACCAGGTCGTTGAAATCCAGGACCTTCTTCCGGCGGCCCTTCGTGATCGTCACGACGCCGCCGTTCCAGTCGCCGTTGAGAAACGGGCTCGCGAAGGCCTGCGGCGGCGCGTAGTCGACCGGCCGGCCGTTGATCGCGGGAACGTCCCGCCAGGCCGTATCCAGCGCCAGCCGGTCGCCGTAGACCGATTTGTACGTCAGCACCGTCCCGTCCATCGCCGGCTTTCGGGCCTTCACCGTCGCCTTGAACGCCGCGAAGTCCCGCACGTCGCCCTTCGCCATGACCTCGAGGATCACCGGCGCATGCGCGTCGTTGAGGATCATCACCGGGCTCGCGGCGCTGTGCCGGTTGAACCCGAAGGGGTTGCCCGCCATCCACCGGAATCCCCCGGTCGCCGCGCGAACCGCCGCATACGCGCCCGGCGCCTCGGTGAAGACCACCCCGCCCTCGACCACCGGTTCGCTCAGCCCCGCCTTCGACAGCCAGACGATCATCTCGGCCCCGCCCTTGTGGCCCTTGAGCTTCTGCGTGATCAGGCACCCCTTCCGCTGCACCGACCACTGGGCGTTCATCGCCACCCGGTTGTCCTTCGGCCGCACGATCGGGACGATCCGCGCGTTCGGGTCGCCGGCGAAGATCGCGCCCTGCCAGCGGTTCTGGGAGCTGATGGCCGCCCAGTCCTCCCGGGGCCGGGCCTTCGTCATCACCGAGCCGATGATGAAGGCCGGGTCGCAGAAGCTGTACCGCAGAATGCCCCCCGCGCCGGTCTTCATGATGTACGGCGCGCCGCCGTAGGCGGTCTTCGCGGTCCGCGCGTGGCCGGCGGCCAGCCCCGGCGGCCGCTGCCGGACCGCGTAGCGGCCCCGCCCCTTCACGTCGCGGGCGATGTCGGCGACCACCGCCGGCGGGCGGTAGTCGCTGAGCGCGGCATTCACGTCGTGGCCGTTGAGCCCCGGCCGCTCGCCGACGGCGAAGTAGTACCACGCCAGCGGCGCGGTGCCGTGGCGGCGTCTCGGCCGCATGGCATTGTGGAAGTAGATCCGCGACCGCCCGCCGCCCTGCACGCCGTCGATCTGCTCCTGGGCCCAGCAGGCGAAGTAGAGGTCCAGCAGCATCCCGGCCGCCCGCCGCACCCGCGGTTCGCCGAAGTCGTAAAAGTTGTAGACGCCCTTGATCAGGCTGCTGTTGTAGCCGCCGCTCATCATCTCGACGAACAGGCCCTTCCGCGCCCGCTCCCGGCAGTACGCCACGAAGTAGTCGCTCCAGGCGCGGCAGTGTTCGGCGGCCGTCCCGCCGTCGTCGAAGGCCCGGTTTCGATACGCCTCCCGCGCCCGGGCGATCTTCGCGAAGTGCCAGCAGACGGTGAAGCTCATCGCGTGGTGGTTCTCCGACTGCCAGATGTGCCAGGTCCCGGTCTTCCCGGCGTCGGCCTGGGCGCGCCGCGAGACCTTTTTGGCGTAGCGCCATACGGGCTCCAGGGCGAGCGCCTCGGTTGCCGGGGTGATCCGGCCGGGGTGCCGGCTGCCGTTGGTGCCGTAGAGTTCGATGAGGCGGAGGACGATGTCGGCGTGCCAGTGGAAGCTGTCGCGGTCGAGGATGTCTTTGGGGTGGTCGCAGTAGTGCCGGGCGTTCTCGGCGAGGGCGGCGTTGGCGTCGTCGAGCATTTCGCCGAGGTACAGGCACCGGGCGGCGAAGGCGACGATG
>CAZLBC010000207.1:0-3414 GCA_964557575.1 uncultured Planctomycetaceae bacterium
CGCTCCCCTTCATCATGGAGTGGGACCGGTAGCGTGGCTGTTTCCGAACCTGTTGGTACGGCGGATTCGTCCACGCGGGAAAGGCGCCGGTATCGATCGGGTACGAACCGGTTGGCGGAAGCGCACGACACCACGTGCCAGGCGGCATCCGGCTTGCAGGATTCCCGGCCCGGTTGAATAAGCGGGGCCAGCCACTCCTGCGTGCCTTGCCGGTTCTGTAAGAAGAATCATGCGATGGTACTTTATTTTCGCCAGTAAAATAGGTAAGCTTGGTATTCACATGCCGTCGGCCGGTGCAGTGGCCTCAAACGGCCTCGCCGTTCCGCCGGGAATATTAACAACAGGAACCGTAACACCAGTACGAGGGAGGTAGTACCATGACTCAGCAGCATTCATCAATCCGTCTGACGCGCCGGGGCGTACTGGGTGCGGGCACCGCGTTCGTTGCCCATGCCTGTCTCGCCGCGCCGGGCAATCCGTCGGGAAGCACAGTCCCGTGGAACGACCACGACATCCCCGAAACCGGGCGGGACTTCCGCTTCGCGGTGGTGGCCGACCGGACCACCGGCGCGCGGGAAGGCGTATTCCCGAAAGCCCTGAAGCAACTGGAGTGGCTTGCCCCGGACTTCGTCACCTCCATCGGCGACTTCGTGCAGGGGCTCTCCGTCCCCGGGTATAAACCGATCAATGACAAGGCCCTGATCACCGACCGGCGACAGAAGATCGACGCCATGGTCCGAAACTGTTCTCTGCCGTTCTGCCTGACGCCCGGCAACCACGACATAAACAACGAGGTAAGCCTCGGCCTGTGGACGGACCTGTACGGCACGCGGTATCATTCCTACGTCCACGAGGACGTGCTCTTCCTTTCGATGGATTCGCAGGGCGGGCGGAATTTCGGGTCGGGCCTGGACGAGAAGCAACTGAACTGGGCGGAAGACGTGCTGGCCAAACACCGCGACGCGCGGTGGACCTTCGTCTACATGCACCAGCCCCTGTGGCTGTACGAACGCAGGAACAAGAAGGCATACGGTCAGTTTCAGCGGCTCGAGCACCTGCTGGCGGGGCGGCAGTACACCGTGTTCGCCGGCCATCATCACCACTACCAGCGGTATGAACGAAAAAAGATGACCTACATCAAGCTCGCCACCACCGGCGGGAAGAGCAAGCTTCGCGGTCCGAAGCACGGCGAGTTCGATCATGTCATGATGGTGAAGATGACCGCCGACGGCCCGAAGATATCGAACGTGATGCTGGACGGCATCCTCAACGAAACCGGCAAACCCGTCGCCGCGGCGGCACCCCCGCTACGCGGCGGGCATGCGACTGTGTAGCCGACGATTGCACACGGCTGACGTTCCCTGGGGGGGGATTGCTTGACCGGGCGGTCATCGAACCATCTTATTCCCTAAACCAGCGAATAAAAACGGCTACAGATTGCAGAATTGCTGTGTGACCGGCTTTTCGAGTGAAATGGTTTGACTCGAAATGCCTTTGCGTCACAAGAAAGACAATGACCCCGGACGGGTCTGTTTTATACTTGTTCCTTATCATACCGCAATTCGCGGGTGCTTCGCTTGCCCTTATTCGCTGGTTTAAGGACTATTGGAACCAGGACAGGTGACCGGAACGTGGATGACTGCCGATCTGATAACCATTACGGGCGGGGGGCTGGAGAGCAAGATCGTGCCCAACCCGAAGGGTATGGTTCTCGGGCGGGTTGCGGAATGCGATATCACGCTGCCCGACCCCCAGGTCTCCCGCCGGCACGCGCGGCTCCACCGCGACCCCCTCGGCCGCTGGGTGATCAGAGACCTCGACAGCCGAAACGGTGTCTACCTCAACAATGAAAAAGTCGCTATTCATCCCGTGACGGCGGGGGATCTCGTGCAGATCGGGCCCTTTGGCCTGAAACTGACCGTGAAGGCGACGAACGTCGGGAACACCGGCCAACAGACCGCGACCGCCACCAGCCTGATCGAGGATGGCCCCGGTGACGGGGGGGGCGTGGTTATCGCTGACCAGAAGCCGGAAGATTCGTATCTCTCGCAGAACGGAATACAGTTGTTAAATGATATCGGCGACGCGCTCGCCGCCGTGTCCGTATCACCGGCCATCTATCCCTGCCTGTGCCGGGCGCTGTCGTTTTTTCCGGATGCGACCGTCCTGGTCCTGCGGGTGCCGCCCGGCGACACGGACCTGTCGGCGCCGCCGGAGGTCCTGGCGGCGGGAAGCTCGCGATCGGCGGCAGAACCCATGGATTCGCGGGGCGACGGAACGATCCGGAGACCGATACCCATATCGCGCCGGGTGCTCGGTGCGGTCCGTGCCGGTCGCCCGGCCGTCGCGGCGCACAGCACCGATAGCGGCGGCGGGGACCAGTTGCGGCTGACGGTGGTGAACCCGGAGGATCCGCGGACCGTGCTGTGCGCGACAATTTCCGCGGAGGACGACGCCCTCGACCTTCTTTACGTGGACATGCCCGCGTCGGACGCGAACAGCGGCACGCTCGGGCTGGTGAACGCCGCCGCCCGTCAGGCCCACCTGACGGCGAAGAGCCTCCTGCTTGCGGAGGCCCGATCGGCGATGCAATCGCTGGACCGGGAACTGGAGCGGGCGCGGGACATCCAGGCCAAACTGACACCGCGGCAGGTGGAAACCCCGGGCGACATCGATGCGGCACTGCATTACCGGCCGGCCTCCTGGGTCGGCGGCGATTACTGTGACGTGTGGACGGCGGAAGACGGAAGACTGGTGTTCACTGTCGGCGACGTGCGCGGACACGGCCTGGATGCCGCCATGATGATGGCCAATATTCAAGCCGCTCTCAGGAGTACGATGTCGTTCTGCACCGAGCCGGGAGAAGTGATGTCACGCCTGAACACGCACCTGTTGAAACACACGCCCGCGGAGCAGTTCGCGACAATGGTCCTCGGTGTCCTCGATCCCCGTACGGGCTCGATAGACTACGTCGTCGCCGGGCACGAGCCGTTCATCACCTTTAACAACGGCGACGGGTCCCGGCAGGCTGAGACCGACGGCAATCCGCTGCTCGGTATATTCGGTCACGAGTACCGCGCCGAAAACCACGTGCTGTCGCCGGGTCGGGGCCTGTTGATTTTTACCGACGGTTTTGCCGAGACGATCGGGCCGGACGACCGGCAATTCGGCCGGGAAGGGGTGATGCAGGCCCTCGCCGGAAATACCTGGGGGTCGAGCCGGCAGGCCCTGGATGCCGTCGTTTCGGCCGCTGAAGCTTTTCGCGGGGACCTGCCGCAGGCCGACGACATGACCGCATTGGCTATTCTGCGGAAGAATTGATTGTCCGGCCACCGAACCGGCCTCGGTCCTAATCGTCCCCCGCGGGCCGCAGGAGAACAATGTACCGCTCTTTCTCCGGCAGGTACAGCCCGA
>CAZLBC010000208.1:0-3316 GCA_964557575.1 uncultured Planctomycetaceae bacterium
CGTTGATCCACACATCAACCCCCCGGCGGCTGACGACATAGGGCGGCTCGATATATCGGCCCTTGAAAAAGACAAAACCGCTGGATATCGGGTCGCCTCTCAACTCACAAAACCGTTCGATTTCACGGGGTTTTTTCGGTTGCCGGTCGAACGGCTCGATCTTCGGGTTGTGGTACGGGTCGGTCAGAAACCGCTTCAAACCCCCGCGGCCGGCGTATTTCCACGGCTTCTTTTCGATTCCGTCCTCTCCGGCGGTATCGACCAGTGCCTTCTCAGCACCGCCCGCCTCAGCCTCGCCGCCGAGACACCATACCGGCAAAAGGAATGAACAGAGAGACACTGCAGTTGTAAAAGCAATGCCGGAACATATCCCGTACCCATGACCGTCTATTCGTTTATGCATAATACACCTGGTGTTTTTATTTGCCGCGGCTTTTTTTATACGTGGCATACTTCGGCTCTGCAGGTTTTTTCAGAAACATCTCCCATTTCTTCAACGTGCCGCAATCACGCATCAAGCGAGAGACATACTCACTGTTCCCACCTTCCATAATAACTTTAATGCGAGAGGCATTCTCAGGTATCGGATAGTGTATTATGTATTTTAGAAATAACTTTCCCCGATCGTTAATATCGTAATGGCCGTTAGTGGCGTCAAAGGAATAACCGTCGACGATAAATAAGCCCATGACAAGTGCCGCCAAAAAGCCATTGGCTTCACCTTTCTCTTCACACCACGACAAAAAACATTTGATATTGCTTATTCGATCCGATTCTTTTGAATACAAAACCTTATAGACCCATATGTCTATGTATTCTTCCGAAAGGGGAACCACCGAGGCTTTAGGATATTCGCCGTTTTGCTTATAAGCGCTTAATACAGACACCACTTTCTTTTCCAACCCACCATCCCACAGCCTTGGCCCCCTTATTATTGAACCATAATCAACATATTCTTGCGAAAAGATGTCTTCATGATATTTTACCGGTATCGACTCATACAGTATTTTGTTATAGTACGACCATGGGCGATGTAAAGCGAATGGTCGAATTATCAACTCGGAATACTTGTCTATATTCTCATCCCACATCTGCTTGTTATGCTGCTGAATCGGCTCTAATTTAATCTTTGTCATAAAACCTTCATGGCCCGTTATCTCAGCTCGACGCGCCATCAGCATAATCGCCGCATAAAATGAATACTGTTTATCTTCGAGATATTGCAGAAAATTACCACGCACAAAACGGTAATCATAAGAGCTCACAATTTTTACGATATTTTGATCTATCTCAATACGGTGAAAATAAAACGTCTCCTTGTACCGGCCCCACAATCCAATACCTTTTAACACTTTTTTCTGCACGTTTACTTTGTACTCCAAGCCATCGCGTGAAATACGGTCCATAAATGCTTTCAAATTACGTTCTTTATTGCAATACTTCGGCTTCAACCTGTCTACATGAACGGTATTATCATGAACACCTGAGAAGCTGAAAGGTATTGTATGTATTAAAATGCAAGTAAATAGCTTATTGACAATCATAGCAAGTACTCCACCAGCACTGAAGAGGTTTCACTCATTCGGAAGCGACATGTTAAATACATCTTCCGGGTTTTCCCCGAATTCAACTGGAAAAAGACCCGGGTCATAAAATGCCAGATACGTTTCAGCATTATTATCTAAACGTAAATCTTCTTCATGTTGAATCAGAACTCTACCTTCGCCCGGCAAATAGATCTCTTTTCCTTCTAATATTTCGAATAATTTCTCTTGAAGCGATCCAGACCCAGTAATATCAACGGCAGCACCCCACGGCAATCCCTTGGTCTCTTTAAGAACAGCACGAACAACCTCGTCTATGAGTTTAATGCCCGGTTTTCCACTATGAGAGTGTACCCATTCAGTACCAACCATAACATTCCATACAGATCTATTTCCGGTTGTTGGCATGTTTTTGTTAAACAAGCACTTATTTATCCTGTCATCAATATCATGATCATACATTGCCAGGCCAACATTAGATAAACAACTCCATGCCTTTTCTTCATCATTTATGTGAAGACCAAAGTTTTCATACCGATTTGCTTTTGAAATAGTAGTAAACAAAGAACTTGCCAAGGTTGGCGTTAATGTGTATGTTCTTTTCAAAACCAGGTACTTTTTAATAATTTTATACTGGCATACATCCCACCATGCTAAATCACTCTCTTCATTTCTTCGACCATCTCCATGTTCCCATGGAATCCTGGGGCTGCCGCCAGTTTTTCCCCAATATGACTTATGATCAAAGGGGCTTGTAGAACAATTATTATACAACTCCGTATCTAAATCAGGACCATCATATTGAAAATATGCAAAACCATGTCCGTGCCATGCATCACCTTCATGCCACCAGACATCAGGTTCATAACCACCATTTCGCTCTTCAATCCATTCATATTTTTTGCAACTTTTAAGTGTATCGTATTGTTGTTTTAAGGCCATCCACGGCGAAGAATAATCGGGCACTAAAAGTTTTTTCGTTCCAGATGGCTTCATGTAATATCTACGCACAACACCAACTGTAAAATTCGATTTAACACTCGTACATTTAACTACGTCTTCATATTTCCATGTATTGCCCTTATCGTCAGATACAAATACATTAATTTCAATATCACCCCAATCTTCGCTGGCATTAACTCCCTCAATGTAAAATTGTTTCGGTTCAGATAATCGTACGCCAAGCTCAGACAAGCTATACGACTTCAGACTATATACATAATCCTTTGTAATATTTCTTGTTTTATTGCCATCTTTTTTCCATATACGAATTTTACCTTCGTCTGAAATTACCTTATTGACAATCGGGTATTTATTTCGACTGGATTGTGTTACATGCCACATATCAGTAGATAGATACATTGATTCTGGACGTGATTCAGGGTAAACAAAACGAATTTTTATGTCCTTTGTATTCACTGAAGTTGCCACAATTTGCAGAATAAGAGGTACGAATTTTTCTTTTCTGTTAGACTTTCTATTTCGCGGCATTTCCCGCTTCAGCAATTCTATTTGCGAAAGTGGGCAATCCCAGCCATCAATTAAGTCCGGTACTTCATCACCGTCTTTATCTATATTATTTACAAAAATCAATTTTCCAATCTCGTTCTCATCACTTTCTTTATCGTCAGCCTGTTCGGTTCTGAAATCTCTCGTAAAATAGTCGGTGCCCCAGTGGTTCAATGTGTCTATATCAAGATCCACTTCAACACCGTCCGACTTCATCGACCAGTGCCGCAACTTCTCAGCCCCTCCCCCACCGCCGACAAGCG
>CAZLBC010000209.1:0-3257 GCA_964557575.1 uncultured Planctomycetaceae bacterium
TTCGAGCTGCCGGGATGTCTTCCCGGCAATGGTGAAGCCCCGGGAAGATACTCTGACGTATTCTTTTTTCTGTATTTCGGGGAAGTCTATATTCATTTTGTGACCTCTCTTTCGGGGAGGAAAGTGAATTCCCTTGCGGAATTGATGTGTTCTGCGGTAACGGTGCCGGACTGCTGTTCCTCGGCAATGCGAATGGCATTTCCGAGGAGAGTGTTGATGAGTCTGGGGACTCCGGAAGTGCAGTCGTAGACTAAAGATGCGGTCTCTTCGGGGATGATGCGGTGATGTACTCCGGCCTCGCTGATCCGGTGCTGTATATATTCGGAAGTGTCGGTCCGCCCGAGTGGTTCGAGGTGGCAGTAGCATGTTATTCTCTGTCTGAGAGGCGTATTGATAGCGAGTCTCAGCTGCTGGAGGAATTCATCATTGCCGGCCATGATAATCGAGAAGATATGCTTCTCCTCGAAATTGAAATTGGTCATGAGTCTGATGATCTCGAGAGTCTCGTGTGATATTTTCTGTATTTCGTCGAGGATGAGAACTGGGGTGGTTCCGCAGTCGTTGATATGGTGCTGTATACCGCAGAGCATTCTGCTTGTGGATATGCTCGGTGCGATCTCGAGTTTCCTGCATACAGTTTTGAGCATATCGGGAGGTGTGAGAGTGGCGAAGGGAATATAAATGACATTGTACTGATTCGTATTGAGTCTGCCGCAGAGGGTTCTGAGCAGGAGCGTCTTGCCTGTCCCCGCCTGTCCGGTGACCACGGCGAAGCCGCGGTCCCCGAGGAAGCGTTCGAGTTTGGCTGTCTCTTTTTGCAGAGCTTCGTTTACAAAGGGTTTTCCGGTGCTCTGTGAAAACGGGCTGCGGGTAAATCCGAACCTGTTTTTTTCTGTTGTGTCTGCTGTGCTGTTCATGATTGACTGTCCTTTCGTTTACGGTGTCTTTTTTTTCCGCTGTTGAAGCCGCGGTCGAGGGGGGATGCATATCCGAAGTCGCTGTTTTCAAAACTCACGCGGAGCCGGCGGTCCGGATCGAACGGGTCATAGGTGACTGTGACTTTCTTACCGGCAAGCATCCAGGATGTCTCGAACTGCGCCCCCCTGAAGGAGAACGTGCCGTCCTTTTTCACACACCGGGTTTCTCTGACCCTGAAGAGTTCATCGGCTCTGCCTGGGTCGATAAGCCTGACTCTGTGCGAAGAGGCCGTCCATTTTTCAATCGGAGTGCAATGCAGGGAAGAGTGTTCAGCCAGGTTGTACTCTTCTTCGACCCACCTCCAGTATGCGCTGTTGAGTCTGTCGATATTCTCCGGATGACTTTCGGAGAGAAAAGGATTCAGAAAACAGTCGCGCACTGTCCTGAAGAATCTCTCGATCTTCCCCTTCGCCTCGCAGTCTCCGGCTTCCGTGTGGATCACGGTTGTCCCGAGCTCCGCGGCGATGAACTTTACATGCTGCGACAGAAAGACCTTTCCGTTGTCGCAGTATATCCGCTCCGGGATCCCCCGCTTCAGCAGCGCGGTCTTCAGACAGTGCAGATAACCGGTCTCGTTCTGACTGAAGCAGAACTGCCCGTGACAGTGAAGGCGCGAATGGTCGTCCATGACCGCGATCAGATACGTCCGCTTTTTTCTCCATCTGCCCCGGTCGTTTTTTTCCGGGATGTGCGGACCGTACATGATATCGGTCTGCCACAGGCTTCCGGGGTACGGAGCCTCGTACGAACGGCGTTCCCTCGACGGCCGCGGCATCTCCGGTCTGACACTGCGGACATAACGGTAGACCGTGCTGTCGCCCGGACTGCCGTCTTCCCTCAGACCCTCACGGTCAAGCCGTCTTATTATCACACTTGTCCTGACCGGCGGGCTGAGTTCCAGCTGTCCGTCTATGAATGCACGCACCTCCTCGGAGACACTGCGGAATCCTCCGCTGTCGCATCTCTCCGCCGGTTCGAGCCCCTGCAGTCCGCTGTTTCTGTACGCATAGTACCACTTCTCGATTGTCGCCTGCGACACTTTCCCGGTGCGTCCGTCCGGGAAATTCCACTGATTTCCGGCGAGTTTCTCCATCCTCACGCACAGCGGCAGCCCGGATCCGCCGTGCAGAAGCGCCGCAATTACACGGTAGCGGAAAAGCGAGACCTTCTGTTTTTCCGGTTCATCCATCGTTTCTGCTCCTTTCTTATCATGATTTTTGTTTCCGGCCGCTGAAAAACGCGGCTTCCGGGTCTATCATAGCCCAAATTTCTGAAAAAAGAGTGGAAATACACACAAAAGTCTGTTGGAAGTGCCCGTGAACATAAAATGACAGAAAAAAGTGATATCCATCCCGATGAAAAATCGGAAAAAACGCAGAAATAAAACTGAAAATAACAGTTTTCCCGGAAAATCCCCCCGGAACCGGGGGTGATGGGGGAATTGTTCCGGAAAAACTGTTCCGGATATGCCGAATATGAAGTGCCCGTATCAGAAAACACTCAACGGCTGCCGCAGACTCCCGAGCTTAACTCCGAACGCCCCGAAAAGATTCCAGCACATGCAGTGAGCGCACTGCACGCCGTTACCGGAGATGCACTCCGCGCCGCAGTCCCAGATCTCGTCTCCGAGTGCAAATTCACAGGCCATCAGATAAGCCTCCAGACTGTACGGATTCACAGGGGAACTGCCCGCATCGCCCGCTGCCTCCACTGCACGCCGTCCGATCCCCGCATCCCCGCTGAGTACGGTTATCACATTCCGGCTGTTATAATCCCACTGCCTCAGCCACTCTCTCAGCGTAGACACCCACCTGACTTTTACAGCACGGCAGACTGACACTATGTCCAGTTCAACACCGAAGACCAGCTGAAAACAGCGGCCGATCAAACGAGCGCTGTAACGCTTGTGCGGAACACAGAACGAAGGCAGTATGCTCACTGTCACTCCGCAGTCCGGACAACGGTAACGCAGAATCAGAATCAGAAGATATCCGAGAAGCAGACTTTCATCATATATATTACGGGAATAGGTCCCGTGTTTATGAAGCGGAATATTCCTGCCGCAGGAGCGGGAAGGGCACACGGATGGACGGAGTCTTTCAGAAAAATCCGAAACTTTTTCCGAATACTCTTGAATATTACAGCCGAAAGTTATAAATTGTCTGCATATTTTATGAGGGGTTGTTTTTTGTTTTCTATTACGAAATATTAAAATAACCCCTTTTTTTAATTTGACAAATCCCCCTGAGAATTTCCCCATTTAACGTTGCAAATAACAT
>CAZLBC010000210.1:0-3233 GCA_964557575.1 uncultured Planctomycetaceae bacterium
CCCGGGGTTTTTTCGGTTGCCGGTCGAACGGCTCGATCTTCGGCTTGTGGTACGGGTCGGTCAGAAACCGCTTCAAAAACCCCTGGCCCGCGTATTCCCACGGTTTCTTTTCGATTCCGTCCTCACCGGCGGTATCCACCAGTGCCTTCTCAGCACCGCCCGCCTCAGCCTCGCCGCCGAGACACCATACCGGCAAAAGGAATGAACAGAGAGACACTGCAGTTGTAAAAGCAATGCCGGAACATATCCCGTACCCATGACCGTCTATTCGTTTATGCATAATACACCTTATATACTACATGATCCCGAGACTCATTTACCACGACCAATCCTTGTCCGATTCGTATTCGTACGGAGGTTCGCCTTCAAAATCGCCGACCATGCCCCGCGAATCACCTCCATTGGAAATCGCATGCCGGCACTCTTGGCCCACTGCACGGGTGGTTACCCGGTTACTTTCCAGCCCGTCGGGCGTGGTATCGCACGAAAGAAAGGTAAACGGGACACCGCGGGGGCCGCCGGGAAAGGTCGCGTGCAGCGACTGCGGGGGGTTCTCGGCGGCCGCCCGCTCGGCCGCCGCGGCGAGTTCCGGCCCCAGCGGCACCGGCCGGGACGCGAAGCGGTAGCACAGCCGCCCCCCCGCCCCGGCTATCTCACTGCGTTCGACGCGGTCGCCGGCATCCAGGCCGCGGACCGTCACCAGGGGCTCACCCGGCAGCCGCGCCGGGTCGACGCATGCGAGGACCTCCCTGAGGGCGGCCTCGCCGCGACGCACCGTCACCGCATGGCTGGAGCCGATGACGTTCAGTTCGGCGGTGAAATCGCCCCATGTCAGCGTTTTTGCGGCGATAATCCTGATACCGTCCAGGGGCGCGCGGCGGTGTCGAAGAGGCAGAGGCGCAGGCCGGCGGCCCGCTGATCGATGTAGTCAATCCCCGCATCGCGACACTCTGAACCCATCACGGGCCTCGTCTTCCTTTTTAAACGTCCTCGCGAATACCGGATCCAACGATAGGAAAACGGCACACCGCCGTCAAGGGAAAAGAGAACACCCGCCTTAATCGTTCACCGGTTCCCCTGCTTTTCCAACACATAATCGTTGAACGCCTGCGGAAACCACGCCGAGCCGTTCTGGAACCGGTACGCGGCCGGAATGCTTCGGTAGGTCAGTAGCGAAACGACCCCCTCTTCTATGACGATATCGACACGGTACGGCCAGGTGATCAACCCGAGGATCCTCTCTTTCGGGGCCGATGACAGCATCAGGCCGTCAGTGATCTTCTCGGACCAGGGAAACGCGATCTCGTATGTGCTGCCGAACATCTCGGTGCCGCCGGTCTTCAGCAGCCTCTTCACGTATCCGGGCACGCCGCCCTCCTGCCGTCGCGCGGCATCCAGCGGGAACTGCAGCGCGATGACGTTCCTGCCGATGACCGCGCGCAGGGGCACGCCGGCGCAGTGCCACGTGTATGCCAGCAGGTCGTTTTCATAATGCAGCGGCGGCGTGTCGGCGTAGCGGATCTCGCCATCCTCGCTTTCGAGGGGAACGGTGTCGAAATACGACGGCGTGTCGCAGAGGCTGTTTTTCTCCGCGGCCCATGCGCGTACGGTGAGGTCCGTGGCGTTTTTCGGCAGGGCCGATGCGTCGCGGGGTGAGGGGCGCCAACGATAAGAAGGTGGTTGACATTATTCGCTATGCCGGGGAATATGACAAGCAAATGACCCGGCGAACCATAGCAAGAGGTATTTCTATTATCACAGACAGGGGCTTGAATACGACTGGTTTTGCATTTCACTGCATTGAAAAAGCAGCTCATTTTATGAGAGTGCCACGGTTTTATTTACTCGCCCCGCATGTTGATGCCCCTGTTGGAAAGGAACTTGCCGTTCGTGGAATTTGAACCCGCCAAACCTTACAACGACCTCCCTCTTCTGCCACCGGAAGTCGACCTTGAAACCAAGGCGGTTTTGCGTAAGGCGCTCGCTGCCGGACGTGCCCTTGCAGAACTGAAGGGCGTTGGAGAAACCATTCCCAACCAGGCAATTCTCGTAGATTCACTGGTGTTGCAGGAGGCAAAAGCGAGTTCTGAAATTGAAAATATCATCACCACGAATGATGCGCTGTACAAAGCTTTTACTGCAGATACCAAAGAGCCTGACCCGGCCGTCAAAGAGGTTCTCGGATACCGCAAAGCAATGTGGTATGGTTTCAATGCGATCAAGAAACGCCCGGTTCTCATCACCAACCTCTTCATCCGTCTTATGCAGACAATCAAGGAAAGCGAGGCCGGCATCCGCAAAACCCCCGGCACCAATTTGATTAGTTCGGACACCGGGGAGGTGATATACACGCCACCCGAGGGCGAAGTAGTTATCAGAGACAAACTCAAAAATCTTGAAGAGTATATCCATGCCAATAATGGAGTTGATCCACTGGTCAAGCTGGCAGTTATCCATTATCAGTTCGAGTGCATCCACCCCTTTGGAGATGGTAACGGACGTACCGGCCGCATTATCAACATCCTCTACTTGATTCTCAACGATTTGCTTGAATTGCCAGTCCTCTATCTCAGCAAATATATTATTGAAAACAAGAATGACTACTATCGATTCCTGCGAGGAGTCACTGTCGATTCGAACTGGGAAGCATGGGTTCTTTTCATGCTTGATGCGGTGGACACTACCGCCCGCTTCTCCAGAAACCGTATACTTGCCATCCGGTCACTCATGGACGAGACCCTGTCCAAGGCCAAGGAGAAACTGCCGAGCCGCGTCTATTCCAAAGAACTGATCGAACTGCTTTTCCATCAGCCATATACCAAGGGTGAGTTTGTAGTGAAGGCGGGTATTGCCAAGCGACAGACCGCTGCGGAGTACCTCAAAGAACTGGAGAAGATCGGCATATTGAAAAGCCTGCAAGTGGGTAGGCAGAAGCTCTACCTGAACACCGGACTGTATGAGTTGCTGGCGCATTGACGGCTGGCAACAAGCCATCGACAAGTTTTTCAGATATGTCGACGATATCGACATGTCGGGAAAATGTGTCGTTTTAATCAGAATTCATCGACATGTTTTGGTTACGTGTCGATGACTCAGATATGTCGGGTTTCATGCCATTTTTTCAATGAATCGTTCATCGGTTCCCCTGCTTTTCCAACACATAATCGTTGAACGCCTGCGGAAACCACGTCGAGCCGTTCTGGAACCGGTACGCCGCCGGGATGCTCCGGTAG
>CAZLBC010000211.1:0-3120 GCA_964557575.1 uncultured Planctomycetaceae bacterium
CATGGAGACATTTTTCAGAAGGCTATCACGAGATTATTTTGGACAAGAGTGATAATACATATTTAATTCAGAATTTAGCACAGTCTTATCAGATTCATCAATACATTTATTTAATCTTTCAGTATATTGGATAACTCGTTTTATTTGTTCTTTTATACCGCATTCAGTTAAGAATGCCTTTTTTCTATGTTGCTAATTCTAAGTGGAAGTTTTCCGTAAGCAGGCTCTGTAACTCGCCCAGATATAGCTTCCTTTTTCGAAAGAAACTTTTGCATGCTTGGACGAACTGTTCAAACGTCTCGTAGTAAATATTATTCACTACTTTTTGCTTGAAAAACCTCCAGTATCGCTCAATCAGGTTCAAATTGGGCGAGTATGGAGGTAAATATATAAGTTTGATCTTAGACCTGCTTTCATACTGTTTCAGAAGCTTGGACCGATAATATCTGGCATTGTCGACGATCATATATATAACATTTGCTTTCGGATGTTTTGCTTCGATCTTCTTGCAAAGATCAATAGTTGCTTGAGCATTGATTGTATCATAAAACCCCGTCACAGGTTCGAGAGTTTCGATATCAATGGCACCATTGATATTCACTCTGGCACGACCACAATTAGCCTTCAATTCTTTGCGTTCCCCTTTTTTGATCCAACCATGGGAAGGCACGCTGTTGTGGTGAGGATGCGTGGCGTCCGCAAAGTAAACAGGGTCATTTTCGCCTTTTTCAGCCTTGATCCGCTCGTATTGACCCAGAAACTCCTGCTGTTTTACAGGATCTTGCTTGCCGGGGACATGAGCAGGTTTCTTGTAGGAAAAACCCAGCCTGTGGAGCAAAGCGGTTACACCGTTGATTGAATATCGGACCCCATATTGTTGGCATATATGGGAAACAACAGCCTTGGCGCTGGGAAGGATATGAGTCTCCAAATAGTGAACGAGTTCAGAAATCTGCTGTTTATCAAGCTTACACAAGGCTCCGTAATACGCATCCTCCAGCAACCCAGGTACGCCATGTTCCTGATATCGCTCAAAATAGCGACGGGAGGTAGACTCATCTATCAGCAATATTTCCGCAATCTGTGCTGGTGTCCACCCTTTGGCCAGAGCAACAATGACCTTGATACGGTCCGCCTTACGCTTATCCTTCAGCTTTCTGTGAAGCTTCTCAAGTTTCGCTATCTTCCCAGTTGATAACGAATAGTCGTTCATGGTAACATTATCGGACGTATTGAAATGAAACTTGAAGATTTCAGGCATTTTCAATCAAGAGCGGTATATTTCAATTACTTTTTTACTATCTCGTGTTTCTTGGGCAACAGATATATTTGCAGCACTAATAATAACAATATGTGCAATGAGCAAGAATATAATATGCCGATTCATAATAATTTCCTAATGTTATTTAGCTTATTTACTTTGTATTTGTTTTATGCTTGAGCAATATATTTAAATCATGAATGACTTGCCCTACGGTTTTTCCGGGCTTTTCTCCCTTCAACTGGCAGAAATTCAATCCTATCTTTCTTCGCCATGGTGATTTAAGTGTAATATACAATAGACTGTGGGACGTTCCGGACGCGGGATGGTGGCCGTTTTGGGATAACGTAGGATATTTTTCGCACATTTGAAAAAACAACAGAGTAGCTCCTGGTCTGGTCGATAGTGTGAATTTCGGAAAACCAAAACCACCAGAACGGAAGGAGCTACCCATGAAAAACGATAGTAATGAATCGGACAGATCGGTCAAGAGCTTGAATCAGGTTTTGAAAATCGATGAAGGAAAGGTCAAGGACCACCTTGGCGAGATGGTACGTAACACGGTGGAGGAAACGCTCAACGAAATGCTCGATGCCGAAGCCGATCAGCTCTGCGGCGCCAAGAGATATCAGCGGTCGCCTGATCGCATTGACACCCGGGCCGGTCATTACACGCGTGGCCTGCATACCAAAGCCGGCCAGGTGCAATTGAAGGTTCCGAAACTGCGTAAGCTCCCCTTTGAAACGGAGATCATCAAGCGATATCAGCGGCGGGAATCTTCTGTTGAGGAAGCTCTCGTCGAAATGTATCTGGCGGGGGTATCAGTCAGGCGGGTTGAAGACATCACTGAGGCGTTGTGGGGTACCCGCGTGAAGCCCGACACCGTCAGTGAGTTGAACCAGAAGATATACTCACGCATCGAGGCCTGGAAAAACGCCAAGATCAACGGCAGCCACCCGTACGTGTTCCTCGATGGCATCAGCCTGAAGCGGAGTTGGGGAGGCGAAGTTCGCAACGTCTCTGTCCTGGTGGCGATCGGGGTCAATGATCGGGGTTTTCGCGATATATTAGGCGTTATGGAAGGCTCGAAGGAAGACAAGGAAAGCTGGCGCCGGTTCCTTCGTCACCTTAAGGATCGTGGTCTGAAAGGTGTACGCTTGTGTGTAACCGACAAGTGTTTGGGGCTTCAGGAATCGCTCGCTGAATTCTATCCCGATGCCTACTGGCAGCGGTGTGCTGTCCACTGGTATCGGAACGTGTTTTGCGATGTTCCCAAACAGAAGATCAAGGAAGTAGCCGCGATGCTCAAGGCCATTCACGCCCAGGAGGATCGGCAGGCGGCCATGGACAAGGCGGAGGCGGTGATCGAGAAGCTTGAATCCATGAAACTCCGGAAGGCGGCCAAGACGGTTCGCGAGGGATATGAGGAGACGCTTCGGTACATGTACTTCCCTCGTGAACATTGGCGGAGCCTGAGAACAAATAACCCCCTTGAGCGGATCATGAAAGAGATCAGGCGTCGTACGAGGGTGGTAGGCAGCTTCCCTGACGGCAGATCGGCATTGATGCTCGTAGCTGCCCGCCTGAGATACATAGCAGGCCGGAACTGGGGAACTCGCCGGTACATGAATATGGATCGATTGAAGGACCAGGACAAAGATAAGGAGGCCGTTGCATGTTGAGCATTCGCTTTGCACCTCGCCCCCCGTTTGGGTGAGGGCGAGGAGCAAAGCTAAATGGCTGGATCATGGATTGCTCTAAAAAAATGTGCACAACTTTCTTGACACTACCCGTTTTGGCCATTGATCATTTCGACGATGGCGTATCCGCATCCCCGTCCTCGTACTTGTCCCAGTCCA
>CAZLBC010000212.1:0-3093 GCA_964557575.1 uncultured Planctomycetaceae bacterium
TCCGGCACGGCGAAGCGAACCACCAGCGAAGCCGGATCGAACATCTCCAGCAACGGGGCACGCACCGTCGCCAGGTCGCCCGGTTGCACGTGCACCTTCGTGACCATGCCGGTAAACGGTACGGGAATCGTACACTCAGCCAGCTTCGCGCTGGCGACGGCCAGGCGCGCCTCGGCTTCGTCCACGGCCGCCTGCCGGACGGCGATTTCGGTCTTCGTCGGCCCCACCGTCAGGATGGCGAGCTTCTCCTTGGCGGAAACCAGTTGCGTCTGACAGGTGACGAACGCGACGCGGGCCTTCTCGACCGTTTCGCCGGGGACCGACCCGCTTTCCACGAGCTGCTGAATCCGATCCAGGTCGCTGCGGGCAAAGCGGGTGCATTCCTCCAGCTGCTTGACGTTCTCCTTGGCCTGGGCGATCTCCTCGGGTCGCGCGCCGGCGGTCAGGTCGGCCAGTTTCGCCTCCGCCACGGCCAATGCGGCTTGCGCCGCCTGCGCTTCGGCACGATACAACGGGCGTTCGATTTCGATCAGTTTTGCCGGACCGTCGGCGGATTTCTCCACACGGTCGCCTTCGCGCCAGGGACACAAGGCAATCGGTCCCTCAACGGTCGCCTGAATGGTCACCGCCTTGGTCGCGACGACCTCGCCCGTCGTCTGCAGACGCTGCGCTATCGTCTTCCGCTGGACGGGCCGTACCTGCACCAGCGGCGGCTTCTTGGCCTTGCCCCCTCCGGCCTGATCATCACCACAGCCGGAGAGCAGAAGCGATGCGCACGCGGCCACGCCAATCAGAAGTAAGGAATATACACAACGTCTCATTCGCTCTCTCCTGTCGCCAGGCGATACTGCGCCGAGGCGGTACTGTGGTCCGCCAGCGCCCGGTAGTATTGGGTCTGGGTTTCCAGCAGGGCCGATTGGGCGTCCAGAACATCCGTGATGGATCCCTTGCCGAGCTCGTATTTCTGTCGTTCGATGCGAAGGCTTTCCTCGGCCTGCTGAATGGCTTTCTGTGTCGCTTCCACCCGCTGTCCGGCGGATTCCAGGTTGGACAACGCCGTCTCGACATCGAGTTGAATATCGAGTTCCAGCGCCCGCAGACGCTGGCGGGCCGCCGCCAGGCGTGCGCGCTCGCGGCGGATGCGCGCCGCGATCCGTCCGCCTTCGAAGAGGGGAATGTCCACGACAATGCCGACGCTGCCAACATCCTCTGAGCTGTCAGTGCCGATCGGCCGATCGCTCGGCCCGGCCGCCCATCGACCGCCATAGGAGCCCTGAACCGATACCGTCGGCCAGTGTTCGGCACGGGCCGCGTCGACCAGTTTCGCCTGGGCCTCCAGCCCGGCCCGGGCCGCGAGATAGTCGTCTCGATTGTCCAATGCCCTGGCGAGCGATTCGCCACGGCCGGGCAATGTATCACCCGGCGAAGTCAATTCGCCCTCGGCTTGCAGGGACCGGCCGCGGTCTTCGACACCCATCAGATTGGCCAGCACGCGCTGCTGGATGGACAGAAGATTCCTGGTGTCCGCCAGCCGCTGCTCGATGTCGGCGATGCGGACCTCTGTTCGCAAACGGTCAACGTTCGCCGCCTTCCGCGCTTCGATAAGGTCGCCGATCCGCTTGAGATGTTCCTGCAACGCCTTCTTCGAGAACTCCTGCGATTCGATCACCTTTCGGAGAGCCAGAATCCGGTAGAAGACGCTGGATACATTGAAGATCAACTCTTCCCGCGTCCGCGCCAAACGATGATCGGCGGACTTCGCCAGCAGTTCGGCGGCCTTCATTTCGCTGACCAGCCGACCACCGGTGAATACCGGCATGCTCACCACCAGGTCGGCCGAGAGGAGATCATCGCCGAAAACGCCTCGTTCCCTGTTGAATCGGGCGGGCACCAGCCGTTGGTCGTTCAGGGTATGCGTATACCCGCCGACAACGCCCACCCTCGGCAGCAGCGCCCCGGTGGCCACGTCCGCCTGGGCCTGCGCGGCGTCGACATCATGGCTGCTCGCCGCCAGCCCGGGATTGCTCGACAATGCAATCTCGACCGCCTCCGCCAGCGTCACTGGGCCGTTGTCCCATCGCACGGGCGAGTGCCCGGCCGCACGAGAGCGGTTCGCACTTGCGGGCGACATGCCCCTGTACGGATCGGTCGGGTCGAGCAGGGCACAGCCGGGGACCAGGCCCACCAACGCGATCAGCCGGATTATCATCGTCTGTTTATTCATCGGCTTAGAAAAACGCTCCAAAGATCACGCCGGAGATCGTGGCCATCACCACCACCAGCGAGCAGAACACGACGGTCTTCTGTGTGCCCATGGTGCTGCGGATGACCAGCATGTTGGGCAGGCTCAAGGCCGGGCCGGCCAGCAGCAGCGCCAGGGCCGGGCCCTTGCCCATGCCGGCACCGATGAGGCCCTGAAGGATGGGTACCTCGGTCAAGGTCGCAAAGTACATGAACGCCCCGAAGACGGAGGCGAAGAAGTTCGTCCACACCGGCCAAATGGAACGTACGACGCTCTCGAAGCCGCCACCGGCCCCGCCGGTGATGGCCAGCATCGCATCGGGGCTGTCACCGACGAGCATCTCGACGTACTTGCTCGGGATCAACCCCGGGTGGCCGGGCCGGCCCAACAGGAAGCCCGCGATCAGCACGCCGAAGAACAGCAGCGGCAGAATCTGCTTGGCGAAGGTCCACGTGGAGTTGAACCACTCCTCGCCCTCGTCCTTACTCGTCTCAAGAATCATCGACAGGCCGACAACCGCCGCCGAGAACGGCAGCAGCACCCATAGACCCTGCGTCGGTAGAGCAAAGACCAGGATGATCGGAGGAATCGTCGCCAGGACCACCTTCCACCAGGCGACGCTGAACCAGAAAATCAACACCAGCGCGAAACCGGCGCCGAAGACGGAGGTGACCAGCCACTTGTTCTGCCATACCTCTGACCAGAACCCGGGTGCCGGTTGACGATTCTCCAGGAAGCGCTCTGCCGGAATGTTCAGGTCCTGCGAGCCGTCCGCCGGTGCGCCTTCCGGCCGCACGGTGTAGGTGGCATCCGGCTGATGCGGATCGAACGGGGCCTCGGCGATGTCAACG
>CAZLBC010000213.1:0-3080 GCA_964557575.1 uncultured Planctomycetaceae bacterium
TATAATAGAGCTTATTATGACAATGCGGCGTGATTAGAACTCGTCACTGTCGAGTAGTATAACAAGCTGGATAAAACCAAGTTTTTTGTGGATGATGTATCGTTCAGGCTGGGCAACAAAGAAAGGGCAGTAAAGCATTCTGGCTGTGCATGTAGACCGGGGGTTTTTTGATGAATTGGTCGAATCGGCGGTGCCTGCCAGTTACAGCGAGAAACACTTTGAGGATTATACTGACAGCGACCGGTGGAAGCACGCGTGTCATCGTTCAGATGTCGTTGTCCAGATGGATCCGGACAGAGACCATCATCTTCACAGGATGGAAAGAAAAGCGATCCAACTGGGATTGAGAAGAAAAAAATTAAGGCAGTACGCTTTAAATGAAATAGTGCATATAGAAGACATCACCGCTTTCGTGAAACAACAGCACAAATATATCAAAGAAAAAGAATATGACCGTGTGAAGCTTCCCGAACAAGAGATATATTGTTCGAAACAAAAATCTCAGTTGAGCTGAAAAAAACAATAGAATTCCTTAATACAACTAGAGCTGGTTTCATAACTTGCTTTGGTAGCGAAAGCGAGGTATTTTGTCGATCTGGCAAGGAACGGAAACGACGACATATTAAGGAAATATGTCGAGTTTTCGTGACGCCGCCAGACGGCAAAAGAGCCGCTTGTAGTCCAAATTGAAGTTATGAAACCAGCTCTAGTTTAAGGCCATGCCGCTTCCGTGCCGTTCAACTGTTTCCACGCTGTGCTTCGACGGCTCGTCGCACTCTGTGAATAGATAACCGGCCGCCACTTCACCGGCCGGCATCCCTTTTTAAAAATCCGCGCATGTTCCCGGCGTGATTCGTGTACATACCCGCGGAGGCCGGCGTCTGCGTCATTGGGAGATTGAACCGGCACTCGTGAGCGATAAGTGAATCGCGAGGTATGCGTAATGTTCGAAAAGGCAGACAGGGCGTTTTTGCGGTCGGTGTCGCTGTCTATCTGCAAGCTGATGGCGGCGTCGGCGGCACTGGTGCCGGCGGTGCAGTTCTACCGGTCCGGCGGCGATCGCGAACCGTTCGTTTACCGGCGGCCCGCCCTTCAAAGCTACGAACAGTACAAGGGCATGAGCCTCGATGAAATGATGGAGGGGGTGATCGCGGACGGCCTCACCGACGGTTTGACGGTGGCGGATGTCCTCCTGAAGATCAGCCAGGACGCCGAGCGATACGGCGCGACAAAGCCGTTCACGGTCGAGGAGGCAGACCGGGTCAAACGGGAGATGTACGAGGCGGCCGACACGCTGGCGGCGCGGCTCTCGGTGGTCCGGTTTCTTCGCGGCGGCCCGCCGAGCACGGTGAACAAGATCCGCGCGTTCAATTCGGTGCTGTTTGCCGACCGGCATTTCAGGTTTCCGAAGCCGGGCACCACTTTTCATCCCGCTGTATACCCCAACATGAACCTCGTGGAGGTCTGGAACAATCAGACGGGGGTGTGCGAGGACACGACGGGGGTATACCAGTGTATCGCCGACATTCTCCACGACGGCGGCGTGCCGGCCGATGTACAGGCCATCTTCATGCCGGGCCACATCGCCATCGCGTGGGACGGGGGGGATACGTGTGTTGAAACCACGGCAGGGGGGCTCATGGTTGAGAAAGATGCGTACGCGAAATTATACGAGATAGACCCGGACGAGGTCCGGGGATACTTGCGTCCGTGCCGGTTCGGGGCCGTCGCCGCTGAACTCAATAACCACGCGGTGCATCTGATGCGCAACGAATCGCACACAGATTGTGACACCATGGAGAGGGCCATCGATTATTATCGGTGGGCGATACGGCTGACACCCGATGTGCCGATGCTCCATAAGTCCGTCTCGCATGTCTACCTCACGAAATTCCATAGCGGTCGGCGGGCTCCCGGCGATCTGGAATCGGCGCTGCGGCATATCAACACCGCGCTGGAACTGGACAGGAGAACGAGGGATATCTATATCGACAAATCACGCGTATATCTGGCGAAGGTCGAGTGCGGGACACGCCAGCGTACCGCCGACAAGTTACGATACCTGAAACGGGCGTTGAAACAGTATAAAAAGGCACTGCCCATCCGTTGTGAGCGAGCATGCCACGACGGCGACGGCATCGTGTGGCTCTACATGTCACGGTTGCACTTGACGCGTTTCATGATAACCGGCTATATGAGCGACGCGTGCGCCACACTGGTGGCAGCCAACACTGCGGTGCGAAAAGGGCTGCAAAAGGATGCCCGTTACTACCGGGTGAGAGCGAACACGTTCAAGCTGATGCTCGAGGCCACGGGCGAGTGGTTGGATTTTTTCAAAGCGCGGAAGTACTATTCGCAGGGGATAGCGGAAGCGGGCGGACACGGGATCGGGATGCTGCTGAGTCTTTATGCCGGCAGAGGCGGGGCGTATCTGGCGTGGGGCGATTACGTTGCCGCGGTTCGGGATTACAACAGGGCGCTACGAATAGCATCGCGGTACCAGATGGAACACGGGTGCACGCTGGGCTTGTTCATCGGCGCCGGCCTGGGGCACCTCAGGCTGGGAAACAAGGAAGAGGCCGTGTGGTACTTTCGGAAGGCTATTGAAACGCACGGGCTCGGCGGCTGCAGTTCGATACGGGATTATTTCTTCTACCGAATGCGGAAAGGCGGGAAATGGTGGGAAGGATACCCGTACATGAAGTGCTTGATGGACGAAATCATGCATGATGAAACCGCCGCGGCGCTCTTTGCCGATTGCATGCTGAAGGTGAACCGCTCGCGATACCGGGGCCTCGTGCGATGGCTGCGCAAGACGGGCGCGGCCGTGACAACAGCCCATGGGCACGACGCGTAACAGCCCCGTGCGTCATTCGTTCCCGGTGCGTATGGTACGGCCGGTAAAAGCCGGTGCGGGGTTGGCAATCGGAATTAGTCTTTCCTGTAGGCTTGCCACCCTTATTGGTCGGGTGCCCTGGAATTTGTATTTAACCGCGCAGTATTTCCCTTTAGTATGGGTATATACGAAGGGTGCTCGCTCGATATGCTGTAGATTAATTTAGAGCCGGCGTACCATAACG
>CAZLBC010000214.1:0-3025 GCA_964557575.1 uncultured Planctomycetaceae bacterium
GCCGTGCCGCGAGGTCAAACCACGTGACGGGGTAGCCCCCGAAAACGCCGTTCCGTGGGCCGAGATCGTCTTCGCTCGCTGTGCGAGCGAAGAATGCCGCGTCGCAGCCGCAGGCGAAGACGGGCAGTTGTTTTTTTTTTTTGAAAAGACGCGCATACACCGTTCCGCGATTAACCTCAGGGCACAACCGTAAGGGGCGATGAAATGACAGGAAGACCAATATATCTTCTTGACTCAGAGTAACTTAATGGTTGTCATCGGTCTATTCAAGGGCTAAAATAGGGCCTGCTGAACACGTCGGCCGTCGGCGAGAAACAGACACGTTTTCCGCAGATCAAGGAAGTCGAAGCAGGCGATTCTATACGAATCGCCGATGGAGACTGACGATGAGGTGCGGAAAAATGTCCTTTCGCAGGCAGGCCCTGAATTGTTCAGCAGCCCGTAAAATACCGGCGAATGCCCATTTTCACAAATAAAGGAGTCCGTCATGGCCCGGTGGTACTGCATGATCGACAACGAGAAACAAGGCCCTTTCAGCACGAGCCAGCTTAGGCAGTTGGCGGCCCAGGGGCGGCTCGCACCCGAAGACCTGATTACGCGCGACGGCCTGGACGGATGGGTCAGAGCATCGCGTACCAAGGGCCTCTTCGACGTGGTGGTGGCCCCGCTCGCCGAGCGAACGCCCGGAGAGGACACGTTGACCCCCACCCAGACCGACGCGAGGACAGCGCCCAACGACACTGCCTCGGACCCGGACGCCTCCGCCGAGCACGGCGGCGGGCGGAACCGACGGACGCTCGTCATCGCCGGCCTGGGCGGCGTGGTGCTCGTGGCGGCGATCACGGGGGGGATCTTCTGGTGGATGAATCGCCCGGCCGGTGGGGATCAACCGACCCAGTCCACCTCGCCGGAAGCGGAGGAGAAGGGCATCTCCTGGCCGGCTGGTTCGGGCTACTTGACCGAGCCGAAGAATCGGCCCGACACCCCACACGACGTGAAGGAGACAATCAGCAGATCCGAGATCGTCGCGGTCAAAGGAAGAACCTTGCTGTTCGGCAAGAACAGCCGTGTGGAATACCGCGCGGGGAAGTCGATGGCCTTCTCCGTGGGCGCGCAGACCACCTATCTGTGCAAGTCGCCGACGACGCTGGAATGGCCCGACTACAACGGAGACAAGTGCGTGCTGGCCTACGGCCTGACCGTCCGGGTCGATGAGTACGGCCAGTTCGTACCGGAGTCGATGCGGCCCGCCGCCAAGACCGACGGCTCGATCGCGAGCACCCCAACCAAGAAGCCCGCCAAGGCCCCCGTTTCGCGTGCCCCGCAGAATCTGAAAGCCCGAACGATTACGCCTGGCCCGCCGGGGCGGCGCGCGGGGGCGTCGTTTACGTTGCCCGGGAAAGGCGAGACGCCGTCCAGGGAAACGCAGGCCCACCTCCAGAGCATCCTGGACGCCTACCGCAACACACTCACCCCGGAAAGGCAGTATTACTCGGCCAATAGAGGAACGGTATTCGAGGTGACCGACGGCACGCACGTCTACCGGGCGCAAGTGCGGACCTTCCTCGGCAATGTGCGGGAGAAGGGCATCAACTGCATGGTCGTGATGCGGAACGAATGGGTGCTGCCCGACGGCACGCGCCTGCCCGCTCATTCGGTCGTGCGATCGAACATACGCGGCCCGGACCGATGGCACGTCTGGCGTTCGGACGCGGCCGCTCGCCCCCCACAGATCGCTCGTCCGGACAAGGAGTACCCCAAGGTCACCCCTTCCCCCGCCCTGGCGGACTTGAGAGCCCGGACGCTTTCAACGCCTCCGTCAACATACAAACGTCCGATACGGCTCGGGGCGGAAGAGGGCCTCTCCGCGCAGGCCGGCGCCGACATATGGAAGATCCTGGATGCCTACACCGAGACACTGAAGCCGGCTTCTCCTTCTGCCATGCACGTTTCCGCGAAGCACGGGGCCGTGTTCGAGGTGACCGACGGCAACCAGATCTACCGAGCGGGGGTTGGGAACCTCTCGCGTTCCTTGCGTGACAAGACCATGAGGTTCAGTTGCTCCGAGATCCAAACGCGTAACGAATGGGTACTGCCCGACGGCACGCGCCTGCCGGCTGGATCGAGGTTGCGGGCGTACTACTCGAAACCGTGGCGCGTGTGGCGTCCTCTGGCAGTGGGGCCGACCCCGCCTATCGCTCGCCCGGACAAGCCCAAGCCCGGACCTGCTCCCGGCCAAAAGCCGGCCAAGTCCGGGGACGAGGCATGGCGAACGGACATCGGGGCCTTTACGCGCAAGGTGGCCGAGGTCGCCAAGCGGTCTCATATCCCCGACCGGCGCCAACTCATGGACTCCATCCGAGACCGGAAGGTCTTCACCAACAGCGCGGGCAAGCCGATCCTGGTCGTCCTCAAGCCGCTGCTTGACGGTGAGTTGCACGGTGGGTTGGCCAAGGCATTTACCGGTAAGATCGCCTGGTCCGGCAGGGTCGAGACCATCGAGAAGGCCAAGGATGGCAAGACGTACAAGATGGAGATCGCGTGGCCAATCCCCAAAAACCTGCCCAAGAACGTCAAACTCCGGAGCAAGCTCCTGATGCACGTCTCCGCCGGCGTGCTCGAGGGGGCGGGTGTGCCCAAGAAGGGCCAGGATTTCTCCTTCATCGGCGAGTTGAAGAAGGACAAGCCGGACGGCGGCGAGCCGGTGTGGGTCTACTACTCGCTCGACCTGAGCAAGGGCACGCACCTCGTTGGCGCCACGCCGATCAACGTGAAACCTGTCCAATGAGCATTGCCGGGCCCGGCGACACCCGACGGCTGCGCGAGGGTCCCTCAAGGGACGATGAATATGCGAACTCCACCGTACTCGCGTCGTCAGGACCGACCGCCAGTTGCCATCCATCGCCGCCGAGGATCTCGGTGATCGGACGCGTTCAGGTCATTGTCGGCCAGCAGCTGCCGAAGGGCATTGATGCCCTCCAGATCGGTGGTGTCGATGGCATGGTGCTTGGCCTCGTAAGCCTGG
>CAZLBC010000215.1:0-2983 GCA_964557575.1 uncultured Planctomycetaceae bacterium
CTGTTTTTCCACTCCCCCGCTGGCACGGGATGTGCCACTGCCCTTTTGTGAAGGATGTCTCGGATTGTGACGAGACGGCGACCATAACCGGGTCAGGAACACACATGAAAGGTGCAGTGTAATGAGAACTCGACGGCGCATTCGTATCGGCGCGGTTCCGGCGCTGGTTCTGCTGTTCTGCGCGGCGACCGGCCGCGCGGCGGATGAGACGATTGCCGACAGCGGGGCGACGGCCGAGCTGCAGGACAGCCTCAACGTGGTCTGGACCTGCGTCGCGGCGTTCCTGGTGTTCTTCATGCAGGCGGGCTTCGCCATGGTGGAGGCGGGGTTCACCCGGGCCAAGAACACCGTGAACATCCTGATGAAGAACCTGATGGACTTCTCGATCGGCACCGTGGCGTTTTTCATTATCGGCTTCGGCCTGATGTTCGGCGCGACCAACGGCCTGTTCGGCACGACCCACTTCGGGCTCGGCGGCGCCGACTGGGCGGGGAAGGACTGGAATTTCACCTTCCTGCTGTTCCAGACGGTCTTCGCGGGTACCGCCGCGACGATCGTGTCGGGCGCCATGGCCGAGCGGACGAAGTTCACCGGCTACCTGCTCTACAGCGTGTTCATCTGCACGATCATCAGTAAGACGGCGGGCCTGCGGGTCTCCGCGGACGAGGAACTCCGCGGGCTCGATATCGGCGAGCACGGTATGGAGGCCTACAGCGGGTTCCAGATCTTCACCACGCAATAGCCGGCAACCGCCCGTGAGGGCCGGCCCGCGGCCGCGACGTGACGCGGGCCGGTCCGGGCGAAAGGAAAGAGGCGTTGTACGTATACGTCCTGAAACACGTGGAAAACGAAGGGCCGGGGACGCTGGGGACGTTCCTGGAGGCCAAGGGCGTGACGATCGCGACGATCGACCTGTTCCGCGGCGAACCGCTGCCGCCGGACGTCCGCGACGCCTGCGCGATCATCAGCATGGGCGGGCCCATGAACGTCTACGAAGAAGAACGGTACCCCTTTCTCCGCGACGAGGATCGCTTCCTGAAAGCGGCCGTCGCGGCCGGCGTCCCCGTCCTGGGGATCTGCCTGGGCGCGCAGTTGCTGGCCAAGGCGCACGGCGGCCGGGTAACCGCATCAGCGGCGCCGGAAACGGGGTTCTTTCAGGTCGGGCTGACGCGGGACGGGCTGAAGGACCCCCTGTTCTCCGGCGTTGATGACTACCTGCACGTCTTCCAGTGGCACAAGGACACCTTCGCCGTCCCGCCCGGCGGCGCGCGCCTCGCGGAGGGGGATGCCTGCCTGAACCAGGCGTTCCGGCTGGGAAAAAACGCCTACGGCCTGCAATTCCACGTGGAAGTGACCCTGCAGATGATCGACGCGTGGTTCAGTGACCGGCCGGAAAAGGACCGCATGCTGAAGACGTTCGTGCACGTCGGCGACCTGCTGCACACCGCGGCCTCGATCATCTACACGAACTTCATGAACCTGATGCTCGGCGTCAGTCTTGCGGACCGCGGAGCGGACGCCGCGGACCGCGCGGCGTCCGGGGCGCAGTGAAAGCCGTGCGAGGCGCGGCGCGGCGCCGTTTTCCCCGCCGGTCACCGCGGATTGAGACCGGCCCGCCGTCCGCACGGTGCCGGGGCCGACGGGGATATCATGGATTGCCAGCCGGACCCGCATCCGGCATTATAATACCTGGATGGAAATGGCATTATAACACACGCACTACCATTGGCGGATATGACCACCACCGACAAGCTCCGCGTGCTCGAAGAGTTATGGAACGACCTTCAGAACACGCCGGACGAAGTGCCGTCACCGGCATGGCACGCCGATGTTCTTCAGGCGAGGGAACGCCGGGTTCATGATGGTGCCTCTCGGTTTGATGATTGGGCCGCAGCCAAGCCCAGGATTCGAAAGAACGCCACGTGATCATGCGGATTCTCGACTGCCGTCAGTATCCTGCGAAGATTCAAGAGCGATTGACCGGGCATTGAACAGAGCAATGCTGCTCCTGATTAAAACGGCACGTTATCTCGCACGCCTCTTTTGGTCCACCTGCACACCCGACTCGCTCAACGTGGCTCAATTGCCAGGAATTATACCGGCACAAGACGCACACGATCAGGTCATTTAACCCCCCGCTTCACCGCCGGTCACTTCCGCAAATCGACCGTCACCGTATGGCTGCCCGGCTCCAGCTCGCGCTTCTCGCCGGAGGGCGCGACGAGCGTGTTGTCCTCTGCCCGAGATTTTCAGGGATAAACCGCGCTTCTCGCCGGAGGGCGCGACGAGCGTGTCGTTGAGCTTGTCAGGGTCGACGGCGGTTCCGTCGCGCTTCTCGCCGGAGGGCGCGACGAGCGTGGCCGTCGTGTTGGGCGGGACCGGCGCCGTTATGACCAGCTCCCCCCCTTCTTCTCCCAGCCGCCGGCGGCCGTGCCGTACGGCGTTTCGCGTTCGGCCCGCGCCGCGGTCAGGGGCCCGCCGGGTTCGGGCCGAATGAAGAAATGCTTGCAGCCGGGATGCGCGGGATCGGGCGCCAGCCCCGCGATACGCTTGTACATCCACCGGCCGATCGCGCCGTAGGCGTAGTGGTTAAACGAGTTCATGCCGGCGCTGCCGAACCCGTCCTTGTGGCTGTAACTGTTCCGGCGCTCCCGCATGGTCGTCGCGCCCTGGTTTATCGAGAAAAACCACGAGGGGCAGGTCTCCTTGAACAGCACCCGGCAGGCGTCGTCGGTATGCCCCTCCGGGTCCAGGACGAAGGCGATCAGCGGCGTGCCGAGAAACCCCGTGCAAAGACAATTGCTCAAGGGAAAGCCCGCCGGCCTCAGGGTTTCATTCGCGCCGCTCGATGCGTGGCGGATCACCGAGACAAACGCCCCCTTCTGCCTGGAAGCGGCGCGATGCATCAACGCGCTCAACCGGTGTTCAACACTGAGCGGTTTTTCACTTGACACCCGGCCCGGGTTTGTTTATCTTTCTATGC
>CAZLBC010000216.1:0-2970 GCA_964557575.1 uncultured Planctomycetaceae bacterium
AGAAATCATCCTCGTTTACGCTGTAGCTGTCGTCAAAGGCAACCGGCGCCTCATTAGCCCCGTTGATCGTGATCGTTACCGTTGCCGTCGACGTCTCGCCGTGACCGTCCGTCATGGTATAGTTGAAGCTGTCGGTGTCGCTCTGGCCGACGCCAAGGGTCTCGAACCGGCCGTTGGGATCGTAGCTGTAACTGCCGTCCGCGCTGAGCGTCAGCAGGGCGCCGGACGTGAGCGTGACCTGGCTGCCGACGTCCCCGCCGACACCGTTGACCGCCGTCACGGTGAACGTATCGTTTGCGTCGATATCGGTATCGTTGACCAGCACACCGTCTGAGGCCGGAACGTTCAGTGGATCATCCTCATTCGCGGTCCCGGTATCCGCCACGGCCGCCGGTGCGTCGTTCTCGCCGTTGATCGTGATCGTTACCGTTGCCGTCGACGTCTCGCCGTGACCGTCCGTCATGGTATAGTTGAAGCTGTCGGTATCACTCTCGCCGACGGCGAGCGATTCGAACTGTCCGTTAGGATCGTAATCGTAACTGCCGTCCGCGCTGAGCGTCAGCAGGGCGCCGGAGGCGAGGGTGACCTGGCTGCCGACGTCCCCGCCGACGCCGTTGACCGCCGTCACGGTGAAGTCGTCGGTGGTGTCGGTATCATCAATGTCGGTATCGTTGACCAGCACACCATCCGCGGCAGCAACGCTCAGTGACGTGTCCTCGTCGGTGGCCCCGGTGTCCGTCACGGCAACCGGCACGTCGTTTGCCCCGTTGACCGTCACGGTAACCGCGGCCGTGGACGTACCGCCGTTGCCGTCGGACATGGTATAGTTGAAGCTGTCGGTGCCGCTCTGGCCGACACCCAGGGTCTCGAGCTGTCCGTTGGGGGCGTAGCTGTAACTGCCGTCCGCGCTGAGCGTCAGCAGGGCCCCGGACGTAAGGGTGACCTGGCTGCCGACATCCGCCCCGACGCCGTTGACCGCCGTCACGGTGAACGTATCGTTTGCGTCGATATCGGTATCGTTGTCCAGCACGCCGTCTGCGGCGGTAACGTTCAGTGGATCATCCTCATTCGCGGTCCCGGTATCCGCCACGGCCGCCGGTGCGTCGTTCTCGCCGTTGATCGTGATCGTTACCGTTGCCGTCGACGTCTCGCCGTGACCGTCCGTCATGGTATAGTTGAAGCTGTCGGTATCACTCTCGTCGACGGCGAGCGATTCGAACTGTCCGTTGGGATCGTAGCTGTAACTGCCGTCCGCGCTGAGCGTCAGCAGGGCGCCGGAGGCGAGGGTGACCTGGCTGCCGACGTCCCCGCCGACGCCGTTGACCGCCGTCACGGTGAAGTCGTCGGTGGTGTCGGTATCATCAATGTCGGTATCGTTGACCAGCACACCATCCGCGGCAGCAACGCTCAGTGACGTGTCCTCGTCGACGGCCCCGGTGTCCGCCGCGGCAACCGGCGCGTCGTTAACGCCGTCGATCGTAATCGTCACCGCGGCCGTGGACGTGCCGCCGTTGCCGTCGGACATCGTGTAGCTGAAGCTGTCGGTATCGCTCTGGCCGACGCCCAGGGTTTCGAACTGGCCGTTGGGATCGTAGCTGTAACCGCCGTCCGCGTTGAGCGTCAGCAGGGCGCCGGACGCGAGGGTGACCTGGCTTCCGACGTCCGCCCCGACGCCGTTGACGGCCGTGACGCTGAAGTCGTCGATGGTGTCGGCATCATCGATATCGGTATCGTTGACCAGCACGCCGTCGCCGGCCAAAACACTCAACGTCGTATCCTCGTCGATCGAGCCGCTGTTATCAGCCACGGCCGCCGGCGCATCGTTGACGCCGGTTATGGTGACGGTCACCGTTGCCGTATCTGTCGCGCCGAAGCCATCGTTGACGGCGTACGTGAATGTATCGGTATCGCTTTCGCCGACAGCGAGCGATTCGAACTGACCGTTCGGGTCGTAGTGGAACACCCCGTTGCCGATATGCGTCACGATGCCCAGCGTGCCGGTATCGTTGAAGTTGGCTATGTTCAGCGTGTTGGAGGCGTCCGGGTCGGTGTCGTTATCCAGCACGCTGAGTGTATCGAACGCCGAATCTTCATCCGTGGAAACGTCGTTGTCGACGGCCGTGGGGGCATCGTTCGCGCCCTCCACGGTAATCGCCACCGTTGCAGTATCGGTCAGGTCGTGCCCGTCGGAAATGGTGTACGTGAATGTATCCTGATCTGTTTCCCCTTCGGCCAGGCTTTCGAACCGGCCGTTGGGGTCGTACTCGAAAGAACCGTCCGCAGACCAGGTCACCGTTCCGTTCGTCAGTGTCGTATCAGTGCCGATGACGGTCAGTACGTGGTTGGGGTCTATATCAAGGTCATTGGAAAGAAGGCCGGGCGCATTAACGACGTGCGGCTCGTCCTCGCCAGCGGTGTAATCGTCATTCAAGGCGGCCGGCGGGTTGTTATCCACGACGACATCGAAACCGCCGGAAGAACTGCCCCCGTCGCTGTCGGTGACCGTGATCGTGACGGTGAAGGTGTTCGTCATCTGATAGTCGTGACTCAGCGTAAACCAGCCGCAGGAAGCGTCCAGGTCTTCCTCCACCGTCCCGTCGTCGTAATCCACGTCGTACGATATCGAAGACGCGTCGAGATCGCCGATCGAGAGGGTACGGGTGAATGTATCGCCGATAATAACCAGCTCATTATTACCGAACGAGTCGACGAGCGGGACGTCTTCGACGGCGATCCTGACCGTCCGGGTTTCTTCGGAAAGGTCGACATAGCCGGTGTCTTCGACACCGATAACCAGGTCGTGCGCGTCCTGGTCTTCGTGGTTCAGCGGCCGGGCCAAGGTGATCACCCCGGTCTCCGGATCGATAGAGAAGATGCCGTCGTCGTTACCGGAGACGATGCTCAAGGTCAGCTCCTCGAGCGGGTCGGCGTCGACGGCGGCCACGGTCTCCACGACCGTGCCGACGGCGG
>CAZLBC010000217.1:0-2969 GCA_964557575.1 uncultured Planctomycetaceae bacterium
ACGTTCCGGTCGCGGGGTGGTGGCCGTTTTGGCCAATAGCCGGCGACTTTCTTGATTTTACCCCCCCCGAAAACGCCGATCAAGCAATTTTCCGAAAAATATCACCCCCGTGCCGCTGATGTTACCCCTTTCAGCCCTCCGTTCGACAGACCCTTCCCGTAGCCTGGATAGATTCTCACCGCAGCCCTGAAGCCTTTCTCAGAATTCTGCTCAAAAAGGCGTAGTTGGCCGAGTCCCGAATGGTTACGCCGTCCAGTGTCACATTCCGACAGTCCGACAAGAGGACCGTATGCGGGCCGCGCATGCGCGCCTCGCCCTTGGGATCGAAAACCTTGTTGCCGTCAATCGTCCCCTCGCCGGTAATCGCAATATTCTCCAGCCCCTCACCAACGATCAGGCCACGATTCCAGCGCGACTTGCCCCAATCGCCGGACTCGAATCCGAGATAGGCATCAAGGTCTTCGGTGCCGATTACGCGTGCGTCTGCGGCCAGGTGCAGTTCGACATTGCTACGCAGACGAAGCGAGCCACAAAGATAGCGGCCTGCCGGAAAGAGCACTCGCCCGCCACCGGCTTTCCCACAGGTGTCGATTGCCCGTTGGACCGCTTCCGTATCCTCGGTAACGCCATCGCCCGTTGCGCCCATCGCTCGAACGTCAACAGGTGAGATAGTTTCTTGCGCGTTTGCAGAATGGGCGAGGGTCGCTACCAGAAGGGCTGCAATGCAGACTGCGTTTCGCTTCATTGTGTTCTCTTCGCGGATGTGACTAGAAGAAGGCCGTGATGGCGCACCACGCAGAGTGACGAGCCTCACTGCTCGGTTGCGTTACGTTCAGCCTCGCCACGACCTGTTGTCGGCGTCGCCTGCTCGCTGCTGGAAGCCGGCACTTCCGGCATCCTCTGACGCAGAAACAGCCCATCGCGAGGCCCCAAAGTTACCGTTTCACCAACCCGGCGCCCGTCGTTGGTCGTCGGATCTTGTCTGGAGGACCCCACGAGCCGCACGTATTCGCGTCGCGGAGCGATGCCGGTCAAATCGAATGGATAGGGCTTGTCACTCGGATTCGCGAGCACGATGCCGTTCTCGAAGACTCGATAGCCCGCATCGGCGTGGGCATAGGCCTCCACCTTGTGGAGTGTGAGTTCCTGGCGGCCCTCGATCTCCACTTGAAGCGTCGTCCGCTCGCGGGGCATGTTTCGGAAAGAGAACGTCGCCGTAAACGGCCTCCCACTGACAAACGTCGCCAGCGGCTCGTGCTGGCTGCCCTTCGGTCGGACGGTCAAGCGTCGTGGAATCGCTTCGGGCCAGCCCGATCGCGGAGACGCCGCCACGGTCATGCGAAGCAATATGTCTTCGCCGGTACGACAGGGAATATCTTCGATGCGAAATCGGAGCACGTTGGCGCCGGCGTTGGTCGATGTGATGGCCACCCGCCCACCAGATTTCTCGAACACGACGTCCTGTCCACGCAAATAGTCGGCGATCGAAGCACCCGCCAAAAGATCCGGCGTCGTGAGGGCAAGTCGTTGATACGTTCCGAGCGGTCGCCCCAGCCATCCGGTCCTCTTGAGCCGTCCGCCCACAAGCTCGTCGAAGATACCGAACGGATGTCCCGCCTCCGGTTCCGGCGTGTAGAAGGATGTCACGGACGCATCGAGAAATTGCGCCGCGGCAAGCACCAGGCGATGATGGGACCACGGCGCATCAACGAACTTCTCGCGATCATGCCCGCCGATCTTGTGGACGAAGTAGTTCATTGCCGGTGCGTGGCAGTGTTCTTTCCAGTATTCGTGCGCGTTGAATCCGCTCGACCAGTTCGTGATCTCGTTGTCGCCCCATTGAGGCCACCACTCGCTCTCGATGCCGTTCAGAATTCCGAAGTTCCGCTGATGACCTGCACCGCAGCTTCCGTCGGCCATGAACCACCGATTCGGTCCCAACGCCCCACGAACGCGGGCGCAGAAATCGTAATAGCCGATTCCCCAGAGATTGATACCTCCAACGGTACCGCCGTCGCCGCGGAGATCGCCGTCGGTGTCGACGGGGCGCCCACCGACGCATTGGCCCGTGGGCCGAAACGGTGAAACATCGAACTCGAGGCCGTCGAAGTTCGCAACCGCACCGTCGGGTTTGAACATCGGTGCGATAACGTCGAACAGTGCATCGGATGCCGAACGCCCCTTCTCGTCAGTCGGACACTTCGATGAGTAGTTGATGACCCACGAAACGCCACCGTCATTACCCCAGGGCTCGGCGGCGTGCGGTGCCGCCATGGCCTCTTGCCCCTTGAACGAAAGGGGGCTTGTTCCGTAGCAGGCACGACGGACGCGAATCACCTTTCGTGCTTCGTCGATCGAGACGAGCTGCACTTGCTCGCAACGCGTCCAGTCGGGCCGGCCGTCATCGCCCAGGGCAACGAGACAGATATCGTCCGGATGTCTCGCGCCTTTCGAGTCTGTCATCCGGAACTTCCCAACGTCATCGACCGCGAGATCGGTTTCGCCCGATTCCGACGCAACATCGCCTGTAATTGTCGCTGCCTCACAGTGGACCCAATGCCCAGGGAAAAACGTGCTTCGGTCGACCGGGTCGAATACGCTCGGCTTCTCGCTGTAGTCATGCCCCTGACAGAACAGGAAGACGAACTGATTCGGATGCCGTCGCTTGAAACCGGCGAAGTAGTCAAGATGCATGCAAGGGCTGGCCACGCCGTCGAGTTGCGACAGGATGCGATCCGCCTCGCTCTCGGATTCGGCTCTCGTCACGACCCGATTGGCCGTAGTCCACCAAACGAAGGCCTGCGGAAAACGTCCTTCACCCATGCGCTGTAAGTCTCCCGGCTCATCGGCACTCACACAGACAGCGATGACACACATCAACAACGCGAAGGAACAAGCATCGCGTCCAATCCGAATTACTGTTAAGAAATTCAATCCTATCTCCCGTCACCATGGTGATTTAAGTGTAA
>CAZLBC010000218.1:0-2924 GCA_964557575.1 uncultured Planctomycetaceae bacterium
TCCCGGAAAATGAGGTTGCTCGCGTTAAAACCGGCTATCATGCGGTCTTTGCCCGTGAATTCCGTTCCCGTGTCCTCGTAGCCGACGTAGGCCCGAAAGGGAAAGCGGTCCCGGGTCCGCAGGACGAGGTTGGTAGTGCCGACCTCCTCGCCGGCCTCGAGTACCGCGTCGATCCGCCTGAAGGGGTTCCTGTTGAGCCAGTCGATATCCTCCATCACCGTATCGGTCTTGATGATATCTCCCTTCGAGAGCCGAATCCCTTCGACCAGGTGATCGGTGTCGAACCACTTGTTGCCTTCGGCCTTCACTTCACCGAGCCGACTCTCCATAACGATGAACTGGACCGTGCCGCCGGTGATGTTCTGTTCGGGCAGTATGACGTCGACCACGGGACGGTTTTGGGAGCGGTAGAAGAGGATGACCTGCCTGGCCAGCCGGTTGAGCATGTTCATGGTCACCGGTCGGCCGAGAAACTCGTCCATGAGCGCTGCGAAGTCCCCGGTTTCCAGCAGATCGATCCCGGGAGCCGTAATCCCCTTTGATTCCAGCGGTTCCTTCGTAATAGCATCCTCGGATTCGACGAAAACCAGGCCCTGCAGTTCGTCGATGAGAACCTTGTTTCCACTCTTGATCTTGCTTGTCGGTTCGTCGGGTTTCTCCAGTTCTCCCTGTTTTCCGTCCGGCAGTTCCTTGGGTTTGAGCCGTTCGAAGTCCTGGGCGAGGAGAACTCCCTGAATACACACGAAAGACAGGAGAACGCGATACAACCATCTCGATGTACTGTTTATAGAATGATATCGCATCCGTTCTCCGGTTTTGCCTGTTCCTTCGTTCGCAACCTGTTTATTTGAAATATATATCGACAACTGACACGGTTTATCTCTATCAAGATCCGGTCTTGGCGATCAAAAAAAGCCGCATGGTTACGCGCGTATCATCTGTAATACCTGAAGTATACGTCGGGAGTATACAGCACAACCGCCGCGTTGAACAGGTATTTCGAGCGGTAAAATCTGTTTTTCAGTCCTGCGCGTTCCCGAACACCGAGAAGCTCGACCAGTGGCCGGCATCCTCTCCGCCGGGCCGCGGACGGTAGTACAGGCCGTATCGCTTCGGCGGATGCCACTCTTTGCGGTGTTTCCTGGTCTTCTCCTCGTCCATCTCCGCAAAGAATTCAAGCACCCAGTCGTCGGCTGCCGCCGACCAGGTCAGCACGTCGATATTGTCGAAGAGGCCGCCGAGTGGATCGGGAGTGCCGTCCGTCCCCGCCCGGAAGCCGTCGACACTGCCCCCGCCGACGTTGGTCAGGATGATACTCGTGCTGTACGCCGAGAAGTCGATCTCGTCCCGGCCGGTCATGCCGTCGATGCCGCCGGCGAGTGTCGCCCCGTCGGCGAACACGAAGGTATCCGCTTCCGTGCCGCCGGCGAGATTCTCCATGTTGAAAAACCAGCCGCCGAGATCGGTCAGGGTCCCGGTATTCGCCCCGTTGATCCGCCACGTGTTCGCGCCGTCTTCCTGCACGATCGTGTCGCTGCCGCCGCCGCCGTCGATGTCGCCGGCCAGGCGCGCGCCGGAGAATATATTGAACGTATCGTCCCCGGTGCCGCCGGTGAGGGATTCCACCGCGTCGAACGTGCCGCCGATGCCGGTGACGGTGCCGGTGTTGAGGCCGGTTACATCCCAGGTATTCGTACCGTCGACCATCGCCAGTTCGTCGGTGCCGCCGCCGCCGCGGACATTGCCGTTGTAAACCACGCCCGACCCGATCGTGAACGTATCATCTGCCCCGCCGCCGGCGATGTCTTCGAACGAGAAGAAGTCGAACGTGTCGACCCCGTCGTCCAGGATGCCTGAATCCGGTCCCGTCAGCGTCCAGGTGTTGTCGGCGTCGGGGCCGATCAGCGTGTCGGCGCCGGTGTCGCCGGTCAGCGTCACGTTGCCGGGGCCGGACCGGATCGTCCCGACCGGCAGGTCGCCGACGCTGTCGATCACGATGTCCGATCCGTCGGCGGTGGTGTCGGCATTCACCAGGGTGGCAGCGAACAGCTCCACCGGCGACGCGGTGCCGATCCCGCCCGCGGCCGCGACCAGGTCGATCGTCCCGCCCAGGATGTCCGCGACGCCGTCGTCGGCGGCGCCCTGTATGTCCGCCGCCGAGGACAGCATGACCGTCGCCCCGCCCGCGTCGACGGCCTCGCCCGCCGCGCCGTCGCCGAGTGTCAGCGTGCCGCCCGTTGCGAGCGTCACGTCGTTGCCCCCGGTCGCGACCCCGGGCGTGCCGCCCACGGTGCCTATCGCGAGATCGTCGGTATCGGCGATGTCGAGCGTATTGGTGGTGTTCGCCGCCAGCGTGTCGAAGTCGTTGGCCCCGTCATCGAGGGTCACCGACGCCGGGCCGCGCAGTTCCAGGCCGGCGGCGTTGAGCGGCGCCGTCTGGGTGACCGTCCCGTCGGCGTCGACGGACAGCACGTCGAGCGGACCGTTGATGCCGCCGACTGCGCCATCGAACGAAACGGTGTCCAGACCCGCGCCGCCGATCGTAAGGTCGCGCGGCGTGCCGGGCGCGTCGTTGTCGGCCGTGTTGTTGAAATCGACGCCGCCGGCGGTGTCGACGGTCAGCGTCGTATCGGCGCCGAGGGCCAGCGAATCGTTGTATACCTGGTCGCCGGTGGTGGTGACCGCGCCGCCGTTGATTTCGGTGGCCCCGGGCGCGTCGGTGGTGACGGACCCGAGGGCGGTGTTGCCGCCGACAATGCCGTTGAACGCGGTGACGCCGTCGAAGTCGGCGTCAAAGGTCCATGGCCCGGTGCCGTCGCCGTCGAGCGTGTCGTTGAATGCCAGGTCGTTGCCGGTCAGGACGGTGTCCGCCCCGAGGGTGACCGTGTCGTTGTAGGTCTGGTCGCCGGTGGTGGTGACCGCGC
>CAZLBC010000219.1:0-2892 GCA_964557575.1 uncultured Planctomycetaceae bacterium
TGATAAAATCGCTAATGTATTGGTGTTGTCTTCTCTCCATTAATTTTCGTTATTAGAGCTGGTTTCATAACTTCAATTTGGACTACAAGCGGCTCTTTTGCCGTCTGGCGGCGTCACGAAAACTCGACATATTTCCTTAATATGTCGTCGTTTCCGTTCCTTGCCAGATCGACAAAATACCTCGCTTTCGCTACCAAAGCAAGTTATGAAACCAGCTCTAGAAACATATTCGGGCTATTCGCGCACTTTATCCCAACGGCCGACTTGTTCAGCAGGCCCTGCTTGTGCACCAGGCTGGAGACGCGTGCCGCCTCTATCTTTCCCTGCACATTCAACTTTTCATTTTTTGTTACGTGGAGCGTCAGTATACGAAGCTTCGTTTTTATCTGTAGTATCTTACAATAATTAAAAAAATGTTCGATACCTCCTTTGCATATGATAGTGCAGGGCGTTAGATCGAAAAGCCTGCATGTATTGATTTTGCCGACAGATGTCTCGCAGTGTGTAAGACCGGAATCTTTTGCGATATTATGGTATACATCCGTGTTTACCTTACCCACTGGACCGACTGTACTGATTTCGTTGATAAATATTCGGTTCTCCTCTGATATATCCAATGAAGCGATGTTTGTCTTTTCAAATAGTAATTTATGTATATTTCCTTTTTTCGAATGAGAGCAACATTTGACTTTATAGCCGAATTTTGCCATTTCGTGTTCGAAATCGCTTTTTCTTATCGACGCCGCTGGATCATGGTAAATTGTTATGCTCTTTGTGCCAAATGTGCACTTCCGTAGTGCATTTCCGGCTATGTCAATTATTCTGATATATACAGCTTTCAATGTATCGAAACGGTTGGCCTGGCAGTGTTCGTAACTTGAATAGTATTTATCTTCAATAGTCTCGTTTGGTTTCGCGGAATTTGTATTACGATTAATAACATCTGTTACAAACTTTCGGCGCACAGTATTACTTCTCACGTGCCGTGATTTTGATAAATATTCCCTGAACATATCAACAATGTTCATATTCACTTTCAATCCAGCGCGTTTTGCACAGCCTCCGACATAATAGATTAACGGCGAGGAAGGCGGAGTTTTTCGTGAAAGCAGTTTGTGTATTATCGCCACGGATTGTGTTGCCCACTTAGCCCTTTCGCTTTCAGTGATTTTGCCGTCACCCGGATAATCTTTCGGACGAAACTCCGTACGAATCGGCGAGCCCTCAATAAGGCGCGTCTCATGTACAACTCCTGTTGACATATTCAAAAGCGCCCATGCTTCCAACGCCCGTGCTTTGTCGTTTCGCTTGGTTTCATGAGACATACGCGCATACTTGTAAGCCCTGCCCCATCGATTGGATTTCAGATTCGCATAAGCCGACATGAGATACACGTCGGCTTTTTGATCGTTCGGGCAAAGCGTTATTAACTGTTCGCACAAGCGAGCCGCGCGCACGGCATAGCGTATATCCTGAAATACATCGAACGTGCGCAATAATAGGAACGTTTTGGCATAAAGATAATCGAAATTCCTTCTTGTTACTACTTGTTCGAGTTGGCCGTTTTCAAAATACTCATGTAAAAGTAAATATTCACTCGCGTCTTTTTCCTCCGCAGACAGTTGTGATTTCGAGGGAAGTATTGTGACTAATGATATCAGGAGATATACGCACATGCTTTTGTAAGTAACCATTATTCTTCCGTCCTCTCGCTGCCGAATGACGATTATGGCATATAGTGGGCCAGCGTATCCTGAAATGTAATGCCGGTTATTTTTTTCGAGTTAAACTCTCCGGTTTTGTGTTCTTCGGCTCCACCGTCCTCATTATCGTCTACATAATAGCTCCATTCACCCTCGCGTTTTGATACAAGGTAACCTGAAAAAAGGGTGAAGGTTTTATCTTTGGGTATCGTTACTTCTTCAGTAAAGGTGTCTTCTACTATACGCTCTTTTTGTACGCTATAGCCAACTTCGTTTTGCACACCTTTTTTTACCTCGGATTCAACCGTTCCGGATAGCTCTCCGGAAACTTCATACACGCCCCAGTTGGCCGAACCGGATACGGTAGCGGTAGCACTGGAACTTGTGCTGCCTTCAATAGAAGCTGTCCGAGTTCCGAAATTTGTCTCAGACACTTTTGTTGTCACCTTTTTGTTGAATGTTACTTTTGTTCCCGTTTGTGTGGATCGCTGGTATATTGCAATAAGTCCGACTGTTTCAGTGTCGGGTTGACCGTCCATCCCCGTCAGGGAAAGCTGTTTTTCGAAAGAGTATTCGCTTTCTGCTTCTCCCAACAAGCAGGAATGACCTTGTACTGTCTTTCTGGCTTGAACCGAGACGGCTTTGGTTTCTCCCGGTTTTCCCGTAATTGTTGCTGTATGTTCTTCTGAAGAATCGACACCTTTCCATGACCATGTGTCCGGCTCTCCCAAGTTATTGAACGTAGAAGCCGTCAGGGCCACATCATTATTGAGATTTTTCGGAAGAAAAACCCCAATTTGCGAAGAAGGTGTACTTTTTATGGATGTTAATATCTGTACAACAAGAACTTTGGCCTCGGCTTCTATACCAGAAACGGAAACGCTCACATTATTATCAACGGCGGGACTCGTTCCGTCTCTCAACAGTACAATTGCTTTTGTGCTATTGTCGACTATATCAAGAATTGTCAAGTCGTCCGACACGGTCCATGAGGCGTCTTCTTCATGACCCTCAGGGTTTGTGGTAACCGTAAAGGTTCTTATTACGCCGGGTATATAGGTTAATGCATGATCCGGATCGATGAAAACTTCCAGTGATGCCGCCTTCGCATCCATCTCCCACGTCAGCGGTTCGCCCGGCCCGCCGCCGCCGCCGCGGGTCCAGGTGCCGTTGAACTGCGAGGAATGGT
>CAZLBC010000220.1:0-2868 GCA_964557575.1 uncultured Planctomycetaceae bacterium
ACTGATCTTCGTCTCATAAGCAGCGCCGGCGGTATGTTTCTCCGTGAACGGTTACCGGCACGAGGCCGCACCGGCCGTAGACGATGTGACGAGGAGTGACGACATGCTGAATCGCAGGACATTTCTGAAGGCGGCGGGTGCCGGGGCGGCCTGCCCGGCGGCGGGAGTCGCCCGGGCGGCGCGGGGCGCCGGCAAGCCCAATATCATCTTGATCATGGCCGACGACGTCGGCCGCGAGGTCCCCGGCTGCTTCGGGGGGACCACGTACGAGACCCCCAACATCGACCGGCTCGCGAAGGAGGGCACCCGCTTCGACCACGTCTATGCGGCGCCGGTCTGCCACCCCTCCCGTGTGACGATCGTGACCGGCCGCTACCCGTTCCGCGTCGGCAATCCGCGGTGGGGGGCGTTTCCGAACAAGGTCGAGCAGCAGACTTTCGCCCACGAGCTGAAGAAAGGCGGGTACGCGACGGCCGTCGCCGGCAAGTGGCAGCTCACGAAACTCTGCAAAGAACCTGACCATCCCCACCGGCTGGGGTTCGACGGCTACAGCCTGTTCGGCTGGCACGAGGGGCCCCGGTACTGGCAGCCGCACATCTGGCAGAACGAAAAGCGCAGAAAGGACGTGAAGGAACGTTACGGCCCGGAGGTCTACACGGAGTTCCTCATCGACTTCATGAAAGCGCACGCCGACGGGCCGTTTTTGCTCTATTTTCCCATGGCCCTGTGCCACGATATCTCCGACGACTTCAAGCCCTTCCCGCCCTACGGCCCCGGCATGGACCGGTACGAGAATTTCCCCGAAATGGTCGCCCGCATGGACCGGCTGGTCGGCAACATCGTCGACGCGGTCGACGAGCTGGGTATCGCGAAGAAGACGCTGATCCTCTACACCACCGATAACGGGACGGCGTCGCGGACCTACATCAAACACGAAAAGGGCAGGCTTATCCGCGAGACCAATTACTCGCGGTTCAAGGGTATGAAGGTCCGCGGCGGGAAGGGGAGCTTCACGGACTGGGGCATCCGCGTCCCCACGATCGCCCGGTGGCCGGGGACGGTGCCGGCGGGGGAGACAAGGGACGAGCTGATCGACTTCAGTGACTTCCTGCCGACGTTCAACGACCTCGCCGGCCTGCCGGCCCCCGCGTACGAGATCGACGGCCGGAGCTTCGCCGGCCTCCTGACGGGCGGGAAGCATCAGCCGCGGGAGTGGGTCTTTTCGCAGAAGGGCGGCAATCACTGCATACGCACCAGGAACTGGAAGCTCATGCACAACGGCCGGCTCTACGACCTGGCCGCCGACCCCTATGAAAATAAGCCGATTAAACCCGGAAAGGACACGCCCGCGTCGAAGACGGCCCGGCAGCGGCTGGCCGGTATACTGAAGGAGCTTAGGGGGTAATAGGCCGGCTGTGGGAAAAATACGATTCAAACTCAGCAGGCCGTAAGATAACGATAGCAATCCTGTGCTGAAGGGTGTGTGCACGGTTGCTATTGTCGCTTCGCGGCGCAAGAGGGAAATGAAAACATGCAAAGCGAGCCCGCATTGAAACGCGCAATCATCGCAGCCGCGCTGGTGGCGGTCCTGCTCGCCGGGTGCGGTGTGACGCGCAACGCCCTGCCGGCGGACCTCGCCGACCGGGCCGCGATACCCGGCATGGCCGGCATTCGCGACCGGGGCGACGGGAGCGGCGGCGTCCTGAAAAAGAGCATCGTCGCCGCGCTGCGGCAGGCCCCGCCCGGCGGTCCCGTCGACGTGCTGGCGATCTCGGGCGGCGGGGCGAACGGGGCCTTCGGGGCGGGACTCGCCTGCGGGTGGTCCGCCGCCGGTACGCGGCCGACGTTCCGGATCGTCACCGGGATCAGCACCGGCGCGCTGATGGCCCCGTTCGTGTTTCTCGGTCCCGGGTATGACGGGAAACTCAAGATGCTCTACACCACGACGGGGACGGCGGACATCTACCGTATGCGGAGTATCTTCGAGATCCTCGGGGGCGCCGACTCGTTGATCGACACCGCGCCGCTCGATGCGCTCATCGCCGAAACCATCGACGAGAAAATCATCCGCGCGGTGGCGGCCGAGCACCGGCGGGGACGGCGCCTGTTTATCGGCACGACGAACCTCGACGCCTCCCGCCTGGTCGTCTGGGACATGGGAGCGATCGCGTCGAGCGAAAACCCCGGCGCCCCGGACCTCTTCCGGAAGGTCCTGCGGGCGTCGGCCTCGATCCCCACCGCCTTCCCGCCGGTGTACATCGAGGTGACGGCCGGGGGGAAGCAGTACGACGAGATGCACGTCGACGGCGGCGTATCGAAGAAAGTGTTCTTCCACGGCAGCGCCGTCGACTTCCGCGCGGCCGCTCGCGCGGCCGGTATCGCGGGCGGTGTCGATCTCCGGGTCTACGTGATCTTCAACTCCCAGGTCGGTATGCGCTACGGGACCGTCAGGCCCCGCCCGCTGCCCATCGCCAAGCAGTCGGCGCTGAAGCTGATGACGATGCAGGGTATCGGCGATCTCTACCGCATCTACGCGATCGCCCGCAGCCGGGGCATCGACTACAACCTGGCGTATATTCCCGACGAGTTCCGGCCCGCAGCGCGGGAGGTCTTCGATCCGCAGGAGATGACCCGCCTCTTCGAACTGGGATTCACACTGGCCGCAGACGGCTACCCGTGGCGCAAACACCCGCCGGGGTTCGCGGGCGGCGCCGGCAGGTTTTCTCTGTTCTCATCACCTTCGCCGGGTGGGAGAGCTTTCTCGTCAGCCATAGTGTTCCTCCGCACGATTCCCCCTCATTCCCTGTGAGCTGTTTTTAGAGCTGGTTTCATAACTTCAATTTGGACTACAAGCGGCTCTTTTGCCGT
>CAZLBC010000221.1:0-2754 GCA_964557575.1 uncultured Planctomycetaceae bacterium
ACAGGATTCGAACCTGTAACCTTCGGTTCCGTAGACCGATGCTCTATCCAATTGAGCTACGCGCGCTCAACCGGCAAATGATAATCCGTTACGCGGTTATTTCAAGGGGGTAATCGGCCCGGCCGGCGCGCCGGCCGGCGGCGGGCGTTCGGGATATTTCTTGTACACCTCGGCGGCGGCTGCGGGTATCCTGTATTCGTATGGCACTACCGGCCACAGCCTGGATGGGATTCGCGGGGCCGTGGTGGCTGCTGCTTCTGCCGCTCGCGGCGGTTCCCTGGCTGCTGTGGTGGTCCGCGCGCCGGCGGGGGGTCGCGGCCTGCCCCGGCGTGGCCGCCGCGCGGTCGCTGGCCGTCGTGCTCGCCGTCGCCGCAATCGCCCGCCCGAACGTCGGCGGCGGACAGGGGGGGCGAACATGGCTCCTGCTTCGCGACGTCTCGCTGTCGGTGGGCTCGCAGGCACAAGCACCCCTTGAGCTGCCCGGGCAGATCGATGAGGTCCGCTTCGCCGGCCGCATCCTGCAGAAGGGCCGGCAGCCGGACCCGGCGGCGCCCGCGACGCGGCTGACCGATCCGCTGGCGCTGGCCGCCGGGAGGGCCGACGCGGCCGCGGGCGTGATCCTGGTCACCGACGGGCGGTTCGACGACGACTGGCGGCCGGCGGCCGCGCGGTTCGCGCGGGCCGCGGGCGGCGGCTTACCCTTCCTCGTCGTGCCCCTGGACGCCCCCGACCGCGACGCGCGGATCGATGCGTTTTTCGCCCGCCGGGAGGCGGGGCGGTGCGCACTGACGCTGGTCCTGGCAGCGAACGCCATCCTGAAGCCGACGGTCGTGGTCCGGCGGGTACGGCCGGACGCGGCGGAACTGTACCGCCGGTCGATCAAGATATTTCCCGACCGTCCCGCCACGATCAGGCTTTCCGACGATGTGCCGCCCGGTCGTGAGGGATTGTGGCGGGCCTCGCTGGAAGGAGAGGCCGGGCCGGGCGGGAACGACGCGGCGACGGCCGGCGTCCCCGGGAGCGAACGGGTGGTCGGCTGGATCGGTCCGCCGCCGCCGGGAAGCCTCGGGGCGGCGACGGGCATGAGCATCCGGAAAATCGCGGCCGACCGCTGCCCGGTCGACGCGGCGGACTGGGCGGCATATGCGGCGGTGGTCCTGGCCGATCCGTCGGGGGACCTGCTGCCGGAGAAAAGCCGGGCGGCGCTGGAGCGGTACGTCCTGGCCGGCGGGGGGCTTGCCCTGCTGGGCAGCGGCCCCCGGGATCGGCCGGCGGACCGCCGGGATCCGCTGAACCGGGCGGCGGCCCTGGTGCCCAACCCCTTCGAGCGGAACCCGCTGTCATTGTCGGTCGTCCTCGACGCGTCCGGGTCGATGGCCGCCCGGCCCGCGGGGGCGGGGGCGCCGCAGAAGTTCGACCTGGCGGCGGAGGCGGTTTTGGCCCTCTCCGGGCACCTGGCCGCGTCCGACCGGCTGTCGGTGATTGTCTTTTCAGACACGGCGCGACAGGTCTATGCCGGCGGCGACGAGCCCCCCGATTTCCCGCGCCTGGCCGAGGCCCTCCGCGCGGTCCGCCCGGTGGGTCCCACGGACGTCGCGCCGGCCCTGCGGGCGGCGATCGAGACCGACCCGGCCGAAAAGAGCGCCGGCCTGGTCCTGGTTCTCAGCGACCTGCGGACGAAGGAGTTCGACCCGGCGAAGACCGCCGAGCGGTTCCGGTCGCGCGGGTGGGATATCGCCGTCGTCGTCTCGGGCGATCCCGAAGAGGGCGGCTATCCGCTCCTGCGACTGGCGCGGCTGCTCGGCGGCGCCGTGGAATACGGGGGAGACCTCGAGGGTCTTGACCGTATATTCGCCCGCCTCTGCCGCGCGGCGCGGGGGACGGGGGTGGAACGCGGCGATTTTCCGATTACCGCGGGGACGGGGTGGGAGGCGATGGAACAGATGGGCGCCGGGCCGCTGTCGGTGATCCAGACCGCGCCGGCCGAGGGTGCCGAAGTGCTGGCCGAGGCCGGGCAGCGGCCGCTGCTGGCGGTCAGGACGGTCGGCCTGGGCCGCAGTTATACCTGCGCAGGCCTGCCGCCGGGGGGTGCGGTGCCGGGCGCGATGCCGCCGGCGCCGGCGCTGGCGAAGATGCTCCGTTCGGCCGCCGCGGCGGGACCGGACGCCCGATTCTCGGGACGACTGGCGCGGCGGGGGGGCGACTGGCGGCTGGTAGTCACGGCCCGGGAGAAGGACCGGTCGATCGACGGCCTCGACCTGACCGCCCGGGTGCTGTTTGCCGGGGAAGCGGAGAGGGGCGTGCGGGAGTACGCGATGCAGCAGGAGGGGCCGGGGACGTACGCGGCGGTGTTTCCCGCGCGGGGAGGAAACCCCTCGATCGGCGTGCGGGAGGGCGACGCGGGACGGATCGTCTGGCGGCGGCCGCCGCGGTGGTCGCCGCCGCGTGAGTTGTCGGCGTTCGGGGCACACGACGCGGTTCTCGATGAACTGGTGGGGATGACCGGTGGCCGGATCGTTTCGCCGGACTGGTTGCGGCGCGAGGGGCTGCCGGAACCGGCCCGCGGCGGCGAGACGGCAGTGTCCCTCTGGCCCTGGTTGATAGCCGGCGCGATCCTGCTGGTCCTCCTCCAGTGGCTGCTGCATGAGTAGCTCTCTCGGCAGTATCGGGGTCGGACCACAACAAGTTTTTGTTTTACAGAACCTTATGCTTATTAATAGCTCCCCTGCGGCCCTTAGAGCCGATTTTGACCCC
>CAZLBC010000222.1:0-2689 GCA_964557575.1 uncultured Planctomycetaceae bacterium
GATGACCCTCCCGGTCAGCGCGGCGGCCCGCGTCAGGTGGCAGATCGTGTCGCAGCGGATGGCCATCTCCACCGGGCACATCGTCTGCTTCCGCGACTTGACGCAGTCGATGAAGTTGCGGTTGTGCTCGGGGGAGACCTCCAGTTTCTCATCCCCCTCCTTCAGCGCGACCTTCCAGAGCTTATTGTCTTTCGCGTAGAACCCGGAGGAGATGTTGCCGATCCAGCCCTCGGTGCCGTGGAACACCACCCCGTCCCCGCCGCGCCAGCCCGGCTTGTATTTCGTGACCACGGCCTCGGCCGTCTGGTCGTCCATCAGGTGCAGCGTCACCCCGTTCTCGTACTCGCAGATCATGTCCCAGCGATCCAGCGTCCGGTAGATGCCCTCCGCCGGTATGTTCCCCGTCCCCGCGTAGCGCACCGGGCCGGTGTGGTCCGTCTTGTTGCCCCACTGCGCGATCCCGAGCGGATGGATCGCGCAGCCGGCGAGGAAGCCCAGCGACGTCTCGGGACAGTGGTACCCGCCCCAGTTCGTGCACCGGTCGACGGTGTAGGGGACCATGGGCGAGGGCCCCTGCCAGGCATCGAAATCCAGGTCCGCCGGCACGGGGACCTCCTCGGTCGAGCCGTAGGGCCTGACGTGATAGCGATTCGCGTCGTTGTGGACGTTCCGGCTCCAGACGTCGATCCGCTTCAGCTCGCCGATGTACCCGTTCCGCACCAGTTCGACCATCTGCCGGTACCGCCCCTGCGACCGGTACTGCGTGCCGAACTGGAACACCCGCTTCCGGTCGTTGACGGCCTTCCGCAGCGCGCCGGTCATCGTGAAATCCAGGGCCAGCGGCTTCTGGCAGTAGACGTCCTTCCCGGCGTTCACCGCGGCGATGGACATGGGGGTGTGCCAGTTGTCGTGCGCGGCGATGATCACGGCGTCGATGTCGGGCCGGGCCAGGACCGCGCGGAAATCCGCGCGGGGCGTGGTGATGCCCTTGCCGCCGTAGATCTTGTCGTAGCCGGCCGCCCGCCTGAGCCGCCGGCTCTTGTAGGCGTCGCAGGCGGCGACGACCCGGACGTCCTTCATTTTCTTGAGGTAATTGGTGTGGTAATTAGAGATGCCGCCGCAGCCGATCTGCCCGACGGTGACCCGCTCGCTCGGCGCGTGTGCGCCGAAGATGGTGCCGGGGACGATTGTCGGGAGGAACGCCGGCAGGGATGCCGGCAAGGACAGCGCCGCGCCGGCGGCGAGACCGCTTTTGAGGACGTCGCGCCTGTTGAGTGTGTTCTGTTTCATCCGGCCGCTCCTTGGGCTGGTGGAAAAGGGGACGGTGTGATTATACCGGGGTGGGGGTTGTGGATGCCAGGGGTTAGGTCCCTCTGAGTTTGTGTGCGCGGCGCGATGTGATTACCTGGCGAAGCTGTAATCGATATGGCTTCCAGTCGACACCATCTAGAGCCAGTCTTGCCAACACCGTGCCATCGTCCTCAATCTGCATCACCAATTCTGTGCCGAGGACTCTCCCATGGAGTCTCAGGTAGACTTCATCGCCCGGAATTGTGATTCCGAAATGAGACCCGAATTCACCCTCGACCTCATTCAGTTTGGCCCTCCCCTGTTTCTCCACGGCAGTCTGCCCTCCCAACTCCTGGCAGATCTTTCTCAGAGTTATCCGGGTCTCTTTCATGAACTCAGAGTAAAGACGCTTCGTTAGCACCTGTCGGTCGAAACCTGGACGTCCTTCGAGTTCAGCCCGAAGGGCGGAGAGGGTCGTGCGGTCTTTCTCTTCTTGTTTGAACATGATTCTCTCCCACGCAGATGCGAGCTCTTCGGCAGTCTGCCACCTATTGTTAAGACCGATCTGAAAGGCTCTGTCAAAAACCCACAGAAACCCGCTTCTCCTGGTGTCGTCCGGTATTCCTTCAGCGATCCTCTCCCGGGCTTCTGGTTGTTGATGAGGCATCCTGCCTTCCTCATCCATCAGTGAAATGGGGTATTGTTGAGTACCCTCCAAAATCTTTTGTTAGCTTATTTATGCTTCTTTAATGTCGCCTTCGACGTACTGATGAATCATGGCTGATATCAAAGTCTGATATGGCATGCCTTTTTCCATGGCCTTTTTTTTGATCCCCTTCAGATCATGGTCATAAAGACGGATGGTTACCCGTCGATCTTTCCGAAAGGTGTTTTCGGCCATGGATTTGATTTTCTCTTTTTCCTTTTTCGATGGACCCGAAAGCTTCATCGCACCTTTGTCGTAGGCTTCCAGTATTGATTTTTCTTCTTTATCCAATTTCATTTTAATCACCACCTTTGAGATAATCCTTGGTTGCCTTTCTGCTTGGGATGATTGTTTTGAGAAAAACATACTCATCCTCTGCAACGAAGGGAACCATGTAGACATATTCCTTCATAATCACGAAATATATTCGCTGACCAGGGTAGTTTGATTGGTCAGGATGATCAGCAGTTTTCCAGATGTCGCCTTGAGACAGGTGGAAAACAATCTGCTCAAACGAGATATTCCGTTCTCTCTTCAACTTGTCGTTCTTGTCTGGATTCCATTCGTATCTCACGGTGCTAATGTACATTCATTGTGCGTACAAGTCAAATCTTATTTCATAGGCTAACGATGAGCTGGCGTGACTTTACAAGATAATAATGGCTGATTTTCATTTAAGCCTTTATTTAAAGG
>CAZLBC010000223.1:0-2650 GCA_964557575.1 uncultured Planctomycetaceae bacterium
CCGGCAGAAACCCTGGGACAACAAAGCGAAGGTCTTCGCATCGATGATCAGCCGGTGCCGGTCGTCGGTGTGGCGTATCAGCCGCCGCACTTCCTCTTTCGACAGCACCGCCGGCAGCCGGCGGCTCCGCCCCGCGCGCACGTTTGCCGCCATGTCCCGGAGGTCGACGCCGATCACGTTTCGGCAGAGAAACAGCAGGGCCGAAAATGCCTGGTTCTGTGTCGACGCGCTCCTGCGCCGCTGCATCGCCAGGTGCGTCAGGAAGCCCTTGACGTCCTCCTCCGTCGGCCGGCGCCGGATGCCGGACCGCTCGAGCCAGGCGAAAAACCGCCGGATCCACGACAGGTACGTCTTCTCGGTCGACCGGGCGTACCGTTTCAACCGGCACAGCCGCCGTGCGGCCCGGAGAGCGCGGACCGGGTCGAGCGGCCCGCCGCGGCCCGCTCTTCCGGTGCCGCCGGCCTTCCTGAACTGGTGCCGGTATATGATCACCGCGTCGATCGCCTGGCGCACCTGCCGGTCTTCCAGTGCGTTGTGTTCATCGAGTTTGCGGTTGAACAGATCGAGGACGGTGTCGAAGGTTTCGCGGTTCCTTCCCGGCGCGAACTGGAGAAACCGCTCGACCCGCCCGACGAGATACGGGATGTGTTTCTTTTTTGCCAACCCCCTTTTTTCCAGTAACTTACGGTATCGGTCCAGAACGTCTCCAAGGCGCGTCATGGCCACCCCTTATAATATAGTGCCTGTATATACGACTGCGGTGATAAGTAGATAACACCTAATAATTTACGAACGTCAAGGGCCGGGTTGAAAAATTTTTCCCGGGGGGCCCCCGGGAGGAGGATCGGTGTATAAATTCAGCAAAATCAGCTTGCTACGGCTGTTGCGGGGTGGTAAGATTGGGTTTATCAGGAGTATTGAGGGTATGTCATGTCGTGGAACGATGCAGAAGGTTTTGCTGTTGAAAGCGCTTTTTCCGCCATGCATACCGCAGTCGTATAATAAATATGTTCGGCTCAAGAAGAAAGGAAAGAACGATATGCGGAGTTGGTCTGCTCCCCAAAACTTGACCCAGAGACAATGAGAGTCTCTACTGTCCATATGGACAAGGAGATTCTTGATGAGCAAACGAAAGAAGCACAGTCCTGAACAGATCGTCAAAAAGCTTCGCCAGGCAGACGCGTTGTTAAATGCCGGCCATTCAGTGGCACAGGTGATTCAGCAACTTGGAGTGAGCGAGCAGACGTATTACCGCTGAGCCTGGTGGACGAATATACACGGGAATGTCTTTTGTTGGAGGTAGATCGAAGTATCAAGGCCTGTGATGTTGTCGAACTGGTAAGCGAAGTGATGCTGAGATCGATGACGGAGCTTGTGGTCGATCCGGAAATGGAAATGCTGGCCGCGAAGCTCATGGCGGATGGCGGCTTCCCCGTCGGCGCTGAAGTCGATGCATTGCATGTCGCCATTGCCGCTGTTCAGCGAATTGAGCTTCTGCTTACGTGGAACTGTCGGCATATCAATAACGCCCAGAAGAAGCCCCTGATGCGGTCAATATGCGCGGCGGCAGGCTACACCTGCCCCGAAATCTGCACCCCACAAGAACTGCTACCGGAGGATATTGATGAAATACCAGGATGAGATCATAGCTGAGGTCTGGAAGAATCGAGAGGCATATGCAGCTCGACACCATCATGACCTGCACGCGATCATTGCCGATCTTCAGAAGCGACAGCAAACGCCATTCGCCCGTCTTGTCGACAGACGGCACCGAACAAAGCCTTCGACCACTACAAAGTGATCCGCGCGGACGCGGATCACTTTGAGGGTCAAGGCACACGCTATATCTTCTCAAGAACAGACCTTGACATACACATTTCTGGCAGTATAATGTGTATAGAGAATGGAGGTGATACTATGGGTCGTACGAATGTAGTGCTGGACGATAAGCTGGTTGTGCGGTGTCAGAAAGCCACTGGGATCAAGACGAGAAGGGGTCTTATAGACCACGCATTGCACGAATTACTGCGCCATGCGCAACAGAAAAAGATTCTTGAGTTGAAGGGCAATATCTCGTGGGATGGCGATCTTACCGCCTGGCGTGGGAAGCGCTCCTGATGCTTCTCGTCGACACCACCGTATGGATCGACTTCTTTGCCTCTCGAGAGCAACCTCATGTTCAGTTGCTGGAGGACGCATTTCTGCGAGATGAGGACATATGTGTTTGTGGAGTGGTTCTGACGGAAGTCCTGCAGGGAATTCGCGAGACTAAGGATTACAGAAAAACCAGGAAACACTTCGAATCTCTGATTTTCCTCCCTATGATTCTGGAAACATTCATATCGTCAGCCGACATATATCGCCAGCTGAGACGAAGAGGTATCACGATTCGGAATGCCGTGGACTGCATGATTGCAGCGGTCGCTATCGAGCATGACGTACCCCTGCTCCACAATGACAGAGACTTCGAACCCATTGCGAAGCATTGTGGATTGAGCGTTGTATCCAATAAGGACAGAAGATAACAAAGCGATGAACGCCGACAAATAGGGTCCGCGCCTTTCAAGCGCAGCCCCCATTTGCGGGTTATCGCGAACGTTCGCAACAACAAGTATGACGAGGATGATTGATATGTCAGAGATATGCCGAT
>CAZLBC010000224.1:0-2629 GCA_964557575.1 uncultured Planctomycetaceae bacterium
GGCGCAACTTGAACGACATGTTTTTCGTCCGGTTTACCAGGACGGCGGCGAGTCAAGGAGGGTAATGCGGACCGGCAGGGCATGACCATCAAAATGCTGGTTTATTTTGTCGGAACATTGTGCGAGAAAGGTTTTGAAGGCGGTTCGCTGTTTCTTCTGAAATCTGCCCTTCAGCCAAAGTTCGACATGGATGATGCCGTCGATTTCACGGACAAAGCCGTCGGACCGGGTGAGTTGTCTCAACATGGCGTGGTCGTTCCGGTGATTGTCGTATATCGCTCGAAAGCGTTTAAGTAAGTTTCTGAACATGTTGGCCGCGACGATACGCAGAGCATCGAAATATGCTTTGGCGCGGACATCAAGCATACTGTAGTTCTGGTCGATCAAGCTTTGCAGTCTGGATGTGTTTTTCAGCATGGCAGCCAGTTCGCTTCGCATTTGTTCGGCTCTGTCTTCCGCTTTAAGTATCTTGTCTTCCAATTCATTGAGCCGTCTAGTTGCAGTGGTGCGGGATTGGCGGCGGCGCCCGCGTTGTTTTCTCAGTTCTTTGCATCTGGCGATCTTTGATTTGTCGGCCAGAGCGGTGATTTTCAACTCAAGCACCTCGATATCCGCTTCCGCCTTTGCCAGTCGTTTACGAGCTTTGCGCTGTTGAAGCAGAAGGCGAGCGAGACCGGCCTCGCAGCTGCGAAGGGTTTTCGCCATCTGCCGGTGCTCGGAGGTTTCGATTTGTCGATCCCTGAGGTAGTCGGCTTTTTCTGCGTATTTGACTGACGCGTAGCTTGTCAGCTGATTGATGCCGAAATGCTTGTCGAGGTATTTGAAGTCGTTCTCCTGAAGCCAGCGGTTGAATATGGCCCACACGATGCGTTCGATATTCATTTTCGGGTGGGTGCAGAGAATGCTCACTTCCACGGTCGCTCCTGCGGGGTTGACGGCCCGAACAATGATACGCCTGACGTCGCTGTCTCTGCTCCACGGCTTCTCCTGGCATTTGAACAGATAGCGTTGCAGATCATCGGCTCTGTTGCGACTGCGGAAGCGTGTGAACGTGATCGCCTTGCGGCCATCTTCCCAGCCGTCGTTTGAATATCCCTTCTCCCATGTGATCAGGTGGTCTCCGCTGTTCAGAAAAAGTCTGATTGTTTCCAGCCCGTAGATCCCCCGATCAATGACAAATGTTCTGTCTCGTTTTTCTGCCGGGGGGAACAGGCGGTCGAACATTTCCAGGGTCATGAAAAAGCGTTCCCGCAAGTCGTAGTATGGCGAATAATGCTGCAGAAAACAGGGCCGACCGCTTTCGGTGTGGATCGCGTCCAGATACATGACTTTGACGATCCCGTGCCGTCGTCCGCACCATCCCTTGAGCACGTTGAGCCCGCCGGTATACTCTTTGGAATGCGGGTCGTAATAAAAAAGACACCCCTTGCCGGGGCCATCGGAAAGCAACCGCGCGTTGGCCTTGTATATATCAACAACCGCATCCGGACCGGCTTCCTGCCGCAACCGGTGTCGCTGCGGCTCGATCCCGGGTTCGACGGCGCCGGTGAAGCGGGCCAGGTCGCGGGCCGTGATCATGCGGCTCTGCTCAATGTTGACCGCTCCCTGTAGTATCTGTCCCACCCACTGGCTCTGCAGAGCCGCGGCATGCGGACGCTCCCGGCGGAAAAGCTCAAGCATTACAATAAACAGAATAAGTCCCGCATGATGCATGCCGCGAATCATTTTCGAACCGCCTGAAAGCACCTCCGGCGGCGGTTCGGCACAACCAGTGCTTTTGGTCGACCGGTTGCGTTCCGGCTCGCAATTCGTGCTTGACTCGTATTTCAAAGCGCAACCGGTCGACTCTTTAGAGGGGCGGGCGCTGGCCTTGGTATCGGCTGCTCTGAACATCTTCCGCAGTGTCTCACCGGACAGCGTCACACCAAAATATCTGTCGACTTCAGACTGGATTTTTTCGCGGTATCGCAAGTCGTACTTTTCACGCAATTCCAAATAGCGACCGAACACATATTTTTTCAAGGCGGGCGTTATTTTACCTGCGCCGCCACGACCTGAAAAGACACGAGTGATGAACTCCGGATCATCAGACTGCAACGCTGCGCCCCAGCGTTTCATAGTTCGCGCGTCATGACCGAAACTGTTTTTCAGATCGGTCAGACTGTGACCGGCGTTGACCATCCGGCCGACCAGGATTTTATACTCAAGTCTTTCTCGGGAGCAGCTGATTCGTTCAAGAAGGGCAGTGTCGAGAAAAGCGAAGATATCTTTGCCGTCAGATGACAGCATCAGAGATAAATCTGTGGCGGTTTCCTTGCGGGAAACCAGAAGCGGCTGTAAATTTTGCATGGCGGATTGGTTCCTGTGCTATGTCTTTTCGCTTTAAAAACATAGCGCCCAATCCGTCATTCTTCATTAAAAACAGGGCGTTCTATTTGCGCTCAAAAGTGAGTTCTGGACGACACTGCCAGGACCGCCGTCGCCGCCGTCACCGCCACCGGCATCCAGTCCCTCACCGTCACCGACGCCAACAACCCCGAAAACACCGTCACCGTCACCACCCCCGATGATTACACCCTCCCCACCGACGACAACACCGACCCCGAAGACCCGCCGACCCTCTACATCC
>CAZLBC010000225.1:0-2625 GCA_964557575.1 uncultured Planctomycetaceae bacterium
TACTTACGTATATCAGAAAAGCGTGCACTGTTCCGACCTGTTTTTCAACAGGAAGTTCATTCATCGTATTAATCAGCTTGATTATTTTATCAATATCGCTTTTATTGCTTGAAACATGCGATTGAAATATACGTGTAGAAAACGCGTTGTCACCGTGCGCGACATTTGTAGCCAGAATACATCCCAGTGTTATGATCCATAATTTGCGAGCCTTATCCATTCCATTATTCCTCTAATCCAATCAATACTATATCGAGTACACGTTAGTATTCGCTGCTCCACGAGGCGACCAGGACCCTGGCGATGGTCTCCCTCCTGGTCACCCATGACCTGAACCAGGCCCTGCGGTTCGCCGACCGGTTCGTCATGCTCCGCGACGGGGCGATCCACGCCGCGGGCGGCCGGGAGGTGATGACCGCCGATGCCATACGCGCGGTCTACGGCATCGACACCGTCGTGGAGGAGGTGCGGGGGGTGCCGGTCATCGTGCCGGTCCTGCCGGCCGGCGGCCCGACATCCTGCTGATCCTCGTCGACGACATGAACGACGGGCTCACGCTCTTCGGCCCCGACCGCCCCGGACCTGAAGCGGCAGGGGGCTCGTCCGTACACATAACCGGGTTTCCGATCCGTCGACGTCGAAGCCGATACCATGTCATCTGTTATTGATGATGCTTCTTGTTTCCTCTATTTCATCGAGATGTGGTGATTTCTGCTTGGCCTTCTTAAGGTGGAACCGGGCCTTTGTTACAGAACCGGTATGTGCCAGGTACCGTGCCATCACGGCGTTGGCAACAGGATCGTCAGGAACTTCTTTTAACACGCGTTTCAGTAATAATCCGGTTTTTTTCTGCAGTTGTTGGTACTGTCGACTTTCACGAGTCATACCAGACGGTAACGCTTTTTCCAGAACAATAACCTGGTAATACGCCTTTGCCAAAAGCCAGCCTGTTTTATCGGCCATGCCGGCCCTGTCGCTGAGGGGATGTTCCGGTTTTATTACATTATTCGCAATATAAAACTCAATCAGTTTTTTATGCTGTTTCCAGTTTTCGGAAGGCTCCAGAACAGCATGTTCCAGCTTTTGCAATGCAAGCAATTTTTCTTCCGGCAAATGATACGGATTTAATGTGGCATTTCGGCGAATGACAAAAGTGCGATATCGCTGCTCTGCTTCGTCATATAACTTATGTGCTTCCTGTTTCGCTTTTCTCGCCGTTATGTATCGTCTTGAAAGTCCCTCGCTGCAAAGCCTGCCCAGCCGTTCCCACGCTTGTTCCAGGGAGATTTCACCATCTATACCCGGAATATGTTCCCGTATTCGTTTCATTTTTTCCGAGGGCCATTTATTTCGCTCTCCAAAATCCGCCAGGATTGTCTTCCACGTCAAGACATCTTCCGGTAAAGGCACCGTGGCATTGAACGAGAAGAGCATGTAATCGCCGCGAGACATTCTACCACGTTTGGTAACGGCTTTACGATTAGCCTTGTATGTCGAAAGCATGGCATACAGTATGGAGTAGAATATTCGTTGTATTTCCTTTTCACACGGTTCTAATACCTGTTTGTCATTAAAACTTGTCACTAACGGGTAGGCCAATTCAAAATAAGGATGGTACTTTCTGTCCGGAAACAGGGTATACTGGAACTTCAGACAAAATACGGTATTCGACCCCGGATACTTCATCCAGAGTTTATCAACGATACCGGAGGGTTCTCGCAACACTTCCATTGCCTCCATGATGTTTTTGGCGCCGCAATGTTGTTTTCGCATGACAAAACAGATTGCGGCCTTTTTTTCAGCAGAGAGACTGCTCAAATTGGCGGGTAAGGTAATGTTCCTGTTACTACCAAGTAGTTCTTTTTTGAACCTGTTAAACAACTCGTCGTTGAAACCGTGATGCTCGTCATTCAAATGATCGCCGCCGCACACCGGGTTGCACAGGGTGGCGATCATGGAAAACGAGATTGTGCATATGTATAAAACGTTATAATTTATCATTGGTTCCTCGTAATGTCGGCGCGGTTTGTGCCGGATATCGACGCCACGCCCGTCCCGGGCCTGAGGCGGCAGGGGGGCGGTCGTTAACGCGCCCCGGTTCTACATTATTTAGGGGGTTTTTCGGCCCCTGTTTTTCCTCTCAACCGCTTTTCGGTTAATTGCACATCCTCGGCTAACGGAGATGATTCCCAGACCTTTCTGTTATCATCAATCCACTGCAACGCCTTTCTGCGTCCCTCATCGGTCTTTTGCCACTTCGGAAGCAGGTCACGATAAAAGTGCCTGATCTCAGGGTGTTTTTCAAGTACTGCCGCTATTTTTGCCCGTATGATTTTCTCAGCTTCCTTGAATTGCTGATCTTGAATCGCATCGGTCTCTTCTTTGTTTTTTGCTATCCTGTTTTTCAAAAGGGATTTCCATGTCTTCCAGTCTTTGTTTTTTATTTGTGACCACAGCGTTTTCATTTCGCGGAGTACCTGCCGCCTGTCCCGATTCTTCAGTTTCACCTGCAACGTATATCCCAGGTCATAACCGATAATCGATTCCAGCGTATCGAGACTGTTTTCTATGTTTACTCTTTTGCTCAGTCGTTCCAGCGCCGTTTCCACCTGATTCCGCCTGATT
>CAZLBC010000226.1:0-2563 GCA_964557575.1 uncultured Planctomycetaceae bacterium
GTAACTTCTCAATAAGTCCCTGACCAACCACTGGCAGGGATTGGTGCTCAGTCCTGTTGAAGAAGATCATGACGAGGATCGGGACGAAGATCAAGTCTGACGAAGATCGAGACGACGATCCTGACAAGGATGTTCTGAAGCTCTAACGTCGCGGGAAAACAGGGCACGACATGCCTGTGATTCCCTTGTGATTCCCTCGCTGATCCTCAACAAAGAAAACGCAAGAAAAGCACTTGCGTCTTTTTGGCGCTCGATATATTATAGCGGTGTCGCTATACGATAGAAGGAGCATTTATGGCCTTATCCAAAGAGAGCACGGCAGCAAAGCGAGGTCACCTCAAGGCCGCCGAGATCATTCAGAGCGGACAGCCCGTCTATCGCGGGTCGCTCATCCGGTATTCGAGGCGCTGCGGCTCGCCGAAGTGCAAGTGTGCCCATGGCCAGTTACATCAAGGTTGGGCTTTGTCTATGAGCGTGGAAGGCAAGACGCAAGTGGTGTACATTCCAGATGAACTGCGCCGGGAGGTTGCCGCGGGCTTAAGACGACACGAATATCTGAGCAAGCTGATCGAGCGAATCAGCAAGGCCGACACCAAGAAGCTTCGCACACGTGCCCGTCGCAACAAGAAGCGTTGATCGGTTTCGCAGCGGGGAACCGCACGAATCCCGCTCGGATCTTGGCGAGCATCGAATGGAGCATGAGCCAGATGATAGATCCAGGCAAGATTCCCGAGGAAGAGAAGACACCCCTGGTTACGGAGTTGCTGCATGCTGTTCACTCGCTACGTGAAGATGTTCAGCGACTGCGCGATGAGATCGCCCGTCTGAAAGAGCACAAAGGCAAGCCGAAGATTCCACCCAGCCGACTGGAGAAAGATCCAAAGGAGAAGCAGAAGAAGAAAAAGGGCGGGAAACGTTCGGGCTCAAAGAAGCGAAGCAAAACGAAAGACCTGCCTATCCACGAAACGATACCGGTGCCACCTAAGGACCTCCCCGCGGGCTCGACTCGCGTCGGCCATGACGATTGGATTGTCCAAGGCATTAAGATTGAATTGCATAACGTGTGCTATGAGCTGGAGATCTGGCTTACACCGGATGGCAAGCTGATCAAAGGGGCGTTGCCCGATTCGGTTGATGGGCATTTTAATGCAATGCTGCGGAGTTTCATCCTGCAGCAGTATAATCACGGTCATGTCACACAGCCTTTGATATGGGAAGAACTGCTGGACTTCGGGGTGGATATCTCCTCCGGGCAGGTCAGTCGAATCCTGACCGAAGGGAAAGATGCTTTCCACCTTGAGAAGGACGGCGTGCTCTCTGCAGGCCTGGAGGTATCCGACTACATCAATGTGGACGATACCGGCGCGCGGCATGCGGGCAAGAACGGGTACTGTACTCATGTCGGCAATGAATTCTTCGCTTGGTTCGAGAGCACCGGAAGCAAAAGCCGAATCAACTTCCTGCAATTGCTGCGCAAAGGGCATGACGATTACGTGATGAACGAGGATGCGCTCTCGTACATACAGCGGCAGAGCTTCCCGCAGCCTCTACTCGCACGGCTCGCCGAAGACCCGGACAAACATCTTGCGACCGAGGCAGACTGGAAGCGGCACCTGGAGCAAGTGGGCATCAAGAAAGATCGCCATATCCGGATCGCCACGGAGGGCGCGCTGCTCGGCAGCGTTCTGCATCACGGGTTCTCCAAAGAGCTGGTGATCCTCAGTGACGATGCCGGGCAATTCAATATTCTGCTTCATGCGCTGTGCTGGATTCATGCCGAAAGGACCATCCACAAGCTCATCGGCTGTAGCGAGGAAGAAAGCAAGGCCATCGAGGCCATCCGAGATTGTATCTGGCAGTTCTATCGAGACCTGAAGGCATACAAAGAGATGCCCGACGAGGAAACAAAGCTTGCCCTGGAAAAGCGCTTTGATGAGATCTTCGCCACGGAGACTTGTAGCGAGGTATTGGACGCAGCTTTGCGCCGCGTGGCCAAGAACAAAGCGGAATTGCTTTTGGTCTTGGACCGGCCGGATATCCCACTGCACAACAATCTCAGCGAATCCGATATCCGAGAATACGTCAAAAAACGCAAAGTCAGCGGCAGCACACGTTCCGACAACGGCAAACGCTGCCGCGATACGTTCACCAGTCTCAAGAAGACATGCCGGAAACTGGGAGTTTCCTTCTGGGCCTATCTCAATGACCGTGTCTCGAATGCCGGTCAAATCCCGCCTTTGCCCGACCTCATTCGCACCAATGCACAATCTCCCTGAATGCCGACTGAAGACAATCATCGTCCCGACCATCCTCGATCTTGATCCTCGTCTCGATCCTCGTCATGATCCTCATCGACAGTCGTTGGTCGGCAATCCCTGTCTATACTGACCTGTAACTTCCGGTTTCCGGAATCCTTCTCCGTTCGCGTCGCCGTTCTCGTTAACCGGAGCTTCCGGATTACGATAGCGGCGACGAGAACGGAGGACGAGTGAAGAAGTTTCACCCTCGCATCGTCCGGGCGCGCCCGGGGCCGGGGCTTGTCAGGTACTTATTGAGAAGTTAC